>NZ_JAUNTJ010000041.1 GCF_030538755.1 Paracoccus sp. (in: a-proteobacteria) | reverse complement strand
GGATCGCCAGAATGACGCCTTCCTGATCGCGCAGGGCGATGTCGGTGCCCGGTTCAACCTCGCCCGCGAATTTTTCCGACACATCCAGCGTGATCGGCATCGGCCACAGCGCGCCCGAGGTCAGGCGCATGTCATTGACGACGCCGTTGTAATCCGCCTCGGACAGAAAGCCGGTCAGCGGCTGAAAGCCACCGTTCATCAGCAGTTCCAGATCGCAGATCTGGCGCGGGGTCAGATCCCACGACGGCATGTTGCCCGCTTCATCCTTCAGCGCGGCGGCGGCTTCTGCGGACACATACAGTTCCGGGATCGGGGTGTGATTTTTCGCTTCGGTCATTGCTTTTCTGGATTTTGGGGGGTGCGGCTTGTCTGGCCGCCGGAATGAGCCGCGCATAGCCTCCCTTGCGCCAAAACACAACTCTAACGCCCCGAACACACCGAAAAAGCGCGATGTTTTCGCGGCGGCAGGCCGGTGGCGGAACAAAACCCCGCCAAAACCGTTGGGTCACGAACAATCAGGAGGAACCATGACTCAGATGACGCCCGAAGAAAAACGCGCCCTCAGCCAGGACGAACAGGAATTGTCGCAGGCGGCGCGTCAGCCCAATCTGGCCAGCCTGAGTGATGGCGATCTGACCGACCTGATCCGCCGCCTGCGTGACCGCCGCGACCGTGCGCGCGACATCGCCAGCCGTCAGCGGCGCGAGGCGCGCGGCAAGGCAGACCCGCGTGGCGACAGCCCGGCCCGTGACAATGCGGGCACCAAGACCAAGCATGATTACCTGTCGGCGGCCCTTCGCCGCGCCGGTGCCGAACAGAAAAAGCGCCGCGATGGCGCGGGTTCGGGCAAGGATCAGGCCGCGCTGGCCCGCAAGGCGGCCGACCTCAAGGCCGCAGCCGAGGAACGCGACAGCATGAAAGAGGACGGCGGCCCCCTGCATCCCCGCGACCCGGATGCCGACAAGGGCATGAAGAACATGGCTGAAACGGCGCGGATCAAATATCCGTCCGGTGCCTTTGAACATGCGGGCGAAAAGCCTGCGCGGGAACGTTCGGGCCACCGCGCCTGATCCCGCCCCCGACAATCCGCCAGCCCCGCGCCCTGCCCGGCGCGGGGCTTTTGCGTGGCGGGTCGCGACCAAGGCTTGCACACAGCGCCCTGACGCACCAGATTCCCCGCAACGACTGACAGGAGATTTCATGCACCCGACCCCGGTTTTCGATGCGAATGACAATGGCGCCGCCCCTCAGCTGGGTGATCTGCCGGTCTGGGATCTGAGCGATCTTTACCCCGCACCCGACGCCCCCGAACTGACCGCCGATCTGGACCGGCTGCACGATCTGGTCGCCGCGTTTGCCGCCGATTATCAGGGCAAGCTGGCCGATCTGGATGCCGCAGCCATGCAGCAATGCATTCAGCGATACGAGGAAATCAGCAACCTTGGCGGGCGGATCATGTCCTATGCCGGGCTGCGTCATGCCCAGAACACCGCCGATCCGGCCCGCGCCAAGCAGTTGGGCGACCTTCAGGCCCGCGTGACCGAGGACACGACGCCGCTGGTGTTCTTCAGCCTCGAATTCAACCGTATTCCCGACGACCGCTATCAGGCGGTTTTCGCGGACGCACAGGTGGCGCGATACAAGCCGGTGTTCGACCGGATGCGCGCCATGCGCCCGCATCAATTGTCGGACGAGCTGGAACAGTTCCTGCACGACAATTCCGTGGTGGGCGCGGCGGCGTGGAACCGGCTGTTCGACGAAACCATGACCGCGCTGGAGTTCGACGTCAACGGCCAGACCCTTGGGCTGGAGGCGACGCTGAACCTGCTGACCGACCATGACCGTTCCCGGCGCGAGGCCGGGGCGCGCGCGCTGGCGGCGGTCTTTGGCCGCAATCAGACCCTGTTCGCGCGCATCCACAACACGCTGGCCAAGGAAAAGGCGATCGAGGACAAATGGCGCAAGATGCCGACCCCTCAGCATGGCCGCCACCTGTCCAATGACGTGGAACCCGAGGTGGTCGAGGCCCTGCGCGCCGCCGTGGTGGCCGCCTATCCGCGCCTGTCGCATCGCTATTACGCGCTAAAGGCCAAATGGCTGGGGCTGGACAAGTTGCAGGTCTGGGATCGCAACGCCCCGCTGCCGACCGAAACCCCGCGCCTGATCGGCTGGGACGAGGCGCGGCAGATCGTGCTGGACGCCTATGCGGGCTTTGACCCGGAACTGGCCGATCTGGCCGCGCCGTTCTTTGACAAGGGCTGGATCGACGCGGGCGTGACGCAGGGCAAATCGCCGGGTGCCTTTGCCCATCCGACCGTGACCGATGTGCATCCCTATGTTCTGCTGAACTATCTGGGCAAGCCGCGCGACGTGATGACGCTGGCGCATGAACTGGGCCACGGCGTTCATCAGCGGCTGGCGGCGGCGCAGGGCGAATTGCTGGCCGACACCCCGCTGACGCTGGCCGAAACCGCATCGGTCTTTGGCGAGATGCTGACCTTCCGCGCGCTGCTGGACAAAACCAGCGACCCCGTGCAGCGCAAGACCCTGCTGGCCGGCAAGGTCGAGGACATGATTAACACGGTCGTGCGCCAGATCGCGTTTTACGATTTCGAATCCAAACTGCACGCCGCCCGCGCGCAGGGCGAACTGACGCCCGAGGACATCAACGCCCTGTGGATGTCGGTGCAGGCCGAATCGCTTGGCCCGGTGTTCGAATTCATGCCGGGATATGAAACCTTCTGGTCCTATATCCCGCATTTCGTGCATTCGCCCTTTTACGTTTACGCCTATGCCTTTGGCGACGGGCTGGTGAACGCGCTTTATGCCGCCTACGAGGCCGCGCCGGACGGGTTCCAGCAAAAATACTTCGACCTGCTGCGCGCAGGCGGGTCGAAACACCATTCCGACCTGCTGGCCCCCTTTGGGCTGGACGCCAGCGACCCGGCGTTCTGGGACAAGGGGCTGTCGATGATCGAAGGCTTCATCGACGAGCTTGAGGCGCTGGAAGGTTAACGCAGCACCCGCGCCAGCCCCCTGATCGCGGGGCTGGCGGTATCTGTCAGAACGGCAGCGCGGGCCGAAACCCCACCCCGGCCTAGCCGCATTTGCTGTGGCCGCAGCTTGGGCAGGTCATGCAGCCCTCGATCATGCGCATTCCGTATTGACCGCAGCTTGGGCAGGCGGGGCCGCGCGGGGGCTGGCCCACGGCCATGACTTCGGCCTTGGGGTCGGATTTCAGCCCCGCCCCCTCGCCCGCCAGAAAGCCGATGGCGATCATGTGGCGTTCAATCACGCCACCGATGGCCGCAAGGATCGAGGGCACATAGCGCCCCTGCATCCACGCACCGCCGCGCGGATCAAAGACGGCTTTCAGCTCTTCAACCACGAAAGACACATCGCCGCCGCGCCGGAACACCGCCGACACCATCCGGGTCAGGGCCACGGTCCAGGCGAAATGCTCCATGTTCTTTGAATTGATGAACACCTCGAACGGGCGGCGCTGGTCGCCCTGAATGATGTCGTTGACGGTGATATAGATCGCATGTTCCGACCCCGGCCATTTCAGCTTGTAGGTCGCGCCCTCCAGCGCGGCGGGGCGATCCAGCGGTTCGGTCAGATAGACGACATCGGCGCCCTTGTCGGCCTGCGGCGCGGCATCCGCCGTTTCGCTGACCGACAGCACCGAACCCGTCACCTCGTTCGGGCGATAGGTGGTGCAGCCCTTGCAGCCCAGATCCCATGCGGCCAGATACACGCCCTTGAAATCGTCAAAGGAAATATCCTCGGGGCAGTTGATGGTCTTGCTGATCGAACTGTCCACCCATTCCTGCGCCGCCGCCTGCATGGCAACGTGATCCAGCGGAGCAAGTGTCTGGGCATTGACGAAATAATCCGGCAGCCGCGCATCGCCATGCAGATCGCGCCACATCTGCACGGCGTAATCGACGACCTCTTCTTCCGTGCGCGAGCCATCCTTTTGCAGCACCTTGCGGGTGTAGGCATAGGCAAAGACCGGCTCGATCCCGGATGACACATTGCCGGCATACAGGCTGATGGTGCCGGTGGGGGCGATGCTGGTCAGCAGAGCGTTGCGGATGCCATGCTGCGCGATGGCTGTGCGCACCTCGTCATCCATGCGCTGCATAAAGCCGGATGCCAGATATTCATCGGCATCGAACAGCGGAAAGGCCCCCTTTTCGGCGGCCAGACCGGCACTGGCCAGATAGGCAGCGCGCGCAATCGCGCGCATCCAGTCGCGCGTCTGCGCCACCGCATCCAGCGCACCATAGCGCAGCCCCAGCATCAGCAGCGCATCGGCCAGCCCGGTCACGCCCAGACCGATGCGGCGTTTCGCCTGCGCCTCGGCCGCCTGTTGCGGCAGCGGAAAGCGGCTGGCATCGACCACGTTATCCATCATGCGGATCGCGGTGCGCACCAGATCATCCAGCGCCGCGCCATCCAGCCGCGCCTGCGGCGTGAACGGGTCCGTCACCAGCCGCGCCAGGTTCACCGACCCCAGCAGACAGGCCCCATAGGGCGGCAGGGGCTGTTCGCCGCAGGGGTTCGTCGCCGCAATGGTTTCGGCATAATGCAGGTTATTGGCCGCGTTGATCCGGTCGATAAAGATCACGCCGGGTTCGGCATAATCATAGGTGGCACGCATGATCCTGTTCCACAGATCGCGCGCCTGAACGGTGTGATAGATCTTGCCGCCGAAAACCAGATCCCACGGCCCGTCACCCTGCACCGCCTGCATAAAGGCATCCGTCACCAGCACCGACAGGTTGAACATGCGCAGCCGGGCGCTGTCCTGTTTGGCGGCGATAAAGGCTTCGATGTCGGGGTGATCGCAGCGCATGGTCGCCATCATCGCCCCCCGGCGCGAACCGGCCGACATGATCGTGCGGCACATCGCATCCCACACATCCATAAAGGACAAGGGACCAGAGGCATCGGCGGCCACGCCCCGCACCTCGGCCCCGCGCGGGCGGATGGTGCTGAAGTCATAGCCGATGCCCCCGCCCTGCTGCATGGTCAGCGCCGCCTCGCGCAGCATGTCGAAAATGCCGCCCATGTCATCGGGGATGGTGCCCATCACGAAACAGTTGAACAGCGTCACCGACCGGCCCGTGCCCGCACCCGCCAGAATGCGCCCGGCGGGCAGGAACTTGAAATCCTCAAGCGCGGCGTAAAAGCGTGGCTCCCACGCATCGGGGTCGGCTTCGACGCTGGCCAGATCGCGGGCGACGCGACGCCAGCTATCTTCGACCGACAGGTCGATGGGCGTGCCGTCCGCATCGCGCAGGCGGTATTTCATATCCCAGATTTGTTCGGCGATGGGGGCGGCAAAGCGGCTCATACAGGGTCTCGCAGGCTGTGAGGTTGGGGGGATATTAGCAGCAAGCGCGGTCGCAACGACAGCCAGATTGCGCCGACAAGGATAACGCCGCCCCTGTTGGGGGCACCCTACCCTTGCAGCGGCGCGGCAACTGCCGCCTGTGCCGCTGCGGCCAGCGTCTTGCGGTCATGCCCGGCCACCGGCATCGGAGGGTGCAGAATCACCGTGACCCGCCCCTGACGCGGCGCGGCCAGCACGGTCAGCAGATGCGGGCCAAGGTCCATATCCGCCCACCAGCCGTAAAAGCGCGGATCGGCACCGGGCGGGGCCTGATACACCGCCGTCATCGGCTGAATCGCCAGACCTGCCGGCAAGGCCGGGTCCAGAAAGCCCTGAAACAGCGTCGGCTTAAAGGGCAGCACCCGGCGCCCATCGGTCGAGGTGCCCTCGGGGAAGAACAACAGCCGGTGCCCGGCGCGGGTGCGGGCCGCGAACTCATCGGCCTGCGCACGGGCCAGTTTCGGGTCGCGGGTCACGAAATGGGTGTTGGTGACGGCGGTCAGGATATTGATGCCGGGCCAGCCCGCCACCTCGGCCTTGCTGACAAAGAACACCGGCTGGGCGGCGTTCATCACCAGAATATCCAGCCAGCTTGAATGATTGGCCACCACCGCCCCGGCCCCGCGCATCGGCACGCCCTGCCGCGACCAGCCGATGCCGATGCAAGCCAGAACGGCGCGGCAGACGCCCTGCACCCATGGCCCGGTGACAGGGCGGCGCGGCCCGGCGATCAGCCATTCCACCGCGCGCAGGGGCAGAATCAGAATGACTCCGACCAGCAGCACCAGCACCGCCGGAACGCCGCGCCGGACCACCCGCCACCAGCCGCGCAGCCCCTGCGGGCCGGGCAGCGTGGGCGGATCGGCGCCGCGCCATGTGGCGGACCCGCGTCCGGGATCGGTCATTGGTTCTGCTGCCAGCGGGTCTGATAGAACTGGCGGTGCTTGTCGGACATCGCCTTTGTGTCCATCAGCAGGAATACATCGGTGGTGTTAAAGGCGCGGTCGATGAACGCCCCCTCGCCCACCATGCCGCCAAGGCGCAGATACGCCTTAATCAGCGCGGGCATCCCCAGCATCGCCTCGCGCCGGTTCAGCCGGTCGGGCGGGATCAGGTCCATCGGCTGAAACCCCTCGGGGCGGGCGCGCGGGCGCAGGTCGGCGGGGGCAAGGTGGTGATGGTGCAGCCACGCCAGCGACGGGGCCAGCATCGTGGCATCGGTGCCGTGAAAGCTGGCGACGCCGAACAGGATCTCGATTCCGTTATCCAGCACATAATCGGCCAGCGCGTTCCACAGCAAAAACATGCCGGACCCGCCGCGAAAGGCCGGATCGACGCAGGACCGGCCCAGCTCCAGCACGGTGCGGCCCGATTCGCGCAGCGGCGTCAGGTCATATTCGCCATCGCAATAAAACCGCCCAAAGGCCGCCGCCCGCGACCCCGGCAGCAGGCGATAAACACCGACGACATGATCCAGATCCTGGGCGCTGCGGCGGGTGTCGATCAGGCAGAGGTGATCCACCACGGGATCGAATTCGTCCCGTTCGAGCCGGGCGTCGTGATCGACCAGATCGCCGTCGCCGCCCAGTTCCTCGACAAACACGCGATAGCGCAGCCGCTGCGCGGCCATAAGATCGCGTTCACTGGTGGCGAGACGAATTTCGAAATAGCCGGGATCGTGCTTCATGCGGCCAAAGCGGACCTTTTGCTGCTTATGGCCCGCATGTCTAGGCGGGCGCAGGCCGTATTGCAACCGCGCTTGATCTGTCGAGAAATTTATTTGCACATTGTGCATTAACGGCATTGCAATTCAAGGCCGATACAGGGATGAGTTGCGGCATGAGCAAAGATCACAACCCTGTGTCGAACCTGACCACCGTCAGAACCACCCGCCGCCCGTCGATGACCCGCTTTCCGGCATCGGCGAAGTTCACCGTGATTCTGTCGCCGATACGCGACTGCACCTGCCCCTCGCCCCATTCGGGCGCGCCGGGGTGGCGGACGATCATGCCGGGTTCAAGGGTTTCGTTCATGGCAACCTCTTTCCTGAAGGGTAAGTCAGCATGAGTGGCGCAGCAAGCAAGATCGCGGCGGTTCATTTGTCGGCAATGGTCGGGTCACGGCTGTGCCACGATCTGGTCTCGCCGCTGGGGGCCATCGGTAACGGTTTGGAATTGCTGCAAATGTCGGGCGAGTTTTCCGGCATCGGCAAAAGCCCCGAGGTGCAGTTGATCGCCGAATCCGTCGATGCGGCGCGGGCGCGCATTCAGGCCTTTCGCATGGCCTTTGGCGCCGCCCCCGCCGATCAGCGGGTCAGCCAGCCCGATCTGGCACGGGTGCTGGACGGCATGTCCAAACAGGGCCGCGTCCGCATCACGCTGGAGGCCGAGGGCGACCTGCCCCGGATCGAGGGGCGGATGATTCTGCTGGCCATCATGTGCTTTGAAACGGCGATGCCATGGGGCGGCCGCGTTCTTGCAGTTCGTGCAGGTCAGCGGTGGCGGCTGATGGCCGAGGCCAACCGGATGAAGCCTGACAATGCGCTGTGGTCATGGCTGGGCGGCGACGCTGTGGGGCAGACCCTGCCCGCCCCCTCTGAGGTGCAGTTTCCGCTGCTGGCGGAATGCGCGCGCGAGGCACAGCGCCCGCTGACATGGGAACTGGATGAAAAAGGCGGCGAGATTTCTTTTTGAACCGCCGCAAGGGGGGCTGTCTGCCCCCCATCCGTCCCTGAGGGGACGGATTCCCCCGAGGATATTTTCAAACGAAAGACGCGCCTTAGGGTCGGATCGTGCCGTCGCCGGTGACGATGTATTTAAAGCTGGTCAGTTGTTCCGCCCCGACCGGGCCGCGGGCGTGCAGCTTGCCCGTGGCGATGCCGATTTCCGCGCCCATGCCGAATTCGCCGCCGTCCGCGAACTGGGTCGAGGCGTTGCGCATCAGGATCGCGCTGTCCAGCCCGGCGAAAAAGCGGGCGGCGGTGGCGTCGTTTTCGGTGAGGATCGCTTCGGTGTGATTGCTGCCGTAGCGGCGGATATGTTCGATCGCGCCCTCGACCCCATCGACCAGCCTGGCGGCGATGATCTTGTCGAGAAACTCGCGTCCGAAGTCGTCGGGCTGGGCCGGGGTGGTGCCGGAAATCGTCGCCAGATCGCCATCGGCGCGGACCTGAACGCCGGCGTCCAGCAGGTCGCGGATCAGCGCATCGCCGTGGCGGTCGTAAAAGGCGCGGTCGATCAGCAGGCATTCGGCAGAGCCGCAGATCCCGGTGCGGCGGGTTTTGGCGTTCACCACCACGCGCCGGGCCTTGTCCAGATCAGCATCGGCGTCGGCATAGACGTGGCAGATGCCTTCGAGATGGGCGAACACCGGCACCCGCGCCTGATCCTGCACCAGCCCGACCAGCCCCTTGCCGCCGCGCGGGATGATGACGTCGATCAGCCCCTGCGCCGTCAGCATCGCGCTGACCGCCGCACGGTCGCGGGTCGGCACAAGCTGGATCGCCGTTTCCGGCAGGTCGGCAGCGCGCAGCCCCTCGACCATGGCGGCATGGATCGCGGCGCTGGAGTGCAGGCTTTCCGAGCCGCCGCGTAAAATCACCGCATTGCCGGATTTCAGCGCCAGTGCGCCAGCGTCGGCGGTGACATTGGGGCGGCTTTCATAGATCACGCCGATCACCCCGATGGGGGTGCGCACCCGCTGAATATGCAGGCCGTTGGGGCGGTCCCACTCGGCGCTTATCTGACCGACCGGATCGGGCTGATCGGCCACCGCGCGCAGGCCCGATTCGATGTCACGGACGCGCGCCTGATCCAGCTTCAGCCGGTCGAGCATCGATTCGGACAGCCCCTTTTCGCGGGCAAATTCCATATCGCGGGCATTCGCGGCCAGAATGTCAGGGATGTTGTCAACCAGCACATCGGCAGCGGTGTTCAGCGCCGCCTGTTTCGCGGCGGGGCTGGCCTGACGCAGGGTTACGGCGGCCTCTTGCGCGGCGCGGCCCATGCGCGCGATCAGCGCGGTTGCCTCGTCCTGTTGGTTCATTGCAGTCATCCTTGATCTGACGCCCGGTCTTTGCATCCCTTTGGTGCGGGCCTTGTCCTGGCGGGTTTACATCAGGAACAGGGGGGCCGGAAGGCCATCCGTTTTATCGCGGCTGGCTGGCGCATCATCATGAATGGGGGGGATGAAATGGCGCGGTTGACGGGGCTCGAACCCGCGACCCCCGGCGTGACAGGCCGGT
>NZ_JAUNTJ010000002.1 GCF_030538755.1 Paracoccus sp. (in: a-proteobacteria) | reverse complement strand
AAACGCCGCCAGAAACCCCACAAGCCCTTAAGTTAGCGCGTATGGGGCAAGCCCCGCCACCCTTCGGGTTACAGCGGCGGGCCGGCCTTAGCCGCCGGTGCTGCGGCTGCCGGTGCTGCGGGTGGTGGCGGTCTGGCCAAAGCCGCCGCGTTGAGCGACCTGTGCGCGGGTCATCGGCGGCTGGCCCATGGTGGTGGGGGCCTTGTTGAACGCGCCGGGCTGCATCTGGCCGGCGCCGCGATTATTGGCGACGCTGGTGCCGCCCGGCGTGGCAAAGCGTCCGTCCGCTGTGCGTGCCAGGGGCTGGCTGGCGACGCCGCGCCCGCCCATCATCTGCCCCAGCAGATAGCCCATCATCAGCGGCATGAAGATCGACCCGCCCCCGCCGCCCTGCGCGGTCTGCGCGGGATCGCCGCCGCAATTGCCCTGCCCGTGTTCCTGTTCGCACAGTTCGAGGCTTTCATAGCGCGGCGCGGTTTCCAGATGGTCCTGCGCCGCCTGCGCAAAGGCCACGCGGCAGTCGGATTCGGTGTAGAACAGGTTGCCCTGCTGGGCCGATGCGATGCAGGACGCCTCATCCGGGAACGCCTCGGCCGCGGTCTGTTCATCGCGGCATCCGGCAAGGGCGAAAGCGGTGCTGCCCAGAATGGCAAGGGCGACGGTGCGGGAACGTTTGCGCATGGGGTCTCCGGTGTTTTGGCGATATATAGGGGTTATCGGCGGCGAATGTCACCCCACAAGCGCCCGTCGATCACCATCAGCCCCGCGCCGATCAGCCGTCACGCCGCGCTGTAATGGCGCAAAACGATCCGGCTTTCATGCCCGGCAATCAGGTCCGAGACAGCAAGCTGATCGTTCAGGGCCGACAGCTCAGCCATGCCCGGCAGCGTGACCGAGACCACCGCGTCAATCTCTCCGACCAACGACATGACCGACAGGACGCCGGGCAGACTGGCCAACCAACGCAACGCCAAGTCGCAGGGACGCGCGGCGATCCGCACGAACAGCAGCGCATGGGCCAGCCCAGCCTGTTCCATCACGCGGCGTGATAGCCGGTAATGATCCCCGCGGCCTCTAGCGCAGCGATGCGCCCCTGAACCGCCGGGCGTGACAGGCCGATTTCTCGCCCGATGGCAGCGGCGCTGATGCGCCCGTCTTTTTCAAGCAGGGCAAGGATACGCAGGTTGGTTCTGTCGATCTGCATGGCACAAAGAACGTTTCGCAATCACATCCCGACGCTGCGCAAGGTGACGCGGCGCGGGCGCTGGTGTCTTGTCGGCCATAACATGAGTTGGCCACAGCATGAAAGGAACGGCGATGCGCGTGATTTCACCCAAGGATTTTACCGCAACCCGCGCATGGGGCGCGATGAACATCGAACGAATCAGTGGCGCCACGACCGTGCGGCTTCACTGGACCGATCAGCCCTATGAATGGCACGTCAACGATGGCCCCGAAGTCTTTGTCGTTCTGGATGGCGCGGTCGATATGCACGCAAGGGAAGGCGGCATCGTCACCATTCACCATCTGAACCCCGGCGATATTTTCCATGCCAGAGAGGGCGGCGAACATGTCGCCCGCCCCTGCGGCATCGCGCGGGTGCTGGTAATCGAACGGGAGGGGAGCGTTTAGCCCCCTTAATCCCGAATGAAATGCGGCTTGAAGCGCGACAGATCCTGCGTGATGCGGCTGGCGTCTTCGCGGATGCCCATGCCCGCGCAGGTTTCCCCCACGATCCATGCGCCGATGATCGGGCGGAAACCGTCCATCACCGGCAGCGGGGCGTATTCCTGCACGATCATCGGCTGGTCGTCGTAATCGCGGTTCGGGGCGGTTTCGGTGGGGGTGCCGTTTTCAATAATCTGGACCGAGGCGCCCTCGCGGGAAAAGATCGGCTTGACCACATGGCCGCGTTTCAGCCGGTCGGCCACATCGGCAAAGCCCGGTGCCACCGACACGCCGCGCCCGGTCAGCGCCTCGGCCACATCGTCAAGGAAAAAGGCGGGCAGCAGGTTCGGGTGGCCCGGCGCGATCTGCCACAACACCGGCAGGATCGCCTTGTTCGAAACCAGCGCCTTCCACGCCGGTTCGATCATCTGCACCTGCGCGCCGGCGATATGATCGGCAAAGGGATCGCGCAGCAGGTCTTCCCATGGATACAGCTTGAACAGCGTGCCGATGACGCGATCTTCGGCATCGGTGAACTGGCCGCGATCCGACAGGCCGATGCTTTCCAGATCGGTGTAATGCGCGCCAAGCCCGGCCTCGCGCGCGGCCCATGCCATTGCCTCGACGGTGGCGTAATCCTCGGGCGTGTCTTTCATCGCGGCGAAATGCACGTCGGTATCAGCGGGCAGGATCGCGCCCCAGCGTTCGACCAAAGCTTCGTGAATGCCGTTGAACTGATCGTCCCCGGAATGCAGCACCCCGGCGGCGATCTGCTGTTCCAGCCACAGCCACTGAAACGACGCCGATTCATACAGCGAAGTCGGCGTGTCGGCGTTGTATTCCAACAGCTTGGCCGGGCCAGAACCGTCATAGGCCAGATCCATGCGGCCATAGACCTCGGGCTGGGCGGCGTCCCAACTGTCGGCCACCAGATCCCAATGCGCGCGCGGCAGACCCATGCGCGACATCAGCGATTCATCGGTCACGATCCGGCCCACCGCCTCGCGGCAGAGGGCGTGCAGGTCGGTGGCGGGGTCTTCGATGCGGCTTTCCACCTCGGCCAGCGAAAATTCATAGGCCGAGGTTTCGTCCCAATAAGGCTCGCCGTGCATATCGGCGAAGGTAAAGCCCAGCCTTTCGGCCTCGGACCGCCAGCCGGGGCGTTCAGGCAGGGCCAGCTTGCGCATCAGTCTTCGTCGTCCTCGTCATCATCGCCGGGCAGGTTGAAGAAGCTGTCGGCGTCCAGTTCGCGTTCGGGCTGCTGGTCTTCGGGTTCGTCCGTCAGGCGGAAGTTTTCCAGCCCGGCGATGGCGGTCGGCAAGCGCGCCTCGCCACCCATGGCCAGCGAGGTTTCGGTGCTGACCAGCTTGCGCCGTTCGTCATCGGTCATCACGCCGCCTTCGGCCGATTTCTTCTGCGCGGCCTTTTGCACGGCAGCGTCCAGTTCGGTCTGACGGCACAGCCCCAGCGCCACCGGGTCGATGGGCTGGATATTGGCGATGTTCCAGTGGGTCCGTTCGCGGATGGCCTGAATGGTCGGCTTGGTGGTGCCAACCAGCTTGGCGATCTGGGCATCGGCCAGTTCCGGGTGGAACTTGACCAGCCACAGAATCGCCGCCGGGCGATCCTGCCGTTTCGACAGCGGCGTATAACGCGGCCCGCGCCGCTTTTCCTCGCCATCGGCGGCGGGGTTGTGTTTCAACTTCAGCTTGTAGGTGGGGCTGGCCTCGCCGCGCTTGATTTCTTCGGGGTCAAGCTGGTTCGAGGCGATGGGGTCATAGCCCTTGACCCCGGTCGCCACGTCGCCATCGGCGATGCCCTGCACTTCCAGTTCGTGCAGACCGCAGAAATCGCCGATCTGCTTAAAGCTGAGGGTGGTGTTATCGACCAGCCAGACAGCGGTCGCCTTGGCCATAAGCGGCTTGTTCATGATTATCTCCTTAATCAGCCGTCGAACTGATAGCTGGCGGGAACAAAGCGGAAGGTAGTGTCCCCGGTGCGCGCAATAAAGCCCAAAGCCGGGAACGGCATGTGATAACCGACAAAAGGCAGACGCTCATCGGCCAGACGGGCCAGAACCCGCTGCCGCGTGGCAGCGCCCGCCTGTTGGTCGGTATCGAAACGCACATGCCAGTCGGGGCGCTGCACCGAATAGACATAGTGGTTGAAGCTGTCGCCGGAAACCAGCAGGCGCTGCCCCTGACTTTCCAGCAGATAGGTCGTGTGGCCGGGGGTATGGCCATAGGCGGCCTCGGCCGTGATGCCGGGCAGCACCTGTTCGCCATCACCGATCAGCCGCGCGGCCCCGATCAGCGGCGCGACCTTGGCGGTATAGGCATCATTGGGATTGGCGGCCCAGTGGTCGTTTTCCAGCCGCGGCACGATCAGTTCGGCATTGGGAAAGGTCGGGCTGTCGCCCTCCATCAGCCCGCCCACATGGTCGCCGTGCATATGGGTCAGCACGACATGGGTCACATCCTCGGGCGCATGACCGGCCTCGGCCAGCGCGGCGCGGGTCATCGCAGCCTCTATCCCGGCATCGAACAGCACCAGCGCATCGGGCGTTTTCACCAACGTCATGGTAAAGGAGCTGCCGGTCCGGTCTGACGGGACGAAATTGTCGTGGCTGATCTGTTCGAACTCTGCCGGGTCAGCGTTCAGGCCAAAGGTCTGGATCGGCGCATCCCGCATCCCGCTGCCGCCCAGCAGGGTGGTGATCTGGAAATCACCCAGCCGGATGGAATGCACGCGCCCCATGACCGGCACAGCATCGTCCGCCAGCGACAGGCGCGGCATCGCCATCAGAACCGGCAAAGCCGTTCCAAGGGCGATCAGGCTGCGGCGGGTCAAAGCGCGGCGGTTCATCTTGGTCTCCTTCATGCATGACTGCTTACGCCGGGAAAACGGCGTGGGCGCTGCCCGGTCTCGCGTTTTCAGGAAAATTCGCAAGGCTTGTATCGCAAGGGCAGCCGGGGGAAAAGAGAAAAATCCTTTCCACGGGGGCAGAGATGGCAGGAAAATGGATCATGGCGCTGACCTTTGCCGGGGCACTGGCGGGCACGGCGGCTGCGCGCGATGTGGCGGGGCAGTTCGATTACTATGTTCTGGCGCTGTCATGGTCGCCCAGCTGGTGCGCCAGCACCGGGGATGATCGGGGCGCCGATCAATGCGCGACAGGGCAGCGCATCGGCTTTGTCGTGCATGGGCTGTGGCCGCAATATGAACGCGGCTGGCCAGAACGCTGCGCAACTGGCGAGCGCGATCCGTCCCGCCGTGAAAGCCAGGCCATGGCCGACATCATGGGATCGGGCGGGCTGGCGTGGTATCAGTGGCAGAAACACGGCCGCTGCTCCGGCCTTTCGGCGCGGGGGTATTACGCCACGACACGTCAGGCGCTGGACAAGATCGCCATTCCGCAAGTTTTCAGCCGCCTGAACAAAGACATCCGCCTGCCCCCCGCCGTCGTCGAGGATGCCTTCATCGAAGCCAACCCGAACCTGAGCCGCGACGGCATCACCGTCACCTGCCGCGACAGCGCCCTGCAAGAAGTCCGCATCTGCCTGACCCGAGACCTGGAGCCACGCGATTGCGCCATGGACACAAGACGCGACTGCCCGCTGCCTGCGGTGACGATGGCGCCTCCGCGATAGGGCAGGACCGGGGGTTTCACACCCCCGGACCCCCGTGGGATATTTATCGGACCAAAGATGAGGCGCAGCTTTACCTGATCTTAACCCCCGGCTCGCTATAAAAGAATCACGGAACAGGCGGGGACGCCGATGGCCGTGACCGAAGATGCCACACCCTCCCCGGACATGCGCCGGGGCTGGGTGTGTGCCGGGCCATCTTTGGTCCGATAAATATCCCCGCCGGAGGCTCCGGCAGGGCAGCAGGGGCTTTGGGTTGGCATTATCAATAGGCGGCGCCGCCGGCTCCGGCAGGCAGGGCGCCATAGGGCAACCAGACGGTTTTCATCTGCACGGCGCGACGCAGGAACGGCTCGCCCTGTGCGTGGGCATTGGTCCAGTTCAAAGCGGGAACGGGCCAGACGGGTTTAAGATTTCCGCAGGCTGCGCGTTCGGCGGATTGCAGGCCGTCGGCTGTGCCGTGATACCACAGGGCTGCCACCTCATCATGGGCGGCCAGCGTTTGGGCCAGATCTTCGCGCGGGCCGGTCAGGATGTTGACCACGCCACCGGGCAGATCGGATGTATCCATGATCTGCGACAAATCGAACAGCACCATCGGATCGTCCTGTGCAGCCACGGCCACCACGGCATTGCCCATGGCGATGGCGGGCAGGACCAGCGACACGAATCCGGCCAGCGGGGCGCTGTTGGGGCAAACGGTTCCGATCACGCCAAAGGCTTCGGGGATCACATTCACCAGATGACCCGGTTTGGTCTGGACGTTGCGGCCGTCGAATTTGTCGGCCCAGGCCGCATAGTGAAAGACCCGCGCGATGGCCGCATCCGCTTCGGGGCGAGAGGTGCGGGCGCTCAGATCGGCGCGGCGCTGCGCCATGTTCTCGGCCAGAAAATACAGCACCTGCGCGCGGGCGTGCCCCCCCATAGCCGCCCATTTGGCCGCTGCCTTGATCGCCGCCTCGACGGCGTTTCGTGCATCCTTGCGTCCGGTCAGCGGGGCCAGCCCGCCCGGCACGGCATACATCTGCCCGCCGTCGGGGCGTTTCTGCGCGCCGCCGATATACAGCTTGGCGGTGCGGTCGATGCCATCGCCTCCCTGCCCTGCCCCCGGCACCACCACCGGCGCAGCGGGTGTGGAAATCTTTTCCGTTTTACCAAAAGGCACGGCCAGATAATCCTGCATCCCGGCAAAGCCGCCCTCGCGTCCAAAGCCGCTTTCCCGCATCCCGCCAAAGGGCGCAGCCGCGTCGAACAGGTTGGCGGCGTTGATCCAGACCACGCCCGCCTTGATCCGCGCGGCCAGATCGGTCGCCACCGCCGCGCTTTCCGACCAGACCGAGGCCGCCAGCCCATAGCGGGTGTTATTGGCCAGCTCGACCGCCTCATCCGCGGTGCGGAAGGTGGTCAGCGTGGCGATAGGGCCAAAGATTTCCGTGTCGAACGCAGGATTGGCCGGCGTCACGCCGCGCAGATAGCCGGGCGCGATAAAGCAGCCATCCGCCGCACCGCCGACCAGTTCCGCCCCGGCCGCAACCGATTGGGCACAAAGGCGCTGAATCCGGTCGTGCTGCACCGGGTCCACAATCGCGCCAACATCGGTGGATTTGTCCAGCGGCAGGCCAACACGCAGCCGGGCCATACGGGCGCGCAGCAGCGTCTCGAACCGCTCGGCCACCGCTTCGGCCACCAGCAGGCGCGATCCGGCGCAGCAGACCTGCCCCTGATTGAACCAGATCGAATCGACCACGCCTTCCACCGCCGCGTCCAGATCGGCGTCGGGCATGACGACAAAGGGCGATTTCCCGCCCAGTTCCAGCGTCAGCGCCCGGCCCGTTCCAGCCAGTGTTTCGGCAATGCCGCGCCCCACCTCGGTCGAGCCGGTAAAGGCGATCTTGTCCACATCCGCCGCAACCAGCGCCGCGCCGGTGTCGCCATCGCCGGTGACGATGTTCACCACGCCGGGCGGCAGCCCCGCCTCGGCACAGAGTTCGGCAAAGGCCAGCGCGGTCAGCGGCGTATATTCGGCGGGCTTCAGCACCACGGTATTCCCGGCAGCCAGCGCGGGGGCGATCTTCCACGCCAGCATCAGCAGCGGAAAGTTCCACGGGATGATCGCGCCGACCACACCCAGCGGCGTGTGCCCCGCAAAGGTGCTGTCGCGCAGTTCGGCCCAGCCCGCGTGGTGGTAAAAGTGCCGCGCGGCCAGCGGAATATCCACGTCGCGCGCCTCGCGGATGGGTTTGCCGTTGTCCAGCACCTCCAGCACGGACAGGAACCGTTCGCGTTTCTGGATATGCCGGGCCAGCGCATACAGATGCCGCGCACGGTCGTGGCCGGGCAGCGCCGCCCAACCCTTGGCCGCCTTGCGCGCCGCCTTGACCGCCGCCGCCACGTCATCCGCCGTCCCCTGCGTGACCTGCGCCAGAACCGCACCCGTGGACGGGTCGCGGGTGTCGAACAGCGCGCCGGGCCTGGTAAAGGCCCCGCCGATGAAATGGCCAAAGGCGCGCCCCGACAGCCAGTCGCGCACCAAACCCGCATCCTCGGACGAAGGGCCGTAATCCAGATGTTCCATGATCTCGCTCACGCTGGACATGTTTCCCCTCAGGCGATGGACAGACGGTGGGCGGCGGCATAGCGCCCGGTGACATGGTGGCTGATCTGGCGCTCGATATCGCCCAGCAACGACGAGGCGCCGATGCGGAACAGGTCCGGCGACAGCCAGTCGCGGCCCAGTTCCTCGAACATCAGGATCTGCCAGTTCAGCGCGTCCTTGGCGGTGCGCAACCCGCCTGCGGGCTTGAATCCGACGCGGTGGCCGGTCGCGGCATGATAATCGCGGATCGCGCGCGCCATCACCAGCGACACCGGCAGGGTGGCGTTCACCCCCTCTTTCCCGGTCGAGGTCTTGATCCAGTCCGCCCCGGCCTGCATGGCGACATGGCTGGCGCGGGCGACGTTTTCCAGCGACTTCAGATCGCCGGTGGCCAGAATCGCCTTCATCCGCGCCGCGCCGCAGGCCGCACGCATGGCGCACAGTTCATCATACAGCGCCGCCCATTCGCCGCGCAGCACATGAGCGCGGGTTATCACGATGTCGATCTCATCCGCGCCCTGATCGACGGCATAGCGGATTTCGGCCAGCCGCAGGTCCAGCGGCATCAGCCCGGCCGGAAAGCCGGTGGCGACGCTGGCAACCGGAATCGCGGTTCCGGCCAGCGCAGCCTTGGCCGGCGCAACCATGGTCGGATAGACGCAGACCGCGCCGGTGGTCAGCCCCGCCACCCCCACCGCCGCCAGCAAATCCGCCGCAATCGGCTGGCGCGCCTTGGCGCACAGCCGGGCCACACGGTCGGGCGTATCGTCACCCGCCAGCGTGGTCAGGTCGATGCAGCGCACCACGTTCAGCAGCCACGCCGCCTGATGGTCTTTCTTCAAACTGCGCCGCGCCGGGATGGTGGCCGCGCGCCGTTCCACCGCAGGGGTGTTGATCCGCACCCGCGCCAGAGCATCCAGATTCAGCGCCGTGCCGGGGTTTTGCGATGCAGGAACCTCTGCCACGGCCTTACCGCCCCAGCCAGCGCGACAGCCGCCCGCGCGCGCGGTCAGCACCGGCATCCACACGCTGAACCGCCGGGTCGATGGTGCGCTGGCGGAACTGCGCCCACATGCGCCACAAGGTCAGCAGCAGCACCATCATCACACCCAGAACGATCAGCGCCGCCCAGTTCGTCGCCCGCACCTCTGGCCCGGCGACCGGGCGGATCGAAATGGCGTTGGGATAGGTGGACAGCCACGGCATCCTCCAGCCATAACCCGTCACCGAAACCCAGCGCGGGTTGTCCGAGCTCGAGCGCAAATCAGTCGCCTGCCCGTGCAGATTGGAACTGTCGTATTTGAAATAGGGCGGCCACAGCCAGCCGGTATCTTCGTTTCGATACACGAACACACGGCCATTGGGGCGCACCGTGTCGATAAAGCGCACATCGCGCAGGCCCTGCTGGTTTTCGACCGTGCCCGCATCATCGCCCGCATAGAACATCTGGTTGCTGGGGGTGATCGCGGTCAGCCGGCTATAGGTATTGGTGATCCGCACCGTGTTCTGCGACGGCAGCGTATAATCCAGAAAAGCAAAGACGATCAGCCCGAAGGTGACGCCCAGAACGACCCTGACCCAATACATATCCGCCCCTACCTGTTGTTGACGTAATAGATGATCGCCATGATGGCCAGCGTCGGCACCACAAAGACCAGCCCGACCAGCCGCGCCTTGAGCGTCTTTTCAAAGCCGACCATGGAACGCCGCACGAAATCTTTCCGTTCCCTGCTGTCGCCCGCGCGGTCGGGGTGACGGCGGTCCCATTCCTCTTCCAGCTTTTCACGCCGCAGCGACCGGATGTAAAGCGACAGCAGCACATAGAACAGCGCCTCAATGGCGATGACAACGGCAATCAGGCGAAGCAGCGCGGCCATGGGCGATCTTTCACGGTTCAGGCATCAGTGCCGGTTTGAAAACGGGACGCCCTGACGACAAGCCGCAAAAGCAGACCAGACAGAACCCCCATAACCGCCGCCACCATACACACAAGCATCACCGGCAGGAACACCCCCGAACACAACCCAACGCTTCCTGTTTGCCCAAATACGCACCTTTGGGCACGACCACGCCGCAAAACCCAACCATGCCACCCGAAACCAAGCCAAACACCCCGCTGAAATCCCCATTGCCCGCGCCGCCAAGCCCCCCTAGCCTGCCGGCATGAGCCAGTTATCCAATGCCATCGCCGCGCGCCGCAATGATCTGATCGCGCTGACCCAGGACCTGATCCGCATCCCGACGCTGAACCCGCCGGGGCGGCATTACCATGACATCTGCGCCTTTCTGGAATCGCGACTGGCCCCGCAGGGGTGGGAGTGCCGCCTGATCCGGGCGCAGGGCACGCCGGGCGATTGTGCGGAATTTCCCCGCTGGAACATCGTGGCGCGCCATAGCGGCACCCGGCCCGGCGATTGCGTGCATTTCAACAGCCATCACGATGTGGTCGAGGTCGGCCATGGCTGGACGCGCGATCCCTTTGGCGGCGAACAGGACGGCGACCGCATCTATGGCCGGGGGGCCTGCGACATGAAGGGCGGGCTGGCCGCCAGCATCATCGCCGCCCAGGCCTTTGTCGCCACCCATCCCGACTATGCGGGCAGCATCGAAATCAGCGCCACCGCGGACGAGGAATCGGGCGGCTATGGCGGCGTGGCCTTTCTGGCGGCGCAAGGGGCCTTTGCCCATGTGAATCATGTCATCATCCCCGAACCGCTGCACAAGGACCGCATCTGTCTGGGCCATCGCGGCGTCTGGTGGGCCGAAATCGAAACGCAGGGCCGCATCGCCCATGGCTCGATGCCGTTTCTGGGCGATTGCGCCATCCGCCACATGGGCGCGGTGATCGAGGAAATGGAAACCACGCTGTTCCCGCTGCTGGCGGGCAAGCGCACCGCCATGCCGGTCATCCCCGAGGGCGCGCGGTCCTCGACGCTGAACATCAACAGCATTCACGGCGGCGAGGGCGAAGGCCACCCCGGCCTGCCCGCGCCCTGCGTGCCCGACCGCTGCCGCATCATCATCGACCGCCGCTTTCTGATCGAAGAGGATCTGGCCGAGGTCAAGGCCGAGATCACGGCCATGCTGGAGCGCGTGCGCGCCGCGCGCCCCTCGTTCCGCTATGAAATCCGCGATCTGTTCGAGGTGCAGCCCAGCATGACCGACCGCGACGCCCCGGTGGCGCGTTCGACCGCCGCCGCGATCCAGCGGGTGCTGGGGCGGCAGGCGGGCTATGTGGTCAGCCCCGGCACCTATGACCAGAAACACATCGACCGTATCGGCAAGCTGAAAAACTGCATCGCCTATGGTCCCGGCGTTCTGGATCTGGCGCATCAGCCGGACGAATGGATCGGCATTCAGGACATGCTGGACAGCGCCACGGTGATGGCGCTGGTGTTGGAGGATTTGCTGACGTAACCAGAAAGGCGGCAGGATGCGGCGGTTTCTGACCCTGATCGGCACGGCGACCCTGATCGGTCTGGCGCAGATCGCGGCACCACACCCGCGCGATCCGGCAGCCCCGGATCAGCCCACGCCGCAGAAGACCCCACCAAAGGCCGCGCGCCCAGGCTGGGGTGAAACCATCGACCGGATGGCGACGCGCTTTGGTGCAACGGCCATTATCATCGTGGCCTGGTTTCCGCTGGCCCAGCTGGCCCCTGAACTGCACAAAGCCGCATGGGTTTATGCGTTACCAGAGGTCACGTCGCAGATATGGGTTGTCTGGGTGTTGCTGGTGCTGGCGGTGGTGATGACACCGCTTGCCCTTGCATCCATGTTGTCGGTTATCGCGCCCCTGTACCGGTATCTTGAGGGCAGCAAGGGTATCTGGAAAATCGCGGCTTCGGCGGTGGCATTGGCGTTGACCGTCTGCGCTTATGCTGCGTTGCTGGTTGTAATTGCGATGGGGACAGAGTTCAGCGACGAGGCGACAAAACTGGCCAGACAACTATCGGTTCAGGATCAAGCCTGCGCAGACCCGCCTTTGCACGGGCAGGTGTGTGAAGATGCGATCAACGCGCTGCTGGCCAAGTAAGGTGGGCGCGCCTGCGCTGCGTGGTGTCTGGCAGGCGCGGCCCTGCCCCAAGGTGCGTATTTAGGCAAACAGGAAGCGGGGGCGTTGGTTACAGGCCGGTCACGCGCATCAGCACAAAGACCGTGCGCTGTTCCTTTTTGATCTGATCGTCGCTGACCATCAGGAACAGGTCATCGGCGATTTGCGTCAGCCCTTCGTAATCGGCATCGGTGATGTCGGGCATCTCGACCGGGATGGCGGTGGTCGGGCAGGTGCCGTCAGCACCGCCGCAGGCTGCGGGGTCGAGCAGGCGCAGGTTGGGGCGCAGGTTTTTGCCCTTGCCCTGACGTTCCAGCAGCAGCAGGCGGCCATCGCGCAGGGTGGCCATGGCCTTGAGCCGGGTCTCGTTGGGTTGGGAATAAGACAGGTCGCGCCCCTCGCTGGTCAGCAGGTTGTGGCGAAAGCTGCCGTCGGGGTTTTCGGCCGCGACCTCGGGGGCTGTGACCAGTTCGCCCGCCGACAGCAGCGCCAGCGATTCCGGCCCGTGTTTGCCGCGCCGTTCATCCAGCGTGGGGGCCAGCGCATCGGGCAGCGGATGTTCGGCCACCATCTGGCCCTGTGCGTCAAAGATCCCCGCCTGCGGGCCGGTTTCGCTGAGGATCATCAGTCGCGTGTCCCCGCCTTCGGCGGGCATCAAGGCCAGCCCTTCGGGATCGAACTTCTTTGATTTCAGCGTTTCGCCATCGGCATCGGTCAGCCTTGCCGCGCCGGTCGGGGTCAGCGACAAGCGGTCGCCCTCGGTCGTCAGGTCGAAGGTGAACAGGATGCCCTGATCGGATACGCCATACAGCACGCCCGATTGCGGATCATGGGCCAGCCCGGACAGTTCGGCCAAGGCCTGTTCGCCCACCGGCGTTTCCGGCAGGATCAGCGTATCCAGCACGGTGGCGGTGGGGGCATCGGCCAAGGCCGGGGCGGCAAGGATTGCAAAGGCGGCGGCAAGGGAAAAACGGGTGGTCATGGAATATCCTGTTTTGCGCGTTATGGATGTAAACGCGGCAGGCGGCGGATGTTTCCATATAAAATGAAAAGGCCGCGCGTCACGGCGCGGCCTTTTGCGGCGATGGCGCAGCGATCAGCCCTTGGGCCCGGCTTCCAGCGCGTCTTCGAAGGTGCGCAGCCCGGTGCGGGGCGATTGCACCAGAACCGCCATATTCCCCGGTTTGTGCTGGTTCTTATACATCTTCATATGCGCCTGCGGGATTTCCGCCCAGGGGAAGACCTCGGACATGCAGGGGTCGATGCGGCGTTCCAGCATCAGCTTGTTCGCGGCGGATGCCTGTTTCAGATGCGCGAAGTGGCTGCCTTGCAGGCGCTTTTGGTGCATCCACATATAGCGCACGTCAAAGGTGCAGTTGAACCCGGTGGTGCCGGCGCAGATCACCACCATGCCGCCCTTTTTGCAGACGAAGGTGGATACGGGGAAGGTCGCCTCGCCGGGGTGTTCGAAGACGATATCGACGTTATTGCCCTTGCCGGTGATGTCCCAGATGGCCTTGCCGAATTTGCGCACCTCGTTGAACCACTGCTTGTATTCTTCGGAATTGACCTTGGGCAGCGCGCCCCAGCAGTTGAAATCCTTGCGGTTGATGACACCCTTGGCCCCAAGCGCCATGACGAAATCGCGCTTGTCCTCTTCCGAGATGACGCCGATGGCATTGCCGCCCGCCGCATTGATAAGCTGGATCGCGAACGATCCAAGCCCGCCCGAGGCGCCCCAGACCAGCACGTTATGGCCGGGTTTCAGTTCATGCGGTTCGTGGCCGAACAGCATCCGATAGGCGGTGGCCAGCGTCAGCGTATAGCAGGCCGATTCTTCCCATGTCAGGTGGCGCGGGCGCGGCATCAACTGCTGCGCCTGAACGCGGGTGAACTGCGCGAAGGAACCATCGGGGGTTTCATAGCCCCAGATCCGCTGCGTCGGCGAATACATCGGATCGCCGCCGTTGCATTCTTCGTCGTCGCCATCGTCCTGATTGCAGTGGATCACCACCTCGTCGCCGACTTTCCAGCGTTTCACCTTGTCGCCCACGGCCCAGATGATGCCTGACGCATCGGAACCGGCGATGTGATAGGGTGCCTTGTGGCCGTCGAACGGGCTGATCGGCTGGCCCAGACCGGCCCAGATGCCGTTATAGTTGACGCCAGCGGCCATCACCAGCACCAGCACTTCGTGGCTGTCGATGGTCGGAACATCGACCACCTCGACCTGCATGGCCTTGTCGGGTTCGCCGTGCCGTTCGCGGCGAATCGCCCACGCATACATCTGTTTCGGCACATGGCCCAGGGGCGGCATCTCGCCGATTTCATACAGATCTTTTTGCGGCGCATCATAGGGCGCGATCGGGGTCGGGGCGTCCAGGGCCATCGTTTTCTCCTGCAACTTGCCGCACCGCAGAATCGGGGCGGGATTGGCTCAAGGGTTAAATGCAGCCGCGCAACATTGCAACCCTGTGACAGTCGAGCATGAAATAATATGTCCCAACCATGGCAGGGATGCCGCAGCGCGGCGACATGTTCCTGTTGCACGCCGCGCCCAGACTGGTGCTGCATTCGTCCAACAGGAACCCGCCATGACCCCGCGCCTGATGACCGCAGCCCTGCTGCTGACCGCCTCCGCCCTGCCCGCCAGCGCCGAAACCGTGCGCTTTGCCACCTATAACGCCTCGCTGAACCGCGCGTCAGAGGGCGAGTTGCGCCGCGATATGGAAAGCGGCAGCCACGCCCAGATCGCCGCCGTGTCCGAGGTGATCCAGCGCATAGCCCCCGACATTCTGCTGATTAACGAATTCGACTATGATCCCGGCGTCGAAACCCTGTTCGCCCAGAACTATCTGGCGCGGCCGCAGAATGTGTCGGGCATGGGGCCAACAGCCGGGATCAGCTATGACTACAGCTTTGTCGCGCCCTCGAACACGGGGATCGCGACCGGGTTCGATCTGGACAAGGATGGCAGCATCGGCGGCGGCAATGACGCCTTTGGCTTTGGCCTGTTTCCGGGGCAATACGGGATGGCGGTCTCTTCGCGCCATGAAATCCTGACCGATCGGATCCGCACCTTTCAGACCTTCCGTTGGGCCGACATGCCCGGCGCGCGTCTGCCGGTGAACCCGGACGGCAGCCCTTTTTATACCGCCGAGGAACAGGACATCCTGCGCCTGTCCTCGAAAAGCCATTGGGACGTGCCGATCCGCATCGGCGACAGCGTGGTGCATTTTCTGGTCAGCCACCCGACCCCGCCCAGCTTTGACGGCCCCGAAGATCGCAACGGGCTGCGCAATGCCGATGAAATCCGCTTTTGGGCCGATTACATCAGCGGCGCGGATTACATCTATGACGATGCCGGGGTGCGGGGCGGGCTGGCCTCGGGGGCGCTTTTCGTGATCGCGGGCGATCAGAACGCCGATCCGCATGACGGCGATTCCGTGGACAGCGCCATCAACCAGTTGCTGTTTCACCCGCTGATCGACGCGGCCATGCCCCCGCGCAGCGAAGGCGGGGCCGAGGCCGCCGCGCTGCAAGGCGGCGCGAACCTGACCCACAGCGGAGACCCGGCCGAGGATACCGCCGATTTCGCCGACACCGCGCCGGGCAATCTGCGGGTGGATTACGTTCTGCCCTCGCATGGGTTGGCGGTGCAGGAGGCTGGCGTGTTCTGGCCCCCGCGCGCCGATCCGCTGTCGGTGCTGACCGGGGAATATCCGTTCCCGACCTCGGATCACCGCCCGGTCTGGATCGACGTGGCCATGCCCGCGCCCATCCCGTTGCCTGCGGGGGCGATGCTGCTGGTATCGGGTCTGGGCGGGCTGGCGCTGTTGCGCCGCCGCCGTCACCACCGCGGCTGAGCGCCCGCCCTGCCCCGCAACAGCCTCGCCGCAGCGCAACATTCGTGCCGCGCTGCGGCGAATTGACGGCGCATCATTCTTTCGGTATCGGTGATTCAACCGTAATATTGTTGCGAGCCGTGACGATGACCCAGAAAGACAAACCCTGGCTGTTCCGCACCTATGCCGGGCATTCCACCGCCGCGAAATCCAACGCGCTGTATCGCAGCAATCTGGCCAAGGGGCAGACCGGCCTGTCGGTCGCCTTCGATCTGCCTACCCAGACCGGCTATGACAGCGATCACATTCTGGCGCGGGGCGAGGTGGGCAAGGTCGGCGTGCCCGTCTGCCATCTGGGCGACATGCGCGCGCTGTTCGATCAGATCCCGCTGGAACAGATGAACACCTCGATGACGATCAACGCCACCGCGCCGTGGCTGTTGTCGCTGTATATCGCCGTGGCGCAGGAACAGGGCGCCGATATTTCCGCCCTGCAAGGCACGGTGCAGAACGACCTGATAAAGGAATACCTGTCGCGCGGCACCTATATCTGCCCGCCCAAGCCCAGCCTTGCGATGATTACCGATGTGGCCGCCTATACGCGCGAACATCTGCCGAAATGGAACCCGATGAACGTCTGTTCCTATCACCTGCAAGAGGCCGGGGCCACGCCGCAGCAGGAACTGGCCTATGCGCTGGCCACCGCGATTGCGGTGCTGGACGATCTGAAGGGCAAGGTGCCGGCGGCGGAATTTCCGACCATGGTGGGGCGGATTTCGTTCTTTGTGAACGCCGGCATCCGTTTCGTGACCGAACTGTGCAAGATGCGCGCCTTTACTGAACTGTGGGACGAAATCTGCCGTGATCGCTATGGGATCGAGGATGAAAAATTCCGCCGCTTCCGTTACGGCGTGCAGGTCAACAGCCTTGGGCTGACCGAACAGCAGCCGGAAAACAACGTCTATCGCATCCTGCTGGAAACGCTGGCGGTCACGCTGTCGAAAAACGCGCGGGCGCGGGCGGTGCAACTGCCCGCCTGGAACGAGGCGCTTGGCCTGCCGCGCCCGTGGGATCAGCAATGGTCGCTGCGGATGCAGCAGATTCTGGCCTATGAGACCGATCTGCTGGAATATGGCGATCTGTTCGACGGCAACCCGGTCATCGCCGCCAGGGTCGAGGAACTGAAACAGGGTGCGCGCGACGAACTGGCGCTGCTGGACGACATGGGCGGGGCGATCGCGGCGATTGATTACATGAAGGGCCGTCTGGTCGAATCGAACGCCGAGCGGCTGAACCGGATCGAGGCGAATGAAACCGTCGTCGTCGGCGTGAACCGCTGGCAACAGGGCGAGGAATCGCCACTGACCTCGGGCGACGGGGCGATCATGGTGGTTGATCCGGCGGTCGAGGCCGATCAGGTCGCCCGGCTGGCGGAATGGCGCGCCGGGAGGGATGAAGGGGCGGTGCAGCTTGCGCTTGGGGCGCTGCGCGATGCGGCGCGGGCGGGCAAGAACATCATGCCCTATTCCATCGCCGCCGCCAAAGCGGGCGCGACCACCGGCGAATGGGCCGGGATCATGCGCGCGGTTCATGGCGAATACCGCGGCCCGACCGGCGTGTCCGCCAGCCCCTCGAACCGCACCGAAGGGCTGGAGCCGATCCGCGAGGCCGTCGATGCCGTCAGCGCGAAACTGGGGCGGCGGCTGAAGTTCGTGGTGGGCAAGCCCGGCCTCGACGGCCATTCCAACGGGGCCGAACAGATCGCCTTTCGCGCCCGCGACTGCGGCATGGACATCACCTATGAAGGCATCCGCCTGACCCCGGAACAGATCGTCACCGCAGCGCAGGAACAGGACGCCCATATCGTCGGCCTGTCGATCCTGTCAGGCAGCCACCTGCCGCTGATCGAGGATCTGATGGACCGGATGCGCGCTGCCGGTCTGTCGCATGTGCCGGTCGTCGTCGGCGGCATCATCCCCGACGACGACGCCGCGCGCCTGACCGCCATGGGCGTGGCGCGGGTCTATACGCCCAAGGATTTCGAGCTGAACCGGATCATGATGGACATCGTGGCACTAGTCGAACCGGATGAAAAGGCCGCCTGAGGTTGCGGTGGAAGGACCGGGGGTTTCACACCCCCCAGCCCGGCCCAAGGGCCGGGCGTTCGTCGGGGAAAAGGTCCACCGGACCTTTTCCTGACCCTCCTCACCCCGTGGGATATTTATCGGACCAAAGATGGGTCAGACCGCCTGACGCCGCCGCATCACGGCCAGCGCGCCCAGGGCGGTGGCGATCAGCAGGCCGCCTGCGGGCAGCGGGACCGGGGCCGGGGCCAGCGCGTTCAGGCTGGTGCGGCTGCGGTCGGTGTAGTCGGTGAAAAAGCCGTCATAGCCGAGGTTCAGCAGCGCGGCGATTTGCGCGTCGGATTCGGCCTGGGTCAGCGGGCGCAGCGTATAGCCATGAACGGCCAGCCCCAGCGCATGGGCGGCATCGACAAAGCCCTGCGTCAGCGACACGGCGGCGCTGGACCCGCCCATCGACACGCCCAGACCGTCGGCGAAGGTGGCGATCTCAGTCAGCAGCGTGCCGCCGACGGCGTATTCGCCGCCGATCAGGCTGGCCCCGCCCAATGCGGCGCGGAACTGGCTGGCGCCGGTTTCGGCCTGAATCTCGCCGATCATACGCAGCGCGTCGAAATCAAAGCTCTGGATGATGGCGCGGTCGTCGCGGGTGCTGAACCCGGCGGCGCTCAGCTTTTCGACGATCTGGCGGTTCATGGTTTCCGAGGTCGGGCTTTTCGCCTCGGGGTAGATGCCGATGCTGTCGCCGGTGGCGGCGTTATGGGCGGTCAGGAAATCCAGCACCTCGTCGAAGGTCGGCACCTGATAGGGATTCGCCATCGAGGGGGTAAAGCCCGGATATTCGGGGCCGGCCTGCGGGCCGAAGGGCTGGACGGTCAGTTGCCTGATCTCGGCCAGGGTGAAATCCGATACGCGATAGCTGTCGCGGCCGGGAAAGACATCCTGCACATTGGTGGTGCGGATCATGGTGGTGTCATGCATCGCCACCAGCGCGCCATCGGCGGTCAGTTGCAGGTCCGGCTCGATATAGTCGGCACCCAGCCGGATCGACAGCTCATACCCGCCCAGCGTATGTTCCGGCAGATAGCCCGAGGCACCGCGATGCGCGACGACCAGCGGCGCTTCGCCCGTCAATGTGCCAAAGGTGGCGGCGGTGGCGGGCGCGGCCAGCACCAGCGCCGAGACCAGCGCCACAACGGTCAGCGATGTTTTCATCTTTTTCATCCATGTGCTGAAAAGGTTAACGGCAGGATGCTGACGCGGCGATATGACAAGGCCATGTCACCTTAGAAAAAGCTGCGTGACAGATGGGTGGGCCGGTCGTGCGGGCGGGCTATTCTTTCAGCAACAGCACCAGCGCCGCGATGATGGCGCAGATGCCCGGCACGGCGGACCAGACCGGCACCCCCTGCCCCAGCGCGGCTTCGATGGCGATGACCCAGACCGGGGTCAGGTAGGTATAGGCCATCACCTTGGCCGCAGGCAGGTGCAGGGCCGCGAATTGCAGCAGCACGGCGGTGCCGGCGGTGGCGAACACGGCGATATAGATCAGCGTCACCCAGACGATGGCGGGCAGGGCCAGCCATGCGGTGGCGGTCAGCGCGCCGGGGTCCCAGATCACCAGCATCAGTGCTGCGGCGCTGAGGGTGCCAAAGGCGAATTGCAGCGGCCGCTCGCCCCGGTTCAGATGCCGGACCATCGGTGTATAGAGCGCATGGGCGACGCAGCCGATCAGATAGATCGCCTCGCCCCGGCCAAGGTCCAGCCGCATCAGCGCGGCGGGATCGCCGCGAAAGATCACCCACAGCGCCCCCGCCCCGCCAAGGGTCAGTGCAGCGGCCATGCGCCGGGTCGTGCGCTGTCGCATCAGCCACCAGCCGCAGGCCGCGGTGATGATCGGGGTCAGCGTGAACACCGCGCTGGCCGATACGACGGGGGCGGTTTTCAGCCCCTCGAACATCAGCACGAAATAGGCCGCAAACAACCCGCCCACGACAAGGTATCGCCACGGCGCGGCAAAGACAGTGCGCGGCAGACCCGGCCCGGCCAGCGCCAGACCGCCCAGCAACCCCGCCGCAATCGCCAGCCGGGCGGCGCTGATGGCGGACGGCTCGATCAGGTTGGCGGCCCGCACGCCCAGCGAAAACGACCCGGCGACCAGCGCCGAAAACAGCAGCATCGCCGCATGGCCGCGCAGGCTTGCGATGCGGGTCCGGGCAGGCGCGCTCACGCCCGGCCAAGCAGATAGAATTCGGGGTTGGGCGGGATGTCGCCCGCGTTGACCAGCCGGTTCGACATACCGAAAAAGGCCGCGATGGCGCCGATGTCCCATACCTCGTCGGGGGTAAAGCCCGCAGCGGCCAGCGCGTCATGGTCGGCCTGCGTGATGCGGCCTGCGTCCAGCGTGACCTTTTCGGCGTAATCCAGCATCGCGAACTGGCGCGCCGACAGATCGGCCTTGCGCCAGTTGATGGCCACCTGATCGGCGATCAGCGGGTCTTTCGCCCGGATGCGCAGGATCGCGCCATGGGCCACGACGCAATACTGGCAGCGGTTCAGGCCAGAGGTGGCGACGACGATCAGTTCGCGTTCGGCCTTGGTCAGCCCCTCGTCCTTGTCCATCAGCGCGTCGTGATAGGCGAAAAAGGCGCGGAATTCAGCCGGGCGGTGGGCCAGCGCCAGAAAGATGTTCGGGATAAAGCCCGACTTTTCCGCGACCTTCAGAATCGCGTCGCGCATGTCGTCGGGCAGGCTGTCCAGATCGGGGACGGTAAAGCGGCTGATCGGCTGGGTCATGGTGGTTCCTCCTTGCCCGCAACCTTGGCCTGCGCGCGGGCAGATGGCTATCCCGATTTCAGCGCCGCCAGTGCCGCCTGCACCTTGGGGCTGCGGTGCAGATCGACATGCGTGACCAGCCACAGAATGCTGTCCCATTCGGGGCGGTGCGCGATTTCCACCAGCCCGGTGGCCAGATCGGCGAACAGAAAGCCGACGCCCAGCCCCATGCCGATGGCCGCGCGCTGTGCCGATGGCTCATTCGCCGTCACCACCTGCGCATCGGGCGGCACATGCGCCTGCACCCATGGCATATAGGGCGCGCCCCGCGCCGTATCCCCCGCCAGAACAAAGCGGTTGCGCGCCGGATCACCGGCCAGCGCAAAGCCGGGGGCGGCGAACAGCCCGGTGCGCAACCGCAGAAACGGCTGCACAACATAATCGGGATCGTCGGGCGCGGTTGCCGCGCCGCGAATCGCCACATGGGCTTCGCCCGCCGACAGCCGGAACAGGCGCGCGTCGGTCTGGTAATCCAGCCGCAGACCGGGATGAGCGGTCAGCAGAGGCGCAAGGCGCGGCAGGATCAGCCAGTGCAGATCGGGCAGCGCGGTCACGGTCAGCGCCCCCTCGATCGCCCCGCCGCCGACGATCCGGGTGTGCATCTGGGCGATCCGTTCCTCGATCCCGCTGCCGGATTCCAGCAGAATGCGGCCTTCCTCGGTCGGGGCATAGCCGCGCGGGTTGCGCTGAAACAGGCGCACGCGCAGCCGCTGTTCCAGCGCGTCGATGCGGCGGATCACCGTGGCGTGGTGAACGCCCAGCTCCGCCGCAGCAGCACTGATGGTGCCCTGACGCGCAACGGCCAGCGCCACGCGGATGTCATCCCAATTGTCCATCTGTGCATTTCCGAACAGAACCTGCGCGTTTATCGCTGTTTCGTTCACAATCGCAAAGCTCTATTTCCCCATCAACCCATTCGACAGGAGCCGACCATGAACATTCTTCACCTCGACAGCGCCATCACCGGCGAAGCCTCGGTCTCGCGCAAGCTGACCGCCGACATCGTGGCCCGCCTGACCGCGCAGAACCCCGATGCGACCGTGACCTATCGCGATCTGAACGCAGGCGTACCCGCCATCGACACCGACTGGTTCAAGGCCGTGCGTCTGGCCCCGGCCAACCCGACCGCCGAGCAGCAGGCGCTGATCGACACCTCGGACGCCTTTCTGGCCGAGGTGCAGGCCGCCGATGTTCTGGTGATCGGCGTGCCGGTCTATAACTTTACCATCACCGCGCAGCTGAAGAACTGGCTGGATCAGATCGCCCGCGCCGGGATCAGCTTTCGCTATACCGAGGCTGGCCCCGAAGGTCTGCTGAAAGGCAAGCGCGCGATCATCGCCTATACCGCCGCCGGCACGCCCATCGGGTCGGATCTGGATTACGCCTCGGGCTATCTGCGGCATATGCTGGGCTTTCTGGGCATCACCGATGTGACCTTCGTGCCCGCCGACGGGCTGGCGATGGATCGCGATGCCGGTCTGGCCCGCGCACAGGCCGCGCTGGACCAGATCGCCGCCTGATCCGCTGCGGATGACGGAAAACGGCCCGGCGTTGACTCGCGGGCCGTTTTTGCGTATCAGCGCCGCAATTCCCGGAAGGATGTGCCTTCCGGTCCCCGTCCGATGCGGGGATCGCCCCCCGTCAGCGCGGCTGCGCCCACGGGGGCAATTGGTGTTTTGGCCCGCAGGAGGACCGCCATGTTCGAAAATCTGTCCGACCGTCTTGGCGGCGTCTTCGACCGGCTGACCAAACAGGGTGCCCTGACCGAAGATGACGTCACCGCCGCCATGCGCGAGGTGCGCACCGCCCTGCTCGAGGCGGATGTATCGCTGCCCGTCGCGCGGTCTTTCGTGAAATCGGTCACGGCCAAGGCCACCGGCGCGGCGGTGACGAAATCCATCACCCCCGGCCAGCAGGTGGTAAAGATCGTCCATGACGAACTTATCAAGGTTCTGGCGGGCGAAGACGGCGACGACGCGCTGCGCATCGACAACCCGCCCGCGCCGATCCTGATGGTCGGGCTGCAAGGCTCGGGCAAGACCACCACCACCGCAAAACTGGCCCGCCGCCTGAAAGAGCGCGAGAAAAAGCGCGTGCTGATGGCCAGCCTCGACACCAACCGCCCCGCCGCGATGGAACAGCTGGCCATTCTGGGCCAGCAGATCGGCGTCGATACCCTGCCCATCGTGCCGGGCGAATCGGCGGTGCAGATCGCGCGGCGCGCGAAACAGCAGGCCACCTTGGGCGGCTATGACGTGTTCATGCTGGACACGGCGGGCCGTCTGCACATCGACCAGCAGTTGATGGACGAGGTGCAGGCCGTGCGCGACATCGCTCAGCCGCGCGAAACCCTGCTGGTCGTCGATGGCCTGACGGGGCAGGACGCGGTGAACGTCGCCACCGAATTCGACGGCAAGGTGGGCATCACCGGCGTGGTGCTGACCCGGATGGACGGCGACGGGCGCGGCGGTGCCGCCCTGTCGATGCGCGCCGTCACCGGCAAGCCGATCCGCTTTGTCGGCCTTGGCGAAAAGATGGACGCGCTGGAATCCTTCGACGCGCAGCGCGTCGCGGGCCGCATTCTGGGCATGGGTGACATTGTTGCGCTGGTCGAAAAGGCGCAACAGGTGCTGGAGGCCGAGCAGGCCGAACGCATGGTCAAGCGGTTCCAGAAGGGGCTGTTCAACATGAATGACATGCGCAGCCAGTTGGAACAGATGCAAAAGATGGGCGGGATGCAGTCGATCATGTCGATGATGCCCGGCATGGCCAAGATGGCCAAACAGGCCGAGGACGCGGGCATGAACGACACCATGATCCGCCGCCAGATCGCGCTGATTAACGCGATGACGAAAAAGGAGCGGGCCAACCCCGACCTGCTGCAAGCCAGCCGCAAGAAACGCATCGCCGCCGGTGCCGGCCTTGACGTGCAGGAACTGAACCGCCTGCTGAAGATGCAACGGCAGATGGGCGACACCATGAAAAAGCTGGGCAAGATGAAGGGCGGCATGATGCGTCAGGCCATGCGCGCCATGATGGGCAAGGGCGGCGGCCTGCCCGACATGGCCAGCGCCGACCCGGCGAAAATGGCCGAAGCCGCCAAAATGCTGCAAGACCCGCGCGGCCTTGGCGGCCAGCTTGGCGGCATGGGCCTGCCCTCGGGGCTGTCGGGGATGTTTGGCAAGAAATGACGACACTGACCGATCATATCCCGGTTGTGGAAACCGAACGCCTGATCCTGCGCGCACCGCGCTTGGCGGATTTCGATGCGTATGACGCCTTTTATTCGGACGTGCGCAGCATCTTTGTGGGCGGGCCGCGCGATCGGTTTGAAAACTGGTTCACCTTTCTGGCCCTGCCCGGCCATTGGGCGCTGATGGGCTTTGGCTATTGGATGGTCGAGTTGCGCGCCACCGGCCAGGTGATCGGCAGTGTCGGCATCATCCAGCATCTGGGCTGGCCCGAACCGGAACTGGGCTGGCAGTTGTTCGAGGGGTTCGAAGGCCACGGCTACGCGACCGAGGCCACGATTGCCGCCCGCAAATGGGCCGCCGCACAGGGGATGGCGCCGCTGGTGTCCTTCGTGCCGATCCCGAACGACCGTTCCGCCGCACTGGCGCAGCGTGTCGGCTGTCAGCGGCAGGGCGATTGGGAAAGCCCCTTTGGCATCCTGAACGTCTGGCGTCATCCGCAGGAACCCGCATGATGCGCGCCATTTCCTCCGACATGCCCGCCGCCCGCCGCAACCTTGCCACAAAGGCCGACCGATGACCGATCCAACCGCCCGTGCCGCCACTCTGCTGGCCGATCACCGCGCCAGCATCGACCGGCTGGACGCCATTCTGGTCTATACGCTGGCCGAACGGTTCAAGCACACCCAATCCGTCGGTGTGCTCAAGGCCGAACACGATCTTCCGCCGTCCGATCCCGCCCGCGAAGCCGCGCAGATCGAACGGCTGGAACGCCTTGCGCGCGAAGCCGACCTGAACCCGGAATTCGCGCGCAAATTCCTGAACTTCGTGATCGCCGAGGTGATCCGCCATCACGAAAGTTTCCAATCTTGAGGGGGCCTTGCCCCAACCCGCCATTCAAAGGAGAAACCCAATGGCCATGAAGATCCGTCTTGCCCGCGGCGGCAGCAAGAAACGCCCGCACTACGCCATCGTTGCAACCGACAGCCGGATGCCGCGCGATGGTCGTTTCATCGAAAAGCTGGGCACCTATAACCCGCTGCTGCCCAAAGACAGCGAAGATCGCGTGAAAATGGACATGACGCGCGTTCAGCACTGGCTGGATCAGGGCGCGCAGCCGACCGACCGCGTGGCCCGCTTTCTGGAAGCTGCCGGCACCCGCCCCAAGGCCGACCGCAAGAACCTGAAAAAAGGCGAGCCGGGCAAGGCCGCTCAGGAACGCGCCGCCAAAAAGGCCGAGCGCGCCGCCGCCCCGGCCGAGGCCGACGCGGAATAATCGCCATGGCCCGCCCCGACCGGGCGGGCCTTTCTTTCTGACAGGAGCGTTCGATGCGCCTGCTGCTGGTCGCCATCATCTTTGCTGCGGGCTGTGCGGCCGGGATCGGCGTTGAACGCTGGCTGGCTGCGGATGCCTGCCTTGACGCGGGCGGGGCGGTTCGCGGCGGGCTGTGCCGGGGGCTGACATGACCGAACGGATCTGTGTGGGCGCCATCGCGGGCGCCTTTGGCGTCAAGGGCGAGGTGCGGTTGAAAAGTTTCTGCGCCAATCCCCCCGACATCGCCACCTATGGCCCGCTGACCACCGAGGACGGCGGGCGCAGCTTTACCATCCGGCTGACGCGGCCCGTGACTGGCGGGCTGGGGGCGCGGCTGTCGGGCGTTGCCACACGCGAAGATGCCGAGGCGCTGAAGGGCGTGACCCTGTGGGCCGCGCGCGATGCGCTGCCCAGCCTGCCCGACGATGAATTCTATCACGCAGACCTGATCGGGCTGGAGGTGGTGGACACCGGCGGCCGCATTCTGGGCCGCGTGCGCGCCGTCTTTGACCATGGCGCGGGCGATATGCTGGACGTTCACGGCCCGCATCCGATGCTGATCCCCTTTACCCGCGCCGCCGTGCCGACCGTCGATCTGACCGCGCGCCGCATCGTCGCCGACCCGCCGGACAGCGACGAATGAGCCGCGTCCTGCTGCACCCCGGTTTTCACAAGACCGGCACCAAAAGCGTGCAGCAGTTCCTGTGGGCCAATGGCCCGCTGATCTGGCCCCATACGGCGCTGATCCTGCCTGCCCGCATCACTGAACTGACGCGGCTGGCCTTTGCCCAGACCCGCGCACCTTCGCCCCACAATCTGGCCGCCCTTGGCGACGAGATGCGGCAGTTCATCGGCGGGCTGTCGCTGGCCCGTCCCGGCAAGACACCGCGCGATGTCATCATCAGCGCCGAAAACCTGATCGGCCCGATGCCGCGCGGCGATGACGCGCCCTATCCTCAGGCCGCCGCGATCCTGACCGAAGTGGTTGCCGCGCTGCGCGACACCATCGCCGCAACCGAGGTAATGATCCACCTGTCGCTGCGCGATCAGGCCGATTGGGCGCGCAGCATCCACGCCCATCACGCCCGGCGGCTCAGCGGGCCGCGCATGACCGCCAGCCCCGCCGATCTGGCCGCTGATCTGGCCCGCTGGCCGCTGGCGCAGCGGGCGGCAACGCTGACCGTGCCCGGCGCGACGGTCATGGCGACCGACATCGCCACGCTGGCCGCCGAACGCTTTGGCATCGCGCAGCCCTTTGTCGATTTCCTGCGCCTGCCGCCCGGCGCGCACGACCGGCTGACGCAGGTGCCGCATCTGCACCGCTCGGACCATGCGCTGACGGGGCGGATGCTGGAACTGAACCGCTCTGCCCTTGGTGGCGACGCGCTGGCGCAGGCCAAACGCGCGCTGCTGCCCCCTGCCGGAAAGGTGCCCGCATGAAATCCCATGGCCGCCTGTCGATCCGCGCCAGTGCGACACCGCGCGACCTGATGGCCGAACCGCAGGTGCGCGGCGCGTGGACGACCAATGTCATCACCCTGTTCCCCGAGGCGTTTCCCGGCATCCTTGGCCTGTCGCTGACCGGGCGCGCGCTGGCCGAAGGTCTGTGGAACCTGCGCACCATCCCGCTGCGCGAACACGGGATCGGGCGGCACCGTAATGTCGATGACACGCCCGCAGGCGGCGGCGCGGGCATGGTGATCCGCCCCGATGTGATGGCCGCCGCGCTGGATCAGGCCGACCCTGCCCTGCCGGTGATCTATCTGTCGCCGCGCGGCGCGCCCTTTACGCAGGCCCGCGCCCGCGATCTGGCCATGGGGCCGGGGATGACGCTGATCTGCGGCCGGTTCGAGGGCGTGGACCAGCGCGTTCTGGATGCCCGCAATGTGCAGGAAATCAGCATCGGCGATTACGTCCTGACCGGGGGCGAACTGGCCGCTCAGGTCTTGATCGACGCGACGGTTCGGCTTATACCGCGCGTGCTGGGGAATCAGGCGTCGCTGGCCGAGGAATCCTTTTCCGAAGGTCTGCTTGAACATCCGCAGTTTACGAAGCCCGCTGAATGGCAAGGCCGTGCGATACCGGATGTTCTGTTGTCCGGCAATCACGCGGCTATTGCCAGTTGGCGGGCGCAGCAGGCCGAAAGGCTGACCAAGGAACGCCGCCCCGACCTGTGGCGGGCATACGAAACCCGTATGGACCCGACAAAGGACCGACAGCTCTCGGGCGCATCAGACCAATCGCGGGACCGCCGCGAGACATGAAAGGAATTGCGATGAACCTGATCGCCCAACTGGAAGCCGAGCAAATCGCCGAGCTTGGCAAGACCATCCCCGATTTCAAGGCCGGTGACACCCTGCGCGTCGGCTACAAAGTGACCGAGGGCACCCGCACCCGCGTCCAGAACTATGAAGGCGTCTGCATCAGCCGCAAGGGCGGCAGCAGCATCAGCGCCTCGTTCACCGTTCGCAAGATCTCGTTCGGCGAAGGCGTGGAACGTGTGTTCCCGCTGTATTCGACCAACATCGATTCGATCACGGTCGTGCGCCGTGGCCGCGTGCGCCGCGCCAAGCTGTATTACCTGCGCGACCGTCGCGGTAAATCGGCCCGGATCGCCGAAAAAACCAACTACAAGCCCAAAGCTGACGCATAAGGAGATCGGCGATGCGCAACGATATTCACCCCGACTATCACCTGATCGAAGTCAAGATGACCGACGGCACCACCTATCAGGTGCGTTCGACCTGGGGCAAAGAAGGCGACACCATGGCGCTGGACATCGACCCGACCTCGCACCCGGCATGGACCGGCGGTTCGGCCAAGCTGATGGACACCGGCGGCCGCGTGTCCCGGTTCAAGAACAAATACGCCGGTCTGGGCTTCTGATCCCCGGCCAGCACGGAAAACGCGCGAACACGGAAACGCCGCCCTTGGGGCGGCGTTTTCATTCGGAAAAGATTGCTTATGTCGCTGGGAATGCAGGATCGGCTGTCGGTTGGCAGGTTGTTTCGCGTGTTCTGGTGGCAGGTCGGCATCACTTGGGTGCTGACGCTGCTGGAAACGGCGCTGTTTGCGCTGATGCCGCTGTTCATCGGCTGGTCGATTGACGGGCTGGTGAACGGCGACTGAACCTCGTTCCGGCATCTGCTGCTGATGCTGTTCGGGCTGATGGCCATTGCGACGCTGCGGCGGCTGTATGATACGCGGGTTTACGGCACCATCCGGGTCGAGTTGGGCAAGGTGCAGGCCGCGCGGTCAGCCAGTGATCCGGTCAGCGTCAGGAACGCGCGGGTTCTGATGGGCCGCGAACTGGTGGATTTTCTGGAAAACACCGCGCCCGAGGCCATGACATCGCTGGTGCAGGTTGTCGTTTCTGTGGCGGTGCTGCTGTTCTTTCACGGCTATCTGGCGGTCAGTTCCGCCGGGGCGCTGGTGGTGATGCTGTTGATCTATGCCGTCGCCGCGCCGCGCTTTTTCCGCCTGAACGGCGCGCTGAACGAGGCCGCCGAAGGGCAGGTCAGCGCGCTGGACAGCCACAGCCCGCGCCGCATCGCCGCGCATTTCCTGCGGCTGCGGCGGCAAGAGGTGCGGCTGTCAGATACCGAAAGCATCGTCTATGGGCTGATCTTTCTGGTGCTGCTGTCAATGCTGGCCTTTAACATCTGGTTCGCGGCCACCCGGCTTGGCGGCAGCCCCGGCACGATCTTTTCGGTCGTCAGCTATTCGCAGGAATTCCTGCAAGCTGCGGTGCAATTGCCGGTGACATTACAGGCCCTGACCCGCCTGCGCGAAATAACCGAGCGGATCAGCCGCGCGCCGGACCCCGGCGACAGCGATTAACCCCGCGCCCGACAGACAGACGCCGCCGATACAGGCGGCGTCTGCCCATGCGTGGCCGCTCAGGCGCGGTCCAGCAGCCGGTGCAGCCAGCCCCCGGTCTTGACCGCCGGGGTGGCGCCGACCGGATAGCCGGTCAACTGCCGCCCGCCCGCGTCGATGGTCACGCGGCCATCCCAGTAACGGCGCAGCACCGAGCCTTGGGCCGACTGGGTTCCGGCGATCGTAATGGTGGCCAGTTCGCCGCCATCGCGCCGGATCAGGTCATCATATTCATCGTAAGGGATCGGCATCGCATAGGGCGCAAGGCCCGACATGACGAAATGGTGCATCTTCAGTTCCTCCGCTGAAAACATCCTGTCGATCTGTGCCGGCACCCCGCGCGGGTGCCAGCCGGTTCAGGGCGCGGGCGTGGTCAGACCGGACCGCCGACCACCTCGGCCCGCCATCGCGCCGGATCACGGCCCCGCATCAGTTGCGCCATCACCTCGTCGGGGGTGTCGGTGCGCACGGACAGGGCAAGGCCGTTGATCCGGTGAGGCTGGCCGGTGGACAAATCGACCAGCCGCACCGAGACCGCCGCCGGGACGCAACGGGCGTTCACGAACAGGGCCGAAAGTCGCGTAAACATCGTCATCGCATCTCCTCCTTCTGGTTGCGGTCTCTTGCGATGGGTTAATTACGACATGATTCGTCGTCTTAAGCAAGAAAAAAGACGACCGCTGCGATAGATATTATTCGCCACCCCGTTGTCATGCCTGTTTCGTAATCATCGGGCATTGTGCGGCATCACGCATATTCCCCAGCCACCCAAGGATAACCCGATGATTTTCCGTACATTCTCTGCCGCGTTTCTCTGTGCCGCCGCCCTTGTCGCAGGCGCAGGCAGCGCCTTGGCCGCGCCTCTGCGCGCCGACCAGATCCTGGAGCGTTTCCGTAACGCCAACGATTGGCGCGATCACGTCATGGTTGTGGCTCATCGTGGCGCGGCCTTTGAAGGCGGGGTCGAGGTGGTGGCCGAAAATTCGCTGGCATCGCTGAACCGGGCCGTCGAGCTGGGCGTCGATATGGTGGAAATCGACGTGCGCCGCACGCTGGACGGGGTGTTCGTGGTCAGCCATGACGACACGCTGGACCGGGCGACCAACTGCACCGGCGCGGTGGCCGATACCAGTTTTGCCGCGATCAGCGGCTGCAAGCTGCTGTCCGGCCCGGATCGGGTGGAAACCGCGGAAACCGTGCCGACGCTGGCACAGTTTCTGACGGCGGCCAAGGGGCAGGTCATGATTAACCTTGATAACAAGGTCGGCGCGGACAGCATCAGGGATATTTACGATGTCGCCGAAAGCGTCGGGATGACCGATTACGTCGTCACCACCATCGCCGCCAACAGCCCCGCGCAACTGGACACCGCGCTAGAGGTGCAGGCGGAACTGGGCACCGGGGTTCAACTGATGCCGAATGTGCGCGACGATCTGATCTCGGGCCATGACCACCTTGCGGCGATCTATGACACGCTTGGCTTTGATGTCATTCAGGGCCGCGACACCTATCGCGGCGGGGCGCTGACCAGCGATGGCGGCGTGCTGTTCAATCAGGATGCGCTGGATCTGGCGACCGCCCATAACGTGCATCTGTGGGTCAACACGCTCAGCTTTCCCGAGGAACCGGATATGCGCGCGGGCGGGCGAGGCGACCACCGCGCCTTTATTCTGGGCGATCTGGACGGTTCCTTCGGGTTCTGGGCCGGTCTGGGCGTGACCATGATGCAGACCGACGAACCGGACCTGCTGATCGGCTATCTTGATGCCATGGGGCGGCGGGTGGCCTATGCGGCGGCCCCCATCCCGGCGCCGGTTCCGCTGCCTGCGGCGGGGTGGGCGCTGTTGGCGGCCATGGGCGGGCTGGCGGCGCTGCGCCGCCGCAGCACGGCGGCCTGAGGGGCAACAAGGCGCGGCCCGGCACCATCGCGGGCCGCGCCGGTTATCCGGCGTGCTGCCCTTGGGGCAGTTCGGGCAGTTCCGGCAGGCTGTCGATCTTGTTGCCGCGCAGATCGGCCAGCGTCAGCGATTCCAGCAGCAGCAGGTAAGACCAGAACACCTCGGCGAACAGGCGGCGGACGCGGCAGCTTTCTTCGTCGGCGCAATCCTCGCACCGCTGATAGGATTTCGTGGACAGGCAGGGCAGCGGTGCCAGCGGCCCGTCGATCCGGCGCAGCAGGTCAGACAGCGGCACCTGCGCGGGATCGCGCGCCAGCGCATAGCCGCCATTGCGCCCGCGCACGGACCGCAAAATCCCGGCATTGCGGATTTCCAGCAGGATATGTTCCAGAAACCGCTTGGGCGCACCGGATCGGCGGGCGATTTCCTCGATCTGCAAGGGTTTGCGGCCGGCGTCATATTCATCGGTCAGCACCGCCAGCGCCTTGAGCGCGTATTTGGTCTTTTGCGTAATCATCACTCGTCCTGCCGTCCCGCATCCTGCACGTCAGGTTACGGGCTTGTCCACAGCTTTCACGCCCGGCCCGGCTTTTCAACATCGGGCATGGCCGCTAGGGTCGCCCCGGTTCATGTGAGGCAGACCTTTGGCGCATATCATCGTCGTTGGAAATGAAAAGGGCGGGTCGGGGAAATCGACCACCTCGATGCATGTGGCCACCGCGCTGGCCCGGATGGGGCATCGCGTCGGCGCGCTGGATCTGGATGTGCGCCAGCGCAGCTTTGGCCGCTATCTGGAAAACCGGGCGCATTTCCTGAAACGCGAGGGGCTGGATCTGCCGACCCCCCGGCTGGGCGCGCTGGCCGATGGCCCCGACCCGCTGTCCCCTGCCCTGACGGAACTGGAACCCGAGTGCGACTTTATCCTGCTGGATTGCCCCGGATCGCACACCAAGCTAAGCCAGATGGCCCATACGCTGGCCGATACGCTGATAACGCCGATGAACGACAGTTTCGTCGATTTCGACCTGCTGGCGCATATGTCGCCCGATGGCAAAGTGCTTGGCCCGTCGATCTATGCCGAAATGGTCTGGGCGGCGCGGCAGATGCGGGCGCAGGCGGGGGCCGGGCCGATTGACTGGCTGGTGCTGCGCAACCGTCTGGGCACGCAGGCCATGCACAACAAGCGCAAGGTCGGCGGCGCACTGTCCAGCCTGTCCAAGCGCATCGGTTTCCGCGTCGCGCCGGGCTTTTCGGAACGGGTGATTTTCCGCGAGCTGTTCCCGCGCGGGCTGACCCTGCTGGACCTGCGCGACATCGGCACGGAACAGTTGTCGATGTCGAATATCGCCGCGCGTCAGGAATTGCGCGATCTGATCGCCACGCTGAACCTGCCGGGTGTAACGGTGGATTTCTAGGATCGGTCCGGGGTGGCCCCGGACCGATGTGTCTGGTTGACGCGCCGCCTTAGGCCAGCATCCCCATCGGGTTTTCCAGATGGGCGACGATGGCTTGCAGCAGTTGCGCGCCAAGGGCACCGTCGATCACGCGGTGATCGACCGAAAGCGTCATCGACATGACGTTGCGCACCACGACTTCGCCATTTTCGACCACCGGGGTCTGGATGCCCGCGCCAACGGCAAGGATCGCGCCATGAGGCGGGTTGATGACCGCATCAAAGTTTTCGATGCCGAACATGCCAAGGTTGGAAATCGCAAAGCTGCCGCCCTGATATTCATGCGGAGCCAGCTTTTTCGACTTGGCGCGGTTGGCGAGGTCTTTCATTTCCGATGACAGTGCCGACAGGGTTTTCTGCTGCGCATCCTTCAGCACCGGCGTGAACAGCCCGCCTTCGACCGCAACCGCAACCGCCACATCCGAGGGCTTGAGCTTTACGATCCGGTCGCCGGCCCAGATGGCATTGGCGTCGGGCACCTCTTGCAGGGCCAGTGCGCAGGCCTTGATGATAAAGTCGTTGACCGACAGTTTCACCCCGCGCGATTCAAGCTGTTTGTTCAGCGTGGCGCGGAATTTCATCAGCTCGTCCAGCTTGGCCGACCGGCGCAGGTAGAAATGCGGGATGGTCTGCTTGGCCTCGCCCAGACGGGCGGCGATGGTGCGGCGCATCCCGTCGAGGGCGACCTCCTCGATTTCGCGGCCTTCATACATCTTGAGGATGGTTTCAGCCGAGGGACCAGCCGCCGGTTTGGCGGCAGCGGGGGCAGCGGCGGCCGGGGCGGCTGCCTGAGCCGGGGCGGCGGCCGCGCCGGGCTTGGCGCCTTCGACATCGGCCTTGACGATCCGGCCGTGCGGGCCGGTGCCTTTCAGCGCCGACAGGTCGATGCCCTTTTCCGCCGCAATCCGCCGCGCCAGAGGCGAGGCAAAGACGCGGTTGCCATCCCGGCTGGGGGCGGCAGGGGCAGGCGCTGCCGCCGCAGGGGCCGCCGCCGCAGCAGGCGCGGCTTCGGCCTTGGGCGCGGGGGCATCGGCCTGCGCCTTGGGCGCGGGCAGATCATCCGCGCTTTCGCCTTCTTCGATCAGCACGGCGATGGCCGTGTTCACCTTGACCCCGGCGGACCCTTCGGCCACCAGAATCTTGCCGACGATGCCTTCATCGACGGCCTCGAATTCCATCGTGGCCTTGTCGGTTTCGATTTCGGCCAGAATATCGCCGGATTTGACGGTATCACCCTCTTTAACCAGCCATTTGGCCAGCGTCCCTTCCTCCATCGTGGGGGACAGGGCGGGCATCAGGATTTCGGTTGCCATGATCGTTCCCCCTTACCGATAGGTGACTTTTTTGACCGCCGCCACGACCTCATCAGCCGTAATCAGCGCCAGTTTTTCAAGGTTGGCCGCATAGGGCATGGGCACGTCCTTGCCGGTGCAGTTGATGACCGGGGCATCAAGGTAATCGAAGGCGTTTTCCATGATATAGGCCGACAGGTGGTTGCCGATGCTGGCCACCGGGAAGCCTTCTTCCACGGTCACGCAGCGATTGGTTTTCATCACCGAGGCGATCACCGTGTCATAGTCGATCGGACGCAGGGTGCGCAGGTCGATCACCTCGGCGTCGATGCCATCCTCGGCCAGCTTGTCGGCAGCGGCCAGCGCATGGGCCATGCCGATGCCAAAGCTGACGATGGTCACGTCGCTGCCCTTGCGGGCGACGCGGGCCTTGCCGAACGGGATGGTAAAGTCGGGCAGGTCCGGCACCTCGAAGCTGCGGCCATACAGGATCTCGTTTTCAAGGAAGATCACCGGATTCGGGTCGCGGATCGCGGTTTTCAGCAGACCCTTGGCGTCGGCGGCGGAATAGGGCTGCACGACCTTCAGACCGGGAACCTGCGCATACCAGGCGGCGTAATCCTGGCTGTGCTGCGCCGCCACGCGGGCCGCTGCGCCGTTCGGGCCGCGGAACACGATGGGGCAGCCCATCTGACCGCCCGACATATACAGCGTTTTCGCGGCCGAGTTGATGATGTGGTCCATCGCCTGCATGGCGAAGTTGAAGGTCATGAATTCCACGATGGGCCGCAGACCGGCCAGCGCGGCACCCGTGCCGATACCGGCAAAGCCGATTTCGCTGATCGGGGTATCGACCACGCGGCGCGGGCCGAACTTGTCCAGCAGACCTTGGGAAATCTTGTAGGCGCCCTGATATTCGCCAACTTCCTCACCCATCAGGAACACGGTGTCGTCGCGTTCCATTTCTTCGGCCATGGCCTCGCGCAGGGCTTCGCGGACGGTCATGGTCTTCATCGGCGTGCCTTCGGGCCAGTCGGGGCTGTCGTCGGGCTGCGGGGTTTTCACCTGCTCGACCGCCGAAGCCGCAGGCTGATCGTCGGCCTTTTTTTCCTCGTCCGAGGATTTGGCCTGCGCGGGTGCGCTGGCGCGGGGGGCGGCGTCTTCCACCGACTCGCCTTCTTCGACCATGACGGCGATGGGGGTATTCACGGCCACGCCTTGCGACCCTTCGGCCACAAGGATCTTGCCCAGAATACCTTCATCGACCGCCTCGAATTCCATCGTGGCCTTGTCGGTTTCGATTTCGGCGATGATGTCGCCGGCCTTGATCGTGTCGCCCTCTTTCTTCAGCCATTTGGCCAGCGTGCCTTCCTCCATGGTCGGCGACAGGGCGGGCATCAGGATTTCGGTTGCCATGTGTTCAGCCCTCCCCTCAGGCGTTTTCTTCGGCGCTGCCTTGCGGCAGATCGCTGGCATAAATGTCAGTCCACAATTCGCTTTCGGCCGGTTCCGGGCTTTCCTTGGCGAATTCGGCGGAATCGTTCACGATGTCCTTGATTTCCTTGTCGATGGATTTCAGGTCATCTTCGGTTGCGTGGCCGCCTTGCAGCAGCATGGTGCGCACATGTTCGATGGCGTCGCGTTCGTCGCGCATTTTCTGCACTTCTTCGCGGGTGCGGTATTTCGCCGGGTCCGACATCGAGTGCCCGCGATAGCGATAGGTCATCACCTCAAGGATATACGGCCCCTTGCCAGCGCGGCAATGCGCCACGGCCTTTTCGCCCGCCGCCTTGACGGCCAGCACGTCCATGCCATCGACCTGTTCGCCGGGAATGCCGAACGCCTCGCCGCGCCCGAACAGCGTCGTCGATTTGGTCGAGCGTTTGACGCTGGTGCCCATGGCATACTGGTTGTTTTCTATGACGAAAATCACCGGCAGCTCCCACAGCTCGGCCATGTTGTAGGTTTCATAGACCTGCCCCTGGTTCGCCGCGCCGTCGCCGAAATAGGCGAAAGTCACGTTGTCATTGCCCAGGTATTTGTCGGCAAAGGCCAGACCGGCCCCCAGCGGCACCTGCGCCGCCACGATGCCGTGGCCGCCGTAGAAATGCTTTTCGCGGCTGAACATGTGCATGCTGCCGCCCTTGCCTTTGGAATAGCCGCCCTCGCGCCCGGTCAGTTCGGCCATGACGCCGCGCGCGGACATGCCACAGGCCAGCATATGACCATGGTCGCGATAGCTGGTAATGCGCTTATCGCCCTCTTTCGTGGTGGCCTCAAGACCGACGACGACGGCTTCCTGCCCGATATACAGATGGCAGAACCCCCCGATCAGGCCCATGCCATACAACTGGCCCGCCTTTTCCTCGAATCGGCGGATCAAAAGCATATCGCGGTAATAGGTCAGCAATTCTTCTGCGGATGTGTTGGATTGCGCTGTCTTTGCGGCGGCGGGTTTCCGGGCCATGCAGGCTCCTCCTTTAGGGCTGGCGGAATAGTTCAGCGTTAAACCATTGGTTAACCCATCACAAAAGCGCCTGCAATGCGGCTTGTGTGCGCGCAAGGTCGCATTGCGCCGCAAGGGCCGAGATGGCAGACTGCCCCATCAACACAGTGAGGCAGCATGTCACAGCGTTTGCAGCAGGCGCAGGCCGTAGCCGATGAATATATCGACCGGCTGTCGGATTGGGCGGCCCTGACCAGCCGCCCGCTGTTCGGCGGCGTCGGCATCTGGCGCGGCGGGCATGTCTTTGCCATCGCCTGGCAGGGCGAGCTTTACCTCAAGGTCGATGACCACACGCGCGCCGAGTTCGAATCCGCCGGATCGCAGCCGCTGGAATATGTCAGCCGGGGCAAGACGCAGGCGCTGACATCCTTTTGGGCCATCCCCGCCCATGTGGCCGAGGATGACGACCGTCTGACCCTCTGGGCCGAACGCGCATGGCAGGCGGCGGCGGACGCAGCCTAGCGGATCACCGCCTCATCCCCGCGGACAAAGCCCAGCACGGCGCGGGCGCGTTCGTCCAGCAGGTCCAGATCCAGATATTCATCGGACAGACGCCGGGTCAGGTTCTGCATCTCGCTGACTTCGGCGCGCAGGCGGTCGCGTTCCTCGGCCAGTTCGGCGGTTTCCGCCTCGATCTGGACGCGGCGCAGGATGCCGGATGGGCCTTGCACGGCAGCAAAGGCAAAATACAGGCCCAGTGCGACGACCACCAGAAAAAAGATCACGGATGACAGGGGGAAACGCTGGCTCATGTCTGCTCGGGTTCTTGTTTTGCGCCGACTATGCCACAACGGGGCGGCAAGGGGAATCCCGCCTTTGCGCGGCATCTGCCCCCTTCGCTTTCACCGCCGCCCGCGCTATGGGGGGCGCATGACCCTTCCCGCCCTTTCCCCCGATCAGGCCGAAGCCTGGGATGCCCTGGCCGAAGCCTTTGCCCAGGCCGGCATCGACCTGACGGCCGAAGAAATCCTGCCGCCCCAGCCCGGCAAGGGGCGGGTCATGGCGGTGATCGGCAAGGCCGGTTCGGGTAAAACGATGCTGCTGGCAGGCATCACCCGCGCCCTGCGCGATGCCGGGGTCGAACTGGTCAGCGGCGATTACGAAGGCCGCCGCCGCAAGGACCGCCGCACGCTGGCCGTGCTGGCCCCCACCAACAAGGCCGCCTTCGTGCTGCGCACACGCGGCGTGCCGGCCACGACGATCCATCGCATCCTTTATACGCCGGTTTACGACCCCGAATATGAACGCATCGCCGAATGGCTGGCGGGCGAGGGCACCCGCCCCAAGATCGAAAGCCTGACGGACGAGGCGCTGGACCGTGCCAAGGCATTCTACGATCAGCACGCCTCGATCCCCGGCGCACTGGCGGCGGCGGGCCTGCGCGGGTCGGATTTCATCAAGGGCTGGAAACGGCGCGAAGACGGGCTGGACGTTGGCCTGATCGACGAAGCCTCGATGCTGGACGACCGCCAGTTCGACGACCTGCGCGAGATTTTCCCGCTGCTGGTGCTGTTCGGCGACCCGGCGCAGCTGGCCCCGGTGGGGCAGTCGGGGCAGATGGTCTTTGACAAGCTGGCCGCGCCGCAGCGGCTGATCCTGAACCGCATTCACCGGCAGGCGGATGACAGCCCGATCCTTGATCTGGCCCATGCGCTGGCCGATCCGGCACTGGATTTCCGCGCCTTCGAGGCAATGGTGCGCGATGCCGCCGCCCGCGATCCGCGCGTGGTCTGGGCGGAACGGGTCGAATCCGACCTGATGGCGCGCAGCCCGGTGCTGGTCTGGCGCAACGCCACCCGCATCCGCCTGATCCACGCCTTTCGCACCGTCCATGGCGCGCCGGGCGATGCCCTGCTGCCCGGCGAACCGCTGATCTGCGACGGGCTGGAACTGCCGCTGAAACACCGCAAGAAACGCATCGACCTCGAGGCACGCGGCCTTATCAAAGGCGCGCAGGTGGTCTATCTGGGACCGGGCAGCAAGCCGGGCTTTTCCCGCCTGCACGTCATCGGGGCCGAAGACCCGCGCGTATCGGTCGCCAGCATCGTCAAGATCGAGATGCCCGACATCGAGGAACCCTTCATCCCCTATGCCGCCCGCATGGGCGCGGCTTTTCTGCACGGGGCGGCAATCACGATCCACAAGGCGCAAGGCTCGCAATGGCCCGATGTGCAGGTCTTCGGCCCCGACATCGCCGCCGCTGCATGGTCGAACCGGACCGAGGCCGACCTGCCATTGTGGAAACGCCTGACCTATGTGGCCATCACCCGCGCACAAAACCGCCTGCTGTGGATCACACAATCCCGGCTGGCCCGCCCCTCGGGCGCGCTGGACACCACGGACCTGACCGCAACAGCAGCAGCCCTGTCGCTAGAGGCGCAGGGTGCCGATGGCTAACCCCGCGCTGCCGTAAAGATCTTGTGCCCAAAGGTGCGTATTTGGGCAAACAGGAAGCCCGCCGTTTCCTGTTTGTCATAAATACGCATGGCGGAACGAGGCCGCAGGCGCGACGTATGAGGGTGAGCGCGGGCGCGCCGTCAGGCCCGGCGCACTGTCCGCTGACGGTCTTGCAGGGACAGGATCGCCAGCCGCAGCCGTTCGTTCAGCGCCTCTTTCGGGATACCGCTTTCCTGTGCCAGACGCAGGGTGCCGAAATGCACCCGCGCCAGTTCCTGATAATAGCGGGTGAAGGTGTAGTTGATGCTGGCCCCGGCAAAGGCCCCCAGCACCGGCACCGCCTGCGCCGCCAGTTTCTGCCCCAGCACGGCGGACAGGCGCGGGGCGACGCGGGCGATCAGGCCCTGAATGGTCTGCCCTGTCACCGACAGCTTGGCGGCCAGCAGGCCCAGATCGGTGGCGTCATCGGCGGCGATCGGTCCGGCTGCGGCAAAGACGCGCAGCGCCTCGGCGCGGATGGTTTGGTCTTCGGGGTCAAAGCCGTGTTCGGCGGCGATTTCCAGAATGGCGCGCGACAGCAGCGTGACCGTGACCGGCGTTTCGACCACCGCCCCGGCCAGCCCACCCACGCCACCTGCTGCACCGCTGACGGCCGAGGCAAAGCGGTTGAACCAGTCACCCCGGTCGCGCACCACCCGGCGCGACCCGGCGGCGGCGTCAAAGGCCCGCGTCAGCGCCGCCGATGTGATCCGGTCCATCCGCTTGCGCACCGGAGCAGGCAGCCGGGCGATCAGCCCTTCGGCGCTGGTGCCGATGGATTGCAGGATCTCCATCCCCATACCGCCCGCATCAACATAGCGGCGGGCCAGCCGCTGGATCGCGGCGTGAACGGTCGGATCATTGATCGGCGGCAGAACCACCTGATTTTGTGCGGTCATCTTTCCCATCCCTGGCACCTGCGACCTCGACGCAGGCTGAACCGATATGGGAACCGCGGGCCAGTTCTGCCAGCCCTGCCAGCACACCGCCCGGTTCTTCGCGGGTGACGGCGCCCGAAATGCCGTCCCAGGCACCGGGCTGCAAGGCCAGCCCCAGCACGCGGTCGGGGTTGGTGGGCGGCGGCATCTCAACCCCATCCAGCCGGGTAAAGCCAAAGCGCGCGTAATAGGGCGCATCCCCCACCAGCAGCACCCGGCCCCAGCCCAGACGGCGCGCCCGGTCCAGCGAATCGCGCATCAGGATCGCGCCCAGCCCCTCGCCCTGGGCGGTGGGGTGGACGGCGATGGGGCCAAGCAGCAGCGTGGCCCGCCCGCCCACACGCACCGGCCAGAACCGGATCGCCGCCAGCAGAATGTTCGCCGAATCGCGCAGCACAAGGCACAGGTCCGCCACCTTGGGCACGCCGTCGCGCAGGCGATAGGACGACAGCGCCGTCCGCCCCGGTGCGAAACACAGGTCATAAAGCGCCTCGACCTCGGGCGTATCCTGATCGGTTTCGGGACAGATTTCGAACATCGGACCTCTGGCTGGTGCGGGGCCGGATACCATGCAAGCCGGGGGATGCAAGGGCGCATTGCACAAGCCGCGCCCTGATGGCAGGTTGCGTCAAAGCCAAAGGTTGATCCCCATGTTCTACAGACCCGAAACGGGCCACGGCCTGCCGCATAACCCGCTCAACGCGATCATCGCCCCCCGCCCCATCGGCTGGATTTCCACGCGCGGGCCTGCGGGCGACAATCTGGCGCCCTATTCCTTTTTCAACGCCGTGGCCTATGTGCCGCCGCAGGTGATGTTTGCCTCGACCGGGGCCAAGGACGACCGCCGCGGCACCAAGGACAGCGTGGCCCAGATCGCGGAAACCGGGGTGTTTTGCGTCAATATCGGCGATGGCAGCATGGCGCAGGCGATCAACGCCACCTCGGCCGCGCTGCCCGCCGGAACCAGCGAGTTCGACGCCTGCGGCATCACCACCGCAAATTGCACCACCATCAACGCCCCGCGCGTGGCCGGGGCCGCCGCCGCGCTGGAATGCCGCCTGACCCAGATCATCCGGCTGGCGGGCGAGGCGAATTTCGCCGTATTCGGCGTCGTCACCGGCGTGCATCTGCGTGATGACTGCATCATCGACGGTCGTTTTGACCTGCGCGGTCCGGGATGGGTGGCGCGGCTTGGCTATAAGGATTACGCCACCGTCCACGACACATTTGAACAGGACCGCCCATGAGCCGCACCGTCCGCGACTATATCCGCACCATCGTCGATTTCCCGCACGAGGGGATCGTCTTTCGCGATGTCACCACGCTGTTTGCCGACGCGCGGGGCTTTCGCATGGCCATCGACCAGTTGCTGCACCCCTATGCCGGCCTGCGCATAGACAAGGTGGCGGGGCTAGAGGCGCGGGGCTTTATCCTGGGCGGCGCGGTGGCGCATCAGATGTCCACCGGCTTTGTCCCGATCCGCAAAAAGGGCAAGCTGCCCGGCACCGTCATTTCGCAGGCTTACGCGCTGGAATACGGCGAAGCCGTGATGGAGGTGCATGACGACGCCATCAAGCCCGGCGAAAAGGTGCTGATCGTCGATGACCTGCTGGCCACCGGCGGCACCGCCGAGGCCGGGATCACCCTGTGCCAGCGTCTTGGGGCGGAAATCGTCGGCTGCGCCTTTGTCATCGACCTGCCCGATCTGGGCGGACGCGCCCGGCTGGAGGCATTGGGCATCGAGGTCCACGCCCTGACCAGCTTTGACGGCGGTTAAGCGATACGGGCGGTGCCATCCGCGCCGCCCATTCCGCCGATCTGCATTATTTCCTGGCGATATAGGCGCCGATCAGCCCGGAATCGGGATGATCTACATCGCTGACGACCAGCGAACCCACGACAGCCGCAGCCCCCGCCCCATAAAAGCCGCCGTCGGTTTCGCCGCTGACACGGATGCGCGTGCCGTTGCTGTCGGTCAGACGCCCGGCCACATCGGCCTCGAACCGGCGACCGTCGATCTGGCCATCGCTCAGCGTCAGTTCGCCTTGCACCGAATTGTTGTCCTTGTCAGCGAACTGATAAAAGCGCCCGTCCATGGTCTGACGGTCGAAATTGGCCCTCAACTGCACCCGGCTGGCAAATTCCGGGTCGTTCAGCGCCATATCCGCGCTGCGGCCACCGCTCATATAGCCGTTATAGGTTGCCCGGCCCTGCGTCGGGGCTATGACGGAATTGGCCTGCGCCAACTCTTGATCCAGCGCCAGCAGCCCATTGCGCATGGCGTCAAACGACACCCGCGACGGATCGCCAGACGGCGAGGAACTGCTGCTGCCACCACCGCCACAACCTGCCAGCACGGCGACCATCGCAACGACACCCATTCGGATTGCGTAACCCATCACATACTCCACCAGTGTTAATGCCGTTATCACTGACGCCGATGGCCGCACAAAGGCAATCGCCATCCGCATGAATTGACGAAATTGCGATGAAAACACCCTCTGTTGCGATAGTTACCCCTACCCCGCGCAATCGGCAGCAGGTGCCGCCTGAACAAATGTTCAGCCCAGAACCGCGCCCGGATTCATGATTCCCTGCGGGTCCAGCGCGGCCTTGATGGCGCGCATCGCCGCCAGCCGCCCCGGATCACCCCAATGCGCCAGATCCGCCACCTTCAGCCGCCCGACGCCATGTTCCGCGGAAAACGAGCCGCCGCGCTCGACCACCATCTGATGCAGATGCCGCGACAGGCCCGCGCGCTGCTGATCGTAATCCTCGCGCCGCCGCCCCGGTGCGGGGAACAGGTTGTAATGCAGGTTGCCATCGCCCAGATGACCAAAGCAATTCACCCGCATATCCCCCTGCCCGGCCAACCAATCGCCTGCATCGCGGATAAACCCGGCCACCTCGGTCAGCGGCAGGCTGATGTCATGGCTGGCAATCGCACCGATACGGCGGTTGGCGTCGGGGATATGTTCGCGCAGGGTCCACAGATCAGCCGCCTGCGCGCCTGATTGCGCGATCACCCCGTCGCTGACCAGCCCGGCTTCGGCGGCCTCGCCGAACAGCCCCTCCAGCGCGTCGGCGGCGCTTAACCCGGCCGGCAACCCCACCTCGATCAGCACCGACCAGTCGGGCGGTTGGGGAAAGGGCTGGCGAATATCCGGCAGAACCTCGGCCAAAAAGCGCAAGCCCTGCCCGCCGATCAGTTCAAACGCCGTGACCCCACCCGCCATCCGCGCCTGCGCCAAAGCCAGCAGACGCAGCGCAGCCTGCGGGCTTTCAACGACCAGCATCGCAACGCCGGTTTCAGCAGGCACCGGGGCCAGCACCAGACTGGCGGCGGTGATGATGCCCAGACTGCCCTCGGCCCCGATCAGCAGATCGCGGATGGCATAACCGGTGTTATCCTTGCGCAGCCGCCGCAGATCGCGCATCGGCGTGCCATCGGGCAAAACCGCCTCGACCCCCAGACACAGCGCGCGGGCGGAACCATAACGCAGCACGTTCACCCCTCCCGCATTGGTGGACAGCACCCCGCCAATCTGCGCCGTCCCCTGCGAGGCCAGCGACAGCGGAAACTGCATCCCCACCCCCGCCGCCGCATCACGGGCAGCCTGCAAGGTGACACCGGCCTCGGCCAGCAAAACCCCCTCGTCAGGGTAAACCGCCCGCACAGCCGCCATCCGTTCCAGCGACAGGATCAAAGGTGCCGGGCCATCCGGCATCACCTGCCCGCCAACCAGCCCGGTGCCGCCCCCACGCGGCACCACCGCCACCCGCGCCGCCGCACAGGCCCGGATCACCGCCGCCACCTCGCCCGGATCACGCGGCGCGGCCACCAGACCGGCCTGCCCCAGATACCGCCCGCGCGGCTCGTCCAGATAGCCGGGCGAGACCTCGCGCAGAACCCCCTCGGGCAAAACCCGCGCCAACCGCTCATCTGCCGGGTTCAAAGGCATCCTTGCTCTCTCAATATCCTACCGGGCAAAAAGGCTCAGGAAAAACCCGATGCCCCTAACAAACGCCCGACCTCATCTTTGGTCCGAAAAATATCCCACGGGGGTCCGGGGGTGTGAAACCCCCGGCCTTTGGGCGGCCCCGCGCCGATTACCAGCTTGGCAGAACCGCGCCGTCGTATTTTTCCTCGATAAAGGCTTTGACCTCGGGGCTGTGATAGGCCTCGACCAGTTGCTGGACCCAGGGTTCGTCCTGCGTGCCGTTCTTGACCACGATGATGTTCACATAGGGGCTGTTTTCTTCCATCGCGATGGCGTCATCCTTGGGGTTCAGCCCCGAGGCCAGCGCATAGTTGGTGTTGATGACGGCAACATCCGCATCGGCCAGCGCGCGCGGCAGTTGCGCGGCGTCCAACTCCATAAAGCGCAGGTTTTTCGGGTTTTCGGTCACATCCAGCGGGCTGGGGACAAGGCCGGTGCCCTCGGCCAGCTTCAGCACGCCTTTCTGTTGCAGCACCAGCAGCGCGCGCCCGCCGTTGGTCGGGTCGTTCGGAATGGCAACGCGCCCGCCCTCGGGCAGATCGGCCAGATCCTGAATCTTGCTGGAATAGACCCCCATCGGCGTGGTGATGGTGGTGCCGACCTCGACCAGATCAAAGCCGCGGTCATTGATCTGGTTTTCCAGATAGGGCCGGTGCTGGAAGCTGTTGGCGCTCAGATCGCCATCGGCCAGCGCCTGATTGGGGACGACGTAATCAGAAAACTCGATCACGCGGATGTTCAGCCCCTTGGGGGCAGCGACCTTGGCGACTTCTTCCATGATCTCGCCATGCTCGCCGGGGGATACGCCCACGGTGATGTCGGTGGCCATCGCGGCGGCTGCCAACAGTGCGATGGCGGAAACGAAAGTGGTCAGTCGCAGCATGTCAGTCTCTCCTTCTTCTGCGAAAATCAGTGGCCCTTGGGGGCGCGCTTGTCCACGCGGGCGGCGATCCATTCGCCGATGGATTGCACCAGTTGCACCATCACGATCAGGATCACCACAACGGTCAGCATCACATCCGGCATGAACCGCTGATAGCCATAGCGGATGCCCAGATCGCCCAGGCCTTCACCGCCAACGGCACCGACCATGGCGGAATAGCCGATCAGCGACACCACTGCCAGCGTCAGTCCCAGCGTGATGCCCGGCAATGCCTCGCGCAGCAGAACCTTGCGGATGATCTGCACCGGCGTCGCCCCCATGGCGCGGGCAGCCTCGATCAGACCGGCGTCCACCTCGCGGATGGCGTTTTCGATCAGCCGGGCGATAAAGGGCGCGGCGGCGATGGTCAGCGGCACGATAGCCGCGTTGGTTCCAATGGATGTGCCGACAATCGCCCGCGTAAACGGGATGATCGCCACCACCAGGATGATGAACGGAACCGAGCGGGCGGCGTTCACCACCAGCCCCAGCACCTTGTTCACCCATGGCGCCGACAACAGCTCGCCCCGCTGCGAGGTGGCCAGAAACACCCCCAACGGCAGGCCGATCAGCGTGCCCAGCAGGGCCGATATGGCGACCATGTAAACGGTCTGCCATGTGGCGGTCATCAGCAGCGCGATCAGATTAGCCGACATAGCCAAGCACCTCGGTCAGCAGGCCGTGTTGTTCCAGAAAGCCCCGCGCCTCGGGCGCACGGGCGGCATCGACGGCGATCAGCAGGTTACCAAAGGGATGCGGGCCGATTTCCTCGATCGCGCCAGCCAGAATGTTGACGCCGATGCCCATCTGCCCGGTCAGCCGCGCCAGCATCGGATCGGTGGCATGCACACCGGCAAAGGTCACGCGGATGATTTCCTCGCCCCCCGTGGCCGGACGATCCGGCAGCATACGGCTGGCGATGAATTCGGGCAGGCGAATGCCGGTGACGGCGGACAGGAACGACTGTGTGGTGGCGTGCTGCGGGCGCACGAACACGTCATAGGTCGGCCCGCTTTCCACGATACGCCCGCCGTCAATCACCGCCACATGGCTGGCGATGTCACGCACCACCGCCATTTCGTGGGTAATCAGCAGGATCGTCAGCCCAAGATCGCGGTTGATCTCGCGCAGCAAGGCCAGCACCGTCTGCGTGGTTTCCGGGTCCAGCGCCGAAGTCGCCTCGTCCGACAACAGCACGCGCGGGCGGGTGGCCAGCGCACGGGCAATGCCGACGCGCTGTTTCTGCCCGCCCGACAGTTGCGCCGGGTAACGGTCGGCCAGCGCGTTCAGCCCCACCTGTTCGATCAGTTCCGCCACACGCGGGCGGATTTCGCCATCCGGCACCCCGGCGATTTCCAGTGGCAGCGCGATATTGCCCGCCACCGACCGCGAGGCCAGCAGGTTGAAATGCTGGAAAATCATCCCGACCTGCCGCCGGATCGCGCGCAGATCGCCGCCGCGTGCCGCGCCCACATCGCGCCCGCCCACGGTCACGGTGCCGCTGGTCGGACGCTCCAGCCCGTTGACCATGCGCAGCAAGGTCGATTTGCCCGCGCCGGATCGCCCGATGATGCCGCAGATCGCGCCCGGTTCGACATGCAGCGTCGCATCATGCAGCGCCGTTGCGCCGCCTGCAAAGGTCTTGCCCACGCCGTCAAAGGTGATCGCCGCGCCGCGGCTGGTGTCTTGTGCCGGTTCTGCCATGATACCCGGCGAGTTGCCTTATTTGCAGTCGGCACACAAGGGCGCCGCCGCAAAAAAGACTGCGGTTCCGCCCACCCTGCCGCAACCCGAAACCGCATTCCGGCAAAGCCGGGCCGGGCGGTGCGCGGTTCTTTTTGCGCCGCTCAACCTCATGCCCCCTTTACATACACGCGCGAATGTTTGAAAGGCCGCGCTGAAAGGATTCATCATGCGCCGCACCAAGGACGATGCCGAACAGACCCGAGCCGCGATTCTGGACGCGGCCGAGGAACTGTTCTGCGCGCAGGGCATCGACGGTGCGACGCTGGAATCCATCTCGCGCGCGGCGGGTGTCACGCGCGGGGCGTTCTACTGGCATTTCCGCGACAAGACCGATCTGTTGCAGGCCCTGTCCGCCCGCAGCGAGCTGCCGCAGCGCGCAATGCTGCAACATGCCGCCGCAACCGCGCATCCCGACCCGATGGGCCTGCTGGAACAGGCCGGGCAGGACGCGCTGATGATCTTCGAGGCTGATCTCAGCACGCAGCGCATGTTCTGGATTACCTCGGGGTGCAGCCGCGACGCCACGACAGCGGACTGGCTGACCAAGGACAAATCCGCGGTCTTTGCGCTGCTGAACCGCATCATCGAACAGGTGCAGAGCCGGGGCCAGTTGCGCCCCGATTTCACCACGAAAGAGGCCGCCGTGCTGCTGATGGCAGCTATGGACGGGCTGTTACGCGAATGGCTGCGATCCGATCGCGCCTTTCCTTTGGCCGAAACAGGTGGCAAACTGTTGCGGGCGCAGATTGCAATGCTGCGCGCCGCCCATCAGCCGATGCCGCCACCAGCCGCCCCCGGATGACATAACGCGCAGCCGGGCGTCCGCGCCCCCTGCCCCGACCATCGAATGACCTGCCCGCCGGGCATCCCCCCTCTCCCTGATTGCTTTAATCCGAGACCCCCATGCAAAACCATTTGACCAAAGCTCTGGCCGTTGCCGCCTTGCTGCTGCCGGTATCCGCATATGCCCAGCAGGCCCCTCTGCCGACCGTCACCACCGTCACCGCAAAGCCCGAGGATTTCACCCTGACCACCCGCCTGCCGGGCCGGATTCAGGCATCCACCGTGGCCGAGGTGCGCCCGCAGGTGTCGGGCATCATCCGCGAACGCCTGTTCGGCGAAGGCGCGCGCGTCGAGGCCGGGCAGCCGCTGTATAAGATCGAGGACGACACCTACAGCGCCGCCGTGGCCGCCGCCCGTGCCGCCGTGGCGCAGGCACAGGCCAATTACGACCTGTCGGTGCGCGAACTGGAGCGGGCCGAAACGCTGTATCGCAACCGCACCGGGTCGGCGCAGGCCCGCGACAGCGCCGTGGCCAGCCGCGACGCCGCCAATGCCGCCCTGCAACTGTCGCAGGCCCAGCTGATGAGCGCGGAAATCGACCTTGACCGCACCACGATCCGCGCCCCCATCGCCGGGGTCATCGGCCTGTCGCAGACCACGACCGGCGCTCTGGTCAGCGCGCAGCAGGCCACCGCGCTGGCCACCATCCGCGCGCTGGACCCGATTTATGTGGACGTGACCCAATCGGCCAACGATCTGCTGCGCTGGCAGGACAGCGGCAAATCCGGCGAACTGCCGGAAACCGAAGCCACGCTGATCCTGCCCACCGGCGGCACCTATACCCACAAGGGCCGGCTGGAGGCCGCGGAACCGCAGGTCGAACCCACCACCGGCATGATTACCCTGCGCATCACCATCCCCAACCCCGAGCATCTGCTGCTGCCGGGCCTGTATGTCGAGGTGGACATGCCGCAGGCCACGATGAACGGCACCTATCTGGTGCCGCAGAACGCCGTCATGCGCGACCGCACCGGCGCGGCGAATGCCTGGGTGGTCGAAGATGGCAAGGTCGTCGTGCGCGATCTGACCGTGCTGACCTCATCGGGCAACAACTGGGCGGTGACGTCCGGCCTGAATGCGGGCGACCAGATCATCACCTCGGGCTTTCAAAAGATCGCGCCGGGCGCCGATGTGCAGATCGTCGAGGATACCCCGCCGCAGGGTGCCGCCGAAGCCGAGGCCGAGGCCCCGGCCGCGCAGGAAGGGCAGTAACCCATGGCACGTTTCTTTATCGACCGGCCCATCTTTGCATGGGTGATCGCCATTCTGATCATGGGGCTGGGGGTGCTGTCGATCATGCGCCTGCCGATCTCGCAATATCCGTCCATCGCCGGGCCGCAGATCGTGGTCAGCGCGACTTACCCCGGCGCGTCGGCGGAAACCGTCGCCGATACGGTGGTGCAGATCGTGGAAAAGCAGATGACCGGGCTGGATGGCCTGCGTTACATCAATTCCAGCACCACATCGAACGGCACGGCCTCGATCACCCTGACCTTTGCCATCGGCACCGATCCCGACATCGCGCAGGTGCAGGTCCAGAACAAGCTGGCGCAGGCCGAATCGGGCCTGCCCGAATCCGTCACCCGTCAGGGGATCACGGTGGAAAAATCCGCCACCGGCTTTCTGATGGTGGTGGCGCTGGTGTCCGATGACGGGCAGCGCACCAATATCGACCTTGCCGATTACATGAATTCCTACATGGTCGAACCGCTGGCCCGTCTGGACGGCGTGGGCAGCATTCGCGTGTTCGGTTCGGAATATGCGATGCGCATCTGGCTGGACCCGCAAAAGCTGAAATATTACGACCTGTCACCCTCGGCCGTGACGGCGGCGATCTCGGCGCAGAACGCGCAGATTTCAGCCGGCAGCTTTGGCGCCATGCCGGCGCCGTCGGGGCAGTTGCTGAACGCCACCATCACCGCGCAATCGCTGCTGCGCACGCCCGAGGATTTCGAACGCATCGTGCTGCGCGCCGATACCGATGGCGGGCTGGTGCTGCTGCGCGACGTGGCGCGGGCGGAACTGGGCACCGAAAGCTATGAGATCGGCAGCTTTTACAACGGCCAGCCCGCGTCGGGTCTGGCCATCCAGCTGGCCTCGGGGGCGAATGCGCTGGAAACCGGCGATCTGGTCAAGGCCGAGGTGGAAAACCTTGCCCGCTCGTTCCCGGCGGGCGTCAGCTATGTCGTTCCTTATGACACCACGCCCTTTGTGCTGCTGTCGATCGAGGCGGTGCTGCACACGCTGGTCGAAGCCATGATTCTGGTGTTCCTGGTGATCCTGCTGTTCCTGCACAACTTCCGCGCCACGCTGATCCCGACGCTGGCGGTGCCGGTGATCCTGCTGGGCACCTTCGGCATCATGGCGGCGCTTGGGTTCAGCATCAACACGCTGACCATGCTGGCCATGGTGCTGGCCATCGGCCTTGTCGTCGATGACGCCATCGTGGTGGTGGAAAACGTCGAACGCATCATGCACGACGAAGGGCTTGGCCCGGTCGAGGCCACGCGCAAGTCGATGGATGAAATCACCGGCGCGCTGGTGGGGATCGGCGTGGTCATTTCCGCCGTGTTCGTTCCGATGGCCTTTTTCGGCGGCTCGACCGGGGAAATGTATAAACAGTTCGCCGTCACCATCGTATCGGCCATGATGCTGTCGGTGGTCGTGGCGGTCATCTTTACCCCGGCGCTGTGCGCCACCATGCTGAAACCGCACGCCCATCACAAACGTCAGGGCCTGATCGGCCGCATCGGCACCCGCTTCAGCAACTGGTTCGAGCGCAACTTTACCCGCCTGACCAACGGCTATTCCTGGGGCGTGGGCAAGGCCACCGCCGGGCCGCTGAAGATGCTGGTGATCTTTGCGCTGATCGTCGGCGGCATGGTGGTGCTGTTCCAGCGCACCCCCACGTCCTTCCTGCCCGACGAAGATCAGGGCGTGCTGATGACCATCGTGCAGCTTCCCTCGGGTTCGACCGCCGAACAGACCGAAGAAATCCTGACCCGCGTGCAGCAATATTACGCCACCGCCGAGGAAGAAAACGTCGAGGCCGTGTTCTCGGTCCGCGGCTTTTCCTTTGCCGGTCAGGGCCAGAACATGGGCATGATGTTCGTCAAGCTGAAAGACTGGCACGACCGCAGCCGCCCCGACCAGTCGGCGCAGGCGATTGCGGGCCGCGCCTTTGGCCCGCTGTTCGGCGGCATCCGCGAGGCGATGGTGATCCCCATCGTGCCCCCCGCCATGATGGAACTGGGCAATGCCAGCGGCTTTTCGGCCTATCTGCAAGCCTCGGGCGGGCAGACGCATGAGGAATTGCTGAACGCGCGAAACCAGTTGCTGGGCATGGCCTCGCAGGACAGCCGCCTGTCTGGTGTGCGCCCCAGCGGGGTCGAGGATGCCACCCAGTTCCGCCTGAACATCGACTGGGCCAAGGCCGGCGCGGTCGGGGTGACGGCGGCGGATGTCGGCACCTTCCTGAACACCATCTGGTCGGGGGCCTATGTCAACGATTTCCTGTATGAAGGCCGGGTCAAGCGCGTCTATGTGCAGGGCGAGCCTGCGGCCCGCACCCGCCCCGAGGATATGGGCCTGTGGCGCGTGCCCAACGCGAATGGCGATTTCGTCGATTTCAACACCTTCGCCACGCAGGAATGGGTTTACGGCCCGCAGCAGGTCACGCGCTATAACGCGCTGCCCTCGATGGCGGTCGAGGGCGGCCCGGCAGACGGCTTTACCTCGGGCGAGGCGCTGACCGCGATGGAGGAACTGGCCGCGCAACTGCCGCCCGGTTTCAACCTGCGCTGGACCGGCCTTTCGCTAGAGGAAAAAGAGGCGGGCGCAGGCGCGATGGCGCTGTATGCGCTGGCACTGGCCACGATGTTCCTGTGCCTTGCGGCGCTGTATGAAAGCTGGACGATCCCCATCGCGGTGCTGCTGGCCATGCCGGTCGGCGTGCTGGGTGCGCTGATCGGGGCGCAGATCGGCGGGCAGTCGAACGGCGTTTACTTTCAGGTCGGCCTGCTGACCGTTGTGGGTCTGACCGGCAAGAACGGCATCCTGATCGTCGAATTCGCCCGCGACCGGATGGCGCATATGGGCGAAACCGCAATCGAGGCGGCGCGCACCGCCGCACGGCTGCGCTTTCGTCCGATCCTGATGACCTCGCTGGCCTTTGGTCTGGGTGTGGTGCCGCTGGTGATCTCGTCCGGGGCGGGGGCGGGGGCGCGCCACGCCATCGGCTATGCGACGCTGTTCGGCACGATCACGGGCACCGCACTGGCGATCTTTTTCGTGCCGGTGTTCTTTGTGCTGGTGAACCGCATCTTTTCGGGCCGCTCACGCCCGGCACAACAGCCGCACGCCACTGCCTGATCGGCGGTGCTGACAATCAAAGCCCCCGGTGCCACGCGGTGCCGGGGGTTTTGCTTTGCCTAAGCGCAGGTGGATACGGCGATCACCGGAAACAGCGTAAAGGCGGTTGCCACCAGCCCGATCCACAGCCCGGCGGTTACGATCACCCGCGCCCGCCCCGACGCAGCCGGGATCAGCCGAAAGCTGAGCACATGCAGCAACAGCCCCGCCGCCCAGACAGCCCACATGGCAAAGTGGTGCAGGTCGCCGATGGGCGCGGGGCGGCCCGGCCAGCCCAGATTGCAACCCGTGCCGTGCAGCGCATAGACCGCCGCGAACAACAGCGACCACAGCGTCGGGCCAGCCAAAGCGCGTGCCAGCCAGCCCATCACAGCACCTCTTGCGCGGCGACAAGCGCGGCCAGAATCGCGGCGGTGGCCAGCCAGAAATCCTGAAACAGCCGCCAGACCGGCGTAGCCCCGCGCCGTTGCGCGCTCAACCGGCCCTGCCGCGCATCGGCAAGGCTGCGCAGCGCCAGCATCAGCGCGATGGTGCCATGCACCGCCGCATAGGCCAGCGCCACGCCGCGCAGCGCATCGCGCGCATGGCGGCGCGGGTCATCCAGCCCGACCGCCAGCCCCGCGATCAGCGCCAGTGCCAGCAGCGCCGCCGCCACGCCCACCGCCGACCACATCGCGCCGCCCGCGGTGGCGCGGCGCGCTTCGGCCAGCCGCGCCGCAACTGCCCCCACCGCCATCGCCGCCAGCGCGCCTGCGGTCATCGCCGCCATCACCGCCGTGCCGATACCGCTGGCGGGCGCGGGCCAGCCGGGCGCCACCACCGTCAGAAAGCCGACGCCGAACAGCAGGCTGGCAAACAGCGTGCCATCGGCCACCAACAGCGCCACCGCACCGCTGTAACCCAGCGTATTGCGCACCTGCCAATGCACCGGCAGGCTTAGCCCCGGCGCGGCGGCGATCGGGGCGTGATCCTGCGCGCTGCCCATGATCGCCCCCCAACGCCACACCACCGCCAGCGTCGCCGCCACGCCCAACAGCGCGGCCCCATACCACCCCGCCAGCATCATCGCGAAAAAGCTGCCGATCACGCCCGAGGTCGCCAGCGGCAGCCATGTGTTCGTCGGCAGCACCGCCACATGCTGCGGACGGCCCGAGCCGGCCTCGGTCACGATGATTTCGCGCTGACCGCGCGGCGCGCCGGGCAGCAGCCCCTGCCCCGTCGCCAGCGGCAACAGCGCGCCCGCATCATCGCCCGGACGCGGCAGGCTGGCAAAGTTATAGGACGGCGCAGGCAGGGCCATCGCCCAATCCAGCGTCGGCGCGCCCCAAGGGTTGCGCCAGCTGCGCCGCCCGAACAGCGCCTGCATCCCCAGATCCAGCACCAGCAGCGCAAAGCCCGCCGATTGCACCATGCCAAAGAACGAGGACATCAGGTTCAGCCACTCCCATTCCGGGTTGGCCGGATAGACGTCGATCCGGCGCGGCATCCCCAGCAGGCCGGTCAGGTGCATCAGAAAAAAGGTGCCGTGAAAGCCGATGAAGATCAGCCAGAATGCCGCCTCGCCCAGGCCGCGCACCCGCCAGCGGCCACAGATCAGCGGCATCCACCACGTCACCGCCGCCAGCATCGGAAACACGAACCCTCCGACCAGCACATAATGCAGATGTGCGGTGACAAAGGTGGTGTCATGCGCCTGCCAGTTGAACGGCACCATCGCCAGCATGACCCCCGTCAGCCCGCCCAGAACGAAGGTGGCGAAAAAGCCCATGATATACAGCATCGGCAGGCGAAACTGCACCCGGCCCTCATACATGGTGCCGATCCAGGCGAATATCTGCACCGCCGTCGGCACCGCCACCAGCGCCGAAGCGGCGGAAAAGAACGCCAGTGCCATATGCGGGATGCCCACGGTGAACATGTGATGCACCCACAGCCCGAATGACAGGAACACCAGCCCGATCACCGCCGCCACGATGGCACCATAGCCAAGAATCGTCGTGCGCGACAGAACCGGAATGATGGTGGACAGCGCCCCGGCGGCGGGCAGAAAGATGATATAGACCTCGGGGTGGCCGAACAGCCAGAACAGGTGCTGCCACAGTAGGGGGTCTCCACCCCGCGCGACATCGAAGAAGGGCCAGTCAAAGGCGCGCTCGACCTCTAGCAGAATGGACCCGAGGATCAGCGGCGGAAAGCCGACCAGCATCATCACGCTGGTTCCCAGCAGATACCAGCCCATCAGCGGCATTTTCGTCAGCGCCATGCCCGGCGCGCGGCACCGCAGAATGGTGACGGTGATTTCCACCGCCGCCGCCACGGCGCTGATTTCGACAAAGGTCACGCCCAGCAGCCAGACATCAGCGTTGATCCCCGGCGTATAGGTGCGGCCCGACAGCGGCACATACATGAACCAGCCGCCATCGGGCGCAGCCCCGAACAGCAGCGACAGGACAATGACCGAGCCGCCAAACAGGTAACAGAAATACCCCAGTGTGGACAGGCGCGGAAAGGCCATGTCCCGCGTGCCAAGGATTTTCGGCAAAAGCCACAGCGCCAGCCCCTCTAGCATGGGGATGGCGAACAGAAACATCATGATGCTGCCGTGCATCGTGAAGATCTGGTTATACAGTTCCGTATCCAGAAATGCGCCCTGCCGCGTGGCAAGCTGCGCCCGGATCAGCATGGCCAGCACACCGCCGATGGCAAAGAACACAAAGGCCGTCGCCATGAACCGCAGCCCGATGGTGCCGTGGTTCACCGAGGTAAAGAACCCCTGCCACCCCGGCAGATCGCGCCACACCCGGTCAAGCTCGCGGTGCAGCCGCAGGGCACGCTGCGGCGGGTTGGGGGCGATGGCGGCGGTATCTGCCTGCCGCGCGGCCTGACCTTGGGGCGGATGGGTGGCGGCGTCGGTCATGGCTGATCCTCGGGGGCTGGGGTCGCGTCAGCGGGCAGCGGTGGGCCGTCATCAGGTGGCGCATCGGTGAAATCGGGCAGCGGCCCCGCCGGGTCATAGACCACCACGCTGAACCGCATCGCCGTATGGCCAAGGCCGCAAAACTCGGCGCACAGGCCCTGATAGGTGCCGGGGGCGTCGGCGCTGAGCCGGTGGCGGTTGGCATGGCCGGGGATCGCATCCATCTTGCCGCCCAGTTGCGGCACCCAAAAGCTGTGGATCACATCGGCGGCGGTCAGGGTCACGTCAAAGGGCTGGCCCGCAGGCACATACAGCACGCCTTGCGTTTCGACCGGCGAGCCATCGGGACCGGGCTGGGTAAAGCTCCAGCTCCACTGCCGGGCATGGGCTGACACCTGCACCGCGCCGTCATCGCGCGCCAGCATCCGCTCGCCGATCCACAGCGCAAAGCCCAGCGCCAGCGTCAGCACGCCAAGGCTGAAGCCCAGCCCCCAGCCCATGATCCAGCGCCGTTCCGATTGCGGCGCAGGCGCGCGGCGCAGCGCCGACCAGATCAGTGCCAGCACCAGCACGGTGATCGCCGCCGACCCCGCCAGCATCGCCCACCACAACAGCGCAATATCGCGCGCCGCAGGCCCCGCCGGCGTCAGCGTGCTGAGCGGGCCGGAACAGCCCGCCAAGGGAACCAACAGCAGCGCCATGGCCTTTGTCTTGGAACATGTCGTCAGAAAGGATCGCCCATGCGCCCGAAACGCAGCCTCAGCCAGCGCCGCCGCCTGTCCGATCCGATCGAGGAACGCAGCTCGTTCGGCGATACCGAATCCAGAATCGCCGTCGCGGGCCACCCGATCCATGCGATGATGGTCGCCTTTCCGATTGCGCTGTGTTTCTGCACCTTGGGGGCGGATGCGATGTATTGGCTGACCGGCGACAGCTTTTGGCCGCGCGTCGCCATCTGGGCCGCAGGGGTGGCCTTTGCCATCGGCGTGCTGGCGGGCATCGCGGGCACGATCGAGCTGTTGCTGGTGCCGGGCATCCGCATCCGCTCGGCCAGTTGGACGCATTTCATTCTGGCCGTGATGCTGCTGTCGGTGCTGGGGCTGAACTGGGGGTTCCGGCTGGATGATCCGGTCGGCGCGGTTCTGCCGTGGGGAGGGCTGCTGTCGCTGCTGGCGGCCGGGATGACCGGCATCACCGGCTGGCACGGCGGCAAGCTGGTGTTCGATTATCAGATCGGCACGCATCAGGCGGATTGAACGGCTCACAGTGCCCCCCTTGGTGTCAGCATGAAGGCGGGCAGCCACGCGATCAGGCCCGACAGGTCCGGCTTGGCCAGCACCAGCCACAGCACCCCGGCCATCAGCGGCAGCCCAAGCGCCAGTGCGATCAGCGGATGCGGCAGGCGCGCGCGGCCCTGCTGTTCGCCCGAAATCAGGATGATCTGCCCGATCCACGCATGAACCAGCACCATGCCCGACACCAGCGCCAGCTTGGCCGCGAACCACAGGTCGAACACCCCCGCGGCAAAGATCAGCGCCGTGCCCGCCGCGATGCTGATGATCGCCGCCGGTGTGGCAAAGCCGATATAGCCGTAATGCGTAATCAGCCGGAATTCGGCATAGCGCGCCTGCGCCTGCCCGCCCGCGCGGTTGCGCCATGTGTCGCCGTAAACCGCCAGCAGCACCGGCAGAGCGACCAGCGCCGCGCACCACGCCAGCATCGCGGCGATGTGCAGGAACTTCAACGTGGCGATCATGCGGCGAACCCCTGCCGCCAGCCCCGGCGCAGCATCAGCGCCGCCAGCACCGCAACCGGCACAAAGCCCGGCACCCACATGACCAGCCCGGCCAGTTGCTGATCGCTCAGCGCGGTCATGCCCCACAGGGCGGCGCCCTCGATATGCTGAAAGAACAGCGCATTGGGGGCAAAGGTCAGCACGGCGCCGATCAGCCCCATGATCCCGGCCAGCCCGCCGGTCAGCAAGGCGCGGCGCAGCATATCCTCGGCCGGGCCGTTGGGGGCCAGAACCGCCGACCAGAACACCCATGCGGGCAACAGCATCGCCGCCTGCATCGCCCAGTAAACCGTATCGGACGCCCAGACCGCATCATAAACGCGCGGCAGGTTCCATGCCACCATCGCCGCCGACAGCACCACCAGCGACAGCGCCGCCGAGACCTGCCGCAGCATCGGCCAGGCCAGCGCCAGGGCGGGCGCGGCCACCGTCACCAGCAGCAGATGATGCGCCGCCCGCGCCGAAAACAGCGCCACCGTCAGCGCGCACAGAGGCGAGACAAAGGCCACCACCAGCGCCCCCCATCCGACCGCCGCCGCAACCCGGCCCTGCGCCCGCCACGCCAGCACCACCCCAAAGACCGCCAGCGCGATCAGCAGGGGCGGGTCGAAATTCCACGACCGCCACAAATCGCCCGGCAAGGGCGCGGGGCCGCAATAGGGCATCTGCTGAGTCAGCATCGGCATTCTCCGTCAGTGTGGCGTCAGTCCGCGTGGCGTGCGACGCGTATCGGGAGCGCACTACCCTAACCGCCCTGCCCGCCATACCCTAACCGCCCTGCCCGCCATCGGTTCCCACCACCGCACGCCGGCTTGGTCGCCAGATCATCGCAGGGGCTGACTCTCAGATCCGTTGGCACACTGACCCACCACGCCCCGCATCCACATCCCGCCGCGCCCGCCCCGGAACCGCAGGCATTTTGGCGACGTTACCCCGGCATGAGCCGCCCTCTGCCCCAGACCGCCACCGACCCGCAGTTGCATGTGCGCCCCGCCGACCGGCAAGGGGCTGTCTGGCTGTGGGGGGCGTTCTGGCTGGCGGCTGCGGCGCTTGTGCTGGCGCTGCCCTTTGCCGTTATCCTGCTGGGCGATCCGCCTGCGGCGACGGTGTTTTCACGCGATGTCGCGCTGGGGCTGGGGTTTTCGGCCCTTGCGCTGGCCGGGCTGCAATTCGCGCTGACCGGGCGGCTGAAACCGCTGCTGCATCCCTTTGGCGCGGATGTGGTGTTCATGTTCCACCGCTTTGTCAGTTGGGGCGCGGTGGCGCTGATGCTGGGGCATTTCGGCATCCTCTATATCTGGCATCAAGACGATCTGGGGGTGCTGAACCCGCTGGTCGCGCCGGCCTATATGACCGCCGGGCGGGTGGCGCTGTTGTGCTTCGTCACGCTGATCCTCAGTTCCGAGCTGCGCCAGCGGGTCGGCCTTGGCTATCTGAACTGGCGCAGGCTGCATGTCGGGCTGGCGCTGACCGGATTTGCCGGGGCAATCTGGCATGTGCTGGGTGCGGGGCATTTCACCGGGGCCGACAGCACCCGCGCCCTGTGGCTGGCCGTCACGCTGATGTGGCTGGGGCTGATGGTCTATACCCGCCTGCTGCGCCCGTGGTGGCAATGGCGCAACCCGTGGCGCGTCACCGACAACAGCGACGAGGGCGACGGCATCCGCACCCTGACCCTGCGCCCCGAGGGGCGGGCGCTGTCGGGCTGGCGTCCGGGGCAATTCGCGTGGCTGACGGTCGGCACTTCGCCCTTCAGCCTGCGCGAACACCCGTTCACGATTTCCACCGCCCCCGACAAGGGGCCAGAGATTTCCTTTTCGATCAAACCCCTTGGCGATGACAGCCAGCGTCTGTCACAAACCGAACCGGGCACCATCGCCTATATCGACGGGCCATATGGCCAGTTCTCGATCGACCGCGAATCCGGGGCCGGGGGCTTTGTCATGATCGCGGGCGGGGTGGGGATCACCCCGGTCATCGCCAACCTGCACGCGATGCAGGAACGCCGCGATCCCCGGCCCGTTTTCGTTCTGTATGCCAATGACAGTTGGGATGACGTGGCCTTTCGCGACGAACTGGCCCGGATGGCAGAACAGATCCGCCTGACCGTGATCCATGTCATCCAGGACCCGCCTGATGATGACTGGCCGCCCGCCGGGTTCATCGTGGAAACCGGGCGGATCGACGGCGACATGCTGTCGCGTGTTCTGCCCCAGCCGTCGCGCGAATGGCCGCATATGCTGTGCGGACCGCCGCCCATGCTAGAGGCGGTCAAGGCCGATCTGCAAAAGCTGGGCGTGCCCCTGTCGCAGATCGACAGTGAAATCTTTGAGATGGTGTGACCATGCGCCCATTGCTTGCCCGTTCTCTGGCCGCCGCGCTGATCGTGCTGGCGATTGCCTATGCGGTCGGTTTCGCGCTGCTTTTGGGCTGAGCCTTGCCCGAAATCAGCCGCGCAGCATCGGCCAGCGCGACCAGCGGCGGCAGCGCGCCGGGCGCGGCCAGATAATGCGGGCGCCAGTCGGGGGCGAAGTTTTCCTTGAACGCCCGCAGCCCGGCAAAGGTGTAAAAGCTGCCGCCGTGGCGATAGATGACCGCGCCGAACCTGTCCCACAGCCGCCCGGTCCGTTCCGGCATCAGCCCCGGCAGCGGTGCCATGCCCAGCGAAAATTCGGCGCACCCCTGATCGCGCAGGCGCAGCATCAGGGCGGTGAACAGAAACTCTATCGTGTCGGGCGGGGCGGCGGCGGATTGCCGCATCAGGTCGATGCCCGCCCGCGTGCCGCCCGCGCTGGTCAGGATATTGGCAAAGGCGACGATCCGCCCCTGATGCCGCACAACTGCCACGGGCCAGCGGTTCAGCCATGCGGCATCGAACCGCCCGACCGAAAAGCCCTTTTCCCGCGCCCCGCGCGCCGCCAGCCAGTCGTCGGATACCGCGCGCAGCTCTGCGATCAGCGCCGGATCATGCGGCGGGGGCATCAGGTCCAGCGCCATCCCCTCGTGCCCGGCCCGCGCATGGATCGCCCGCAGCTTTTGGCGCGACGGTTGCTCCAGCCGGAAATCGGGCAGGCTGACCACGGCTTCCTCGCCCATCTTGTGCAGCGTCATCCCCAGTTCCAGCATCTGCGGCACCGCCTGCGGGCCGGCCTCGTAGAACACGGGCGAGGCCCCGGCCCGGCGCGCCGCATCGGCAAAGCTGAAGGCGACTTCCTCGGCCGCGTCATGCGGGCCGACGGGACCGCCATATGACAACCACGACCGGCCCGAGGCGGCAAACATCACAAAGGCGCGGCGGTCATCGGAAAACATCAGCGATTTATCCCCGCTCAGCGCCAATGCCGATTCCGGGGTGCCCCAATCCGCGACGATGGCGGCGGCATCGGCCAGATCCTGCGGCGCGGGCGGCTCGGGGCGGATACGCGGCGCGCGCAGCAGCATCGCCAGACCGGCCACGCCCAGCATCAGGCTGGCCAGCAGCCCCGCCCGCAGTGCGCGCGGGGCGCGGTCGTCCACGGCGAATTGCCACCACAATTCGTTGGCGTAAACCGTGCCCTTATGCGCAAAGAACAGCGCAAAGCCGAACCCCGCCCCCGCCGCCAACAGCATCGCCACCCAGCCCGGCGTCAGCGCGGCATGGGTCAGGATGGCGCGGCGGCGAAACGCCCGGCGGAAGGGCAGCAGGATCACGATGCCCAGCACCAACGCCATCATCTGCTGCCGGTCGGCGTGTATCAGCGCCACCACAGCCCCCGCCGCCATCGCCGCCACCGCCAGCCAGAACGCCCCCAGCGAGCGGCGCACCACCGCCAGCGACAGCACGATCAGCGCCGCCCCCAGCGCGCTGGACAACAGCGCCGAGCCTTCGACAAAGGCCAGCGGGAACAGGGTTTCGGCGGCCTCGGCGGCTTCGGTCATCGGGGGCAGGACGGCGGCGATGCTCATCCACAGGCCGGAACCAAAGATCATCGCCCCCAGCACCAGCGGTGCCAGAGGCGACACCGCGCGCAGCGCCGGCTCGATCGTGGCCAGCAACCGGCCCAGCCGGTTGTCGGCGGCCCCCCGGCCCATGGCGCGCCATGCCTCGTATCCTGACAGCAGGATCAGGGCCAGGGCAAAGGGCACCAGATAGTAAACCAGCCGATACAGCAACAGCGCCGCCGCCACCGGCCCCACGGGCGTGCCCGCGGGCATGGCGGCGATGATGATGGTTTCGAACACACCGATGCCGCCGGGAACGTGGCTGATGATCCCCGCCATCGTGGCGGCGGAAAACACCGCCAGAAAGGTGAAAAAGCCGTAATCCGTCACCGGCAGGAACAGATACAGCGTCAGCGCCGAAAAGCACATGTCGCCGATGCTGATCGCCACCTGCCCCGCCAGCACCGGCAGCGACGGCGCGCGCAGCGCCAGCCGCCGGATGCGCAGCGCCCGCCCGGTGGCCGAGGCCCAGACCAGCGGCACCACCATCGCCGCAATCGCCGCCAGCGCCAGCAGCCGGATCGAGGCGGGCGGCAGCGGCAGCAGCATCGCCAGCGCCATCGGATGCAGCGCCAGCGCCGCCAGCCCGACCAGCGTGGCCGCCACGCCATAGGACACGGCGGCAAAGGTGGAAATCGCGGCGATGTCATAGCCGCCCAGCCCCAGCCCGGCATAAACCCGCCAGCGCACCGCACCACCCGAAATCGCCGTCAGCCCGATGGTATTGCCGAAAGCATAGGCCATCAGCCCACCCGTCATCACCACCGGCAAAGGCAGCGGTTTGCCGATATAGCGCAGCGCCGACCAGTCATATCCGGCCAGGCACAGATAGCCCGCCAGCGTGGTCAGCAGCGCCAGCCCGGTGATATGCCACGGCGTCGTCGCGATCTGCGCGGTGATCTGATCCAGATCCACCGGCGCCAGCAACCGTTGCAGCGCGAACAGCCCCAGCAGGAACAGCACGCCCGCCACCACCCATGGCGCGGCATAGCGCAGGCGCGCCATCCAGCCGGTGGCGGGGGGGTGTTCATCGGCTGGCTCGGGCATGGTCGCCTCCCTCTGGCCCGCCAGTCATAGCGCAACGGGCCGGATCGGCAAGCGTGGGCCTTAGGCGCGCATCCGCCCGGTCAGGCGCAGGTTTTCATGCCATGTAAAGGCCTCGTCCAGCAAATGCGGGGTGTGGCCGCCACGGGCATTGGCGCGGTCGACATAATCGCTCAGATCGTCGCGCCAGTCGGGGTGGGCGCAGTTGTCGATCACCCGCCGCGCCCGTTCGCGCGGGGCCAGCCCGCGCAGATCCGCCAGCCCCTGTTCCGTCACCAGAATATCCACGTCATGTTCGGTATGATCGACATGCGACACCATCGGCACGACCGAGGAAATCGCCCCGGCCTTGGCGATGGATTTGGTCACGAACACCGACAAAAAGGCATTGCGCGCGAAATCGCCCGATCCGCCGATGCCGTTCATCATCTGGCTGCCGCGCACATGGGTCGAGTTGACGTTGCCATAGATGTCAAATTCCAGCGCGGTGTTGATGGCGATCAGGCCCAGACGGCGCACCACCTCGGGGTGGTTAGAGATTTCCTGCGGGCGCAGGATCAGCCGGGATTTGTAATCCGGCAGCCGCGCCAGAAAATCGTGATAGCGCGCCGCCGACAGCGTGATCGACGACCCCGAGGCGAAATCCAGCTTGCCCGCGTCGAACAGATCAAAGGTCGAATCCTGCAAGACCTCGGAATACAGCTTCAGATCGTGGAAGGGCGTGTCGATAAAACCATGCAGCACCGCGTTGGCGATGGTCCCGATCCCGGCCTGAAGCGGTTGCAGCCGGTTCGTCATCCGCCCCTGCGCCACCTCGTTCAGCAGAAAATCCGACAGATGCCGGGCGATGGCGCGGGTCTCATCATCGGGGTCCAGAATGGTCGCGGAACTGTCCTGCTTTTGCGTCAGAACGATACCGGCGATCCTTTCGGGCGGCACGGGGATGAACGGCAGGCCGATCCGGCTTTCGGGGGCGACCACCGGAATCGGCATCCGGTTCGGGCGCCAGGTGGGGATATAGATGTCGTGCAGCCCCTCCAGCGCCTCGGGCTGGCTGAGGTTGATTTCCACGATCACCTGATCCGCCAGAATCGCAAAGCTGGCCGAGTTGCCGACCGATGTGGTGGGCACGATGCCGCCGCTTTCGGTGATCGCCACCGCCTCGACCACGGCAATATCCACCGGCGGCAATTGCCGGGTGCGCAGCATTTCGACGGTTTCCGACAGGTGCTGGTCGATGAACATCACCTCGCCGGCGTTGATCGCCCGGCGCAGCGCCGGGTCGGACTGAAACGGGATGCGGCGGGCGGTGACGCGGGCTTCGGCCAGCGTCTTGTCCAGATCGTTGCCAAGGCTGGCGCCGGTCATCAGCGTGATCTGCAACGGGTTCTGCCGCGCCCGTTCGGCCAGCGCCATCGGCACCGCCTTGGCCTCGCCCGCGCGGGTAAAGCCGGACATGCCGACCACCATCCCGTCACGGATCATCGCCGCCGCCTGATCGGCGGAAACGATCCGGTCGCGCAGGGGGATGTTACGGATGCGGGACAGGTCGGGCGGGGTCATGGCGGCCTCTTGCTGGCGGATGGGCGCGGCGGGGTCGCCGGGCTGGCGCAGAGTCTACGCCATCCGCGCGCTGCCGCCAATAAGCTATGCCTTATGCGGGCAGCTAACGACATTCAGATATGCGATATGCGCATAACTAGGCTTCCACAGAACGGATGGCCTCCACAGGGTTCACCTCGACCGTGGCATGGGCGACGCCGTGGTGTTCGGCCAGCCGGGCGGCGACCAGCGGCGGCAGGCCAAGCGGATCGGTGCCGGGGGCAGGGCTGACATGGACCGTTGCCACCGCACGGCTGTCGGCCAGCGCCCATGCGTGAAAATGCCGCGCCTCGGCCACGCCAGGCAGGCTGGCCAGATCGGCCAGCACCGCATCCGGGTCGATATGCGCGGGCGTGCCCTGAATCAGCGTGAACACCGAGCTCCGCACCAGCCCCCATGCCGAGCGCACCACCAACAGCGCCACCAGCACCGACAGGATCGGGTCCAGCACCGTCCAGCCGGTCAGCATGATGCCCCCCGCCGCCGCGATGGCCCCCACCGACCCCAGCAGATCACCCAGCACATGCAGCATCGCCCCGCGCAGATTGCCGTCGCCGCTGTCGCCCGCGCGCAGGATCGCAAAGCCCGCGACATTCACCGCCAGCCCGATACAGGCGACGATCAGCATCGACCCGGCCAGCACCTCGACCGGCTGGCGAAAGCGGGCCACCGCCTCGAATACGATCCATGCCACCAGCAACAGCAACGTGGCCCCGTTGGCCAGCGCCGCCAGCACCCGCACCCGGTGAAAACCATAGCTGACCCGAGGCGTCGCCGCCCGCCGTGCCACGCGATAGGCGATCAGCGCCAGCAACAGCGCCGCCGCATCCGACACCATATGCCCGGAATCGGCAATCAGCGCCAGCGAGCCCGACAGCCAGCCCCCCACCGCCTGCACCAGCGCATAACCGACAGTCAGCGCAAAGACCATGGCGATGCGCCGCTCATTCGCCGCCGTCACCTCGGGCGCGTGGCTGTGCCCGGCGTGGTCATGGTCATGGTCGTGATCGTGATCGTGGTCATGGGCGTGATCGTGGCCGTGATGATGATCGTGCTGATGGCGGGTCGTCTGGTTCATATCGTCACCTGTCTGCAAGGGGTGCGGGCGGGCTTGATAGCTGGCAAGGACCGACATAATTGCTCTAGCAACTAGAGCTTCAAGAGGTTTTTCGTGCAAAGCATCGGAAAATTGTCGCGCGCGACCGGGGTCAAGGTGCCGACGATCCGCTATTACGAAACCATCGGCCTGCTGCCCGAACCTGATCGCAGCAGCGGAAACCAGCGGCTGTATGGGGTCAAGGCGCAGGAACGGCTGGTCTTTATCCGCCACGCCCGCGATCTGGGCTTTTCGCTGAACGCGATCCGCGATCTGCTGGAACTGGCGGCACATCCCGACCAGCCCTGCGCCGCCGCCGATCAGATCGCCCACCGCCAACTGGCGCAGGTGCGCAGCCGTCTGACCCGGCTGCGCGCCCTGGAATCAGAGCTGGAACGGATGCTGGCCCAATGCGCCCATGCCACGGTCGGGGAATGCCGGGTGATCGAATCGCTGGCCGACCACGGCCATTGCGCACAGGATCACGCGGGCGGCGATGCGCCCTGACCGCCCTCGTTCACCGCGTGGAAGTGATGCACCGGGCCGTGCCCCTGCCCCACGCGCAGCGCACCCGATGCGGCGATGGCACCCGACAGCCACAGCTTGGCCCCGGCCACCGCCTGCGGCAGCGGCAGGCCGCGCCCCAGCAGGCAGGCCAGTGCCGATGACAGCGAACAGCCGGTGCCATGGGTGTTGCGGGTGGCGTGGCGCGGGCCGTCGAACCGCCGCACCCCGTCGGCCGCGATCAGCAGATCCGGGCTGTCCGGCCCCCCGAGATGCCCGCCCTTCATCAGCACCGCCTGCGGCCCCAGCGCCAGCAGGGCGCGGCCCTGCGCCTCCATCCCGGCCAGATCCGTGGCGGGCGGCTGGCCCAGCAGATCGGCGGCTTCAGGCAGGTTCGGGGTGATGACCGTGGCCCGCGGCAACAGCCGGTCGCGCAGCGCCGCCACCGCCTCGGCGGCCAGCAGCCGGTCGCCGCTTTTGGCGACCATCACCGGGTCCAGCACGATGGGCGCATCCAGCCCCGCCAGCGCGGCCGTGACAGTATCGGTGATCGCGGCAGACCCCAGCATCCCGATCTTGACCGCATGGATGGCAATATCATCGCGCAGCGAGGCAATCTGCGCCACCACCAGATCAGGGGCGATCAGCTCGACCGCCTGCACGCCCTGCGTATTCTGCGCCGTCAGCGCCGTGATCGCGGCCATGGCATAGCCGCCATTCGCCGAAATCGCCTTGATGTCGGCCTGAATCCCCGCCCCGCCCGAAGGGTCGGACCCGGCAATCGACAGGATGTTGGGGATCATGTCTGGCTCCATTCCGTGAACAGCGCGCGGGTGGCGGCCTGGGGGTCGGGGGCGCGGGTGACGGCGCTGACCACGGCCATGCCCGCCGCCCCAGCCGCCCGCAGCGCCGCCGCATCGCCGGGGGCAAGGCCGCCGATGGCCACCGCCGGCTTGGGCACAAGCGCGATGATGCGGGCCAGCCCCGCCATCCCCAAGGGCGTGGCATGGTCGGGCTTGGTGGCTGTGGCCCGCACCGGGCCGACGCCGACATAATCGACGCAATCAGGCACCAGCCGCGCCTGCGCCGGATTATCCACCGACAGCCCCAGCAGCCGCACCGGCCCGATCCGGTCGCGCGCCGCGCGCGGGTCGCCGTCGCCCTGCCCGATATGCAGCCCATGCGCGCCGCTGCGTTCCACGACCGAGACCCGGTCGTTCACGATCAGCCGCACGCCGCGCGATTCCAGTTCCGGCAGCAAGGCATCGACCAGCACCACCAGATCATCGTCGCTGGCGGTCTTGTCGCGCAATTGCACCGCCCATGCCCCGCCGCGCGCAGCGGCGCGCGCCTGTTCGATCACCGGCAGCCGCGCAGCGGGGTCGGTGATGACATAAACCGGCCCGATCATGCCGCATCCACCTGCGCGCCCGCATCCAGTTCGGCGGGGGTGATATTGTGCAGCGCATCCAGAAACAGCGGCTGGAACGTGCCCGGCCCTTGCGCCTGCTGGCCCGCGATCTGCCCGGCCAGCCCGTAAAAGGCCATCGCCGCCACGGTGGCATCCAGCACCGGCTGACCGACGCAAAACGCCGCGATCACGCCGTTCAGCGAACAGCCCAGCACGGTGACGCGCGGCATCAAGGGATGGCCGTTGCGCACCCGGAACGCCCGGTCGCCGTCGGTCACGAAATCCACCGCACCCGACACCGCCACCACGCCGCCGGTGCGCCGGGCCAACTGCCGGGCGGCATCCTGCGCGGCCTCGACCGTATCGCCGGTTTCGGGGCCGCGCGCGTGGCCGCCCAGCCCGGCCAGCGTCAGCACCTCGGACGCATTGCCGCGCACCACCGCCGGGCGGGCGTCCAGCAGGCGCTGCGACAGGCCCTGCCGCATCCGCGTGGCCCCGACGCCGACCGGATCGAACACCCACGGCCGCCCCGCGCCCCGCATCACCGCCGCCGCGCGCAGCATGGATTCGCCCCAATCGGGATCGAGCGTGCCGATATTCACCGTCAGCGCCTGCGCAAGGGCGGCAAATTCCTCGACCTCATCCAGCGCGTGAACCATCGCGGGCGAGGCCCCTGCGGCCAGCAGCACATTGGCCATGACATTCATGGCCACATAATTGGTGATGTTATGGATCAGCGGCGCGCGCGCCCGCATCTGCTCTAGATAAGCCCCGGTCTGCATTTCCCCCCCTTGTGACGCGGGGGGCTGAAGCCGGGCATGGGATGGCGAACCCGGAACAGACTCCCTCCGCCAGCATGATCTGGTTCAGGTTCAAAGGGTGCTTCTCAGCCCGCGGATGCGGACGCCCCTGTCTGCCGGTCAGTCAGCCACGCGGGGCCGCGCCTGTCAAGCCACCGTTACAAAACATAGCGCGACAGATCGGTGCTGCGCGACAGATCGCCCAGATGCTGTTCGACAAAGGCCGCGTCCACGGTGACGGAATCGCCATCACGGTCGGGGGCGGTAAAGGATAGATCCTCGAACACCCGCTCGATCACCGTATAAAGCCTGCGCGCGCCAATATTTTCGACGCTGCCGTTCACCTCGGCGGCGATGCGGGCCAGCGCGGCAATGCCGTCGTCCGTAAAGGCCACGGTGACATTCTCGGTCGCCATCAGCGCGGTGTATTGGCGGGTCAGGGCATTGTCGGTTTCGGTCAGGATGCGGACGAAATCTTCCTCGGTCAGCGCGCGCAATTCGACCCGGATCGGCAGGCGGCCTTGCAGTTCGGGCAGCAGGTCCGAGGGTTTCGCCACGTGGAACGCACCCGAGGCGATGAACAGGATGTGGTCGGTCTTGACCGGACCGTATTTGGTGGAAACCGTCGTGCCTTCGATCAGCGGCAGCAGGTCGCGCTGCACCCCCTCGCGGCTGACATCGGCGCCACGCGCCTCGGACCGGGCGGCCACCTTGTCGATCTCGTCGATAAAGACGATGCCGTTTTCCTGCACCGATTCCAGCGCGGCGGCTTTCACGGCTTCGTCGTCCAGCAGCTTGTCGGCCTCTTCGGCGATCAGCAGGTCATAGCTTTCGGCAACGGTCATCTTGCGCCGCACCCGCCGCCCGCCAAAGGCCTTCATCAGGCCCGACAGGTCCATCATCCCGCCCATGGCACCGGGCGGCTGGCCGGGCAGTTCCATCATGCCCAAAGGGTTCGAGTTATCGGCCAGCTCCAGTTCGATCACCGTGCTGTCCAGTTCGCCGCGTTTCAGCTTGTCGCGGAACATCTGCCGGGTGCCGTCGCGGGCCTGATCGCCGGCCAGAGCCTCGATCACGCGGTCCTCGGCGGCCTTGTGGGCGCGGGCCTTGACATCCTCGCGCATCCGCTCGCGCGTTTCGACCAGCGCGGCATCGGCCAGATCGCGGATGATCTGTTCCACATCGCGCCCGACATAGCCGACCTCGGTGAACTTGGTCGCCTCGACCTTGATGAAGGGGGCATTGGCCAGTTTCGCCAGACGGCGGCTGATTTCGGTTTTGCCGACGCCGGTGGGACCGATCATCAGAATGTTCTTGGGATACACCTCGTCGCGCAGATCATCGGCCAGTTGCTTGCGCCGCCAGCGGTTGCGCAGCGCCACGGCGACGGCGCGCTTGGCATCCTTTTGGCCGATGATGAAACGGTCCAGTTCGGACACGATTTCGCGGGGGGTGAGGTCGGTCATGGGTGGTTCCTGTTTCCTTTCCGCCCGACTTAGACAGCCGCCGGGGCGGTTTCAACCGGCACGGCTGGCCCGCCGCCTTTCCGGCCAGCCGTGGAAATCTTTTCCCGCTGCGCCGCAATCCGCGCTATACTGGCCCAAGGGGACAGTGCTTCCATCACCCAGAGGGAGGGGGGGCGTGTCAGAGGGGAACAGAATTTCCGGCAATCACCACCGCAGCGGGGCCGTGCCTCTGTCTCGGCGGGCGGTGGCGCGGGCCGGCTTTGGCATCCGCAGCGTGGACACGCCCGACGGGCCTGCGCCGGTGCAGACCACCGATCAGCAGGTCGCGCCGTTCCATGCCGTGGTCGCATTCGACTGTCCGCAGCGCCGGGCGGCGGGAACGGTGGTGGTGGTGCCGCCGCTGTCGGGCGTGCTGCCGCGCCTGATCCGCGAGATCATCCTTGGCCTGCTGCCCCGGTTCCGCGTTCTGGTGCCGGAATGGATCAACCCGCGCTTTGTGCCGCGCAGCGCAGGGCATTTCGGGTTCAACGGCAATATCGCCGGTATCATCGCCGCGATGCAGGCGGCGGGGCCGGGCGCGGGGCTGATCGCGCTGTGCCAGTCGGGCGTGCCCGCACTGGCCGCCGCCACCGTGATGGAGACGCGCGGCGATGCCGCCGCCCCGGTGATGCTGGCGCTGATGGGGTCGCCCATCGACCCCTTTGCCGCGCCCACCAGCCTGTCGCGCTATTTCGCCCGCACGCCGATGTGGCGGCTGGCGATGGCGGTCGGCCCGGTGCCGCTCAGCTTTCCGGGGGCCGGGCGGGCGGTCTATGCGGCGGAAACCCAGCGCGCCATTCTGGCCACGAACCGGATGCGCAGCCTGCTGATGCCGATGTGGCCCGGCCTCTCCCCCAACATGGCCGAAATCGAGGCGCATCTGCCCTTTGCCGAACACAGCCGGATGATGGTGGACATCGAGGGCCGCCAGTTTCTGGAAAACATCGACCTCGTGTTCCGCCGCCGCACCGTGCTGAACGGGCGGCTGCATCATGACGGCCAGCCGGTCACGCCCGCCGCCCTGCACCGCTGCGCCCTGCTGACGATCGAGGGCGACCGCGACGGCATCATCGCCCCCGGCCAGACGGTCGCCGCCCATGCGCTGTGTTCCGGCCTGCCGCCCGCGCGGCGGGGCATGGCGCTGGCCGAGGGCTGCCATCACCTGTGGCTGTTCCGGGGACCGCTGTTCCACACCCGCGTTCTGCCGGAACTGCTGGCCGGGCTGGATCGCTGGGTCGCCTGAGCGGGACTGCCGTTGCAGTTGCGCATCAGTTGCGCCCGGAACCGTGTCGGCACCGCCACAAAGCTGGAACGAATCGCGATCATGGCGCAGGTTTACCCGCCTGACCATCACCGCAAAAAGGAACCCGCCCCATGCGACCCCGTGGCGACATGCCCCATACCGTTTCCCTGACCCGGCGCGCTCTGGCGTCCCGGCTGGCTGGCGTTGCCGCCGCCATCGGGATCGGCGGCCATGGCCTGTCGCCGGTGCAGGCCGCCGCCCCCGCACTGGACCCCGACCTGCGCGACGCCGCCCTGCGCGGTCTGGCGCTGGCCGATCATCGCGGCGATCCCGTCAACGCCGCCGCAGCGCGGGCAGCGATGCAGCGGCTGGTCGAAACCGACCCCGAAGGGGCGCTGCTGTTGCGCCTCTATCGCAAGCTGGACGTGCGCCCCGCCGCCTATTGGCAGGATCAGCAACTGGATCTGCCCGATGCCGCGCCCCATCATCTGGGCGCGCTGCACCGGGCGATCCGCGATCACGCGCCCATCCGGTTCGGCTATACCGACTTGCAGGGCAAGGAAACCGAACGCGCCGTGCTGCCGCTGGCGCTGGTGCATCCACCCCAGGGGGTCAAGCTGCTGGCCTGGTGTTCAGAGGCGGGCGACTATCGCCAGTTCTTTGTCCGGGCGATGCAGGGCCTGACAATCTTGCCCGGCAATTTCAGCGATGATCGCATGGAATTGCTGCAAGGGCTGGTTCACAAGGAAGGGGCCTGACACGGCCCCTTTCCCGCGCGTCGGTGCGTCGGTGTGTCAGCCGATCACCTCGACCGTCAGATTGCCATTGGTGTAAACGCAGATGTCGGCTGCAATGGCCATCGCACGACGGGCCACCGCCTCGGCGTCCAGATCGGTTTCCATCAGCCCCCGCGCGGCAGCCAGCGCATAATTCCCGCCCGAGCCAATCGCCGCCACATCATGTTCAGGTTCCAGCACGTCCCCCGCGCCGGTCACGACATAGACCTGATCGCCGTCGGTGACGATCAGCATAGCCTCAAGGTTGCGCAGATATTTGTCGGTGCGCCAGTCCTTGGCCAGTTCGACACAGGCGCGCTGCAACTGCCCCGGCGCGGCATCGAGCTTTTTTTCCAGCCGTTCCAGCAGGGTAAAGGCATCCGCCGTCGATCCGGCAAAGCCCACCACCACATCGCGCCCACCCGGCAACAGGCGGCGGACCTTGCGCGCAGTGCCCTTCATCACGGTCTGGCCGACGCTGACCTGACCATCACCCGCCACCACCACGCGCCCGCCGCGCCGCACCGCCAGAATGGTGGTGCCGTGCCAACCGGGGAATTTGTCTTCGGACATGCTGAACTCCTGTCGTTTGCGGTCAGATATGGGCGGGCGACCGCTTGCGCAAGGCGCGGGCCGGGGCCTAAAGGCAGGGGCGATGGATCACGTTCTGCGCCTTTACCTGCATCAGCCGCTGCTGACCACCGCCCAGGCGGGCAAGCTGGGCGTAGCAAACCGGCTGGCCGCGGCCTTGCACAGCGCGGGATGGCGGCTTGAGGTGATGGCGCTGACACAGGCCGCCATGGCGCAGGCCCACGATCTGCCGGGATGGGCGCTGTATCACATGGCCAAACCCACGCATGACCGGGCGCTGACCCTGCGACTGGCCTATCATTACCCGTTCTGGCGCATCGAGGCGATGGCCGAACGCTGGCGCTGGCCGGTGGCGCAGGCACAGTTCCGGCCCGGCACGATCGACGGCCCCGCCGCCCGCGATTTCGCCGCCCGGCTGGCGCGGCGCGTGCTGCCCGGCCCCGCGCCAATACGCGGCGACCATGTGCTGATCCCGCTGCAAGGCCAGATCCGGCGGCAGCGGTCGTTTCAGACCATGGCTCCGGTCGATATGGTGGCCACCGTTGCGCAAACCGGACGGCCCTGCATAGCGACGCTGCACCCGCGCGAGCTTTACGACGCCGATGACCACGCCGCCCTGACCGCGCTGACCATAAGGCACCCGAACCTGACCATCGGCGGCAACTCCCACGACCTGCTGCGCAACTGCACCTTTGTCGCAACGATGAACAGCGCGGTTGCCTTTGACGGCTTTATCCTCGGCAAACCCGCCGTGCTGTTCGCACAGGTAGATTTCCACCATATCGCGCTGAACGTGGCTGATCTGGGAACAGAGCAAGCCCTGCGCCTTGCCGCAGATCACCGCCCCCCCTTTGCCCGCTATCTGGACTGGTTCCTGCGCCAGCAATCACTGGACATGATGGCAAACGACGCGCAGACCCGCATTCTGACTGCACTGCGGCAGCGTGGAATGCCAATCGGATGACGGTCGCTCAACAACCATCACGGCCTCGCCCGAAGATGCGTATTTAAACAAACAGGAAGCGGCTGGCGCCGGTTTTTACAACCCACCCCATCCAAGACGCAAAGCGCGCCTCATCTTTGGTCTTAAAAATATCCCACGGGGGTCCGGGGGTGTGAAACCCCCGGCCTTTGGGCGCAACCTGTCAGGCTGCGCCCGGCAAGGTCAGACCGATTCCTCGATCCACGCTTTCAGCGCGGCCTTGGGGGCGGCGCCCATGCGGTTCGAGACCACTTCACCGTCCTTGAACATGAATAGCGCCGGGATGCCGCGCACGCCCAGACCGGCGGCGGTGTCGGGGTTTTCGTCCACGTTCACCTTGACGATCTTGATCTTGCCGGCGAATTCATCGGACAGTTCTTCCAGCGCCGGGCCGATCTGTTTGCACGGGCCGCACCATTCGGCCCAGAAATCGACCAGAACCGGGGTATCGGCCTGACGGACCTGCGCGTCGAATTCGGCGTCGCTGACGGGTTGAGTGGCCATCGGAATCTCCTTGCATATCGGGTGCGGGGCATATGGCCCGGCGTGATGGGTTCGGGTGACAGCTATGTATGCGTCCCCGCCGGGTCAAGGCCCGCCTGCACCCGGTCCAGCAGCGCGTCGGGCAGCGGCATCAGGCTGCGGTCAGCCGTCCACAGGATGGCGCTTTCGACCCGGCGGCCCGGCCAGATCAGGCGCAGCGCGGCGCGATAGGCGGCCATCTGGCGCAGAATGCCGTCTGGCACGGCATCGGGGCTGGCGGGCACCACGGCGTTGGATTTGTAATCCACCGCCAGCACCCGCTCGGACCCGACGATCAGCCGGTCGATGGTGCCCGACAGCGGCGCGCCGTTTAGCACCGCCCAGTTCAGCGGCGCGGTCAGCGCCACCTCGGTCAGCACGGTATCGCCGGGGGCGGGCTGCATCACCGCTGCCAGATCGGGGGCGGTCAGCACCGCCTCGGCCTCGGCCAACAGGGCGGTCAGTTCGGCATCTGCGGGCAGGCCGCCCTCGGCTCCGGCCAGCAAGGCGCGGGCGGTGCCGGGCCGATCCTCGGGTGGCAGGGCGGGCAGATGTTCCAGCAGCAGGTGCAGCCGGGTGCCATACAGCATCGCCGCCGCCGGATCATCGCCCCCTGCCCCGCCGATGGCCTTGGCCCCGCCAAGCGCCGTCGCCGCCACAGGCAGGGGCGGCGGAGTTGCGCGGGGCGGCACGGCATCGGCCCAAGGCGGCACGGCAACGGGCTGGCGCGGTTCGTCCTTGTCCTTTTCCTTAGGCACGTCGCCCGGCCAGTCGCCAAAGGACAACCGCTGTCCGGTGCCGATGCCCGCCACCTTCAGCGGGGCGGTATCCAGCCCGGCCTGCGCCGCGCCTTGGGCCACCAGCGCGTGCCAACTGTCCAGCCCCGCGCCGGTATCACCCGCCGCCGCCACGATCAGCCAGCTTTCGGCACGGGTCAGCGCCACATACAGCAGGCGGCGGCGTTCCTGATCGCCCGCCTGTTCCTCGGCCTGAGCGGTCTGGTCCATCGGCGGCGGGCGGTCGGCCCTGGCCCCGCGCCAAAGCGTCAGGTCGCCGACCCGGATCGGTGCGGTTTTCGCATTCTTGCGCCGCTTTGCCGTGTCGGGCAGGATCACCACCGGGGCCTCCAGCCCCTTGGCGCCATGCACCGTCATCACCCGGATCAGCCCGCCGCCGCTGCCGGCGACCTGTCGGCGCACCTCGACATCATCGCCCGACAGCCATGTCAGGAACCCGGTCAGCGAGGGCGTTTCCACCGTCTCATAGGCCAAGGCCTGCGACATCAGCTCGTCGATGCCTTCTTGTGCTTCGGGGCCAAGGCGGGCGATCAGGCGGGCGCGGCCACCGTGGCGGATCAGCAGCCGCGCGATCAGGTCATAGGGGCGCAGGAAATCCGCTTGCCCGGCCAGATCGTTCAGCACCATCTGCGGCTGCATATGGCCCGAGGCCCGCAGCGCCTGCATCAGATAGCCGGGACGCCCGGCGGCAAGGCGATACAATTCATCTTCGGACAGCCCGAACAGCGGCGATTTCAGCGCAGAGGCCAGCGACAGGTCATCTTCCGGCGTGGCCAGCACCGACAGCACGGCGCGGATGTCGCGCACGGCCAGCTCGGCGGCCAGCTTGAGCCGGTCGGCCCCGGCAATGGGCAGGCCCTCGGCCTTGCAGGCGGCGATGATCGCGCCGAACAGGTCCGAGCGCCGCTGCACGAGGATCAGAAAATCGCCCCAGTCCAGCCGCCGCACCGCGCCGTGGCGGACGGAATGGAACGGCGTGCCGTGCATCGCCTTGATCTGGCGGGCGATGGCGCGGGCCAGCGTGGTGTCGGCATCATCCACGCCCGGCTGATCGACAGGCTGCCACCATTCGCCCGCATCCGGGGCATCCGGCTTGGGCAGGGGGGGCCAGATGTCCACCCGCCCCGGCACAGCCGCGTGAAAGGCGCGGTGGTCGGGCGGCCCGCCCAAGCCCTGCGCCGCACCGCCCGCGAACACCGCATCGACCAGCCGCAGCACCGCGGGCGAGGACCGGAACGAATGCGCCAGCACCCGTTCGGCCATCGGGGCCTGCACGGCCTGAAACTCGGCCCCGAACTGGTCGCGGACGGTTTCGAACACCGCAATATCGGCCCCCTGAAAGGAATAGATCGACTGTTTCGGATCGCCCACCACGAACAGCGTGCGCGCGGTATCGCGCGCGCCCTGCCCGCTGGTGAATTCGGTGGTCAGGCGGCGGATCACCTGCCATTGGCCGGGGCTGGTGTCCTGCGCCTCGTCCACCAGAATATGGTCGATGCCGCCATCCAGCCGCCACAACACCCACAGCGCCATCGCCGGATCAGACAGCAGCCGACCCGTGCGCCCGATCAGGTCGTCGAAATCCAGCCAGCCGTGGCGCAGCTTGGCGGCGGTATAGCGGCGGGTGAAGGCATGGGCAAAGCGGTGCAGTTGCAGGCTGCGCTGCGCCGCCGTCAGGCCCAGCATCGGCGCGCGGGCCGCCTCGACGCGGCGCATCAGGTTGTCCAGCGCGTCCATATAAGGCGCGGCAGGGCCGTTGCGGATCGCCTTGGTCGGGATGGTGCCGATTTTCGCGGTGAAGGGTTCCCTGGCCCCCCCGCCGGTCAACAGCGCCCCGCACAGCCGCGCCAGATCGGGCAGGCCCGGCGCATCCCAGCGGGTGGCGGCCAGCGCATCGGCCAGCTTGTTATCAGTTGTCCCGCTGCCACGCAGCACCGGGATCAGCGCAGCGGCCAGATCGCCCTCGGCCCCCAGAAACACACCGGCCAGCAGGTCATCCGCCGTCAGCCCCGGTTGCAAGTCCAGCGCGGCCCAGATCGCCGCCGGGTCGGGTGGCGCGGCGAAATCATCGGCTGCCAGCCCGGCCAGAAAGCCATCCAGCCGGTCGCCTGATTCCAGTGCGGTCAGATCGGCGATGACCGGATCGCCCGCAGCCGCCATCTGATCGACGATCTCGGCCCGCAGCACGGCGGCGGTGCGGTCGTCCAGCTCGGTAAAGCCCAGCGGCACCCCGGCCTCCAGCGGAAAGCGCCGCAACACGCCAGCACAAAAGGAATGGATCGTCTGCACCTTTAACCCGCCCGGCGTTTCGATCGCACGGGCAAACAGGCGGCGGGCCTGCGCCAGATCGGGAATGCCGCCCTCGCCCAGATTGGCCAGCGCGTGGCGCAGATCGTCGGGCGGCAGCATCGCCCATTGCCCCAAGGTGCCCAGCAGGCGGTTCTGCATCTCGGTTGCGGCAGCCTTGGTATAGGTCAGGCACAGAATGCGTTCAGGCGCCGCCCCGCGCAGCAGCAGGCGGGCGACGCGATTGGTCAGCACCCGCGTTTTGCCCGAACCGGCATTGGCCGTCAGCCAGGTGGATCGCGCCGGATCAGCGGCCTCGATCTGGTTACGGGTCGCCTCATCCATCGTGGTGATCCCCCACCTGCTCGGGCCGTGGGTCGGTGGTCAGATCCCATTCGCCAAACCGCGCCAGATGTGCGTAATCGCCGGTTTCATCGCGCAATTCCGGCGCGCGCAAGGCGGTAAAGGCCACCGCCCCCGACAGATAGCCCGCGATCAGATCGACAAAGCGATCCCATGTCTGCCCCGGATCGGGCAGATCGCGCGGATGGGTTTCGCCGCTGCCGCCAAGCTGGATATAGGCGATGCCCGCCACATCCGCCTGCCCCAGCGGGTCAAAGCCGCCCTGCGCGACCAGCGCCGCCGTCAGCGGCAGTTGCTTGTCAAAGGCATTGACCTGTTTCTGGCTGGGCGGCGTACCGGATTTGTAATCATAAACGCGGATGTGGCCATCCTCGGTGCGGTCGATCCGGTCGGGGCGGGCGGTCAGGGTAAAGCCCAGCCCGGCCAGTTGTGCGCGGCCCTGCGTCTCGATCACCACGGGCGCATCGCCTGCCGCGCGCCGTGCCAGCTCATCGGCGGCGATCTGGCCCGCGATCCGCGCGATGCGGGCCTGCCAAAAGGCACGGGCGGCGGGCCATGGCACCTGCTGCGCCAGAACCCCGGCGGCAATATCGGCCAGCCGCGCGGCCAGCGCATCGGGGCCTGCGGCGGGGTCGGGCGTTTCCTTCAGCATCTGTTCCACGATCTGATGCAGCACCTGCCCGCGCAGCGCCGCATCCGGGCCAGAGTGCAGCGGGTCCAGCGGGCGCAGCCGCAGCACCCGGCGGGCATAGATCGCGTAAGGATCGCGGATCAGCGTGGCGATATCCGTCACCGGCAATTCGTGCAAAGCAGGCGGCGGCGGGATCGGCGCGGGGCGGGGCGCGGGCGGCGGTTTGACCTGCGGCGCGGCCAGAGCCTCGGCCAGGGCCAGCCAATGCGCGCCCCGGTCACGCATTGCCTCCAGCGCATCCGGCCCGTGCTGATCGGGCAGGCCCTTCATCAGATTCATCAGCCGGTTCAGCCAGCGCGAGGGGATGGTTTCCGCATCGGCATCACGCCGCGCGCGGGTCAGGATCACCCGGTCGGCGGCGATCCCCTGTTGAAAGTCATGCGCGGCCAGCCCGATCTGCCGTTCCGGCAGCGTCAGCCCCGCCGCCAGCCGCATGGGCCGCGACAGCCACGGATCGGGTTGGGCGGGCTGCGGCCAGCCGCCTTCGTTCAGCCCGGCCAGAATGACGGTGCCATGCGATTCCGTGCGCGCCTCGCGCGGGCCTCGGATGCGGACGCGGGGATCGGCACCCGGATCGGCGCGCAGGGCCAGCGGCTGCATTTCCTCGTGCAGCAGTTCGGCGAAATCACGGGCACTCATCGGTGGCGCGTCACCGGCATGGGCGGCCAGATTGTCCAGCACCGCGCGGGTCAGCGCACCCTGCTGTTCCTGCCACAGCCGCGATTGTTCCGCATCGCCCTGCGGCCCGGCGGCAAAGCCCTGCGCCAGATCGCGCAGCGCCGCCAGCCGCGCGCCAACCGGCTGCGGGTCGCGGTCATCGGCCAAGCCCGCCAGCGGGCCATCCAGCAGCGCCGCCAGCCAGTCGGCAAAGACGCGCCGGTCATCGCCCCCCCGGCCCCGCGCCCATCGCCGCAGCGCCGCGCCATCGGGAAAGGCCGGGCCATGGCGGCGCAGGCTTTGTTCCAGATCGCGGATCTGCAACAGCGCCTGATTGCGCGGCAGAGCCGCCGATCCGGTGGCCACCAGCGGGTGTTTCAGAATGGCGATCAGCCGGTCGGCGGTGATCGCCTGCCCCGGCAGATCGGCCAGCATCCGCAGCAACAGCCCGGCGGGCGACAGCGGCAAGGGCCGCCCGGCGCTGTCATCCGGGATGATCTGCCAGCGGTCCAGCGCCGCCGTGACCCGCCGCGTCAGCCCCCGGTCGGCGGCGATCAGCGTCACACCGCGATCCTGTTCCAGCTCGGCCCGGATCAGGGCGGCGATGGCGGCGGCCTCGGTGCCGGGCTGGTCGGCCTCGATCAGGGTCAGCCCCACGGTCGAGGGGCGCAGGTCGCCAAGGCCGGGGCCATCGGCGATCCACTGATCCGTCACCGGCGCGGGCCGCAGCGCCAGCGACACCAGCCGGTTGCGCGCCGGATCGGGCGCGGGCGTGCCGTCCCACGGGCGCACCGGCCCCGCCGCGCGCAACGCGGCAAAGCGCGCCTGCGGGTGATCCTCGGCCCCCGGCGCGTCCAGCCCGTCCCAGATCGCCTCGGGCTGGTCAAAGTCATAGCCCGGCAGCACCACCGCCCCCATCGGCAACCGCGCCACCGCCTGCATGAAGGCCCGCGTCCCCCCGTGCGAGCCGGTGGACCCGGCCACGATCACCGGCGCGTCGGGCAGGCCCTGCCCGCTGGCCCAATCCGCCGCCAGCCGTTCCGCCGCCGCCCGTTGCAGGGCAGCGCGATCCAGCGCCGGGGCGTTCAGGTGAAACCGGGCGGCGATGCGCAGAAACTCCAGCGCGTTTTGCCAGTGGCGGGCATGGTCGCCCGCTTCGATCCGGTCCAGCGCCTCGGGCGGGCAGCCTTCGCGCTGCATTTCGGTCATCAGTTCCGACAGCGATTGCGCCAGACGCGGGATCGACTGGCCGTGCCCCAGTTCGGGCCGCGCCGCGATCAGCCCGTCGATCAGCCGCGCCAGTTGCATCCGCCGGGCCAGAGGCGCGGCCACCACGCCATCGCCCGCGCCCAGATCCGTGACCAGCCGCAGGCGCGGCAGCAGGCGCGCCGGGCCAGCGGCAAAGGCCCGGCTCAGCGCGCCCAGCGTCCGGCCCGAGTTGACCCAGACGGTGATCCGCGCCTGCACCTCGGGCGGCAGATGGGCGGTGCGGGCATCATAGCCGCGCACAAAGGCAGCGCCGAAATCCACCCCGCAGGGCAGGCCGAACACGCCGCTGTCCCATACGTCAGCCATTGGCCAGCAAGGCTTCGGCCAGAGGGATGGTGTCGGGGCGGCCCACGTCGCACCAGCCGCCGGGGTGGATCAGGCCAAAGGCGCGGCCCCGCGCGATAGCCGCATCCCAGCAGCGGTTCAGCGAAAACGCCGCCTCGGGGATCGTCTCCAGCAGGGCCGGGTTGATGATCTGCGCGCCGCCATAGACCAGATCGCCGCCCCGGCCGATCCGGCCCGCGTCATCCTGCGCGAAATCGCCGCCGCCGGTGCGCGCCGTCGCACGGGCCAGCGGCACCAGCATCAGCAGCGCATCCATCCGCGCCCCGTCCCATGCCGCGCGCAGGCCCGCCACCGGATTCGCGCCGGTCCAGACCACATCGGGGTTCAGTGTCAGCACCGCGCCCTGCCCTGCCCCAAGCAGAGGCAGCGCCTGCCGCAGCCCGCCGCCGGTTTCCAGCACCGGGCCGGGTTCATGGCTGATGGCCACATCACTGCCCGCCAGATGATCCGCGATCATCCGCGCCAGATAATGCGTGTTCACCACCACCCGCCGCGCCCCGCCCGCGCGCCCCAGCGCGATGGCGCGATCCAGCAGAGTCTGCCCGCCGACATGGATCAGCGGCTTGGGGCGGGTCTCGGTCAGGGGGCGCATCCGGGTGCCCAGACCGGCGGCAAAGATCATCAGCGCGTCGGGCATGGCGGGGCGATCCTTTGCAGAAATTCAGCGTCGGGTGCGGGCACCTGCGCCAGCAGCGCCGCCAGAGGCGACAGCGCCGGATGCGCCAGATTGCGTTGCAGATGGCCCCAGACGCGCGGCATCATCGCCAGATAGCGCGGCTTGCCGTCGCGGATCGCCAGCCGGGCAAAGATGCCCAGAATCCGCAAGGCCCGCTGCGCCCCCAGCAGGGCATAGGCGGCGCGGAACCGCTCATCCGTGCGACCGCCCAGATAGCGGTCGGTCATCGCCTGTTCCAGCGCGGGGTCCACATCGCGGCGCGCGTCTTGCAGGGCGGACACCAGATCATAGGCCGGATGCGCCGCCACCGCGTCCTGAAAATCGAGTATCCCCAAGGGCGACGCGCCGCGCCAGATCAGGTTTTCCGCATGAAAATCGCGCAGAGACGTCACCGTCGCAGCGCCCGCGCCGGTCTGCACGGCCAGATCAGCCAGCACGGCAGTCAGGTCAGAGGCCGCATTGCCGCCCGGATACCATTCGCCAAACAGCGCCGCCAAATCGGCCAGAGCCGCCGCATCCAGCGGTTGCACCCAATCGGGCGGCGCGTGGCGGTGCAGATCGGCCAGCAGGTCGGTGATGCGGGCATAAATGCCCCCTGCCTGCGCCGGATCGCGTTCCAGCACGCGGGCGACCAGATCATCGCCCAGATCCTCGATCAGCAGGAAACCCGCCGCGCGGTCCTGCGCCAGCACCTGCGGCGCGTAAAAGCCACGCTCGCGCAGCCAGCCGGTCATCGCCAGATAGGCGGCAATGCTGCCGGGCGGCGGATCGTCCATCAGGATCGCCGGGCCATCGCCATACAGCCGGAAATACCGCCGGGCCGAGGCATCGCCGGCCAAAGGCTCGACCCGCGCGCTGTCCCAGCCAGCGGCATCGGCGAAACCGGCCCGGTCCAGATCGCGGATCAGCCCCGGCCAATCTGCCGCATCACCACCGAAAACCAGATCGCGCAGATCCGGCCCCGCCCCCGCCGACAACCGCAGCCACAAAGCGCCGGGCGGGGCCGCCTCTAACCGGTCAGGCCATTCGATCAGGCATGTGGCCCCGCCGGTCATCGCCTCGTCCAGCCCCAGCTCGTCCAGTTCCGACACGTCGCCCAGCCGATACAGATCGGCGTGCCAGACCTCGCCCAAGGGGGTGTCATAGGTCTGCACCAGCGTGAAGGTCGGGCTTGGCACATCCTCGGCCGCGTCGCCTTGCCGGGCGCGGATAAAGGCGCGGGCGAAATGCGTCTTGCCCGCGCCCACCGGCCCGTCCAGCAACAGCACCCGGCCCGGAGGCATCACCCCGGCCAGCATCCGCGCGATGGCGGCAACCCGGCCCTCTGTGGCCCCGTCGATCTTGGCAATCACCTGCATGGCGATGTTCTAGCCATTTGTCCGCAGCAAAGGAAAGCCCCGGCGAATGATCCCCGCGCAAAGCCCGCGCCAACTGACGGAAAAATCAGATGCCGCAGCCTGCACCGGATGCTAGGATCGCGGCCATGAAACATATCGCCCTGATCCTGATGATGACTGCCACCCCGGCCCTTGCCACGCCGGAATATGTGCTGCCCACCCTGTTCGACGTCAGCGGGGTCGCGGCGGATGATGTGCTGAATGTGCGGGCGGCCCCCTCGGCTCAGGCGGAAATACTGGCCACCCTGCGCCCCGATGCAACCGGGATCGAGGTGGTGCAGGAACAGGACGGCTGGGGCCGGGTGAACGCGGGCGAGACCTCGGGCTGGGTCGCGATGCGTTATATGTCGTATCGCACCGATGTCTGGGATGGCGCGGCCCTGCCGGACGGGTTCCGCTGCTTTGGCACCGAGCCGTTCTGGGATGCCCGCGTCAGCGATGGCGCGCTGGTCATCGGCACCCCCGACGCCACGGATCGCAGCCTGCCGGTCAGCGATCTGCTGGCGACCGGGTGGTTCCGCGATCCGACGCGCGTGGTGCTGGCGCAGGGGGCCAGCCTGACAGCCAGCCCCGCAATCTGTTCGGATGGCATGTCCGACCGGCTGTTCGGCCTGCGCGCCGATCTAGCGATCAGCGGGCAGGAACGGCTGCTGTCCGGCTGCTGCACCATCCAGCCCGCCAATTAACCGGCAGCGGGGCGGGCCGCACGGACCCGCCCCCCGATCAGAGCAGATCAGACCAGTTCCACCGCGATGGCCGTGCCCTCGCCGCCGCCGATGCAGATGGCGGCCACGCCACGGCGCAGGCCGCGCGCCTTCAGCGCATGGATCAGCGTGACGATGATCCGCGCGCCGGATGCGCCGATGGGATGCCCCAGCGCGCAGGCACCGCCGTTGACGTTCACCTTGTCATGCGCAATCCCCATGCGCGCCATAAAGGCCATGGGGACAACGGCGAATGCCTCGTTCACTTCCCACAGGTCCACGTCATCCTTGCCCCAGCCGATCTGCTGCAACAGCTTTTCGGCGGCGGGAACCGGGGCGGTCGGGAAATCGGCGGGGGCCTGCGCATGGCTGGCATAGCCCACGATGCGCGCCACCGCGCCATCGGCCCGGTCCGACAGCACCAGCGCCGCCGCACCATCGGAAATGCTGGAGGAATTGGCCGCCGTCACCGTGCCATCCTTGCGGAAGGCGGGTTTCAGATGCGGGATCTTGTCGGGGCGGGCATTGCCGGGCTGTTCGTCGGTATCCACCACCGTATCGCCACCGCGCCCCTTGACCGTGACCGGGGTGATTTCCACCGCAAAAGCACCCGATTCGATGGCATTAACCGCGCGCGACAGGCTGGCCAGCGCATAGGCATCCTGATCCTGACGGGTAAAGCCGAAAGCACCGGCGCAATCCTCGGCAAAGGTGCCCATCAGGCGGCCTTTGTCATAGGCGTCCTCAAGCCCGTCAAGGAACATGTGGTCGATCACCTGCCCATGCCCCAGCCGCGCCCCGCTGCGCATTTTCGGCAGCAGATAGGGGGCGTTGGTCATGCTTTCCATGCCGCCCGCGACGATGGTGCGGGCACTGCCGGCGCGAATCGCATCGGCGGCCATCATCACCGTCTGCATCCCCGATCCGCACATCTTGTTCAGCGTCGTCGCGGGCACCGATTGCGGCAAACCCGCCGCGAAGCCGGCCTGCCGCGCGGGTGCCTGCCCCTGACCGGCGGGCAGAACGCAGCCCATGAACAGCGCCTCGACCGAATCGGCCGCAGTGCCCGCGCGCTGCAAGGCGGCGGCGATCGCCGCTCCGCCCAGCTCTGCCGCTGTTACCCCGGCCAGCGCGCCCTGCATCCCGCCCATCGGCGTGCGCGCCGCACCCAGAACATAAACCTGCTGCATTTTCCCTGATCCTCCCTGCGATGAACGGCCATCGCTTACCAGATGCTAACCTTTTGCGTCTAGGACAGGGAATCACCGAATATGCGAAAGGGCCGCAGATGAAGCTGACCGTAAATCAGAGCAACGATCTGATCGTTATCACCGTGGATGAAACGCGGCTGGACGCGGCCATCGCGACCCGCTTCAAGGATCGGATGCGGGAAATCGTGACCAAGGCGCAACATCCGGTGCTGATCGACATGCGCGGCGTGGATTTCATGGACAGCTCTGGCCTTGGCGCGATGATCGCCGTGCATAAGGCGATGCCCGCCGATGTCGGGCTGACGCTGGACGGGCTGACGCCGAACGTGGATCGCGTCTTTCGGCTGACGCGCATGGATTCCGTCTTTACCATCACCGACAGCACCCCCTTGCAGGAGAAACGTGCATGACCCCCGGCCAACAAGCCGTCAGCCCGGAAGGGCGCCGTCGGGTTCACACCCAGCCGATGTTTCACCGGGTTTTCCTGGCCACGCCGATGGCGGTGCGCGCGGTGCTGAACGATATGCGCAGCCGATTCCGCGACAATGTGGACGACGACGCCCTTGGCCGGCTGGAACTGGTGCTGGCCGAGGTGATGAACAACGTCACCGAACATGGCACCGCCCCGCCCGATGACGCGCCCGCGCGGCGGGCGCCCTCGATCCATCTGTGCATCGTGCGCCATGACAACGGCCTGTCCTGCGCTGTCACCGATGACGGCGTGTCGCTGCCCGCCGATTGCCTGCGCCCGCGCGACCTGCCCGGTTCGGATGATAACGGAATGCCCGAGGGCGGCTTTGGCTGGTATCTGATCCAGGATCTGACGCAGGCGCTGTGCTATTACCGCGAAGAGCGGCGCAATTTTCTGGCCTTTTGCGTGCCGTTCAGCGTCGACAAACCGCCCGCCCCGCTGGTCTGAAACCGCTCAGTTCAGCCGGTGCCCCAGCGGATAGTGCCCATCCTCAAAGTCGCCGAAATGTTCCATGACTTCGGGATGTTCGACCGGCTCGCCCGAGGAATCGGGGATCAGGTTCTGTTCCGAGACATAGGCGACGTAATAAGTCGCCTCGTTTTCGGCAAACAGGTGGTAGAAGGGCTGATCCTTGGCCGGGCGCACTTCTTCGGGGATGGATTCATACCATTCCTGCGTATTGGCGAATTCGGGATCGACGTCAAAGATCACACCCCGAAACGGGTGCGTGCGATGCCGCACCACCTGACCCAGCCTGAACTTTGCCACGCGAGCGAAATCCGTCATTCACAGCCCTTTCCTGCGCCGTCCCATACCGCGCGGTGCAGAAACTGTCCAGAATCTGTTACACATCGCAGCGCGGGTGCGGCAGCGACGCCACGCGGCAGGCTCAGCGCCCCACCCGCTCAACCGGCACCCGGCCCTGATCGGTCAAGGCCCAGACGCCAGACGGCTCGATCACCACTGCCGTCAGCGGCCCGCCATAGGCGGCGCCGGTGTCGATATTCAGCCGGTTCCCGTAATGCGACGGCGCCTTGACCGGCGAGTGTCCATGCACCACCAGCGGCCCGAAATCCGCCGCGCTGTCCAGAAACGGGCGGCGAATCCAGACGCAATCGTCCTGCGTCTGATCCTGCAAATCCACCCCCGGCCGCACCCCCGCATGAACGAACAACGCCAGCGGGTGCAGATGCCAATGCGGCAAGCCCGCCAGCCATACCGCATGCTCACCCGGCACGGCTCGCAGCGCGGCAAGATGCAGCGCGGCGCGCGGCAACGCCGGGTCCACTCCATAAGACGCCAAGGTTTCCGCCGCGCCCAATCCGGGGTGATCGACCCAATGCGCCCGATCCGAAAGCCCGGCATCGGTCCAGTCGCGGTCGGTCAGAAAGCGCAGGAACAGGCGGTCATGGTTGCCCAGAACCACCCGCCAGTCGCGCCCCGCCGCCTGACCGGCGATCAGATGCGCGATCACGCCCCGCGAATCCGGCCCACGGTCCACCAGGTCGCCCAGATGAACCACCGTTGCATCGGCACCGCCATCAACGGTGATCCGGTCATGCGCCTGCCGCAGCAGATCCAGATGCCCATGAACATCGCCGATGGCATAAACGCGCACGGGATCAGACCTCGAACTGCAAGGCGCGGGCCTGAATGAACTTGCCGGTCTTTTGCAGCGCGGCCAGAACTTCGGGCGACAGCGGCTCATCCAGATACAGAATGGCGATGGCATCCGCCCCCGAAGCCGCACGCCCCAGCGTAAAGTTGGCGATGTTCACCCCCATTTCACCCAGCGTGCCGCCCAGCGCACCGATGACACCCGGCACGTCCTTGTTGCGGGTATACAGCATGTTCGCCCCCACCTCGGCATCAATATTGATCCCGCGGATCTGGATAAAGCGCGGCTTGCCGTCGCTGAACACCGTGCCCGCAATCGAGCGCTCGCGCTCGGCGGTGACGACGGTCAGCTTGATATAGCCCTCGAACACACCGCTTTTGTCCTGTCTGGTGGTCGAAATCTGGATGCCGCGATCCTTGGCGATCACCGGGGCGGACACCATGTTCACATCCGGGTTGGTCGCCTTCATCACACCCGAAATCACCGCCGCATTCAGCGCCGCCAGATTCATATCGGCCACAACACCGTCATACAGCACGTTGATCGCCTTGATCGGCTCGTCCGTGGCCTGCCCGACAAAGGCGCCCAGATGCCCGGCCAGCTTGATCCACGGCCCCATGACCGCCGCCTCCTCGGCCGTGACCGAGGGCATGTTCAGCGCATTCTGAACCGCGCCGGTCAGCAGGTAATCGGCCATCTGCTCGGCCACTTGCAGCGCGACGTTTTCCTGCGCCTCGGTGGTCGAGGCCCCCAGATGCGGCGTCACCACCACATTGGGCAGGTTGAACAGCGGGCTTTCGGTCGCCGGTTCCACCGCGAACACGTCAAACGCCGCACCGGCCACACGGCCATCCTTCAGCGCCTCGGCCAAAGCCTCTTCATCGACCAGACCGCCACGGGCACAGTTGATGATGCGCACGCCGGGCTTCAGCCGGGCAATCGCCTCGCGCGACAGGATATTGCGGGTCTTGTCGGTCAGCGGCACATGGAAGGTGATGAAATCCGCCTTGGCCAGCAACTCGTCCAGCTCGACCTTGCGCACGCCCATGTCCTTGGCACGCTCTTCGGACAGGAAAGGATCATAGGCGATCACCTTCATATGCAGCCCCAGCGCACGGTCGATCACGATCGAGCCGATATTCCCGGCCCCGATCACGCCAAGGGTCTTGTTGAACAGCTCGACCCCCATAAAGCGGTTCTTTTCCCACTTCCCGGCATGAGTGCTGGCCGAAGCCTCGGGCAATTGCCGCGCCACGGCGAACATCATCGCAATCGCATGTTCGGCGGTGGTGACACTGTTGCCAAAGGGCGTGTTCATCACGATCACCCCCTTTTTCGACGCAGCCGGAATATCGACGTTATCCACCCCGATGCCGGCGCGGCCCACCACTTTCAGATTGCTGGCATTCTCCAGCAGCTTTTCCGTCACCTTGGTCGCAGACCGGATCGCCAGCCCGTCATATTGGCCAATCACCTCGGCCAGCTTTTCTTTATCCTTGCCCAGATCGGGCAGGTAATCGACCTCGACCCCGCGATCGCGGAAAATCTGGACGGCGGTTTCTGACAGCTTATCGGAAACAAGAACCTTGGGCATTGCAGTCATCCTCTCGACACCGGCGGCGCGCGGCCTGCCCTGTCTTTCGTTGAAAAATATCCCGGGGGGCCGGGGGCTGGCCCCCGGTCCGGCAGATCAGGCTTGCGCAGCGATTTCCGCGTCAAACGCCCATTCGATCCACGGCATCAGCGCGACCACATCTGCGGTTTCAACCGTCGATCCGCACCAGATGCGCAGGCCGGGGGGCGCATCGCGATAGGCACCGGCGTCCAGCGCCACGCCCTCTTTTTCCAGCCGCTTGGCCACCGCCTTGGCAAAAGCCGCGCCGTCCTTGATCCGGTCATCCGTGAACTTGAGACAAACCGAAGTCGTCGAGGCCGTCGCCGGGTCCACCGCCAGATCGGCGATCCAGTCCTTGTCGGCGATGAAGTCACGCACCGCTGCCGCATTGGCATTGGCCCGCGCGATCAGCGCATCACGCCCGCCGATGGATTGCGCCCATTTCAGCGCGACGATGTAATCCTCGACACACAGCATGGACGGAGTATTGATCGTCTCGCCCTTGAAGATGCCCTCGATCAGCTTGCCGCCCTTGGTCATGCGGAAAATCTTGGGCAAGGGCCAGGCGGGGGTATAGTTTTCCAGCCGCTCGACCGCGCGGGGTGACAGGATCAGGATGCCATGCGCACCCTCGCCGCCCAGAACCTTTTGCCAGCTGAACGTCACCACATCCAGCTTGTCCCAGGGCAGATCCATGGCAAAGGCGGCGCTGGTCGCGTCGCAAATGGTCAGCCCGGCGCGATCCGCCGGAATCGCATCGCCATTCGGCAGCCGCACACCGCTGGTCGTGCCGTTCCAGGTGAACACCACGTCCTTGTCGAAATCGACCTGCGTAAAGTCAACGATCTGGCCATAGTCCGCCTTGCGCACCCTAGCCTCCAGCTTGAGCTGCTTGACGACATCCGTCACCCAGCCCTCGCCAAAACTCTCCCATGCCAGCATTTCCACGCCGCGCGCGCCCAACAGCGACCACAGCGCCATTTCCACCGCGCCGGTATCGGATGCGGGCACGATGCCGATGCGGTAATCCGCCGGCACACCCAGCACCTCGCGGGTCAGATCGATCGCCTCGGCCAGCCTGGCCTTGCCGACAGCCGCACGATGCGACCGCCCCAGCGGGGCATCGGACAGCATTTCCAGATTGAAACCGGGGATTTTGGCACAAGGGCCAGAGGAAAAACGCGGATTTTCCGGGCGCGCAACCGGGGTCGTCGTATCGGCCATGTGGCTCAGCCTTCCAGCTAAAAGCCCCTCGTTGGGGAGGGGTGTCCCACCCCCGCTCATACGCCTTTGCCAGACGCTCGGCAACAGGAAACTGCCAGAGGGCCGGGGCGGGTCATCCAAGGCCGCACCCCACAGCCCCCCGCTCAACGATGGGCCAGATACTCGGCTGAAACGAAACCGGAAACGCCCGGTCTGTCGGTCAGCGTGACCCTGCACCAGACCTTGCCGCTTTGGGTGACGCAGTTCTGGCGGGTAAGGCGTGTTCCGTCAGGCAGGCCCAGGATGATTTTATAGTCGAGGCCCGGCCCTTCACGCAGTTTCAAAAGATCGTCCGGGCCGGCGCCTTTGACGACAACCCCGGAACCGACCGCGCAGCCGGCGGCAAGTGTCAGCGCAAGAAACGCAGCAAAATGGATTCGCATGATGTGACCTGTATCGTTTTCCCATTCCTACGACATCATCACATCAGATGACAGGGCGCAGGTGCCGGATGCCCGCGTGTCGCAGTCCAGCAGCCGCAGCGAGCCCCCGCGCCGGGTCCACTGCGCGACGCGGCTGCCACAACCGTCTCGGACGCTGCATTGTGGAACGGTTGAACCCAGCCGGTCAGGTGCGCTTCGCGGCGGGTGCCGCAATTTTGGGCGGCGCGACTGCTGACAGGTAACATTCCGCGATCATGGGAAACTGCCATACGGTCGCGTCCGTTACTCATTTCCTTCAAGAGGGTAAACCCAGCCGGCAAAATGTTGACAATTATGTTGACGCGAATCTTTTCGTCTCTCATTCTCGTCCGAGACGGTCTGACACTGGGGAGAACGCCATGCGCTTATCACCGACGATTCTGGCCATTGCGGCTACGATTGTCCCCTCGATCACGATGGCCGAGAATGTCCTGAAATGGGGCGGTTCTCGCGACATCTTCTCGCTCGACCCATATTCCTACGGGTCGACCTCGAATCTCGCCTTCCTCAATCACGTCTATGAGGGCCTCGTGCGCTATACCCCGGAATTCGAGGTTGTCCCGGCGCTGGCCGAACGCTGGGACTTCGTAGCCCCCGATACCTGGCGCTTCCATCTGCGTCAGGGGGTGACGTTCCACGACGGCGCGGCCTTCACGGCCGATGACGTGCTGGCCTCGATGAAGCGGGTCAGCGATCCGGCCTCGCCGTTGCGCGGCAATATTCCGACCTATGTGTCGGCCGAAAAGATCGACGATCATACGGTTGACATCAAGACGACCTCGGGCAGCCCGCTGTTTCTCAACGACATGACCAACATCTTCATGTTCGATGCCGACTGGCTGCGCGCAAACAACGCTGAGGCGCCAACTGACGTGGGCGCAAAGGTGGAAGGCTTCGCGACCCACAACACCAACGGCACCGGCCCCTTCAAGGTCGAAAGCCGGGTGCCGGATTCAAAGACCGTGCTGATCCGCAACGACGGCTGGTGGGACACACCTGTCCACAATCTTGACCGGATCGAGTTTACTCCGATCACAGCGCCTGCCACCCGCGTAGCTGCGCTGCTGTCGGGCGAGATCGACCTGACCGATGGCGCGCCGATCCAGGATCTCGACCGGCTGCGCGCCAGCGCAGGCATCAAGGTCGAGCAGCGCGCCGACCTGCGCACGATCCATGTCGTATTCAACCGCAAGGACACTTTGGCTGACGGTCGCAACAATCCCTTCAACGACCTGCGCTTGCGTCGGGCCATCGACATGGCCATCGACCGCGAGTTGATCGGCAAGCGCATCATGCGTGGCATGACCCATATCGCAGGCACCATGGTTGCCCCGGATATCCCCGGCTACAGCACCGAACTGGACGTGCCGACGCGCTACGACCCTGACCACGCTGCGGCCCTGATCGACGAGGCAGGGCTGAAGGACACCCCCTTCTCGATGGTCTGCGCCAATGACGAAAGCATCAACGAGGAACAGGTCTGCCAGGCCATCGTATCGATGCTGACCAAGGTGGGGCTGAAGCCATCGCTGGATATCGGTCCGCGCGCGGTGCAATCGCCCAAGCGGTCCTCGGGCAACGCCGATGTTTACATGATCGGCTGGGCCAACGAACCGACACTCGATGCCTATTCGATCCTCGTGCAGGTGCTGCACACCCGCGAAGGCGCTGCCGGCGTCGCGAACTATGGCGGCTGGTCGTATCCCGAATTGGACCGACTGACGGACGAGGCCTCGGTGGAAATGGACGCCGCTCGCCGGATCGAACTGGAACAGCAGGCGCTGAAGCTGGCCAAGGATGAGGTTGTCATGATTCCTCTTTATCAGCAGCCGATGGCTTGGGCGATGAATGACAAGATCAGCGACGTCGTCATCCGCGCCGACAACAAGCCGCGCCACTGGCTGACCCGAATGGCTGAATGAGGTTCCACACCGCCCGCATCCGGCGAAAGACCGGGCGGGCCTTTTCCTGACAGGGGCTGATGATGACACCGACGAAAGGATTGCTTGCCGCACTGGCGATTGCCATGATCGGCACGTCTGCAAGTGCCGGGAACGTGATGCGCTGGGGCGGCGCGCGGGACATCTGCTCGCTTGACCCCTATTCCTACGGCGACAGCTACACGATCGCCTTCCTGAACCACGTTTACGAAGGGCTGGTCCGCTATAACGACAAGCTGGAAATCGAGCCGGCGCTGGCGGAAAGCTGGGAAATCGTATCGCCCTCGGTCTGGCGGTTCACGCTGCGCGAGGGGGTCAAGTTCCACGACGGCGCCGGGTTGACCTCGGACGACGTGCTGGCCAGCCTGACCCGCGTCAGCGACGAAACCTCGCCGCTGAAGGGCAACCTGCCGACCTACAAATCCGCCAGGAAGATCGACGACCGGACCTTCGAGATCGAACTGACCGGCCCCTATCCGCTGCTGCTGAACGACCTGACCAATATCCACATCTTCGATGAAGGTTGGATGACGGACAACGACTCGCTGCTGCCGACCGATGTCAGCGCGCAGAAGGAAGGCTTCGCCACCTTCAACGCCAACGGCACCGGCCCCTTTAAGGTAGAAAGCCGGGTGCCAGACAGCCGCACCGTTCTGACCCGTAACGCCGAATGGTGGGACACGCCGCACCATAATATCGACCGGATCGAATTCACGCCGATCACCTCGGCCGCGACCCGAGTTGCGGCAATGCTGTCGGGCGAGATCGACTTCACCGAGGAAGCGCCGGTGCAAGATCTGCCGCGTCTGGCCGGGGCGCCCGGCATCGAAGTGAGGGAACGCGCGAACCTGCGCACGGTCATGCTGGGCTTCAACCGCAAGGACACGCTGGATGACGGGCGCGACAACCCGTTCAACGATCTGCGGGTGCGGCAGGCGTTTGAACTGGCGCTGGACAAGGACCTGATCCAAAGTCGGATAATGCGCGGCAAGTCGCGCAACGCGGGCACCATCGTGTCGCCCGAGATCCCCGGCTATACCGAGGCGATGGACGCCTTCCCGGCCGCCGATCCGGCCGGGGCGCAGGCGCTGCTGACCGAGGCCGGCCACGAGGGGCTGCCCTTCACGCTGACCTGCACCACCGACAGCTATGTCAACGAGGAAGAACTGTGCAACGCCATGGTGTCGATGCTGACCCGCGCCGGCTTCAAACCGACGCTGGATATCGGACCTTCGGCCGTGCAGACGCCGAAGCGGTCGGGCGGCAAGGCTGATGTTTATCTGATCGGCTGGGCAAACGAGCCGATGCTCGACAGCTATTCGATCCTCGTGCAGATGATCGAGACCAAGTCCGGCACGGCTGGTGTCTTCAACTGGGGTGGCTGGTCCTATCCCGACATCGACGCGCTGATCCAGCAGGCTTCGACCGAAATGGACCGCGACAAGCGGCTGGCGCTGCAGACCGAGGCGCTGGGCAAGGTCAAGGATGAACTCATCATGGTGCCGCTGCACCAGCAGCCGATGGCTTGGGCCATGTCGGACAAGGTGGAAAGCGTCGTCCAGCTTGCCGACAACAAGGCCCGCCATTGGCTGACGGTGATGAAGTGAGACCGGCGGGGGCGCGCACGCCTGCGTTGCGCGCCCCGGCTCTTTCCCGATCCTGACACGAGGCGGCGTCATGCTGGTCTTCATTCTAAAGCGCCTGTTCAACGCCGTCTTCGTGATGCTGGCGGTCGCGTTCCTGGCCTTCTCGATCTTCCGCGTCGCGGGCGACCCGGTCGAGATGATGGCCAACGAACAGATGACGCAGGCCGACCGCGACGCACTGCGCGAGCGGATGGGGCTGAACGACCCGATGCTGGTGCAGTACGCGCGCTTCGTCGCCAATGCGGCGACCGGCGATTTCGGGATGTCCTGGCGCAACGGGCAAGAGGTTCTGGGGCTGATCGCTGCACGCTTCCCCGCAACGATGGAACTGGTACTGGTCGCGACCTTCCTGTCGCTTGCAGTCGGGCTGCCGCTGGGCGTGCTGACCGCCATCGCGCGCGGGCGATGGTATGCCGAGGGGCTGCAATTCCTGTCGATCATCGGCGTATCACTGCCCAGCTTTGTGGTCGGCATCCTGTTGATCCTCGTATTCGCCGTGATTTTGGGCGTGGCACCGGCCTTCGGGCGGGGCGAGGTGGTGCGGATCGGCTGGTGGACGACGGGGCTGCTGACACCTTCGGGGCGGATGGCGCTGATCCTGCCCGCAGTTGCGCTGGCGCTGTATCAGATCACGCTGATCATGCGCCTTGTCCGGGCCGAGATGCTTGAAGTCATGCGGTCTGATTTCGTCAAGTTCGCCCGCGCACGCGGCGTGCCGCGGTGGCGGATCTGGTTCCGCCACGCGCTGCGGAACTGCCTGATGCCGGTGGTAACGATGACCGCGATGAATATCGGCGCGCTGATCGCCTTCGCACTGATCACCGAAACGGTGTTCCAGTGGCCGGGCATGGGGATGCTGTTCATCCAGGCTGTCACCTTCCTCGATTTCCCGGTGATGTCGGCCTATCTGGTCATCATCTCTTTCATCTTTGTGGCCCTGAATACGGCGGTGGACATCGCCTATGCGGTCATCGACCCGCGCCTGCGCGATGCGACCTGAGAGGCAAGCGATGCCCGATCCCCGCCAGACTCAACCGCAGATCGACCTGCCCGCCGACGCCATCGTTCCCTCGGACGGGCCGGACGGCCGTGTCGCACGCTGGCTGAAAAGCGACCTGTGGTTTTCCTTCACCCACAAACCCTCGGCGATCATCGCGGCGGTGGTGTTGCTGGTGATCGCGGTCGCATCCTTCACGGCACCGCTTTACGTGCCACAAAACCCGTATGACCCGGCACAACTCGACTTGCTGAATGCCGAGATCCCGCCGATCTGGACCGCAGACGGACAATGGCCGTTCATCCTCGGCACCGACATGCAAGGGCGCGACATGCTGTCGGCGATCCTTTACGGGTCGCGGATCTCGATCGTGATCGGGGTGGCGGCAGTGGCGCTGTCGCTGGCGATCGGGTTGGTGCTTGGCCTGCTGGCGGGGTATTTCGGCGGCGTCACCGACATGGTGCTGATGCGGCTGGGCGACATCCTGCTGTCGATCCCGACGATCCTGATCGCCATCCTTGTCAGCGCCGTGGCGCGGCAGGCGCTGCCACAGAACCTGCGCGAAATCGGCGCGGCGGGTGTGCTGGTTCTGGCAATCACCCTGTCGGCCTGGGTGCAATATGCCCGCACCGTGCGCGCGCAGGCCGCGGTCGAGCGGCGGCGCGAATATGTGCAGGCGGCGCGGCTGCTGAAGGTCCCGGCGCGGCGGATCATGTTCCGCCACATCCTGCCCAACACGCTGACGCCGATCTTCGTGGCCGCGACGCTCAACTTCGGGATGGCGATCCTGACCGAGGCCACGCTGTCCTTTTTGGGGATCGGGATGCCGCCCAGCCAGCCCAGCCTTGGGACGCTGATCCGGCTGGGGAATGAATACCTGTTTTCCGGCGTGTGGTGGGTGGTGCTGTTCCCGGTGATCCAACTGTCGCTGTTGGTCGTGTCGGTCAACCTGCTGGGCGACTGGCTGCGCGATGCGCTGAACCCGAAACTGAGGTAAAGACGATGGACCTGCTGATCCGCAACATCCGGCCGATGGGCGGCGCGCCCGCCGACATCCTTGTGCAAGGCGGCCGCATCGCCCGCATCGCGCCGGGGATCGAGGCCGACGCCCCGGTCGAGGACGGCGGCGGCCATCTGGCCGTGCCGGGCCTGATCGACGCGCATACGCATCTGGACAAGACCACCTGGGGCATGGACTGGCACGTCAACGCCCATCAGGCGACCTTGCAACAGCGCATCGACTTCGAACGCGAACAGCGGCTGGAGATCGGCATCGACCCGCACCGCCAGTCGATGCGCCATGCACTGGGTCTGGTGGCGCACGGCGCGACCCATATCCGCAGCCATGTCGATATCGACACGCGCCACGGGCTGGCGATGTTCCACGGCGTGATGGAGACGCGACAGGCCCTGGCGGGGATCATCGACATCGAGATCGTCGCCTTCCCGCAATCCGCGATCATGGCGCGGCCCGGCACAGTAGACCTGATGGACCGGGCGCTGGCCGAAGGCGCCGGGGTCGTGGGCGGCATCGACCCCTGCGGGATGGAGCGGGACCCGAAGGGCGCGCTGGACACGATCTTCGGGCTGGCCGAGCGACACGGCAAACCCATCGACATCCACCTGCACGAGATGGGTGAACTGGGAGCCTTCAGCATGGAGATGATCTTCGACCGCATCCGCGCGCTTTCGATGCAGGGGAAGGTAGCGATCAGCCACGCCTTCTGTCTGGGCGCGCCCGACTGGCAGCGGACACAGGGGTTGATCGACCAACTGGCCGAACTGGACGTGGCGATCCTGACGACCGGCGCGCCCTCGGTCCCGGTCCCCGCGATCCTGCGCCTGCGCGACGCGGGCATTCGGGTCGGCGCAGGCTGCGACGGCATCCGCGACACCTGGGGGCCGTGGGGCAAGCCCGACATGCTGCACCGGGCCGAAATCATCGGCATGAAGAACGGCTTCCGCCGCGACGTGGATCTGAACCATGCGCTGCACGTCTGTTCCGTCGGCGGGGCCGATGTGATGGGCATCCCGCACGGGCTGGCCGAGGGGATGCCCGCCGATTTCACGTTGCTGCAAGGCCAGACGCTGGCCCATGCCGTCGCCGACACCGCGCCGCGCCCGCTGGTCGTCAAGGGCGGCCGCGTCACCGCCCGGATGGGCGAGGTGATGGGGGTCGCGGCGCCATGACGCAGGACAGCACGCTGGAAACTTTAGCACTTGGCGCGCGCCCCATTGGGCGGACCCTGCTGACCGCCCGATGGGTGCTGGCAGACGGCCCGCGCCTGATCCGTGACGGCGCGGTGGTGATCGAGGATGGTCGCATCCTGCACGTCGGCCAACGTTTCGAGGGCGAGGTCGCGCGCCGCATCGACTTCGGCGCGGCGCTGATCTCGCCCGGTCTGATCGACCTTGACGCGCTGTCGGACCTCGACACGACCATCTTGGCACTGGATCACCATCCCGGCTGGGCCAAGGGTCGCGTCTGGCCGCGATCCTATGTCGAGCGTGGCCCCTACGAGATGTATTCCCCCGACGAACTGGCCTTCCAGAAACGCTTTGCCTTTGCGCAGTTGCTGATGTCCGGCATCACCACCGCCGCGCCGATCGCGAGCCTGTTCTATCGAGAATGGGGTGAAACCGTGGCCGAGTTCGCCGCCGCCTCGGACGCGGCGGGCGAGATGGGGCTGCGGGTCTATCTTGGCCCCGCTTTCCGGTCGGGCGGCATGGTGCTGGAGGCACCGGGCGAGATGCGCCCGGTCTTCGACGAACCGCGTGGGCTGGCTGGGCTGGCCGGGGCGGTGGCGTTCATCCGCGACCATGACGGACGCCACGGGGGGCTGGTGCGCGGCCTTCTGGCCCCTGATCGGGTAGAGACCTGCACCGAGGCGCTGCTGCGCGCCACCGACGCGGCCAGCCGCGACCTCGGCTGCCCGATCCGGCTGCACATGGCGCAGGGCCAGATGGAGGTCGAAACCGTCCGCGCCCTGCACGGCACCACCGCGCCCGACTGGCTGGCGGGGATGGGGCTGCTGTCAGACCGTCTGATCGCTCCACACGCGACCAACGCGACCGAGGCGGACCTGCGCCATTATGCCGATCATGGGGTCAGCATCGTGCATTGCCCGCTGGTGTCGGGGCGCGGCGGGTCGATCCTGCGGTCCTTCGCACGGCTGCGCGACATGGGGATCACCATTGCGATGGGGACCGACACTGCGCCCGCCGACATGCTGCTGAACCTGCTGGCGGGGCTGATGACCGCCCGGATCGCCGACGACCCCGAGGCGGTGCAGTCGCGCGATTTCTGGGACGCGGCGACGCTGGGCGGGGCGCGGGCGCTGAAGCGGTCCGACCTTGGCCGGCTTGCCCCCGGCCTGCCCGCCGACATCGCCGTGTTCGGGCTGGACGACGCGGTGATGACGCCCGCCATCGACCCGATTTCGACCCTCGTCGCCGGTGGGTCGGGCAAGGTCTGCCGCGCCGTCTTCGTCGATGGCCGCCTGTCGATGCGCCGCATCCGCCACACCCCCGAGGTCGCAGGGCTGGACCTGACAACCGCGCAGGCCCGCGCGCAGGCGCAGTTCGACGGGCTGGTTGCGAAATACCCTGAACGTAGCTGGGACCACCCGCCGGTGGACCGGCTTTTCCCGCCCTCCTATCCCGTAGAGGCGTCATGACCGTTCTGTCGGTAGAAAACCTGCACGTGCAATTCCCCTCGCGGCACGGCACGCTGACCGCGCTGGACGACGTGTCGCTGTCGATCGAACCGGGCGAGATCCTGGGCGTCGTCGGTGAATCCGGCGCAGGCAAGTCGATGACCGGGCTGGCCGTTCAGGGGCTGCTGGAACCGCCCGGCCATATCGCGGGCGGCGCTGTGGTGCTGAACGGACGCCGCATCAATGGACTCGCGGAAGCCAAGATGGAAAAGATCCGGGGCCGCGAGATTGGCGCGATCTTTCAGGATCCGCTGACCTCGCTGAACCCTTTGTTCACGGTCGGCGCGCAACTGGTGGAAACGATCCGGCTGCATCTTCCGCTGTCACGCCGTGCCGCGCAGGACCGGGCGATTGAACTGCTATCCGAAGTCGGCATCCCTGCGCCCGCCGAACGCGTCAACCATTTTCCCCATCAATTCAGCGGCGGGATGCGGCAGCGTGTCGTCATCGCACTGGCGCTGGCCGCCAAGCCGAAGCTGATTATCGCGGACGAGCCGACTACAGCGCTCGACGTATCGATTCAGGCACAGATCACCGCGCTGCTGCGGCGGCTTTGCGATGAACACGGCACGGCGGTGATGCTTGTCACCCATGACATGGGCGTGATCGCGGAAACCGCTGATCGGGTGGCGGTGATGTATGCCGGGCGGCTGGTCGAGATCGGCCCGGTCGATCAGGTCACCCGCAACCCCGCCCATCCCTATACGCGCGGACTGATGGGGTCGATCCCGGCGTTAGGCGCGCGGGTCGAACTGCTGGCGCAAATCGATGGAGCGATGCCGCGGCTGGATGCGATCCCACCCGGCTGCGCCTTCAACCCGCGCTGCCCCCATGCCGGGCCACGCTGCCGGGTGCAGCGCCCGGACCTCGCCCCCGCCGGGGCAAGCCTTGCGGCCTGCTGGCTGCACCAGGGAGGAGCCGATGCCTGACGACGCCATGACCGCCACCGGCCTGACGCGCCGCTTCGACGTCTCGGCCCCGTGGCTGAACCGCGTGATCGAGCGCCGCCCGCGCCAGTTCCTGCGCGCGGTTGACGACATCGACTTCGCCGTGCCGCGCGGCGGCTGCCTGTCCCTGGTCGGCGAATCCGGCTGCGGGAAATCCACCGTCGCACGGCTGGTGACCGGGCTTTATGCCCCCAGCGCGGGCGAGATCCGCTTTGCCCCCGGCCGCGCGGGCCAGCCGCTGTCTGCGCAGATGATCTTTCAGGACCCTTACGCCAGCCTCAACCCGCGCTGGCGGGTGTTCGAAATCATCGCCGAGCCTCTGCGCGAACTGAAGCTGCGCGAGGGCGACGCGATCCGCGCCCGCGTAGAAGAGCTTTTGTCCATCGTCGGCCTGTCACCGCGCGACGGGACCAAATATCCGCACGAGTTTTCGGGCGGGCAGCGGCAGCGGATCTCGATCGCGCGGGCGCTGGCGTCGGAACCCGAGTTCCTTGTCTGCGACGAACCGACCAGCGCGCTGGACGTGTCGGTGCAGGCGCAGATCCTGAACCTGATGCGGCGGCTGCAAGACGAGCTTGGGCTGACCTATCTGTTCATCAGCCATGACCTGTCGGTCGTGCGGCACATGTCGGACCGCATCGCGGTGATGTATCTGGGTCGCATCGTCGAGGACGCGCCGACCGAAACGCTGTTCGCGATGCCGCGCCATCCCTATACGCAGCTTCTGCTGGACACGATCCCGGATGTCCGCAATCCGCAGCGCCACCGCCCGGTCAAGGACGGCGAGGTGCCCAGCCCGCTGGACCCGCCGCCGGGCTGCAGCTTTCATCCGCGTTGCCCGCTGGCCGACGCGCGTTGCCGCACCGAGAAGCCCCAGATGCGCCGGTGGCCGGACGGGTCGCGTACCGCATGCCACCGGGTCGAGGAACAGGGCGGCAGTCCGGCAAGGGCGCGATCCAATCGTGCGCCCGGTCAGGCCAGCGGCTTTGTCGGTGGGGGCGCGACGTGACCCAGCACGCTGCGCAGGTTCGGCTCGGGGCGGCGAGCCCGATCAAGGTCGAGATCGGCTTCGATATGATCGAGATGCTTTCCCATCCTGTCACGCGCCGCTGCGGCATCACCGCGTTCAAGCGCGGCGATAATGGCCTCGTGTTCGTCCGGGCCACAGTTGTCATGGGCGCTGTCGCGGTAAATCGCGGTAATCAGCGAACTGCGCGAGATGAGGTCACGCAAGATCGAGCAGAGAAAATCCGATCCCACAAGCTCGGCCAGTTTAAGATGGAAGCCGCCAGACAGCCGGATCGTGTCGGCCGGGATGGCCAGACGCGCCGCGTCACGTTCCCGTGCCACATGATCGCGGAGCGATGCGACCGCCCCAGCGGCGACCTCGCCATGACGGATCTGTCCGGCCAGACGTTCGACCACACGCTGTTCGATGGTGCGCCGGGCGAACAACACGTCGCCCGCTTCCTCAACAGTGGGTGCGGCGACGAGGGCACCGCGATTCGGCACGATCTTCACGAGACCCTCGCGTTCAAGTCCACTCAGCGCCTGTCGGATACGGGCACGGGACACGCCAAATATCTCGGCGAGTTCTTCCTCTTTCAGCCTCGTGCCGGGACGCAGGCGTCGCTCGGCGATGGCCAGCCAGATACGTTCAGCGATCTGGGCGGGAAGGGCGGGGTCGCTCATGAACAATTTCCATCGAGGTTTGGTGAGATCGTTGCCGACAAACATGTCGCCAAAGCGCACTGGCTTCAACCACACTTACCCTTTTTGCACTGAGCCTATCCATGACCGAGTTCGACTTCACGGCGCTGCCCGCCGATGACCGCTACCGCCTGCTGACGAACTTCGTCGGACCCCGCCCAATTGCCCTCGTGTCCACCAGCGGCCCGGCGGGACGTAATGCAGCGCCGATGAGTTTCTTCAACGTCTTTTCCCATGAACCGCCCATCGTCATTCTGGGGATTCAGACACGCCCCGACGGTGCCAGCAAGGATACCGTCGCCAATATCAGGGCGACTGGGGAATTTGTCGTCAACATGGTCGATATGGCGCTTGCGCCGGCGATGTTGGTCTGCGGGCTTCCGTTCGATGCTGACGTGGATGAGATCCTGACTGCCGGCCTGACCCCGCGCCCCGGCGCGCGGGTCCGGGCGCCGATCATTACCGAGGCGCCCTGCGCGATGGAATGTCGCGTCGAACAACTGATCGACTATGACCGGCGCGTCATCGTGCTGGGGCTGGTCGAGTTCATGCATGTCAGGCGCGACTGCCTGGACGACGGTGGCCGCTATGTCGACCCGGCAGCCTATCAGCCGATCGCCCGCCTGCACGCCGACGAATATATCGTTCCGGATCGTCAGTTCACGCTACGCGCCCCGCCAATCGACAGCATCATCCCGATCCGGGAGGACGCCCCGTGATCCTTCATCTCGTCAACCCAAACGGGACTGCATCCATGACGGACAGGGCCGCTGCGGCAGCCAAGGCAGTGATTTCGCCGGGCACAACGCTGCTGGCCTGCAATCCGCGCGGGACCCCGGCCAGCATCGAAGGCTACGCAGACGAGGCAATGGCCGTCCCCGCCCTGTTGCGCGCGATCATGTCCGCCGAGGCTCAGGGTGCGGCTGCTCATGTCATCGCCTGCTTCGACGATCCCGGACTGGATGCCGCGCGCGAGGTTGCCCGTGGTCCCGTTATCGGCATCTGTCAGGCCGCCGTTCAGGTCGCCATGACGATCGCAGCCAGGTTCTCGGTCGTGACGACGCTACCCCGTTCGGTTCCGATTATCGAAGATCTGCTTCAGTCTTATGGTGCGACCCATCGCTGTCGCAGCGTCCGCGCCGCCGATATGCCGGTTCTTGATCTCGAAGAGGGTGGCACCGCCTTGATCGAAGCCCAGATATTGGCGGCCCGCGACGAGGACAGGGTTGACGCAGTGATCCTTGGTTGCGCTGGTATGGCCGACCTCGCTGCCGATTTGCGGGCGCGTTGCGGGATCCCGGTCATCGATGGCGTCACTGCTGCGGTCAAATTCGCCGAAGCGATGGTCGGCGGTGGCTTCGCCACCTCGAAATGCGGTGCCTATGCGCTGCCCCGAGCGAAGGCTGGTAGTGTTCTTGAAGCGGACCCGGGCGGCTGATGACGAAGATTTGAGGGACGTTTGCCGCACTATTCTTTTGCCGCTGCTGAAGCAGAACAAAGGCTCAGACTGAAAATTCAATCATCATATTGATATTGTTTTGTTTGGCGCTTCACTTCTCCCTGGAGTGGATGTTGGAGGGAGCAATAGCAGAATTCCGGCTTTCGGATCGGGCATGGGCCGGCATCGAGCCATTGCCGCCAAGGAACCAGCCGGGTGCGCAGCGGGTGGATGATCGCCGTGTGATCCGCGGGATCATCCATGTCCTGCGTGTCGGCTGCCGCTGGCAGGACTGTCCAGCCGCCTATGGCCCCTCAACCACGATCTGCAATCGTTTCAACCGCTGGAGCCATCACGACCTGTGAACCCGCATCTTCGCCACCCTCGCGGCGCGGGCGGAACTGCCGGACGACCTGAGCATCGACAGCACCGCCCTGCGCGCCCATCGCTCGGCCCATGGCGGCAAAGGGGGGCGAAAGCTCAGGCCATCGGGCGGCGTTCGCGTGGCGGGGCAACCACCAAAATCCACGCCCTGACAGACGGTTGCGGGCGGCCGAGGCCTTCACCCTCGGCCTGGGAAACGAGGCCGACATCTCTGCCACCCCTGTGCTGCCGGGCAAATGCCCCGCACCGAAACGTCTGCTTGCAGACAAGGGATACGACGCCAACAGCCTGCGCCAGCGCCTCGCATTGACCCGAACCGAGGCGGTCAGTCAGGGAAAGCCTAGCCGAAAACTCCAGCTTCAAACGATCCAGTTTTCAGCGGGCAGAGCAGAGCCACGCGCACCTTTTTCTCCGACCAGACCGAATATTTTCGCAAGGTCAGCGAACAGCGATCCTGTCTGGAGAACATCGAGCCATTCAAGACCAAGATCGAACCGCCGGACCAATGTCCCTTCTCTTGCTTGCGGAGAAGCAGTTCAGGCAACAGTATTTTTGCGACGCGTCCCAAGACGGTGCTGTTCCGGACGACCTGCATGAAGCTGGTATTTTCGAGACCCGGTTCCCTCAGAACAAATGCGCAACCTCGGGCGCCGAAATGAAACGCCATTTGCGCAACGGCCCAGCCATGACATTCAGATAATACATTTCGAATCCCACCGGGGCACCACAAGGGTGATGGCCGCGCGGGACCAGCACCACATCGCCGTCACGAACCGTCATGGTTTCATCCAGACAGCCGTCGTCCGTATAGACACGTTGAAAGCCAAAACCATCGGGTGGGTTCAGGCGGTGGTAATAGGTCTCTTCCAGATAGGTGATCCGGGGATAGTCGTCCTCGTCATGACGATGGCTGGGGTATGAAGACCAGTTGCCCGCTGGTGTGAACACCTCGGTGACAAGCAGGCTGTCGGCAACCGGGTCGGCCTCCATCGCAATATTGTTGATGAAGCGTGTGTTCGCGCCCTCGCCGCGCTGTGTCAGCACGATCCCTTCGGGACCAAGGCGCCGCGCCTCATGCCCGCCATGACCCGGTGCCGCGCAAACGGCGATGACGCAATCGGTCAGTGCCTCGGCCTGCCACCGCTGGCCATTCGGAACATAAAGGCTGTGCGGCGGGGTCTTTTCAAAGACGTTCATGCGGTCGCCCAAAACGCCCCAATCCCTGCCGGCAGCGTGGAACGAGGCCTTGCCCTCGACCATCACCAGAATGACCTCGTTGCCGCAGGTATCCTCGGCCACGGTGTCGCCGGGGGCCAGCCGGTAAAGGCCGAAACCAACATATGTCCAGCCAGCGGATTTTGGCGTGATGTCGAAGACCTTGCCTTTCGTGGCAGGGGGCCTCAGCAGCAGGTTGCTCATCTGTCCTCTCCGGGCGGGTTGAATGTCACGAAGAAACGCCAGGCTGCATAAAGCCCGATGGCGACAAAGATTATGCCGAAGAAAGGCGCAGCAGACGCGAATTCGAACAGCCCCCAACCCAAGGCCAGCGCAACCAGCAACAGCCGGAGCCAAAGCGGACGATAAAAGGCGTCGTCAAGATCGAACATCGTCATGCCTTTGGCGACAGGAATGGGCCTGCGCAGCGCGCCTCGTCCCAGATTTCGCACAGCCGCTGATAGCGTGCCGCCATTTCGTCCACGGCGGCGGTGTCGGTCAATTCACCTTTCAGCCAGGCCCGCGCCACCGCGCCAAAGATCGTGCGCCCGACCGCGAAGCCGCGCACCAGATCGAACCCCGCCGCCACCTTGAAACTGGCGGCAAGTTCTGCCTCGGGCGCGTCGAGGCCCAACACCACGATGCCGCGAGTGTGGCGGTCATGGGCCTCAATCGCGGCGATGGCGTTCCGCCAGGCGGCGGCGGTCTGCATCGGCTCCAGCTTCCACCAGTCGGGATAGATGCCGATCTCGTAGAATTGCCGGATCAGGACCGCCGTGGTGTCGTCATCGACCGGACCGACCTTGGATGGAATAATCTCCAGCAGAAATTCCAGCCCGTTGCGACGGGCTGCGGTGAACAGGCGCTTGACCGTCGCCTCCTGTGCGGTGCGCGTTTCGGCGTCGTCATCGGGATGGCAGAAGCACAGCACCTTGACCACGTTTTCGCGCGCCCATTCGGACAGGGTGCCGCAATCCGGCCCAAGCTCGGGTTCGAGTTCCAGCGGACGGGAACCCGGCCATTCGCAGGGCCGACCGATCCACAGCCCCGTCCCCGAGGCCGCATGCAGCGCCCGCCGCCCGATGCGGTTGTCGCACAGGATGCCATGGCCGGGCTGGCCGCCAGCGACCTTCAGTGCAGCCCTCAGGCACAATTCCTTGAAGGTGCCGCCTTTTTCCGGCGTGTAACCCGTCATCTCCTCAAGCTGCGCGCGGTGGTCGAAGGCGAAAATCCGCATGGTGGACCAGTCGCCGCTGCGGTTGGTGGCCCAGTGGATCTGTTCAAGCTCGGGGTCGTTGCGCAGGTCGGGGCGGATGACCCCGCGCCCAAGGAAAAAGTCCAGCTCGGCAAGCGACGGATAGGCCGGGGTGCAGCCGTGGCGGCTGACGGCGAAGGCGCCGCAGGCATTGGCGTATTCCAGCGTGCGCGGCCAGTCCTCGTCATCCAGCCAGCCTTTGAGCAGCCCCGAAAAGAAGCCGTCGCCCGCACCCAGCACGTTGAACACCTCGATCGGGAAGCCGGGGCCGGTCTGGCCGTCGTCCAGGCTGTCCGGGATCGCGCCCTCGAAGGCCACGGCCCCCGCCGCGCCGCGCTTGCAGACCAGCGTGGCGGTGCTGACCTTGCGGACCGCGCGCAGGGCCGCGATGGTGTCGGTCGAGCCTCCGGCGATATGGAATTCCTCCTCGGTGCCGACGATCAGATCGAAAAGATGCAGCGTCGATTGCAGCTTCGCTGTCACTGCGGCGCTTGCGACAAAGCGGCTCTCGCCCTCGCCATGGCTGGCCACGCCCCAGAGGTTCGGGCGATAGTCGATATCCAGCGCCGTCCGCGCGCCGTGCTTGCGCGCCAGTTGCAGCGCATTCAGCACCGCGGCCTCGGTGCGCGGATGGCTCAGATGCGTGCCGGTAGCCAGCACCGAGCGGGCCTCGGCGATGAAGCCCTCGTCGATGTCGTCCTCGCTCAGCGCCATATCGGCGCAGTTCTCGCGGTAGAAGATCAGCGGGAAGCTGTCTTGGTCACGGATGCCCAGCAGCACCAGCGCCGTCAGCCGCTCGGGATCGGTCGTGACGCCGCGCGTGTCCACCCCCTCGCGCGCAAGCTGCTCGCGGATGAACCGGCCCATATGCTCATCCCCGACCCGCGTGATGACGGCGGAACGCAGCCCCAGCCGCGCCGTTCCGCAGGCGATATTGGTGGGCGAACCGCCAATATACTTGGCAAACGACCCCATATCCTCAAGCCGCCCACCGACCTGCTGGCCATAGAGATCAACCGACGAACGGCCAATGGTGATAACGTCAAGCGTCTTCATATGCCCCTCCTCCCCGGCGGGATGCGCGGCCCCAATCGGGGCGGCGACAGTCAGACCGCAACGGGCGTCAGCCATGGCTGGCCCTCGGCCTCATGGCTGTCCACGACCGCCTCGACAAAGGCGACACCCTTCAGCCCGTCATGGGCCAGCGGCAGATTCTGCCCCAACAGGCCGGGTTTGCGCCCCTCCTGCCGGGCACGGATCGCCTCGGCGAAACCGGCATAGAGGTTGGCGAAGGCCTCCAGATAACCTTCAGGATGGCCGGGGGGTGTGCGGATACGCAGCCTGGCGTCTTCGGACAGGTCGTCTGCACCGCGCTTGATGATCTGCACACGACCGTCCAGCGGCGTGAAGATCAGCTCGTTCGGCTGTTCCTGAAACCATTGCAGCGAGCCTTTTTCGCCAAAAACCCGCAACCGCACGCCGTTGGAATTGCCAATGGCAACCTGCGAGGACCACAACAGCCCCCGCGCCCCGCCCTGATAGCGCATCATCACATGGGCGTTGTCGTCCAGCGCCCGACCGCCCACAAAGGTTGCCAGATCGGCGGTCAGTGCCTCCAGCTTTAGGCCGGTGACAAAGCCCGCCAGATGATAGGCATGGGTGCCGATGTCACCGATGGAGCCGCCGCGACCGTTCTTGTTCGGATCGGTGCGCCAGGCAGCCTGGGCATTGCCCGACTGCTCGATTGCGGTCGCCATCCATTCCAGCGGATATTCAACCTGCACGGTGCGGATCGCACCCAACTCGCCACGGGCGACGCGGACGCGGGCCTCATGCACCATCGGATAACCGGAATAGGTATAGGTCACACCGACGAAGCGGCCCGACTCGCGGGCCAGCGCCTCAAGCGCCACGGCATCCTTCAGAGTCGCGGTCAGGGGCTTTTCGCAGATCACGTCAAAGCCCGCCTCGATCAGTGCCTTCGCGATCGGGTAATGGGTGAAGTTCGGCGTGCAGATCGCCACGGCATCGACCCGATCCTGTCGCCCCGCTTCGCCCGCAATCAGTTCCTGATACGTCCCATAGCTGCGCGCGGGGTCCAGCCCCTGCGAGATCGCGAAGGCGCGGCCGCGTTCGGGATCGACGTCAAAGGCCCCGGCCACCAGCTGCCATTGCCCATCCAGCCGCGCCGCAAGCCGGTGGATATTGCCGATATAGGCGCCCTGCCCGCCGCCCACCATCCCAAGACGCAACATGCTCATTCCTCCAACCCCAGCATCGCCCGGTTGGCGCTGCGATTGGCGCCAGATTTCACGAAATCGTCGAAAGCGCGATCCGACACCCGGATAATATGGTCCGCGATGAATTGCGCGCCTTCGCGGGCGCCGTCCTCGGGGTTCTTGATGAAGCATTCCCATTCCAGCACCGCCCAGCCATCGAAACCATGGGTGGTCAGCCTGGTGAAGATCGCCCCGAAATCGACCTGCCCGTCGCCGGGACTGCGAAAACGTCCGGCGCGCTTCGACCACGGCTGATAGCCGCCATAGGCACCGGACTTGCCGTCCGGGCGGAACTCGGCATCCTTGACATGAAAGGCCCGGATACGGTCGTGATAATGGTCGATGAAGGCCAGATAATCCAGTGCTTGCAGCACGAAATGGCTGGGGTCATACATGATGTTGGCGCGGGGGTGGTTCTTTACCTTCTCAAGAAAGAACTCCCAGCTATGGCCGTCATGCAGATCCTCGCAGGGATGGATCTCGTAGCAGACATCCACGCCATGCGCGTCGAAATCATCAAGGATCGGCGTCCAGCGCCGCGCCAGTTCGTCAAAACCTTCCTCGACCAACCCCTCGGGCCATTGCGGATAGGGGTAGAGATAGGGCCACAGCAGCGCACCCGAAAAGGTCACATGCCGGTCGATCCCCAGCCGCTGCGAGGCGCGGGCAGCAAAGCGCAACTGCTCCTCGGCCCATGCCCTGCGGGAGGGCGGATTGCCGCGCACCGCTTCCGGCGCAAAGCTGTCCATGATGACGTCATGTGCCGGATGCACTGCCACCAACTGCCCGGTGATATGTGAAGCGAATTCGGTGATCTCAAGACCATTATCCGCCAGCAGCCCCTTGATCTCGTCGCAATAGGCATCGCTTTCGGCGGCCTTCGCCATGTCGATCAGGCGGGTGTCCCAGGTCGGGATCTGCACCCCCCTGAAGCCCTTGTCCGCCGCCCATTTCGCCAGACCGGGCAGCGAGTCATAGGGGGCATCATCAGCCGCGAACTGAGCCAGAAAGACGCCCGGCCCCTTGATGGTCCGCATCGTCACGCCTCCAGTTTTGCCGCCGGAACCGGTGCGTCGTCATAGCCGCCGTGAACGGACTGGTCGAAGGGGATGACCGCCCCGGTCATCATGCCGCTGTCGTCCGAGGCCATCCACAACACGGTGCGCGCAACCTCTTTCGGGTCGAGGATGCGACCGAAAGGTTTCTGCGCCGCCGCCCGGTCGATGAAATCGGGATCGCCGGTTTCCGACAATACCAGCGCGCGTTCATGGTCCGAGTTCATCCAGCCGATATCAAGCTGGTTGACGTGAATCCGGTGCCGCATCAGCGCGAAACCGGCATGGCGGGTCAGCGTCGCCAAGGCCCCCTTGGAGCCGGCATAGGGCGCAAGAAAGGGCTGGCCGACCAGCGCGGACATCGAGCCGATATTGACGATGCGGCCCTCGATGCCCTCGCGGATCATCACTTTGGCCGCGTCCTGCATCAAAAAGAAGGGCGCGCGGGTGTTGACCGCGAACATGCGGTCGAACAACTCGGGCGTGGTGTTCAGCAGGTTGCCACGGTCGGTCAGACCGGCGGCATTGACCAGGATATCCACGCGGCCGAAGCGCCTGTCAGCGGCGGGGATGACGGCCTGCACGTCCTCGATCTGGCCCAGATCGGCGGCCACCATCTCGGCCGGAACGCCGGTCGCCGCCGTGATTTCGGTCGCAACCGCCTGCCCCTTCTCGACGCCGCGCCCGACGATCACGATGCCCGCCGCGCCCGCCTCTGCGAACAACCTTGCAATAGCCGCGCCAAGCCCCTGCGTGCCGCCGGTGACAACAGCGATCTTTCCATCAATGCGGTTCATTTCACCACCTCGTAACCTGCCGCCGCCATCACGCGCAGCAGTTCCTTGTGCCCCTTTTTCGCCATCTCCAGCGGCGGGTTTGCCACCGGGTCCTGCTCGGCCTCGACGACGAACCAACCCTCATAGCCCTTGGCCGCCAATGCCTTGACGATGGCCTCGAAATCCAGATCGCCATCGCCCGGAACGGTGAAGGCGCCCCGGATAACGGCATCAAGAAAACTGTCGCGCGAACGATCCAGCCCATCCACGACGGCATGGCGGATGTCCTTGGTATGGACATGGCTGATGCGGGCATGGTGGTTCTCGATCACCCGCATCACATCACCACCGGCAAAGGCCATATGGCCCGCATCGTAGAGCAGCGGCAGCGAGGAATGCTTCATGAACAGGTCAAGCTCGGCCTCGGTCTCGACCGCTGCCGCCATGTGGTGATGATAGCTGATCGGCATACCCTGCCCCGCGCACCAATCGGCAAAATCGCTGATCTTGCGGCCATAGGCAGCCATCTCGGATTCGGACAGCTTCGGTTTGGTGGCCAGCGGCGCGGAACGCATACCCTGAATAGAGCGCGCGGTCTCGCCATAGACGATACAGGGCGCACCGGCAGCAATGAAAAACTCCATCTGCTGCGCGATACGATCCTTTTCAGCCTCAATATCGCCGTCCAGAAGCAAGCCCGAGAACCAGCCACCGCAGACCGATATTCCGAAACGGTCGAGGATCGGCCCCAGTTCGGCCATGTCCATCGGAAAGCGGCGTCCGGTTTCCATGCCGGTAAAGCCAGCCTCGGACGCCTGTCGCAAGCATTCCTCAAGGCTGACGTCATCGGACAGTTCGGCCAAGTCATCATTCCACCACGCGATAGGTGCGATACCAAGCTTTGCTTTCATTTCAGACACCCAGCCGCTGTGCTTTACGGATTTTTTCTTGTGCTGCACGCGCAGCGCGAACGGTCTCGAAATTGGAAATCTCGGGCACGCCGACATCCCAATCCGCATCCCCCGGCACCCATTTCCAGGCATCCGAGACGATCGAGATCACCGTCACCCCGTCATGGGCCAGCGCATCCGTCATCGCGCTTTCCAGATCGGCCAGGCTTTCGGCCTTGACGGCGCGGGCACCCATCGCTTCGGCATGTTTCACGAAATCGACATGCAGCGGGTTGTCGCGGTTCTGTATCCTGCAATCGGCCAGCAGGTTGTTGAAACCGGGCACGCCCTTGGCCTGTTGCAGCCGGTTGATGACCGCGAAACCGCCGTTGTCGCACACAACCACGACCATCTTGTGGCCGGTCAGCGCCGCCGAATAGATGTCCGAGTTCATCATCATATAGGTGCCGTCGCCCAGCATGACGATAGGCGTGCCGCCGGTCGCGCCCGGCCCTTCCTGCGCCATGGCGCAGCCCCAGCCGGCCGCAATCTCGTATCCCATGCAGGAAAAGCCGAATTCGCAGTCGAAGGTATTCGGATTCTTGACCCGCCAGCCCTTGGTCACTTCCCCCGGCGTGCCGCCCGCTGCGGCGATCAGCGTGTCGTTCGGCCCGGCGACCTTGTTCAGGACACCGACAACCTGCGCATAAGATGGCACCAGTTCGTTGGTCGGGGCCTGATGCTCGTCCAGCAGCGTGTTCCATTCGGCGAACAGCGCCTTGGCACGCTTCATCAGCCCGGCATCGGCGGCATAGTCACCAAGCGCCGCATCAAGCTCGCCGATGGTTTCCAGCGCATCGCCGACCACGGCCAGCGACCGGTGCTTGATGGCGTCAAAGCGCGCCGCGTTGACCGAAATGAACCGCGCATCCTCGGCAAAAGCCGTCCATGATCCGGTGGTGAAATCCTGCAAGCGGGTGCCGATGGCCAGGATCACGTCGGCCTCTTTCGCCAACGCATTGGCCGAGGTCGAGCCGACGATGCCGATGGGACCGGCATGAACCGGGTGGTCATGGGTCAGCGCGCCCTTGCCCGCGATGGTCTCGACCACAGGGATGCCGCGCTTGGCAGCAAAATCAGCCAGAGCAGCTTCAGCCAGTGAATAGCGCACGCCGCCGCCCGAAATAATCAGCGGTTTCTTCGCCGATTTCAGCAGTTCGGCCGCTGCCTGCACGGCATCGCGGTCAGGGCGCGGGCGCGGGATGGCCCAAATACGCGGTTCAAAGAAGGCCTCGGGGTAATCATAGGCCAGTTCCTGCGTATCCTGCGCCAGCCCGATGAAGGCCGGGCCGCAATCGGCGGGGTCCAGCATGGTCGCGACTGCCTGCGGCAGCGACTGGATCAACTGCTCGGGCAGCGTGATACGGTCCCAATAGCGCACGACCGATTTGAAGGCATCATTCGCGGTGATGGTCGGGTCGCCGAAATGCTCGACCTGCTGCAACACCGGATCGGGCAGGCGATTCGCAAAAGTGTCACCTGCAATCAGCAGCACAGGCAGACGGTTCGCCATCGCCACACCCGCCGCCGTCACCATGTTCAGCGCGCCCGGCCCGATCGAGGTCGCGGCCACCATCAGTTGGCGGCGTCGCTTGGCCTTGGCGAAACCGATGGCGGCCAACGCCATGCTTTGTTCATTCTGGCCACGCCATGTCGGCAGCTGATCCTGAACCTGCTCAAGCGCTTCGGAAAGGCAGGTCACATTGCCGTGGCCGAATATCCCGAAGACACCGGCAAACAGGGGGAGACGCTGGCCGTCGATCTCGGTGAATTGACTGCAAAGGTAACGGACAAGGGCCTGAGCCATAGTCAGGCGCACGGTCTTGCGTGGCATCTCGCCTCCTCCTGCGGATGGGTTTTCAGGAACACTACGGAATGATGATTGACAATGCAATACTTCTGCAATGATTATTGCGAAGTGAATTTCGGGAGGAACCCATGACAGGAATCGCCGTCCTTGGCACAGGTCGTATTGGCCGGATGCACGCCGAAAATATCGCCGCCCATCCGCGCGCCCGGCTGGCGGGCGTCTATGATATCCACGCCCCTGCCGCCGCCGAAGTCGCCGCCGCCCTGGGCGTGCCGCAATTCGATTCGGTCGAGGCGGCGCTGGCCTCGGCCGAGGTGGATGCGGTGCTGATCGCCAGTTCGACCGCCACTCATGCCGACCTGATCGAGCAGTCGGTCGTCGCGGGCAAGGCCATCCTGTGTGAAAAACCCATCGACCTGTCTCTGGACCGGGTTAATGCCTGTGCAACGAAAATTGCCGGGACAGATCTGCCGATCATGCTGGGCTTTGTGCGCCGTTTCGACAGCGGCCACGCCGGTGTGCGGCAGGCCATCGAATCGGGCCAGATCGGCGAATTGCATCAGGTCGTCATCACCTCGCGCGACCCGGACATGGCACCCGATGCCTATATAAAGGTCTCGGGCGGCATTTTCCGCGACATGACCATCCATGATTTCGACATGGCCCGATTTATCCTGGGCGAGGACGTGACCGAAGTCACCGCCACCGGCTCGCGCCTGGTCAACCCGACCCTGATGCAGCATTGCGACGATTATGACACCGTCACCGTTGTCCTGAAAACCGAATCGGGCAAGCAGGCGATCATCACCAACTCGCGCCGCGCGGTCTATGGCTATGACCAGCGCGTCGAGGCATTCGGCAGCGCCGGCATGGCGATTTCGGAAAACCCGATAATGAATCAGGTGCGGCTTTATGGCGCGGAATTCACCGACCGGGCTGCGCCGCTGAAAAACTTTTTCATCGACCGCTATGCCGATGCCTTCGCAGCCGAGATCAGCGCCTTTGTCGATGCCATCGAACAAGGCAAGCCTGTTCCCGTCGGGTTCGAGGACGGCAGGCAGGCACTGTTACTGGCCGAAGCCGCAATCCTTTCCGCCGCCGAGGGGCGCACAGTCGCAACCAGGGAAATCGGATAAGCCATGTATTCGCAATTCGGATTGTTCATCGACGGGAACTGGACACAGGGCACCACCAGCGGCGAGGTCATCTCTCCGGTCACCGAAAAGCCGCTGGGTGCGGTGGCCCTTGCCGCCGCCGAGGACACACGGGCGGCACTGGATGCTGCGGCGCGCGCCCTGCCCAAACTGCGCGAGATGGGCGGTTTTGGCCGTGCCGACGCGCTGCACAAGGCCGCGGACGAAATGATCCGCCGTGCCGACGAGGCCGCGCGGATGATCTCGGTCGAGACTGGCAAGCCCATCGCACAGGCGGGCCGCGAATGGGGCCTTGCCTGCGACCAGTTCCGCTGGTTCGCCGAGGAAGCCCGCCGCATCTATGGCCGCATCATCGACAGCCGTGTCCCCGGCGGCCGTTTCGAGGTGACGCGCGAGCCGGTGGGGATCGTCGGGGCCTTTACCGCCTGGAACTTCCCCGCCGCCCTGCCCGCCCGCAAGCTGGCCCCGGCGCTGGCTGCCGGCTGCCCGGTGGTGCTGCGCCCGTCTTCACAGACGCCGGGCGTGGCGATGGTGATGATCGACTGCCTGCGCGCGGCGGGGCTGCCCGATGGCGCGGTGAACCTTGTCGTCGGCCCGACCGGCGCAACCTATGCGCCGATCATGGCGGACAATCGGGTGCGCAAGGTCAGCCTGACCGGCTCGACCCGCGTCGGCCAGCAGATGATCCGCGATGCAGCCGATACGGTGAAGAAGGTCAGCATGGAGCTTGGCGGCAATGCGCCACTGATTATCCATGATGACGCCGATCTGGAAACCGCGCTGGACCTGACCGTGCCGACCAAGTTCGCCAATTGCGGGCAGGTCTGCGTAACCCCGGACCGGATCTTCGTCCATGACAGCCTGCACGACGCCTTCGTGGACGGCTTCGTTTCGCGGACAGCGCAGATCAGGCTGGGCGACGGGTTGGATCCGGGCACTGGCATGGGACCGCTGATAAATGGCGGACGACTGGCCGAGATTGAATCCATCGTCGCCGATGCCATCCGCAACGGCGCGACACTGGCCCATGGCGGCATGCGTCCGGCGCATCTGAACAGCGGCTTCTTCTTCGAGCCGACGGTGCTGACCGATGTTACCGACGACATGAAGGTCTTTGCCGAGGAAAACTTCGGTCCTGTCGCCGCCATCACCCGCTTTTCGACCGAGGACGAGGCGCTGGCGCGCGCCAATGCGTCCGACATGGGGCTGGCTGCCTATGCCTTCACCCGCTCGCCCGACCGGGCACGGCGTATGGCGGCGGGGCTGAAGGCCGGCATGGTCGGCATCAACAGCTTCGCGCTTGCCGCATCCGAGGCGCCCTTCGGCGGCACCAACCATTCCGGCATGGGTCGCGAGGGCGGCATCGAAGGGATCGAGGATTACCTCGACACCAAGCTGGCACAGCTCGTGTTCTGAGGGGGGAAACGCGATGTTCAACAACAAGCTGAAACAGCATTGGGCCGAGGGTCGCCCCGCGATCAATGGCTGGCTGTCCATCGGCAACCCGTTGACCGCCGAGATCATGGCGGCACAGGATTATGACAGCATCACCATCGACGCCCAGCACGGTGCGCTGGATTACAGTGCCGTGCTGCCGATGCTACAGGCGATGCGCGCCTCGGGCGTCACGCCGATGGTCCGCGTGCCATGGCGCGAACCGGGCGCGATCATGAAGGCGCTGGACGCCGGCGCGCAGGGCATCATCTGCCCGATGGTCAACTCGGCCGAGGAGGCGGCGGAATTCGTCAGCTATATGCGCTATCCGCCGCATGGCCAGCGCAGCTTCGGCCCGACCCGCGCCGCAATCGCCTATGGCGGCTATGGCGTGGCGGCGAACGATCAGGTGCTTGCGCTGGCGATGGTTGAGACCCAGCGGGGCATAGACAACCTTGAGGCCATCGCGGCGACGCCCGGCCTGGACGGCATCTATGTCGGCCCCGCAGACCTGACACTTGGCACCCAGAACGGCCGCCTGCCCCCCGCCTTCGACCGCGAGGAGCCCGAGATGATCGAACTGCTTCAGCGCATCAAGGCCGCCTGCAAGACGAACGGCATTCGCGCCTGCATCCATTGTGGCACACCGGAATATGCCGCCAAGGCCATCGGCTGGGGGTTCGACCTGACCACGGTCGGCGGTGATACCCGCCTGCTGGCCAGTGCAGCCGCCGCCTCGGTCGCGACCTGGCGTGACCTGACCGGCTCTGCCGCCGCCGCCACCATGAAAGGAGCCTATTGATGCCGCATCTTCTTGTTGCCGGAAAATTGCATCCCGCAGGCGAGGCGCTGCTGCGCGACCTGCCCGCGCGCGGCATCACCGTGGATTATGTCGAGGAAATCTCGGAACCTTCCTACGCACCACTGATCCACAAGGCCGATGCGCTGGTGATCCGCACCCAGCCGCTGTCTGCCGCCACTGTGGCTCTGGCCGAAAAGCTGAAGGTCGTCTCGCGCCACGGCGTTGGCTATGATGCCGTCGATCTTGCGGCGCTGAACGAACGCGGCATTGCCCTGACCATCGTTGGCGACGTAAATTCGATCTCGGTCGCCGAACATGCGATGATGCAATTACTGGCCGGGGCCAAGCGGGTGCTGCTGGCCGACCGCGCGGTGCGCAAGCCCGGCCAATGGGGCTGGCGCAATCGCCTGGAACAGCAGGAAATATCGGGCAAGAACCTGCTTGTCATCGGCTATGGCCGCACCGGGCAGCGCCTTGCCCGCATGGCCGCCGGCTTTGATATGACGATCCGCGCCTATGACCCCTATCTTTCACGCAAGGGCTGGCCCGCAGGTCCGGTGGCCGAGATCACCGATCTGGACGAAGGGCTGGCCTGGGCCGATTGCATCTCGATCCATGTGCCCAAGGCCAACAAACCGCTGCTGGGGGCAAGGGAGATCGCGCTGATGAAGCCGGGCGTCGTCCTTGCCAATACCGCGCGCGGTGGTGTGGTGGACGAACCTGCACTGGCCGAAGCTTTGGCCTCTGGTCAGGTTGCTGCTGCCGGGGTCGATGTCTTCGACGATGAACCGCCCGGCGATTCGCCCTTGTTCGACCAATGGACCGCAGTGCTGTCGCCCCACATCGCCGGCCTGACTGCCGAATGCGGCGAACGCATGGCCATCGCTTCCATCCAGAATGCAATCAACTATCTGGAGGGCACGGTTGACCACGCTCTCATCGTCAATGCGGCATTTGCTCATGCTTGAACAGCTGCACCGCTGGTTCGCGGATTTCAACAACAACCTCGGACGCGCGATGGTTCTCCGTTACGGCGGCGGGGCCTTTATTTCAAAGCTGCCGCAACGGCTGGAGCAGGATCTGCCGGTGCCTCGGGACGGCACGCATTCAGGATCTTCACGCGCCCGTGCCGAAGTTTCGTCAATCGGTCGTCTTGTCCGCCAACTGGACGGCGGTTGAGTAGTAACGTCATCTATAAACTGGATACCGCCCATGTCTGACAAACCTGTCCTGCGTATCGGCCTGATTGGCACCGGCTTCATGGGCAAGGCCCATGTCTTCGGCTTTGCCAGCGCGCAGAAGGTCTTTGACCTTCCCTACAGGCTGGAACTGCACACGGTCGCCGATGTCACCGAAGATGCCGCAGCCCGTGCCGCAACCGATTTCGGCTTCGCCCATGCCACAGCCGACTGGCGCAGCATGGTCGAGAACCCCGAAATCGACGTCATCGACATCACCGCCCCGAATGCGCTGCACAAGGAAATGGCCTTGGCTGCCATCTCTGCCGGCAAGCATGTCTATTGCGAAAAGCCGTTGGCACCGCTGGCCTCGGATGCGCGCCAGATGGCGGATGCGGCGGCAGCCAAAGGCGTCAAGACCCAGGTCGGCTTCAACTATCTCTGCAACCCGATGCTGCGGCTTGCGCGCGAGATGATCGCAGCGGGCGAGTTGGGCGAGATCCGGGGCTATCGCGGGCTGCATGCCGAGGATTACATGGCCGATGCCGACGGTCCCTGGACATTTCGCCACGATCCGGCGGGTGGCGGCGCGCTGGCCGATATCGGCAGCCATGCGCTGGCCACGGCCGAATTCCTGCTGGGTCCGATCACCGAGGTCATGGGCGATTGCATCACCATGATTGGCCAGCGGCCCGACGGTCAGGGCAGGATGCGTGCCGTAACCGTGGATGATGTCGGTCGCGCCTTTCTGCGCTTCGCGAATGGCGCGCAGGGTTCGATCGAAGGTAACTGGATCGCCACCGGCCGCAAGATGCAGCATGATTTCGAGGTCTATGGCACAAAAGGCGCACTGGCCTTCAGTCAGGAGCGATTCAACGAGCTGCATTTCTATTCAATCGCTGACATGCCCGGTCGCCGCGGCTTCCGTCGCATCGAGGCCAGCCCCGACCATCCGCCCTATGGCCGCTTCTGCGTCGCCCCTGGCCACCAGATCGGCTTCAACGACCTGAAAGCCATCGAGATCGAGGGCTATCTGCGCGCCATCGCAGGCGAGACCCCCGAGCCTTTCGGCTTCGCAGCCGGATTGCGTATCCAGCAGCTGGTCGAGACGATCCAGCACTCTTCATCGACGCGGCAATGGTTGGCTGTGACGGCCTGATAATCCGCTGCCGCCTTTCTGCCGCAGCGTCTGATGGGACGCTTTCTGCCCCGGCTCTCCGGGGTGCCCGGCGCATAACCGGGCACCCAACCTCAGGAAGGGCTTTGGATATTCGACAAGTTTCCTGTAACGAGCCGGGCAAGGCTTACCTTCGAGAACAGCCTACAGGCCCGCCCCCAGGCTGGCAGGCGACATGGTGCTGACGCGGGTGCAGGTCGAGGATCAGGGCGTCGATGTCAGCTTCACCCTGCCAGTGGATCGACGCAAAGGGCTGCTGATCGAAATAAAACAGGAAGAAAGAGGGCTTGGCCCTCTGCAATAATTATTGCAGACTTGGCAGCAGAGGAAAGCCATGCCAACAAGCCACCCGCCGCAGGATTACGAAGAACTGATCCGCATCATCCATGATCGTCACGATCAGATGAGCAAGACCTATCAGCGCATCTCCGTCTATCTGACCCAGAATCCCAACGAGGTCGCCGTCCATTCGGTGAATGCCATTGCCGAACGCTGCGGCATCCACGCCTCAAGTTTCGTGCGCTTTGCCCAGTCCCTGGGCTATAAGGGCTTCAAGGAGTTACAGGCGCTGTTCCAGAAACGTCTGGCCACTGCTGCACCGGGCTTCGAGGCCCGCGTCAGGGCGCTGGAAACCGAACTCAAAGGTGCGGATGATCCGACCGAGATCGGTTTCCTGCGCGATCTGGTGGTGCGCGACATCGCTTCATTGCAGCAACTGCTGAACGAGGTGAACCCCGAGGATCTGGCACTGGCTGCCGACCTGCTGGATCGTGCCGAGATCATCTACCTGATCGGCCAGTTGCGTTCATCGCCGGTCGTCGAACTCCTGCGTTATGTGCTGACCATGCTGGGCAAGCGCTGCGTGCTGCTGGACCCCGGCGGCGGGCTGGCCACGCATATCGGCCGCACCATTCGCAAGACCGATGTTCTGCTGGCGGTCTCGTTCCGTTTCTATGCCAATGAAGTGGTGAACGTCGTCGAGGAAGCGGGCCAGAGGGGAACCGACATCATCGCCATCTCGGACAGCACCCTGTCGCCGCTGGCGCGGTGGGCACGGGTGCTGTTTCCGGTTCCCGAACATGATTACACCTTCTCGCGTTCGCTGGCCGCACCGATGTGTCTGGCGCAGGCATTGGTTGTGGCCGTGGCCGCCCGCGTGCAGCACAATGATGAAGACCCACGCATCCCGACCGTGACCGGAACCTGATACCCGCCCCCCGGACCAGCTTATCCCGACCAACGCCACCGAGGCGTATGTGAAGGGATAGAAGGTGCCGGCGCGCATATGGCCGACCACCCAGGCACCAAGCCAAGCTGCTCCACGGCCAGCAGCAGCATTCCCGCAGCGCGGACCAGATTATCTGAACCGAACTCCCCCGATAACTGCATAGGAGATCAGTTTCAGGGCATTCGTCACGGCAAAGAACATCACCTTCGCGGCGGCAAAACACCTCGGATCACCGGGCAGGCCCATGCCGCCGAGACCGAGTTGCGAAAGACTCACCAGCGCCACGGCCAAGGCTTGTGGCAGCGAGTTTGACCGCAGAAACAAAGATATTCCACAGCATTGTGGCAGCCACGAAAAAGGCCCGCAGCAATTGCTCCGGGCCTGTCACCTGCACGAGAGCTCAGGCTTTCTTGCTTCGGGCCTTCTGCCGATAGGTGTCGGCAATCACAGCGGCAACGATAATCACGCCCTTGACGATTTCCTGATAGAAGGCATCGACCCGCAGGAAGGTGAAACCAGACATCATCAGGCCCAGGATCAACGTGCCGATCACTGTGCCGAAGATCCGCCCTCGCCCCCCGGCCAACGAGGTGCCGCCGATCACGGCTGCGGCGATGGCGTCCAGCTCATACATCATGCCCATGCCGGCCTGCGCGGTTTCCGCGCGGGCAGCGGTGACGATGCCGGCAAGCCCTGCCAGCAAACCGGCGATGGCATAGACCTTGATCAGGTGCCGCTTGACGTTGATGCCTGAAACGCGGGCCGCCTGCGGGTTGGCACCGATCGCATAGGTGAACTTGCCATAGCGAGTATAACGCAGGGCAATGTGAAAAATCACCGCCACGGCCAGAAAGATAAAGACCGGCGTTGCCCCCGCACCAATCGCCGCGAAACCATCGGTTGGAAAACTGATCGGCTGGCCCTTGGTATACCATTTGGCAATTCCGCGTGCTGTCACCATCATGCCCAGAGTCGCTATGAACGGCGGGATCCCTGTCAATGCGATCAGTGCTCCGTTAATCATCCCCGCAACCAATCCGATGCCCAGTCCCAGGGCCAGTGGCACGATGACCGGCATGTCGGTCAGCGCCGGATACATCGCACGCGCATAATCACCTGACTGCGCCACACTCATTGTTATCATCGCTGTCATGGCAACGACCGAGCCAGAAGACAGGTCGATCCCCCCGGTAATGATGACCTGCGTCACCCCGATCGCAATGATACCGATCACCGAAACTTGCAGGATCATGATCGTCAGACGACGGGTATTCATCAGGAAGCTCTGCCCCTGAAAAATCCATCCCAGAAGCTCGAACATCAGAGCGACGGCAACCAGCACCAGCAGAATATTCAACTCTTGTGGCAAGCCGCGCCGCTGTCGCCTGATCGGTTCGATCTGCACATTGTCCATGAGATAATACTCCTCCTTGGCACCACGCCACAAAGGCCTCAGCGGGCCGCCAGTTCCATGATTTTCACCTGATCGGCCTCAGCCCGATCCAGAATCCCGGTCATATGACCCTCGTGCATGACCATGATCCGATCAGACATGCCCAAAACCTCGGGCAGTTCGGACGAAATCATGATGACAGCGACCCCGGACTGCGCAAGACGCGAAATCAGACGGTGGATTTCCGCCTTTGCGCCGACATCAATGCCGCGCGTCGGCTCGTCGAGGATCAGGATACGGGGCTTGGTTAAAAGCCAACGTGCGATCAGCACCTTTTGCTGGTTGCCCCCCGAAAGGTTCTCGATCCGCTCTTCGAGGTTCGGGGTCTTGATCCGCAGCTTGTCCTTCATGTCAAGGCAGAGATTGGTCATGCCCTTCTCATCGACATAGCCCAGCTTGACGTGACCTTCCTGAAGAGCGGCGATCTGCATGTTTTCCAAAATGGAAAGCGGCAGGAAGCAGCCGGTATCCTTGCGGTCCTCGGTCAGCAGCGCCATCCCCTCGCGCATGGCATCGGCGGGCGATGTAATGGCGACCTGGCGTCCGTCGATACTGATCGTGCCTCCGCTGGCGGGCGTCACACCGAACAGCGCCTCGGCGACATTCGAACGACCCGAGCCGACCAGACCCGCCAGACCAAGTATCTCGCCCCGCCGCAGATCAAAGGTGATCCCGTGGAACGTGCCCGGCAGGGACAGATCCTTGACCGACAGGATCACATCGCCGATCTCGGCCTCTTCTTTCGGGAACATATTGGTGATCTCGCGTCCGACCATCATGCGGATGATATCGTCGCGGGTCACGTCGGTGCTGGCATGAGTGCCCACATATTTGCCATCGCGGAAAACCGAGAACTCATCGGCGATCTCGAACAGCTCGTTCATCTTGTGGGTGATGTAGACGATGGCCACGCCACGCGCCTTGAGGTCGCGGATGATCTCGAACAGATGCTCGACCTCGGTTTCGGTGATTGCCGAGGTGGGCTCGTCCATAATCAGCACGTTCGACCTGTGGCTGACCGCCTTGGCAATCTCGACCATTTGACGCTGCGCAACGGTCAGGGTGCTGATCTGTGCCGTTGGATCAATCTTCAGCCGAAGCTGCTGAAACAGTTCTCGGGTCATCTCGGTCATCTTGCGATGATCGATCAGGCCAAGCGCATTTTTCGGCTCGCGCCGGATCCAGATGTTCTCGGCGACCGTCATCCAGTCCATCAGCGCCAGTTCCTGATGGATCATCGCGATACCCTGTTCCAGCGCATCAAGCGGGCTGGCCAGGACAACCTCCTCGCCACGCAGCCGGATGGTGCCGCGGTCAGGGGAATAGATCCCCGCAATGATCTTCATCAGCGTGGATTTTCCGGCGCCATTCTCGCCCATCAGGGCATGGACCGAGCCAGAGCGAAGCCGGAACTGCACATCATCCAGCGCCACCACGCCAGGAAATTCTTTCCGAATACCCTCGATTTCAAGAATATAGGGCAGGCTCTTTTCCTTGAAGCGTTCAATCGCCTCCAGTGTATTCGTCGAAACCATCTTCCCCCCGAAAGACCATCAGGGGATGTCACCCCCGGGATTGAGGTCCGGGCGCCCGGACGTGATGCCGGACGCCTGTTCAGATCAGTTCTGTTCCTTGTATTCGGCGATATTCGCGGGCGTTACCAACTCAAAGGGCACGGCAACGCGTTGTTCGAATTCTTCGCCCCGCGCAATTCTCAGAACAGTGTCCAGCGCCCCCTCGCCCTGCCCCTTGGCCGATTGATGGACGGTGACATCCAGATCCCCGGCTTCCAGTGCTGCCAAAGCGTCCTGCGTTGCATCAACGCCACCGACAACCACATTGTCCATCGAAATCCCCGAGGCTTTCAGCGCCTGAATCGCACCCAGCGCCATCTCGTCATTATTCGCGAACACGGCCTCGGGCTGCATCCCCGAGGTCAGCCAGTTGGTCATCAGGTCAAGGGCCGGCGTTCGCATCCAGTTCGCCGACTGGGAATCCAGCACATTGATGCCCGCGCATTCTTCGGATTGCAGCACGCGCTCGACCGCCGCAGTGCGCCCACGCTGGCCGGTGGTGCCAAGCTGGCCCATCAGGATAACGGCCTCACCCTCGCCGCCCATCAGCCTGCACATCTCGGTCGCCTGCAATTCGCCCGCCTGTTCCTCGTCCGAGCCAACCCAGGCCTGCTTCTCGGGGAACTCCTCCATATTGGCAGGCAGCATGTTGACGAAGACCAGGGGCACACCCGACCGCTCGGCGATACGCGACATGGCTTGACCCGAGTCCGCATCGACCAGCATCACGATAATGCCGTCCACGTCCGAAGCGACAAAATTCTCGATCTGGGACTGCTGGCGCGCGATGTCACCCTGGGCATCTTCCATCTGAACCGTGACGCCCAGATCGCCTGCATGGCGCTGGATATTTTGGCGCAGCACAGTCAGATAGTTGTCGTCAAAAAGCGACATGGCAACGCCAATGGTCTCTGCATGGCCTGCCCCCGTCATAAGCGCACAGAACGCGGTAGCCGTCGCAATTTTCGTGATCATGTGGGTCTTTCCTCCTCCTGTTACCTCCGCCCGATCTTCTCGCGTCGAACGCAGCCAAAACCTCGATGCGATAAGGCAATATCAAGCCGTTGGCAGAACCACCGTTCCGCCGCATCCAGTCCGACCTGATGACGACCTCCCGCCATGCCCAAGAGCCGTGAGCGATGCGCCCCACGCATCCTGCCCCTGACCTCCACGAGCCAGGGATTCCCTGCCTCGACATTAACCATAGCCCTTCTGCAATATGATTGCAATGAAAATTGCAGATGAGAAATATGGCAACGGGTGCTCTTTTTGCGTATCTACAAGAGGGGCGCCAGCAGCCCCCCGCCTGCTGGCAGATGCTCGACCAACTGTTGGCAATAGTCCGTCGCCAGCAGACCATCGCGGGCTGTCGCCATGTCCTCGCAGGGCAGACCGTAACGGCTCGCCCGCACCCAGGCCTGATCCTGCAAACGATAGCTGTCGGCAAATCGACCGATCCAGTCGGGCGAATATCCGGCCCGCATCGCACCATTGCGCCGCAAACGCACCTGCGCCGGTTCGGCCATGGCCACAACGCCTTCGCGGCCGACGATCTCGGCATGGACGTGGTAGCCATAAGCGGCGTTCATGAACATCTCGACCGAGATTACCGCCCCGCGATCCGTGCGCAACTCGGCCAGCAACATATCGTTGGCATCGCCAATCTGCGTCAGGCTTGCCGACGTGTATTCGGCGTCCAGCAACCAGCGGCAGATGTCGATTTCATGCACCATCGCGTTGGTGACGATCATCGGGCCATCGAACCAATGCGGCGCAGCACGATTGCGATGCACGCAATGCATCAGCAAGGGCGCCCCGATCCGCCCCTCATTCAGTTCCCGTTTCATCTCTCGATATGAGGGATCAAAGCGGCGCATGAAGCCAAGACTGACCAGATTGCGGCCCGCATCGGCATCGGCAATCTCGCGGCATTGCGCAACCGTCGAGGCCAGGGGCTTCTCGCAGAGCACCGGCTTGCCCAGACCGATCGCCGCCATGACCAGTTCATGGTGGGCGGCGTCCGGGGCGGCAACCACCACCGCCTCGACCGCATCGCTTTCGATCAGGGCTAACCCGTCGTCGAAAAGTTGCGCCCCATATGCGGCGGCAGTTGCCCGTGCCGGATCAGGATCAGAGACCGCAACCAGCCGTGCGCCCGAAATCTCCTCGGCGAAGAGGCGGGCATGAAACCCGCCCATCACACCGGCACCGATCACACCAACAGCCAGACTCATCTGCGATCCCTCCGGATGGCGGGATGACCGGTTTCAGCGCGCCAGATAGTCATCGACATTCTCGGGGGTCACGAGTTCGAACGGGATATAAACAGCACGCTCTGCCAGTTCCTCGCCCCGCGCCATGGCGGCGGCGACCTCGACTCCCTTGCGGCCCTGCCCTGCTGCATCCTGAAAAACGGTCAGATCAATATCTCCGGCCTTCAGTGCCATCAAGGCATCCGGTGTCGCGTCGATACCCGCCACGACCACCTCGTCTGGATCAACCGCCGCAGCCTTCAAGGCCTGAGCCGCGCCGATGGCCATTTCATCGTTATTGGCAAAGATGACATCCGGCGACAGCCCGGCGGTCAGCCAGTTCGAAACCAGATCCGAAGCCTTGCTGCGCGACCAGTCAGCGACCTGCATATCCTCGATCTTCACAAAATCGCAGTCGGGCGTCCGAACGAATTCCTGCACCGTTTCGGTCCGCACGCGTCCCGCCTGAATGAACAGGTCACCTGCCAGGATCATGCCAGTGGCCTCGCCGTCACCGACCTTTTCCTTGACCATACGGCAGGCTTCGGTCGCCTGAATCGTGCCTGCATCGACCTCACGCGAACCGACGAAGGCCTGCAACGGACCAAGGTCGTCTACATTCGGCGGCTCGCGGTTAATATTCACGATGGGGATCCCGGCATCGACAGCCATCCTGTCCATCTGGGTAATCGCATCTGAATCCACCGCGACCACGATGATCGCATCGACCCCGGACGAGATGAAATTCTGAATCTGGCTCAACTGCCGGGGCACATCGTTTTGCGCATCCTCGAATTGCAAGGTAACGCCTTCTGCACGTCCCGCTTCTTCAATGCCCTGACGCAGAATGGTCAGGAAATTATTGTCGAATTGCGCCATGGCAACGCCGATTTCCTGCGCCTGCGCACCGAATGCGGCCATTGCAAAAGCGGTTGTAATCATCAGCCGTTTCATGTGGTTCCTCCTCCTTGTATTCTTCCGTCAGTCATTAACGGCGCAGGATACCCACGCCCCGCCTTCAGCATTCGAACGAATCGCGGCCTGGATGAAGGCAACGCCCGCAGCGCCCTCCTCCAGCCCAGGATAGGCCAGCAGCCCGTCCGGCAGATTGCGCCCTTGACGCCGGGCCTCTATGGCAATGGCGAATTCCTCGTAGAGATTGCCCCAGGCATCCGACAGTGCTTCGGGATGGCCGCGCGGCATGTGGACGAAGCGCGCAGCATCCGACAGTATCCCTGCGCCATGGCCGCGCGAAATGCGGATATGCGGCGCGTTGAAGGGGCGGTGTTGCAGGTATTCCGGGTTCTCCTGATCCCATTCCAGCGTGCCCTCGGTCCCCGAGATACGGATGCGCAGCCCGCAACTGGCCCCCGCCGCCGCCTGCGAAATCAACAGCGTGCCGGGCACGCCGCCCTGAAAGCGGCAGGTCATGAAGGCGGTGTCCTCCAGCGGCTGATCGGCCCCCAGCCTGTGAAACTCGGCCCGCAATTCAGTCATGCGCAGATCCGATACGAACTCGGCCAGATGATGCGCGTGGGTGCCGATATCCGCTGTGGTCGCAGCACCCCCCACCTTGGTCGGCTCCTGCCGCCAGGGCGTGCCAGACCAGGCGGCATCCGCGGGCAGCAGCGCCATTTCCTGGAAATACTCGACATGGATCTGCGTGATCTTGCCGATGGCACCTTCCCGCACCATCTGCCGGGCCTGCCGCACCATCGCATGGGCTGCGAAGGAATAGGTCACACCAAAGATCAACCCGGTTTGGCGCTGTCGGTCGATCAGCGCCCGCGCCTCGTCCAGCGTGTTGACCAGCGGCTTGTCGCAGATCACGTCGATGCCCGCATCCATAAAGGCCATGGCAACCGGGAAATGCAGATGGTTCGGAACAGCGATTGCCACCGCGTCGATACCATCCGGTCGCACCGCCTCGGCCTGCGCCATCTCGCGCCAGTCGGTATAGCTGCGATCGGGATCCAGCCCCCAGTCGCGGCCCGATTCTACTGCGACCTCAGGACGCGAGGACAGTGCGCCTGCGACGATCTGCCAGCGGTCCGACAGCCGCGCACCCCGCGCATGGACCTGCCCGATGAACGCCCCCGCTCCACCGCCCACGACCCCAAGGCGCAGCTTTCGGCCCATAGCGGGGAAAGCCCCCGCAAGGTTGGCATTCTCTGACATCGACTTCCTCCTCGAGGTGATTCCCTGCCCTCTCCAGCAATAGAAAGCGCGGATCGCCGTAAATCGCAACAATTATTGCAATGCTTCGAAAATCAGCGTTTCCGTTGCGGGTGAGAATTTCATATGCCTATGGTCCAAACAGGGTTCTGAACGGCATCGACCTGACGGTCGGCGCAGGCGAAGTGCTGGCGCTGGTCGGCAAGAATGGCGCCGGAAAATCGACGCTGATGAAGATCGTCGCGGGCCATCTGCATCCTGGTGAAGCTGCGGCAGGGCCAATCGGTGCCTGCCGAGGCCGCAAGGATTGTCTTGGTGCATCAGGAATTCACCCTGATCCCGAACCTCAGCGTCGCTGAGAATATCTTGCTGAGGCGTGAGCCGGCACGGCTCGGTCTGATCGGCTATGCCGCCATGCGTGCCGCTGCCCGCGAGGTGTTGCGTCTGGTAAGCTGGGATATAGCCTCCACACGGTGCGCGGAGCCATAGCCGGGACACTGACGAAGCGCCCCGGATTGGTGGTGACTTCCGACAAACACCCCGAACACCGGCGGATTTATCGGATCGTTGATTGATCCGGGCAAGACGCTCTTGGTGACATCCGGGACATGTTCAATCCGAACAAATGCCGAAACCCCCTCATAGCTGCCGGATATACCTCAAATTAAATGAAAATGCCTTTAATCGCGCAGCAGGTCGTTGATGCTGGTTTTCGACCGGGTTTGCGCATCGACGCGTTTGACGATCACGGCGCAATACAGGTTGACGCCGTTCTTCGACGGCATCGACCCTGCCACCACGACCGAGCCGGCGGGAACTTCGCCATACATCACCTCGCCGGTTTCGCGATCGACGATTTTCGTCGATTTGCCGATGAACACGCCCATGCCAAGGACCGAGCCTTCGCGGATGATGCAACCCTCGACCACTTCGGAGCGGGCGCCGATGAAGCAGTTGTCCTCGATGATGGTGGGGCCGGCCTGCATCGGTTCCAGCACGCCGCCGATACCGACGCCGCCCGACAGGTGCACGTTCTTGCCGATCTGGGCGCAGGAACCGACCGTGGCCCATGTGTCAACCATCGTGCCTTCGTCCACATAGGCGCCAAGGTTGACGAAGGACGGCATCAGCACCACGCCCTTGCCGATATAGGCCGATTTGCGCACGATACAGTTCGGCACGGCGCGGAAACCGGCGGCCTGCCAGTCTTTTTTCTTCCAACTGGCGAATTTGCTGTCCACCTTGTCCCACCAAGTGCCGCCCTGCGGGCCGCCCGCGTGCTTTTCCATGTCGTTCAGGCGGAACGACAGCAGCACCGCCTTTTTCGCCCATTGGTTCACGTGCCAGTCGCGCCCGCGCGGTTCGGCCACGCGCAGCGTGCCGCTGTCCAATGCGTTCAGCGTTTCCTCGACCGCGTCGCGGGTCTTGCCTTTGGTGTCAGGGGTGATCTGGTCGCGCTTTTCCCACGCGGCTTCGATGGCGGTTTCAAGATCGGCGGTCATGGCGTGTCTCCGGGTGGCAAATTCTGGTTTTGGGCTATAAGCGGGGGGAAAGGCCCGTGCAATGCGCCGGGTCGCAAAACAAGAGGTTCCGATGACGCCGGACGACGACCGCGCCCACGCCCTGACCCACAGCGACGAGGATGCCGCCCGCGCCAACCGCATTGCCGACACGCCGCAAACCCGCTCGCCCGCCTATCGTCTGGCCTATACCGACCACGATTTCCTGATGCGCGAGGAATTGCGCCCGGTCCGTCTGCAACTGGAGCTGCTGAAGCCGCAGATGCTGATGGATGAACATGGCATCGAATCGACCGTGGTGATGTTCGGCGGCGCCCGCATTCCCGCGCCGCAGGATTCGGGCAGCGCGCGCACGCCGACCCTGGCGGCGCTGGCGAAATATTACGAACAGGCGCGGATCTTTGCCCAGATGATGACCGAGCGCAGCCTGAAGTCCGGCGGGCGCGACTTTGTGATCTGCACCGGCGGCGGTCCCGGCGTGATGGAGGCGGGCAATCTGGGCGCGCAGCAGGCCGGGGGCGAATCCATCGGGCTTGGCATCGTGCTGCCGCATGAACAGGCGCCCAACAGCTATGTCACCCCGGCGCTGTCGTTCAATTTCCACTATTTCGCCATTCGCAAGATGCATTTCCTGATGCGGGCGCGGGCGATCACGGTGTTCCCCGGCGGCTTTGGCACGCTGGATGAATTGTTCGAAACCCTGACCCTGATCCAGACCCAGCGGATGCGGCGGGTGCCGGTTCTGATGTTCGGGCGCGATTTCTGGGACGGCATCATCAACTGGCGCGCGCTGGCCGAATCCGGCACCATTTCGGACGAGGATCTGGACCTGATGCATTATGTCGAAACCGCGCAAGAGGCGGTGGCCATCATCGACGCCGCCGGGCGACCCGACTGACGCCCGGCAGGAACCCGTCGCGCCGGGTTTCCTGCGCAGACCCTTCGCGGCAGCCTACAGTTCGGCGGCGATCTGCGCCGCCGATTTGCGCCCCCGCTCGGTCGCGGATTTCAACTGGCCGCAGGCGGCCATGATGTCCTCGCCGCGCGGGGTGCGGATGGGGCTGGCGTAACCGGCCTTGTAGATGATGTCGGCAAACGCCTCGATCCGGTCCCATGACGACCGCGTGTAGGGCGCGCCGGGCCATTCGTTAAAGGGGATCAGATTGATCTTGGCCGGGATGCCACGGATCAGCCTGACCAGACGGCGCGCGTCGTCGTCGCTGTCGTTCACGCCGTCCAGCATGACATATTCAAAGGTGATCCGTTCGCTGTTCGACAGACGCGGATAGTCCCGCAGCGCCCCCAGCAGCGTGTCGATGTTCCAGCGTTTGTTGATCGGCACCAGCCGGTCGCGCACCGCATCGGTGGTGGCGTGAAAGGACACGGCCAGCAGACAGCCGATTTCCTGCGCCGTGCGGGCGATTTCGGGCACCACGCCGCTGGTGGACAGGGTGATGCGGCGACGCGACAGGCTGATGCCCTCGCCGTCCATGACCACCTGCATGGCGTCACGCACATTGTCGAAATTATACAGCGGCTCGCCCATGCCCATCAGAACCACGTTGCTGACAAGGCGGGTCTCATCCTTGGGCACGCCGGGCTGCGGCCATTCGCCCAGATCGTCGCGCGCCACCATCACCTGCCCGACGATTTCCCCGGCAGTCAGGTTGCGCACCAGCTTTTGCGTGCCGGTATGGCAGAAACTGCACGTCAGCGTGCAGCCAACCTGCGAACTGATGCACAAGGTGCCACGGTTTTCCTCGGGGATATACACCGCCTCGACCTCGTGCCCGCCGGCGATGCGCAGCAGATATTTACGGGTGCCATCGGCCGAGACCTGCCGCGTCACCACCTCGGGCACGGCAATTTCGAACCGCTCGGCCAGCAAAGCGCGGTAATCCTTGGCCAGATTGGTCATCTGCCCGAAATCGCGCACCCCCCAATGATACACCCATTGCCAGATCTGCCCGACGCGCATTCTGGCCTGCTTGTCCGGCGTTCCGGCGGCAATCAGCGCATCGCGCAACTGATCGCGCGTCAGCCCGACAATATTCACCCGCCCGCCTTCGGGCAGCTTGCGGGGGATGGTCACAACATCCTGAGTAATCGGGGCAGACATAGGCAAACCGGATTCTTTAGCGGAAAGACCCGGATATACGCGAAAAGGGCCGCTCTTTCAACCGGCCCCCATCTTTGGTCCGAAAAATATCCTCGGGGGTCCGGGGGTGGAAAACCCCCGGCCTTCGGGCGCTCCGGTTACTGACAGCGCGACCGGGCGGTGTTGGTCGCAGCGGTGATCCCGGCCAGGCTGAAGGTATCCACCGTCCGCGTCCCGCGCGACGACCGGCCCGACACAACCGCCGTGGCACCGGCGCGCAGGGCGGAAATCAGCCGCGCGTCGTCATCGGCGCTGCCGGTCCAGGCGCTTTCGCCTTCGGTGAACAGGTTGAACTTGGCACCGCCCACATCCACCTCGACGGTCGAGTCGGGGGCAAAGGGATAGCCGCCGCTAAAGCTGACCTCGCCCTGCTGGCCGGGACGATAGGCGACATACAGGCGAATATCGCCCCGGCGCACGTCAACCGGATTGCCGTTCTGGGTATTCACCGACGAACGCGGAGGCGACACCGCCCAGCATTCGCGCGGGCTGTCGGCGGCGAACACGGTCCAGTCGCCCTCGGTGGCAACGACATTCGTGGATTCCTGCGCCTGTGCCGCGCCAATGCCTGCGGCAAGGATCGCGATGGCGGTCATGCCCCGCAGCGTGGTGATCTTCATGCTCTGGTCTCCTGCCAAATTCGCCTGTTTCCCGGCTTTGAATCTGATTGCTGTGGCGTTTTCAACCACCCCGCGCAACAATAGCGCAATTTTTGTCGTGCGAGAAAGGCCCCTTGGCGGTAAATCGCGCGAATGTCAGGAACAGACAGAAAACGAGGGATGTGATGGCGCCAGCCGATCTGATCGAATTGTGGCGGGGCGGGATGCGCGAAAGCGTGCATCAGGGCCATGCGGTGGTGGCCGATACGCGCGGGATCGTCGCGGCATGGGGCGATCCGGGGGCGGTGATCTTTCCGCGATCCTCGTGCAAGATGATCCAGGCCCTGCCGCTGCTGGAATCGGGCGCGGCCGATGCCGCCGGGCTAAGCGCCGAACAACTGGCCCTGTCCTGCGCCAGCCATAACGGCGCGGAAATCCACACCCGCCGCGTGGCCGACTGGCTGGCCGCGCGCGGGCTGGCCGAAACCGACCTGCGCTGCGGATCGCATATGCCCGCCGACAAGGATGAAAACAAACGCCTGACCTGCTCGGGTGAATCGCCTTGTCAGTTGCACAACAACTGCTCGGGCAAACACGCCGGCTTTCTGACGCTGAACCAGCACCTGAAGGGCGGCAGCGAATATATTGAGCTGGACCACCCGGTTCAGACCGCGATCAAATCCGCTTTCGAAGATGTCACAGGCGAAACCAGCCCCGGCTTTGGCATCGACGGCTGTTCGGCACCCAATCACGCCTGCACCGTCACCGGGCTGGCCCGCGCCATGGCGGCCTTTGCCGCTCCGCAGGGTGATTCGCGCGGTCGCGCCATGGAACGGCTGGTGCAGGCCATGTGCGCCTTTCCCGAACTGGTCGCGGGCGAGGGGCGCGCCTGCACCGCATTGATGCGCGCCATGGGCGGCCGCGTCGCGGTGAAAACCGGGGCCGAGGCGGTGTTCGTCGCCATCGCCCCCGACCAGGGCCTGGGCGTCGCGCTGAAGATCATGGATGGCGGCACCCGCGCGTCCGAGGCCGCGATCACCGCGATTCTCGTGCATCTGGGGCTGCTGGATGCCGATCACCCGGTGGTCGCCACCTATCTGACCGGCCCGCAAAAGAACTGGCGCGGCATCGTGACGGGCGAATTGCGCCGCGCGCCGGGCTTTCCGGGCTGATCTGTCACGAAAGATTTGCGTCCGCGTGCTTGAATGCCCATGCGGACGCAGGGTCTTGTCCCCGCTTTTGGCGCTGTTCCGCTGCCTTCCCGTCCGGCGCCCCCTGGGCAGAGGGGGCGCCGGTTTCTATTCCGCGATCAGCCGCCAGATCAGCCGCAGCGCCAGCGCGGTCGAGGTGACGACCAGCAGCGGCTTGATGACGCGCGACCCGATGCGCACCGCCAGACGCGACCCCAGCCACGCCCCCGCCACCTGCGCCACCCCCATGGCCAGACCGATGGCCCACAAGGGCGCGCCCGCGATGGCAAAGGCGATCAGCCCGCCCATATTCGAGGCAAAGTTCAGCAGCTTGGTATGCGCCGTCGCCTTGAGGATGCCGTAACCCGCCAGCATCACAAAGCCCAGCATGAAGAACGCGCCCGTCCCCGGCCCGATCAGCCCGTCATAGAACCCGATCAGCGGCACGATGGTTGCGGCGAAAACCCCTGCCCCCATGCGCCGCGCGCGGTCCAGATCGTTCAGCCCCGGCTTGAGCGCGAAAAACGCCGCAATCGCCAGCAGGATCGCCGGCAGGATATAGTTCAGCGCCTGCACCGGCAGCCATGACACCAGCGCCGCGCCAAGTGCCCCCGCCGCACCCGCGATCAGCGCCGATCCGCCCTGCGTGCGCAGATCGACCAGCCCCGCGCGGGCATAGCTGGCCGCCGCCGTCGCCGCCCCGAACGCGCCCTGCACCTTGTTGGTGGCCAGAGCCTGCGCCGGCGGCACCCCGGCCAGCAGCAGCGCCGGCACCGTAATCAGCCCGCCGCCGCCCGCAATGGAATCCACAAATCCCGCCGCAAAAGCAGCAAGGATCAACATCACAGCCAGATCGAGCGTTACTTCAAACATGATCGCCACATGCGCCCGCCGGGGCGGAATGTAAACCCGGCTTTCAGGCCGGTTGCAGCGGTGCCATACTGCCCGCAAGCAGACAGGGGGAACGGATGGATTTCGCATCATACCGGGTGATTCAGGCTCCGATGGCGGGCAGCTCGACCGTGGCTCTGGCGGCGGCGGTGGCGCAGGCGGGCGGCTTTCCGATGCTGGCCTTTGGCGCGCTGGATGCGGCGGCAGCCAGCGCGGCCATGGCCGATCTGCGGTCGCGGTGGGACGGGCCGTTCGGCGTCAACCTGTTCTGCAACACCCCGCCCCGCCGCGACCCAGCGCGCGAGGCGGCGTGGATCGACCACCTGCGCCCGGCCTTTGCCGCCGCAGGGGCCGAACCCCCGGCAGGGCTGAGCGCCCCCTACACCAGCTTTCGCGTCGATGACGCCATGTTCCGCGCCGTGATTCAGGCCCGGCCCGCCGTCGTATCCGCCCATTTCGGCCTGCCCCGCGCCGACCAGATCGCCGCGATCAAGGAAATGGGCGCGACCCTGATCGTCACCGCCACATCAGACCCCGAGGCACGGCTGGCTACCCGATCAGGTGCAAATGCGCTGGTGGCCCAGGGCTGGCAGGCGGGCGGGCATCGCGGCATCTTTGACCCCAACGGCCCTGACGAGCGCCTGCCGACGCTGGATCTGGTGCGGCAACTGGCGCGCGTCGGCGTGCCGGTGATCGCGGCGGGGGGCGTCATGTCTGCGGCGGATGCGCAGGCCGCGCGCGATGCGGGCGCGGTGGCCGTGCAATGCGGCACCGCCTATCTGAACGCCGATGAATCTGCCGCCCCGCCCGCCCATCGCGCCGCGCTGGCAGGTGGCGAAACGCAGATGACCCGCGCGGTTTCAGGCCGCCCGGCACGCTGTCTGCGCAACAGCTTTACCGCCATGGACGACCGCGACGCGCCCGATTACCCGGTGACATATTCGGCAGGCAAGGCGCTGCACGCGGCGGCATCCGGGGCGGGCGATACCAGCTATGGCGCGTTCTGGGCCGGAACCGGCGCGGCGCAGGCCATCGCCGCCCCCGCCGCCACAATCACCGCCATGCTGCGCGGCTGACCCCGCGCGCGGGCGGGGCGCGCCGCCAATTACCGCGCCGGGCTGACGAATTCGGCGGCGCTGTAGCCTTGCAGATACAGCAGCGCGGTCAGATCGCCGTGGTTGATGCGAATCTGCGCCTGCGCGGCGACCACCGGCTTGGCGTGCAGGGCAACGCCGGTGCCTGCCTCGGCCAGCATCCCCAGATCATTGGCGCCATCCCCCACCGCGATCACATCGGCAGGCACCAGCCCGCGCGCAGCGGTGATCTGATGCAGCGCCTCGACCTTGGCTTCGCGCCCCAGCACCGGCAAGGCGACATGGCCGGTCAGCACGCCATCATCGGCCAGCAGCGTATTGGCGCGGTGTTCATTGAACCCAAGCGCCGCCGCCACCGCGCCGGTAAAGGCGGTGAACCCGCCCGACACCAGCGCCGCATAGCCCCCATGCGCCCGCATCGTCGCCACCAGTTCCGGCCCTCCGGGCGTCAGGGTGATGCGGCTGTCCAGCACATCCTGAATGACGGTCTCGCGCAGGCCCGCCAGCAGGCCGACCCGCTCGATCAGCGCCTCGTGAAAGTTCAGCTCGCCGTTCATGGCGCGGGCGGTGATCGCGGCCACGCGGTCGCCCACACCCGCCATCGCCGCCAGTTCGTCGATACATTCCTGCCCGATCATGGTGCTGTCCATATCGGCCAGCAGCACCCGCTTGCGCCGGGCATGGGTGGGCTGGACGGCCAGATCAATGCCGATGGTCTGCAGATCCCCGGCCACCTGATCCAGATCGCCGGGCACGGCAGGCATCTGAAATTCGGCCGCAATGCCGGGGTTCAGCCAGCGCATGTCCGACCCGCCCCACGACCGGCGCAGGCTGTCGATCAGCGCCGATTCCAGATTGGCGACCGATGGCGCGGCGATCAGCGAAAGCGTCAGCATGGGCGGCTCCTGTTTGGTTGCGGGCGGTTTAGGCAAGTTTCCCGCCACACGCCAGACACAAGCCCGCGCAAAGTGCCGCCAGCCAGACAGATTGCCAAAACACACAAGTTTGCATGGGAAATTCTCATTCTTTCCAGCGTGGCTTTTGCGCTAGCCTCGGCCTGCCGGAAAGGGAGCGGCGAACGATTGGCGGTGGCTGCACATAACCGGGCAGCCTGACCGCCTGATCCAAGAGGAGGAACGCCCATGCAGGATCTTGCCCTGCTGATGAACAACCAGGACAGGCCCGCCTCGGACGGGAAATCCTTTGACCGGATGAACCCGATGACCGGCCAGCTTGCCACGCGCGCGGCAGCTGCCACCGTCGCCGATGCCCGCGCCGCCGCCAATGCGGCGGCTGCGGCCTTTCCCGGCTGGTCGGCCACCAGCCCCAGGGAACGGCGCAAACTGCTGAGCAAGGCCGCCGATATTCTGGAACAGCGTGCCCCCGAATTTGTCGATGCCATGGCGGCCGAAATTGGCGCGACCAAGGGCTGGGCGATGTTCAACGTGACACTGGCCGCCGACATGCTGCGCGAAGCCGCCAGCCTTGTCACCCAGATCAAGGGCGAGGTGATCCCCTCGAACCGGCCCGGCAGCACCGCGCTGGCCATCCGCCGACCGGCGGGGGTGGTTCTGGCGATCGCGCCGTGGAACGCGCCCGTCATCCTTGGCGTGCGGTCGCTGGCCACGGCACTGGCCTGCGGCAATACCGTCGTGATGAAAACATCCGAACTGTGCCCCCGCACCCACCGGCTGATCGCGCAATGCCTGATCGAGGCCGGCTTGCCGCCCGGCGTGCTGAACGCGCTGTCCAATGCCCCCGCCGATGCTGGCGAGATCGTGGGTGAACTGATCGCGCATCCTGCGGTGCGGCGGATCAACTTTACCGGCTCGACCCGCGTGGGCCGGATCATCGCCGAAACGGCAGGCAAACACCTGAAGCCCGCCCTGCTGGAACTGGGCGGCAAAGCGCCCTTCGTGGTGCTGGATGATGCCGACCTTGATGCCGCCGTCGCGGCTGCGGCCTTTGGGGCCTATATGAATCAGGGTCAGATCTGCATGTCCACCGAACGCATCGTTGTGATGGATGCCGTGGCGGATGCCTTTGTGGAAAAACTTGCCGCCAAGGCCAAAACCCTGATTGCCGGCGATCCGGCCAGGGGTGAAACGCCGCTGGGTTCGGTCGTGGATGTCGGCGCGGCGGAACGGCTGGGTGAACTGATCGCCGATGCCACATCCAAGGGCGCGACGCTGGCAGCAGGCGGGCGGATCGACGGCACGATCATGGATGCAACGCTGATCGACAAGGTAACACCCGACATGCGCCTTTATGCCGAAGAATCCTTCGGCCCGGTTGTCACCGTCGTGCGTGTCGGATCAACGGACGAAGCCGTGCGCGTCGCCAATGACACCGAATACGGCCTGTCCGCAGCCGTGTTCGGCGGCGATGTCAACCGCGCGATGGCCGTGGCGCGGCGCATCGAAAGCGGCATCTGCCATGTCAACGGCCCAACCGTCCACGACGAGGCGCAGATGCCCTTTGGTGGCGTCAAGGCGTCAGGCTATGGCCGGTTCGGCGGCAATTGGGGCATCGACGAATTCACTGAACTGCGCTGGATCACGTTGCAGGACGGCCCGATCCACTATCCGATCTGAACGGGGTGAACGGGCGGGCGGCGCTGACCCGCGCCCCTGCCTGATAATCGTCAGTTACCAAAACCAGCAATCAAGCTGCCGAATATCTCAATTTACCTGCGGATTTTCGCAGGTCATTCTGGCAGGATGGAGGAGATCATGCGCTGTCAGGTGGTTATCATCGGGGGTGGCCCGTCTGGCCTGCTGCTGGGGCAGTTGCTGCACCGGCAGGGCATTGATGCGGTGGTGCTGGAACGCAAGACCCGCGATTATGTGCTGTCGCGCATCCGCGCGGGGGTGCTGGAAACCGGCATGGTGCGGCTGCTTGAACAGGCCGGTGTCGCCGAGCGGCTGCACCGCGAGGGCTTTGTTCACGACGGCACGCAGATCGCCTTTGGCGACGACATGTTCCACATTGATTTCAAGGCCCTGACCGGCGAACCCGTCATCGTTTACGGCCAGACCGAGGTGACGCGCGATCTGTATGACGCCCGCGACGCCGCCGGTGCCCGCACGATATTCGAGGTGGATCACGTCCAGATTCACGGGGCCGACAGCGACGCGCCTTATGTCACCTTTGCCCAGAGCGGGCGCGAACAGCGCATCGACTGCAACTTTATCGCCGGATGCGACGGCTTTCACGGCGTCAGCCGGCAGGCGATTCCGCTGACGGTGCGGCGCGAATACGAAAAGACCTATCCCTTTGGCTGGCTGGGTGTGCTGTCGCGCACCCCTCCGGTGCATGACGAACTGATCTATGCCAGTTCGGACCGGGGCTTTGCGCTGTGTTCGATGCGCAATGAAAACCTGTCGCGCTATTATATCCAATGCGCGCTGTCTGACAGCCCCGGCGACTGGACCGATACGGCCTTTTGGCAGGAACTGCGCCGCCGTATCCCGCCCCATATCGCCGAGCGCCTGCAAACCGGTCCCACCATCGAAAAATCCATCGCGCCCCTGCGATCCTTCGTGACCGAGCCGATGCGCTGGGGCCGTCTGTTCCTGTGCGGCGATGCCGCCCATATCGTGCCACCGACCGGGGCCAAGGGGCTGAACACCGCCGCCAGCGACGTGCATTACCTGTATAACGGCCTGCGCCAGCATTATCACGACGGCGACGATCAGGCGCTGGACCGCTATTCCGAACAGGCGCTGCTGCGGGTCTGGAAGGCGGAACGGTTCAGTTGGTGGTTCAGCGGGCTGCTGCACCGCTTTCCCGATCAAAGCCCGTTCGATCTGAAGATGCAGCAGGCGGATATTGCATTCCTGCGTGATAATGAATCGCAGCAAAGGGCTTTTGCCGAAAATTATGTGGGTCTGCCCTACTAGTGCGGGCATATTCGACATCAGGGAGGAACAACCATGAAAACCGCAATTCTGACGACCATCGCGCTGCTGGCAGGCAGCACCGGCCTTGCCGCGCAAGAGGTGACGCTGCGCGTCCACCACTTCCTGTCAGCCGCCGCCCCGATCCAGACCGAAGTGCTGGAACCGTGGAAAGCCGCGCTTGAGGAACAATCGGGCGGGCGCATCGCGGTCGAGATCTATCCCTCGATGCAATTGGGCGGGCGTCCGCCGCAACTGTTCGATCAGGCCCGCGACGGCGTGGTGGATGTGTCGTGGACGCTGCTGGGCTATACGCCGGGGCGGTTCCCGATTGCCGAAGTGTTCGAGCTGCCCTTCATGGCCTCGACCGCCGTGGCGACCACCACGGCCTTGCAGGAATTTCAGGGGCAATACCTGACCGAGGAACTGGCGGGGGTGCACACGCTGATGCTGCACGCGCCCTCGGCCTATAAATTCCACACCGTCAGCGCCAGCATCGAATCGCTGGACGATCTGGCCGGGCTGAAGATCCGCGCCCCGTCGCGCGCGATGACCGACGGGCTGAACGCGCTTGGCGCAACCGCCGTGGGGATGCCCGTCCCCGAGGTGGCGCAATCGCTGACCACCGGCGTCATCGACGGCGCCGTGATCCCGTGGGAAGTGGTGGGTTCGCTGCGGGTCGAGGAAATCACCCGCGAACACACCGAAATCGGCATCGAAAACGGCGGGATCGCCACGGCGGTCATGGCGCTGGTGATGAATCAGGCGAAATACGATGCGATGCCCGATGATCTGCGCGCGATTCTGGACGAAAACTCGGGCGCGGCGCTGGCCGAACGGGCGGGCGCGGCCTTTGACCGGGTCGAGGAACAAGAGCGGCAGAAATACGTCGATGCCGGGGCCACGATCCGCGTCATCCCCGAGGCCGACCTTGAGCCGTGGCACGCGGCGACGCAGCCGGTGATCGACGCATGGGTGGCGCAGATGAACGCGGCGGGCCATGACGGTCAGGCCATGCTGGACGCCGCCCGCGCCATGCTGGACGCCGCGCAGGAGTAACAGACCATGACCGGCGCAGACCAGACGGCCCCCGCAGACCAGGGCCCGCCACAGGAAAAGGGGCTGCCCGTGCCGGTGCCGCGCTGGCTGCTTGGCCTTGCCCGCGCCTTTGCGATTGCGGGGGGCGCGGTGCTGATGGCGATGATGCTGATGACCGTCATCAGCATCACCCGCCGCAGCCTGCTGGGTGCCCCGATTGCGGGCGATTTCGAAATGGTCGAACTGGCCTGCGCCATCACCGTGTTCTGTTTCCTGCCGTGGTGCCAGATCACCCGCGGCAATGTGCTGGTCGATTTCTTTACCATGCGCGCCAGCCCACGGCTGAACCACATGCTCGAAGCGGTCGGCGATCTGATTTATGCGCTGATCGGCGGGCTGATCCTGTGGCGGCTGTGGCACGGCGCGATGGATTTCCATCAGTATAACGAACAGACGATGATCCGCCGCATCCCGATCTGGTGGAGCTTTGTCATCATCTTTCCGGCCTTCAGCCTGCTGATCGTCACCACGGTTTTCACCATGATCGGCCATCTGCGCATGGCATGGGGGCGCGTATGACCGGGATTTCCGCCGGGCTGACCGGGTTTGCGGTGCTGCTGGTGCTGATGGCGCTGCGGGTGCCGATTGCGGTGGCGATGCTGACCGTGGGCGTGACCGGCTATGGCCTGATGAACGGGCTGACGCCGCTGCTGGCCTATCTGAAAACCAGCACCTATTACCAGTTTTCCACCTATTCGCTGTCGGTCATCCCGCTGTTCGTGCTGATGGGCGAATTCGCCACCCGCGCCGGGATGAGCCGGGCGCTGTATCGTGCCGCCGCCGCCTTTATCGGCCACAGGCGGGGCGGGCTGGCCATGGCCTCGATCGGGGGCAGCGCCGCCTTTGGCGCGATCTGCGGATCGTCGCTGGCGACGGCGGCGACCATGGGTCAGGTCGCCCTGCCCGAGATGCGCCGCTATGGCTATTCCGGCGGGCTGGCCACCGGGGCACTGGCCGCTGGCGGCACGCTGGGCATCCTGATCCCGCCCTCGGTCATTCTGGTGCTGTATGCGCTGATGACGGAACAAAGCATTGCCAAGATGTTCGTGGCCGCGATGATCCCCGGCATTCTGGCGGCCTTGGGCTATATGCTGGCGATTGCGGTGTATGTGCGGCGTCATCCCGGCGCAGGCCCCGCCGGCCCGCGCGCCAGCCTGCGGGAAAAACTGGCCGCGATCCGCGAAACCTGGTCCATCGCGCTGATTTTTCTGGTCGTCATCATCGGCATGTATCGCGGCTGGTTCACCCCGACCGAGGCCGCCGCCGTCGGCGCCTGCGGCACCTTCGTTCTGGCCGTGCTGCACGGCGGAATGCGGCTGGAGGGGCTGATCCGCTGTCTGGAAGGCACAGCCAAGATCACCGGCATGATCTTTCTGATCATGCTGGGCGCCGAGATGTTCAACGCCTTTCTGTCGGCCACGCGCACGCCGTTTCTGGCCGCGCAGATGATCGCGGAATCGGGGCTGTCACCAATGCTGGTGCTGGTGGCGATCCTGCTGCTGTATATGGCCATGGGCTGCGTGATGGACAGCATGTCCATGCTGCTGCTGACCATCCCGATCTTTTACCCGATCATCGCCGGACTCGATTTCGGGCTAAGCCGCGAAGAAACCCTGATCTGGTTCGGCATCCTTGCCGTCGTCGTGGTCGAGGTCGGGCTGATTACTCCGCCCGTGGGGATGAACGTCTTTGTCATCAACGGACTGGCCCGCGATGTGCCGATGTGGGACAGTTTCCGCGGCGTGATCCCGTTTCTGGTCAGCGACATCATCCGCATCGTCTTTCTGGTGGCCTTCCCCTTCATCTCGCTGGGGCTGGTGCGGGCCTTGGGCGGATAGCGTTTGGTGGGACGCCCGGTTTCGCGCCGGGCGTCCCGCATCAGACCCGACGCGCAGAGGCGAATTGACGAACATTTCGCGAACATCTACAATCCCGGAATGGTCAAAACCCTTCAGGAAAAGCTGGCGATTCTGTCCGACGCGGCCAAATATGACGCCTCTTGCGCGTCATCCGGGGGCGAACGGCGCGATTCCCGCAAGGGCGGTCTGGGGTCATCCGGGGGCAGCGGCATTTGCCACGCCTACACACCAGACGGGCGCTGCATCAGCCTGCTGAAAATCCTGATGACGAATTTCTGCATCTTCGATTGCGCCTATTGCATCAACCGGGCGTCGTCGAATGTCGAACGCGCGCGCTTTTCCGTGGACGAGGTTGTGCGCCTGACGCTGGAATTCTATCGCCGCAACTATATCGAGGGGCTGTTTCTGTCATCCGGCATCATCCGGTCATCGGATCAGACCATGGCAGATATGGTCAATATCGTCAGGGTCTTGCGGCAGCAGCATGGCTTTCGCGGCTATATCCACCTGAAAACCATTCCCGACGCCAGCCCCGATCTGATCCGCGAGGCGGGGCTTTATGCCGACCGGCTGTCGATCAATGTCGAACTGCCGCAAGATGCCAGCGTGCGCCAGCTTGCCCCCGAAAAGCGCCCCGAAACGATCCGCTCGGCCATGGCGCAGGTCCGGGTCGAGGGCGAGGCCGCCAAGGATCGCAGCCATACGGGCAAACGCCCACCCCGCTTTGCGCCTGCCGGGCAAAGCACGCAGATGATTATCGGCGCGGATAACAGCGACGACGTGACGATCCTCAAAAGCTCGGCCCGGCTTTATACGGGCTACAAGCTGCGGCGGGTGTATTATTCGGCCTTTTCGCCCATCCCCGACGCCTCGCAGGCGCTGCCGCTGATCCAGCCGCCTTTGCTGCGCGAACACCGGCTGTATCAGGCCGACTGGCTGCTGCGGTTTTACGGCTTTACCGCCGAAGAAATCGCCACCGGCACCACTGCCGGTCATCTGGATCTGGACATCGACCCCAAGCTGGCCTGGGCCTTGCAGCATCGCGGGGTATTTCCGCTGGATGTGAACACGGCGGCGCGGGAATTGCTGCTGCGGGTGCCGGGTTTTGGCACGCGAACGGTGGACCGTATCCTGACCGCGCGCCGGTCACGCGCGCTGCGGTATGAAGACCTTGCGCGCATGGGGGCGCTGATGAAAAAAGCCCGTCCCTTCATCAGTCTGCCGGGCTGGTCGCCCCGTGCGCTGACCGACAGTGCCGATCTGCGCGCCCGCTTTGCCCCGGCACCGAAACAGTTGCAGTTGCTATGAGCCACGCCGTCACCCTGCCAGATCGCGGCATGTTCGGGGCGTGGCGCCGCGCCGCGCGCATCGCGATCAGCCACCGCATCCCGCCCCCCGACATCGACTGGAGCGGCACGCAGGGTCTGTTTGCCGCCGATCCGCTGCCCGACACGCCGGGGCCGCATCAGGCGCGTGTGCCGGCGGCCTTTCTGAAGCTGGCCGGTTCGGTCATCTGGCATTCCGCACCGGAACGGCTGGCACTGCTGTATCAGGCCCTGTGGCGTCTTGACCGGCGCGAGGGTGATCCGCTTGGCCCTGCCGATCCGCTGGGCCACCGCCTGAATATGCTGGCAAAATCGGTTCGGCGCGACATTCACAAAATGCACGCCTTTGTGCGCTTTCACGAATTGCCGTCCAAGGGCGTGCGCCGCCGCTTTGCCGCATGGTTCGAACCCGATCACAACACGCTGGAACCGGGCAGCACATTCTTTGTGAACCGCTTTGCCGATATGGACTGGATGATCGCCACTCCGCGCCTGACCGCACAGTTTCACGATGGCGCGCTGTCCTTTTTGCCCGGTGGGCCACGGCCAGATCTGCCCAGCGATGCCTCGGCCGCGCTGTGGGTGACGTATTTCACCAATATTTTCAACCCCGCGCGGGTCAAGCTTGGGGCGATGCGGTCGGAAATGCCGCTGAAATACTGGAAAAACCTGCCCGAAACCGCCGCGCTCCCCGATATGCTGCGCGATGCCGAAGCGCGCGTGGCACGGATGCATCAGGCAGCGGGGCGCGCCAGCATTGACGGGGGACAGGCCCCAACCGCCGCACGGGCCAGCACCTGCACGGCAGATCGCCGCGGCGAACCGTCATAAAATGCTTGTAAAGTGGTCCCGAACCTTTACGCTGAACCAATGCAAAGTGGTTCCGCCCTGACAGATGGCCTGCCCAAGGCTGATTTGCCGGAAAGTTCGGCCAAGGCGCTGGAACAGATCCGCACCTTGCTGACCGAGGTGGCCTGCAAGGAAACCGGGCGATTGCCGACCGAACGCGAACTGGCCGAGCGTCTGGGCAAGGGGCGTCGGGCCATTCGCCGCGCTTTGGAAGTGCTTGAGGCAGAGGGCGCGATCTGGCGCAAGCATGGGTCTGGCACCTATCTTGGCCCCACGCCGGCGGTTACGCCCCCATCACCGGCGATGAGGCAGCAGACGATGCCTGCCAGCCCTGCCAGCCTGATCCACATGGTAGAAGCGCGGCTAATGCTGGAACCGGCCCTGGCGCGTCTTGCGGCTCTGCGCCATGTGCCGAATGCCTTGACGCGCATGAAAAGCTTTGCGGATCGGATTGCCGCTGCCGAAGACGTGGATGGCGCGGACCTGTGGGACAGCGCGCTTCACCGCGAAATTGCGGCTGCGGCGGGCAATCCGATCCTGCTGGCGCTGTTCGATCAGATCAACGGCTGGCGCTATGATGAAGGGATGCGCCGCATCCGCCTGCGCGCGCGCCGCCATGCCGGGACGATTCAGCCGGTGATCGACGAACATCACACCATTCTGGACGCCATCGCCTCGGGCGACGGCAATGCCGCCGCCGCTGCCATGCGCGATCACCTGACCAGCCTTCAGCGCGTGTTCCTGCGCTATGCCACCGAGGAGACGACCGGCCATGACATCTGACACGCCCGTGCTGGAACTGCGCGATCTGTCGATCCGGTTTCGCGGCCAGCCCATCGACCTGATCGACCGGGTCAGCCTGTCGATCATGCCGGGGCAGACATTGGCCGTGGTGGGGGAATCGGGCTGCGGCAAATCGGTGACATCGCTGGCCGCCATGGGTCTGCTGCCCAAACGCGCGGCCACCATCACCGGCGGGCAGGTGCTGTTCAACGGCCAGGATCTGCTGACCAAATCCACGCGCGAGATCGAGGAACTGCGCGGCAACCGCATGGCCATGATCTTTCAGGAACCGATGACCAGCCTGAACCCGGTCTTTACCGTCGGCGATCAGATCGCCGAGGCCGTGCGCCGGCATCGCAGATGTTCGCATGGCGAAGCGCGCAAGCGGGCGCTGGAGATGTTCCGCCGGGTGCGGATGCCTGCGGCGGAAAAGCGGATGGACGATTACCCGCACCAGCTTTCGGGCGGGATGCGTCAGCGGGTGATGATTGCGATGGCGCTGGCCAATGATCCGGCGCTGCTGATCGCGGATGAGCCGACAACGGCGCTGGATGTGACCATTCAGGCGCAGATCCTTGATCTTATGCGCGAATTGCAGGCCGAATATGGCACCGCGCTGATGATGATTACCCATGATCTGGGCGTGGTGGCGGAAATCGCAGATCAGGTGACGGTGATGTATGCCGGGCGCGTCGTCGAAAGCGGCCCTGCCGCGCAGATCTTTGGGGAACCGCAGCATCCCTATACGCTGGGGCTGATGGGGTCGATGCCCGCGCTTGGCGGGCGCCGGCAGGGCGGCGCGGCGCGGCTGATGACCATTCCCGGCGCGGTTCCCGTGCCCGAGGCAATGCCGCCCGGCTGTCGCTTTGCCAGCCGCTGCCCCTTTGTCATCGACGCCTGCAACGCCGCGCGCCCGGCGATGCAGACCGGCGAGGCGGGCCACCAATGGGCCTGCATCCGCGCACCTTTGGAACAGCACATCGTGGGGGCGGCATGACCGATACGATCCTGACGGCGCGCGGCCTTGAGAAGCGCTTTGAAACCGGCGGTGGCCTGTTGTCCGCGCCGACGATCATCCATGCGGTGAATGGCGTCGATCTGGATATTCGCCGTGGCGAAACATTTGCCATCGTCGGCGAATCCGGCTGTGGCAAGTCCACCCTGGCGCGTCTGTTGCTGCGGCTGATCGACCCGTCCGACGGGCAAATTACCTATGAGGGGCGCGACCTGACCGGGCTTTCGGCATCCGATATGCGGGCGTTGCGGTCGGAATTGCAGTTCATCTTTCAAGACCCGTTTTCCTCGCTGAACCCGCGCATGACGGTGGAAACCATCGTGGGCGAGCCGCTGATGGTTCATTCCGGCCTGTCGCGCCGCGAACGCCGGGCGCGGGTGCGCGCGCTGCTGGAAAAGGTCGGGCTGCGCCCCGAACACGCCGACCGCTACCCGCACGAGTTTTCCGGCGGTCAGCGTCAGCGCATCTGCGTTGCGCGCGCCTTGGCATCGGGGCCAAAGCTGCTGATCGGGGACGAACCCGTTTCCGCGCTGGATGTTTCGGTGCAGGCGCAGATCGTGAACCTGCTTGAGGATCTGAAAGACGATTTCGGCCTGACGCTGATCGTCATCGCCCATGACCTGGCCGTGATCCGCCACATGGCCGACCGCGTGGCGGTGATGTATCTGGGCGAGGTGGTCGAACTGGCTGATACGGAAAGCCTCTATTCCACGCCGCGCCATCCCTATACCCGCGCGCTGTTGTCGGCGATCCCGGTGCCGGTTCCGGGTGCGCGTCAGGCGACGGCACATCTGGGCGGTGATATTCCTTCGCCCGCCAACCCGCCCGCCGGTTGCAAATTTCACACCCGATGCCTCCACGCGACTGAAATATGCGCCAACACACATCCGGCGCTGACGGGCGAAGGCCACCAGACCGCCTGCCATCACTGGCAAGACCTGCCGCCGGTGGACAATGCCGCACGGCGGACCATGCAGCGCAGCACCGTGGCGGAACAGCGTTTCGCGCTGTACCGCGCGGCCGCCGATCACGTTTCATAACAGGGAGAACGAACCAAAATGACCCTTCGCAACCCTCTGCTGGCCGCTTTGCTGGTCAGCGCACTGGCCGCGCCGGCCTTTGCTGCCGATATGCGCATCGGCCTGAACGAAGACCCGGATTCGCTGGACCCGGCACAGTCGCGGACCTTTGTGTCCTCGCTGGTTTATGAATCGCTGTGCAACCGTCTGGTAAACACCAATTCCGACATGGAGATCATCCCCGAACTGGCCACGGCATGGAACTGGTCCGAGGATGGCAAGGCGCTGGTCTTTACCCTGCGCGAAGGTGTGACCCACCATGACGGCACCCCGTTCAACGCCGAGTCCGCCAAGCGCGTGCTGGAGCGGAACCTGAACTTGCAGGAATCGCGCCGCAAATCGGAACTGTCCTCGATCGGGTCGGTCGAGGCGACGGGCGAACATGAGCTGACCGTTCATCTGAAATCGGCCGATGTCACGGTTCTGGCGCAGCTGGCCCATCACGCGGGGCGGATGTATTCGCCCGACGCCGCCGAAGCCGCAGGTGCCAGCTTTGGCGCGAAACCGATCTGCACCGGCCCCTATAAATTCGTCGAGCGGGTCGAGGGCAACCGGATCGTGCTGGAAAAATTCGCCGATTACTGGGAAGCGGACGAATATCACTATGACCGCGTGATCTATCTGCCGATCCCCGATGGCACCGTGCGTCTGGCCAATGTCCGCGCCGGTGATCTGGATATTTCCGAACGCACCCAGCCGACCGATGTGCCGCAGGTCCGCAATGATACGCGCCTGCAATTGTTCGAGGTTGCCAATATCGGCTATCAGGGCATCACCGTGAATGTCGGCAACGGGCCGCGTGCAGAAGGGCCGATGGGGGCGAACAAGCTGGTCCGTCAGGCGCTGTCGCACGCCATCGACCGCGAGGCGCTGAATCAGGTCGTGTTCGAGGGGCTGTATGTGCCGGGTAACCAATGGGCCGCGCCGGGATCGTTCTGGTATGACGAAAGCGATCCGGTTCCGCCGCGCGATGTCGAAAAGGCCAAGGAACTGCTGAAAGAAGCCGGGATCGAGGGCCGCATCGCCGTCGAGATGCAGACCGGCAACGCGCCGCAGGCCCAGCAGCAGGGCGCCGTCATTCAGGCCATGGCCGCCGAGGCCGGCATCGACATCACCCTGCGCCCGACCGAGTTTGCGACCCTGCTGGCCGAAAACGTTGCTGGTAACTTTGACATCTCGCAGCAGGGCTGGTCGGGCCGGATCGACCCGGATGCAAACATCCATCCGTTTGTCTTTACCGGCGCGGGGAATAATGACGAACATTATTCCAACCCCGAGGTTGACCGCCTGCTGGCCGAGGCCCGCACCATCGCCGACCCCGCAGAGCGCAAAAAGCTGTATGACCAGAGCCGCGAGATCCTCAAGGACGAGATGCCGCTGATCTATCTGTATCACATCAAGTATTTCTACACGATGCGGCAGGGGATCGAAGGTTTCGTGCCTTATCCTGACGGGATCATCCGCCTGCGCGGCGTGACCGGCTGATCTGCACCTTTCCCGCCCGGCGTCCAGCCGGGCGGGGCTTGCCCCCGAAAGGCCGACCGAATGTTGCGCTATATCCTGAACCGTCTGCTGGTGGCGATTCCGACGCTGTTTCTGGTGACGGTCTTCGTCTTTCTGCTGACCAAGCTGCTGCCCGGCGATCCGCTGCTGGTGCTGGCGGGCGAAGACCGCGACCCCGAAACCATCGCCGCGCTGCGCGAACAATATCGCATGAACGATCCGCTGATCTTTCAATACGGCTATTGGCTGTTTGACGTTCTGCGCGGCGATCTTGGCACCTCGCTGCGCACTGGCCTGCCGGTCACGGAACTGATCGCGCAAAAGCTGCCGGTCACGATCCAGCTTGCGGTCATGTCGATGTTCTTTGCGCTGATCGTCGGGATTCCGATGGGGGTTCTGTCTGCGGTGAAAAAGGGAACCGTGGTCGATTACGCCGCCAATATCTTTGCGCTGTCGGGCCTGTCGGTGCCGAATTTCTGGCTGGGGATCATGATGATCCTGCTGTTCGCGGTCAATCTGGGCTGGCTGCCCGCCTCGGGCTATGTCGAACCTTGGGTCGATCTGAAACGCAGCTTCATGACCATGCTGATGCCGTCGGTCGTGCTGGGCACCGCGATTGCGGGCACGCTGATGCGGCATACCCGTTCGGCCATGCTGGGGGTGTTGCAGGCCGATTATGTCCGCACCGCCCGCGCCAAAGGGTTGCGCGAAGGCGTCGTCGTGCGCAAACACGCCTTTCGCAATGCGCTGTTGCCGGTGGTAACGCTGACCGCGCTGCTGTTTGGCGAGCTGCTGGCCGGTGCGGTGCTGACCGAACAGATCTTCACCATCCCCGGCTTTGGCAAGATGGTCGTCGATGCGGTGTTCACCCGTGATTACGCCGTCGTGCAGGGGGTCGTGCTGGTCACAGCGACCATGTTCATTCTGGTAAACCTGTTGGCCGATGTCCTGTATGTCGTGCTGAACCCGCGGATGAGGGCGAACCTATGACTGCTGCCACAACTGCCGCTGACGGGATCGCGCCCCGCCGCAAGAACCGCGCATGGACCAAGTTCAAGGCCAATCGCTCGGCTTTGGTCGGCGGGTTTCTGGTTCTGTTTTTCGTGCTGGTCGCGGTTCTGGCCCCGATCCTGCCGCTGCCCGATCCGACGGCGACAAGCTGGACCGCCATTCGCCAGCCGCCATCGCCGGCGCATTGGCTGGGCACGGATGAGCTGGGCCGGGACATCCTGTCGCGGATGATCTGGGGCGCGCGCGCCTCGCTGATGGCGGGGGTGATTTCGGTCATGATCGCGCTGGCCGTGGGGGTGCCGCTGGGGCTGATCGCGGGCTATTTCGGCGGCTGGATCGACCAGATCATCGCGCGGATGACCGATGCGCTGCTGGCCATGCCGTTCCTGATTATGGCCATCGCGCTGGCGGCCTTTCTTGGCCCGTCGCTGACGAATGCGATGATTGCCATCGGCCTGTCAGCGGTGCCGATCTTTATCCGCCTGACGCGCGGTCAGGTGCTGTCGGTCAAGACCGAAGATTATATCGAGGGCGCCCGCGCCATCGGTCTGGGCCATCTGCGGATCATGGGCCGCTATATCCTGCCCAATGTGATCCCGCCGATCGTGGTTCAATCGACCCTGACCATCGCCAGCGCCATCATCGCCGAGGCATCGCTGTCGTTTCTTGGCCTTGGTCAACAGCCGCCCGCGCCCAGTTGGGGCACGATGCTGGCGACGGCCAAGAACTTTCTGGAACAGGCCCCCTGGATGGCGATCTGGCCCGGAACCGCGATCTTTATCGTGGTGATGGGGTTTAACCTGATGGGCGACGGTCTGCGCGACGCGCTGGACCCGCGAGAACATTAAAGGAGCCTGACGATGCGGCCGGTTATTCAGGGATCGTTCGGGGTTGTGACCAGCACCCACTGGCTTGGCTCGGCGGCGGGCATGGCCATGTTAGAGCGGGGCGGCAACGCTTTTGATGCCGCCGTCGCCACCGGGCTGGTGTTGCAGGTGGTCGAGCCGCATCTGAACGGCCCCGGCGGCGATCTGCCTGCGATCATCCATACGGACGGGCAGACGCGGGTTCTGTGTGCCCAAGGCCCCGCGCCCGCCGGTGCGACCCTTGCGCATTACCGGGCGCAGGGGCTGGAGCTGATCCCCGGCAACGGTCTGCTGGCCACCGTCATCCCCGGCGCATTCGACGGCTGGATGACCATGCTGCGCGATTACGGCACGATGGAGCTGGCCGATGTGCTGGAACCGGCGATCCATTATGCGGAACATGGCCATCCGATCCTGCCCCGCGCCGCCGCAGCGATTGCCGGGCTGGCCGATTTCTTTCGTGCGCATTGGCCGGGGTCTGCCGCGACATGGCTGCCGGATGGCCAAGCGCCGCAGGGTGGCCGCAATTTCCGCAACCCCACGCTGGCCGCGACATGGCGGCGGCTGCTGACCGAGGCGCGGGGCCAGAACCGCGAAGCCCGGATCAATGCGGCGCGCGACGCTTTCTATCGCGGCTTTGTGGCGGAACAGATCGACCGCTTTTGCCAGCAACCCTTCATGGACGAATCCGGTGCGGCCCATGCCGGTGTGCTGACCGGCGCGGATATGGCCGGTTACGCCGCAACATGGGAAGCGCCGCTGACGCTGGATTTCCACGGCTGGCAGATCGCCAAGGCAGGCCCGTGGACACAAGGGCCTGCGTTCTTGCAAACACTGGCACTGATGGCCGGCGATGATCTGGCCGCGATGGACCCGCTTGGCCCCGATTACCTGCATCTGCTGGCCGAGGCGATGAAACTGGCCTTTGCCGACCGCGAAACCTATTACGGCGACCCGGATTTCAGCGATATTCCGGTGGCCGCGCTGCTGTCAGCCGATTACAACCGCGCCCGCCGCACCCAGATCGAGGAACGCGCCAGTTACGACCTGCGCCCCGGTGTGGTGCCAGGGTTTGAGGCGCAGGTGACGCATATGCGCGCGCTGCTGGATCGCCTGTCACGGCCGGAAGGTGCGGTCTATGAACCCACGATGGCGCATCTGGGGGATGCGCCGCGCGGGGATACGGTGCATCTGGATGTCATCGACCGCTGGGGCAATGTGGTTTCGGCAACGCCTTCGGGTGGCTGGCTGCAAAGCTCGCCGGTGATCCCCGGTCTTGGCTTTTGCCTGAACAGCCGTGCGCAGATGTTCTGGCTGACGGAAGGCGCGCCCACCTCGCTGGCACCCGGCCGTCGCCCGCGCACCACGCTGACACCCGGTTTCGCTGTGGGGCCGGACGGGTCGCGGCTGGCCTTTGGCACGCCGGGCGGCGACCAGCAGGACCAGTGGCAATTGCAGTTCTTTCTGCGTCACGCGGTGTTCGGCATGGACCTGCAAAGCGCGATTGACGCGCCGGTGATTCATACGACGCATATCCCGTCGTCCTTTTATCCGCGCACCCGCCAGCCGGGCCAGATCGCGATCGAATCCGATATGCCCGCCGCCACGATCAAGTCCCTGCGCCAGCGCGGCCATGACCTGAACCTGATCCCGGCCCAAAGCGCCGCCCGCCTGACCGCCGCCCGCCGCGACCCTGACGGGCTGTTGTCAGCAGCGGCCACCGACCGGCAAGGGCAGGCCTATGCAATGGGCCGATAGGGCGTTTAGGCTCAGAACCCATTAATCGGCTTGAGGCTGCCCGGTCTGCCTGATTCAAGCTCCTGCACTAACGGGGGTGATGATGAGTAACCTTTTCTGGCTGACCGACGCGCAAATGGAGCGATTGAAACCGTTCTTTCCGAAGGTGAGGAAGATCAGAAAACGATCCAGTGGATCGTTTTCCTGACGAACGGGCAAGCCGCGGGTCGATGACCGGCGGGTATTGAGCGGCATAATCTTCATCAATCGCAATGGGTTGCGGTGGTACGATGCGCCCTGCGTGAGTACGGACCTCCGAAGACCCTCTACAACCGATGGAAGCGGTGGGGTGACATGGGGTCTTTGAAGCGTCCCGGGTTTACCCTCGCAGCAACCGTCTTGTTCTGGCTTTGAAGATCAATGCGGCCGGTGCCTGATAGCGGATTATGGAACGGAAGGACGCCCCGCAGGTCATGCGAGGCGTCGATGTCATCGGCCCAGGCTGCAAGTCAGAACCGGTAATCCAGCCGCAGACCCACTTCGCGGCGATCGCCCAGCGTCGCCATCGCGCCCGGACCATAGGCATAGGTCAGATACTCGCGGTCAAAAAGATTGGTGGCATAGGCCGTAACGCGCGCATCGCCAAAAGCGTAACCCACCGCCATATCGACGATGCCGAACCCGCCCAGTTCCAGCGGCGTGTTGCTTTCCAGCCGCGACAACATGCTGCTTTGCAAGCGCAGGTTGCCATTGGCGAACCAGCCCTGATCGGCGCCCCAGGCAAAGCCCACCGACAGCGAGCGTTCCGGCGCACCGGCGAAGGGCAGCCCCGTAAAGTCGGCCGATGCCGTCTGGAAATCCTTGAACTCGGTATGCAGCACCCCGATGGAAGCCGTCAGGTTCAGCATGTCGGTGGCTTCATAGGCCAGCTCGACCTCGGCGCCATAGGATTCGGATTTGCCCGCGTTGGTGATATAGGCAGTGCGGGGGTCCAGCGGATCGCGGTGCAGTTCGACCTGCTGATCGTTCCATTTCTGGTAGAACAGGTTGGCCGACACGCGCAAACGGTCGTCCATGAAACGTCCTCGCCATGCCAGTTCAAGGTTCTGGGTGCTTTCGGCATCATAGGAATATTGCGTGCCGTCAAACGTGTAGATGCCCGACCCGCCGGGGCGATACCCTTCCTGATAGACCAGCGACAAGGACTGGTTCGTGTCGAATTCGTATTGAACGCCCAGCTTGGGGATGAACGTGGTGTCGCTGTAATTGGTCGAGGTGTTCGAGGTGACAACACCGTCGCGGCTGGCAAACGCGGTCTGATCCTGCGATATGCGGTCCAGACGCCCGCCGATGATCGCCCGCCAGCCGGGCGAGAATTCGTAGTTCGCCTCGCCGAACAGCGCATAGTTGGTGATGTCTGCGCTGTTGCGCGTCTGGTCAAAGTTCAGCAGCGTCTGATCGCGGAACGAATCCTGCTTTTCCTTGGCGGCATAGGCTCCGGCGACCCAACGCAGCGGGCCGTTGTCATAGTTCAGGCGGATTTCCTGACTGACCAGCCGCTGCTTGAAGGCACCATCGACGACCAGAAACTCGCCCGCCGTGCCTTCATTGATCGAATGGCGTTCCGTCAAAGAGTTCGTATAGCCGGTCTGTGCGGTCAGGCTCAGGAAATCGTTGATGTCATGCGTCACCTCGATGCCAAAGTTATCGACATAGGTTTCGCGGACATCCTGAAAAGCCGGCAGCGCGGTCAGGCCAAGGCCGGCATATTGATCGGGCAGGATGCTGCCCCAGCCATCTCCGCGCCTTTCGCCAAAGGACGGGCCGTTTGACGACCACAGCGGGCCATAGATGTCGTTCTGCGTCGGGCCGTCAAAAGTCCGGGCATAGCTGAAGACCACGCGCGTCGCGTCGTCTTCGGTCGGCAGCCACAGCAGCTTGCCGCGAAGCGCCCAGTAGTCGTCCTTGACGTAATCGTCATAACGATCATAGCCCCGATAGGACGGATAGTTCAGATCGCTGTCTTTTTCCGAATATTCGCCGCTGATCCGATAGGCCAGCCGGTCGCCAAGCGCATTGCCAAAGGCCAGCCCGACCTGTTTGTGATTGTCCGATCCATAGGTCAGCTGCGCCGCGCCCGACCGCGCGAATTCCGGGTCTTTGGTGCGCAGATAGATCGCACCGGCCAGTGCCGAACGCCCGGTCAGGGTCGATTGCGGGCCGCGATAGACCTCGATCTGTTCCAGATCGAAGGTGCCGCGCAAGCCGCGTCGGGTGCCCTCGACCGTCTGCTGCACGCCGTCGATATAGAAGGACGCCAGCGGCGTGCCGACCCCGCCCGGCGTCAGCCCTTCGGAATTCACGCCGCGCAGAATGAAGCCGCTTTCGGTCCAGTCACCGGCGCCGACATTGGCCATGCGGTGATAGGCGTCGTTATAGGTCTGGATCGTCGGCTGGCCCAGTTCCTGCGCCCCGACCACGGCCACGCTGGTGGTTGAATCGTCGATATTCGTCGTGGTGCGGTCGCCATACAGCGTGATTTCGTCGAGGACGTTCACCTCGGCGTCTTGTGCGCTGGCGCTGTGAACGATCAGCCCCGACCCAAGGGCCGAGCCGATCAGCAGGGCGGCCACGCGGGCCTGCCGTTTGCGGTATGAATTGTGCATGTCTGTCCCCCGATCCGAACAAAATCAACCGAGGACTGGCTGCACATGAACGAAAGACTGGCTGCCTCGGGAATCGCTTACGACGGCGGATGATTGCCGATCAAGTGTTTTTGTCGGGAATAGGGGCGAATCCGTGAAACCGGGCGGGGAAGGTGGCAGAAATGCGTCATTTATACGGGCATTTCGCCTTTGGGTAGCAAGGCGAGCGTCACGCAATCGCCATCGTCAACGCCATGCAGAACAGGGATTCGCCAGCCGCGAAAGGCGATGGTCAGGTGCAGGGGCGTCAGCGCCGCCACCTGCGCCTCGTGGAAATCGGGGATGTCGGCAAGCTGCGGCGACAGCGCCTTGTAAGTTGCCTCTTTGGCCGAAAAGACCAGGGTGCAGAACCGGGCCACATCCATCCCGGCGGGGCGTTGCGCATGATCGGCGGGCGACAGCAGCAGGTGCCCGACCTCGGCCACGGTTCGCGGCGACATCAGCGGTTCCAGATCGACACCGATGCCGCGTATGTCGCGCGCGGCCACCGCGACGACGCGATGGTCGGTATGGGTGATAGACCCCGCAATTCCTGCGGGCCAGACCGGTGCCCGACCGCTGCGGGCCACGACCTCGGGCGCGTTCAGCGCGCGCAGCGCCAGCACGGCACAGGCGCGTCCGGCCAGATATTCGCTGCGCCGTTTCGGGATCGCGCGCTGCATGTCATCCGGCAGATCGACCACGACCGGGCCTTGCGCTGTCTCTTGTGACAGGCGGCAGGCATCGGTCACATGCAGCAGGCCTGATCGCCAGACCACGCCCGGCGCATCCAGCAATGCCCGGTCCGACAGCGCCCCGATCATCCGGCGGGCCGGGGCGGCAAGCTGCGTCGAGCGTTCCATCGCCATGCCATTGCGGTTGCCTTTGCCAGTTCCTCGATGATGAAGGCATACCAGACACCCGCCGCGCCGCCATCCATCTGCACACAGAAAATCCACGCCAGCGGCAGGCCCAGCCCCCATGTCAGGGCCTGACTGACCAGTACCGGCCAGCGCACGTCCGCGACCGCGCGCAGGGCGTGAAACAGCACCATGTTCACCGCAAAGCAGGGTTGCAGCCAGATCGTCAGCCACAGCAGCCGGCGCGACAGGTCATGGACGGCGGGATCTGGCGTGAACAGATCAACGAACGCGCCCGACCCCGCCCAGATCAGCACCGCGCAGCCCATCGACAGGGCCGAGGCGATCAGCGCCGCCTCGACCGCCTGCCGCCATGCGCTGTCGGTCTGGCCGCTGCCCTGACGAAAGCCGATCAACACCTCGGACCCTTGCACGATGGCCATGATGACCAGCGTCAGGAAAGACATCGCGATCATGACATACGCACGGGACAGGACGGCAACCTCGCCCTGCGTGGCGATCACCGCCACCAGGATGATCTGGTAAAAGCCATAGGCGATGAAATCCGACACGCCAGGCAGCGCGATGGCGGCCATCCGGCGGATCGCGGGCCAGCGGCCCCGGATGACGCGCGGACGCAGGTCCAGCCGCAGCATCCGCAGGGTAACGGCGGCCAGCACCAGCGCCACCCCCGCCCGCAGCGCCAGATTGGCAAGCCCCGCCCCCCGCGCGCCCAGATCCGCGCGCAGCACCAGCAGATATTCCAGCGTCAGATAGAACACCGCGCCAAGGATACCCAGCACCATCACCACCCTGCTGTGCCCAAAGCCGCGCAGGCAGGCAATCGCCGTGGTGCCAAAGCACAGGAACGCCATCGCCGCCCCTGCCAGATGCAGATAATCGCTCGCATCCGCGCGCAGGCCAGGCTCCAGCGCCATCAGCCGCAGGATCAGCGGCCCGCCAATGGCCAGCGCCGCGCCCATGACCAGCCCCGCCACGCCATTCGCCACACAGGCCACCGAGGCCGTCAGCCGTGCCGCACGCACCCTGCCCCGGCCCAGTTGCCGCGCGATGGTGACGACGGCACCGATACCCATGACGGCGGACAACTCGACCATCACCCGCAGCACCTGCCCCGCCACGCTGAGGGCGGCGGCAGTTTGCGGGCCATGGGCGCTGAAGATCATCATGTCGAGGATCATCACCCCGAACATGACCAGCGATTGCAGGAATAGCGGATAGCTGAGCTGGAACAGCGTCCGACCTTGCAGCGTCGTCATTCGTCGCCAAAGCTGACCAGCGCGCCGATGGACTGGGGGTCGATATCCAGATCCGGCAGGCTGTGGGCTTCGGGCGCTGTGGGGCGCGCGACGGCAGCCAGTTCCGCAATGGTCGGGTGGCGGAACAGATCGCGCGGATCAAGGCTCAGCCCGGCCTCTGTGGCGCGGGCCGCGACCTGCACCGCCTGCACGGAATCGCCGCCCAGATCGAAAAAGCCCTGATCGCGGCCCGGCGCGGGAACCCCCAGCACCGCCGCCCAGATCGCCGCCAGCACGGTTTCGGCATCGGTCTGCGGCGGGGTGCCGCTGGCGGCACAGGCGACGGTTTCCGCAGGATGCAGCCGTGCCGGATCGGGCGCCCCCTCAACCAGCGTGATCCGCCCGTCACGGTCCAGCCGCGCCGCCTGTCCGGTATGGAACAGACAGGCATCGGCGGGATGGAACCCGCGCGGATCGACATTCGGGTTGGGCCGAAAGGCCGCTGCCGTCGCCGCCGGATCACCCGCATAGCCGCGCGCAAGCCCCGCCCCGGCAAGCGCCAGCTCTCCGATGCAGCCCGGTGGCAGCAGCACCCCGCCGGCATCGACGATCAGCGCCCTGACCCCCGGCGCGGGCCGCAGGCGATCATCCGCATCACGGATGAAGGCATGTGGCATCTCTGCCGGATCGTGCCAGTCGGCGGTGGTCGGCCCCGCCACCAGATGCGCCGATGGCGCGGCGTGATCCATCTCGGTCAGCACCTGCGCGCGTTCCGCCGCCGTCAGCAGCGGAAGGTCCGCCAGAGGCATGTCCGGCGATTGCGCAATTCGGTCCAGCCACGCCGCAAAGCGCCGGGCCAGCGCCGCGCCGGTCTCTGTGCCGATCATGTCGGTGGCGTGGTCGAAATGCCCGCCAAGGCCACCGTCGTCGCGCCAGATCTCCAGCGACAGGTCAAAGCGCGCGCGTCCCTGCGCGCCGCCGGGCAGCGCCTGCCAGCACAGGCCGCCACCCAGATCGCCCGCACGCGGGGCATCGGCCATTGAAAACATCGTCTGCACCAGCGGCGCGTGGCTTTCGCTGCGGGGCGGCTGCATCAGTTCGATCAGTTGTTCGAACGGCAGATCCTGATTGGCATGGGCTGACAGCACCATATCGCGCATCCGTGCCAGCAGTTCGGGAAAATCGGCGGCATTGGTATCAGCCCGCAGGACCAGCGTGTTGACGAACAGCCCGATCAGATCATGCAGTTCGGGCAGGCGACGGTTACTGACCGGCGTGCCGATCAGCAGATCGCGCTGGCCGGTGTGGCGTGACAGGAACAGCGCATAGGCCGACAGCAGCACGATGAACAGCGTGGCCCCGTTCGCCCTCGCCAGCCGCTCCAGCGCCTGCGTGGTGGCGGCACCGACGTGGAACGACGCACGCGCCGCCTGCCCGTCGCGGCGCGCAGGGCGCGGGCGGTCGGCGGGAAGGGCCGTCACGGCGGGTGCGCCGGTCAGCCGCCGACGCCAGAAATCGCGCGCCTCCGCCACCGGCAAAGCCCGCTGCCATGCGGCAAAGTCGGTGTATTGGACTGCGGGGGGCGGTGCCTCGGTCCCGGCATATCCCTGCGCCAATTCGTTCAGGATCACGCCAAAGGACCATTCATCGGCCAGAATATGATGCAGCGTCAGCAGCAGAACGTGATCGTCCGCCGCCTGCCGCACCAGATGCGCGCGCCACGGCGGCGCAGCGGACAGGTCAAAGGGCGTCGCCGCCTCGGCCCGGCGCAGCGTGTCAAGGTCGCGGGCCTCTGTGATGGGCAGGTCGGGGATGAAATCGTCCAGCACCCGCACCCGCGCCACCCCCTGATCGGCGGGAAACAGGCAGCGCAGCACCGCATGGCGGACGGTCATGCGGATCAGTGCCCCGTGCAGGCGCGCAGCATCCAGCGGGCCGGTCAGCCGGAGGGCAAGCGGCAGGTGGTAATCGGTGGATGCCGGGTCCAGCCGCGCCAGCAGCCATTGCCGATGCTGGGCCGCCGACAGCACCGGCAAGGCCCCCGGCATCACCGGCGGCAAGGCCTGTCCTCCGCCCGCGATCCCCGCGCAGAACCGCGCCAGCACCGGCGTCTGAAACAGATCGCGCAGGGCCAGATCGACGCCCAGATGGCGGCGGATATCGCCAATCACACGCATCGCCGCAATCGAATCGCCGCCAAGCGCGAAGAAATCATCCTCGGGGGCGACATGAGGCACCGCCAGCACCTCGGCCCAGATCGCCGCGATCACCTGATCGCGTGCGCCCCCCGACGCGGCGACAGGGCGCGGCCCGGCGTCCGGCAAGGCATCCGGTGAGGGCAGCGCCTTGCGGTCGATCTTGCCGTTGGGCGTCAGCGGGAACCGATCCAGCACCACCCAGGCCGAAGGGATCATGTAGGCGGGCAGCGTTACCGCCAGATGCGCCCGCAGCGCGGCGGGCGTCGGCGCATCGTCGCTGCGCAGATAGCCCGTCAGCCGGGCGGTATTCCCCTCGCCCCGGACCATCGCGACGGCCTGCGCGATGGCGGGATGGGTCTCGATCTGGCGCTCGACCTCGCCCAGTTCGATCCTGTAGCCGCGCAGTTTGACCTGATCGTCAAAGCGGCCCATGAATTCAAGCGTCCCGTCATCCGCCAGCCGCATCCGGTCGCCGGTGCGGTAATGGCGCGCATCCTGCCGGGTTACGAAACGGTCTGCGGTCAGGTCGGGGCGGTGCAGATAGCCGGGCGAAAGCCCGTCGCCGCCGATCCACAATTCGCCCGGCACGCCCATGGGAACGCGCCGCCCCTGCCCGTCGCGCAACGACAGCACTGTGCGGGCAATGGGGCCGCCCACGGGCACTTTCGGCGCGGCCAGATGCCGGGCCTCGACCCGCAGCGCAGCGGACCAGATCGTCGTTTCCGTCGGACCATAGAGGTTCCACAGCACCCCGCCCAACCCGATCAGATCGCGCGCAAGGGCGCTGTCCAGCGCCTCGCCCCCCGAGATCATCCGCAAACCGGGCGCACCCTGCCAGCCGCTGTCGCGCAAGACCCGCCAGCCTGCGGGCGTGGCCTGCATGATCGTGATGTCGTGATCCGCGATCATTCGCGCCAGCCCCGCCCCGTCCAGCGCCGCGCCGGTGGGGGCCAGCACCACGGTGCCCCCCCGGATCAGCGGTCCGAACAGTTCCAGCCCGGCAATGTCAAAGCCCACCGTGGTCAGCGCCAGCAGCCGGTCATCGGCGGTCAGGCCGGGTTCCACGCACATGGATTCCAGAAAATTCGTCAGCGCCGAATGCGGGATCGGCACGCCCTTGGGCCGACCCGTGCTGCCGCTGGTATAGAGGATATAGGCCAGATCGCCGGGTGCCACCTGATCGGGCAGCGGCGACGCACCCGCGCAATCCTCGACCGGCAGGATGCCGATGTCGTCCAGCGCCGCCAGCGTTGCCTGCCCCGCCGCATCGGCCAGCGCCAGCACCGCCTGCGCGTCCCGCAGGATATAGGCGATCCGCTCGGCCGGATATGCGGGGTCCAGCGGCAGCCAGGTCGCGCCGCAGCGCCAGACCGCGATCAGGCTGGCCAGCAGGTCGGGCGTGCGGTCCTGACAGACGGCGACGATATCGCCCGGCCCGATGCCCAGATCCTGCAACGAAGCCGCGATCTGCCCCGACCGCGCCACCAGACCGGCATAGGTCAGCCGCGCCCCATCAGGGGTTTCAAGCGCGATCCGCGCCGGATGCGCGGCGGCGATGGCAAGTATCTGCGCCAGCGTCGATGGCGCGGCGGGCAGATCCATGCCCTGTCCGACCCGCACCAGCCCGGCGCGCTCTGCCTTGGTCAGCAGGTCGATCCCGGCCAGAGTTGTCGCGCGTGTCAGCCCCTCCATCACCTGTGTCAGATGCCCTGCAAGACGCGGCAGCGCGGCGGCGGGGATGCGGGCGGTGTCCGCGGTCAGGCACAGCGTCAGCGGATCGCCGGGCAGCAGCTTTATCACCAGCGCAAAGTCGGTTTGTTCACGCATTCCCGTCGCTGTCAGGCGCAGGCTGGCCCCACCCCTTGCGACGGCCATTTCGATGCTTTCGGGATAGGTTTCCACGATCACAAGGCTGTCGATCAGCGGCGCCGAAGCGGGCAGCCCCGCCGCAGCGCGGATCGCGGACAGGCCGATATGGCCATGCGCCTCGCGCAGCGGATGGCCCGCCTGCAACGCGGCCAGCCAGTCGGCGGGTTGCGCATCATCGGGCGCGCTGACACGCAGGGGCACGGTCTGAAGAAACAGGCCGACCATCTCTTCGACCCCCGGCAGGTCGGCCGGCCGGCCCGACAGCACCGTGCCAAAGGTCACATCGCTCTGCCCGGCATAGCGCGACAGCACCAGCGCCCACGCCCCCTGCATCAGCGCAGCCAGCGTCAGCCGGTGCGCCTGCGCAAAACCTGTGATGCGGGCGGCAAGGGCCGGGTCCAGCGTCTGGCGGTAATCGGCCGAACCGTGCTGTCCGGCATCTGTGCGGTCGATGCCCAGCGGCGTCGCGCCCTCGATCCCGGCCAGTGTGCTGGCCCAATGCGCGCGGGCTGCCTCGGCATCCTGCGCGGCGTGCCAGTCGGCGAAGTCGCGGAACGGGCGGGGACGCGGGCCGGGCCGGGCACCGGCGTAGAGGTCCAGAACCTCGCGCACAAGCAGGGCGCCGCACCAGCCGTCCAGCAGAATGTGGTGAAAGCTCCAGACAAAGACATGGGCGTCGGGGGCGGTGCGCAGCAACGCGAACCGCATCAGCGGCAGCGCGTCCATCGCAAAGCCGCGCGCCCGGTCGGCGGCCAGCCATGCGTCCAGATCGCCCTCGGCACAATCCAGCATCTGCCATTCCGCCACCGCGCGGCTGTGGATGGCAAAGGCAGGGCGGTCCAGATCCTGCCAATGCGCCTGCCCCCGCAGGATGTCGTGGCGGTCGATCACCGCCTGCCATGCCGCGCGAAAGGCGTCCGGGTCCAGCGCGCCCTGCAACCGGCCCCAGTATTGCTGGACATAGACCCCCTGCCCTGGCGCATAGAGCGTCTGGAACAGCATTCCCGCCTGCGCGGGCGTCATTTCAAAGACGTCGGTGATGTCGTGGGGCAAGGTCATCTCCGGGTCATCCCTGGGCCTGTGTCAGGGCGGCGCGCAGCCGGTCCAGTTTGTTCGTGACGGGCTGGCGCGGCGCGGGGGCGGCCAGTTCGCCGTCCAGCCGCGCGGCCAGACGGGCCAGCGTATCGGCCCGCAGCCCGTGGCTGTGCCATGTGATCCGCATGTCGCCGACGTTGACGTTGACATGCAGCACGGCATCCGACGCGGGCGCATCCCATGTCAGCCGCGCGATGCCCGGCGACAGGGCGCGCGGGTCGATGCCGCGCGGATCGCGGCTGCCCCATGGCATCACGCGCGCGGTCTGGCCCAGCCCGGTCAGCGGCGCATCATCCGCGACCGCCAGCGTCACCGGCGCACCCGCCCAATCCGCCAGCACCCGCGACAGCGCGCGGGCCAGCGCATCGGATGAAACCTGCGGCAACGGGCGGGTCAGTTCGGCGGAGTCCGCCGTCTCTGCCGCCAAGGGCAGCAGCTCGGGTGCGGGTGCCGCCGGCGCGGCAAGCCAGCGCAGGTAGCTGTCATCGGCTGCGTCCGACGCGGCCCCCGTAACGATCAGATCCGCAAGGCGATTGACCGACGCCGCATTCAGCAGCAGCGGATGCGCCGTGACGATCAGCCTGCCGTCGCGGACCTGCGCCGTCCACAGATCAGAATGCGCATGGGTCTGCCATCCGGCGTCGGTCAGCCCCAAGCACAGCACCGGATGCGCGGCGCGCAGGGCCTCGGGGATCAGGTCCACACCCTGCGGCATCGGGCGTTCCACCCGATGCCACGGGCCGGGATCGGTCAGCGCCGCCGCCTGCCACGGGCTGAGCGGCAGCACCTGTGCCGTGGCCGCATGGGCGGCCTGCGTGGCAACGGTCTGGTGCTCGAACATCTGCGCGGGCGTCAGCACCAGCCCCTGCGCACGGGCGCGCGAGGCGATCTGCATCGCACTGACCGAGGCCCCGCCCACCGCAAAGAAATTGTCGTCCACGCCGATCCCGTCCCGGCCCAGCACCTGCGACCAGATCGCCAGCAGCCTGCGTTCGGCATCCGTTTCGGGCACCCTTGGGGCAGCCTTGCGATCGGCGCGTGGCAGCGCGTTGCGGTCGATCTTGCCGTTCGGATTCAGCGGCAGGCGGTCCATGATCGTGACCACAGCGGGGATCATATAGGCGGGCAGATGCCGCGCCAGCCCCGCGCGCAACGCATCGGGATCGCCCGCCCCGGCGCACCAGGCGACCAGCCGCGCGCCCTCGGCCATGACGACGGCGGCCGTAATGCCGGGCTGAGCGCGCAGGGCGGCCTCGACCTCGCCCGGTTCGACCCGATAGCCGTTCAGCTTGATCTGATGGTCCAGACGGCCAAGAAAGGTCAGCCCGCCATCCTGATCCATCCGCACCCGGTCGCCGGTCAGATAGAACCCGTCCACGAAACGATCCGCCGTCAGGTCGGGGCGCTGCCAATAGCCGGGCGACAGGCCCGCGCCCGTGATCGCCAGCTCTCCGGGGACAAGCGGGGGCAGCGGGCGGCGGTATCGGTCCAGCACCGCCAGCGCCGTGTTCGCGACCGGGCCGCCGATCCGGGCTTGGGGGCCGGTCAGATCATCAGCCGTGATCCGCCGCGCCGCCGACCAGATCGTCGTCTCGGTCGGGCCATACATGTTCCACAGCGCGCTGGTGCCCGCAAGCAGCGCCTGCCCAAGGTCGCGGGGCAGCGCCTCGCCCCCGCACAGCGCGGTCAATCCGCCCGGCAATCCATGATCCGACAGCAGACGCCATGTCGCAGGTGTGGCTTGCAGATGGGTGATCCGCTGGCGGACGATGGTTGCCGCCAGCCGGTCAGGCTCGGCGGCCAGCGTGGCGTCGCCCAGAACCAGCGTGGCACCCGTCGCAAGCGGCAGCAAGATCTCAAGCGCGGCGATGTCAAAGGCGATGGTGGTCAGCGCCAGCATCCGGTCGCCCGGCGCCATCCCCGGCTGGCGGGCCATCGAGGCGATCAGGTTCGACAGCGCCCGATGCGTGACCGGCACGCCCTTGGGGCGGCCCGTGCTGCCGCTGGTAAAGATGACATAGGCGATGCGGTCCGGGTCGGGGGGCGGCAGATCGGGCAGCGGCAGATCGGGCGGCAAGCCATCCGTGATCCGCGCCAGCGTGGCATCGTCCAGCACCAGCCCCGCGCCCGCATCCGTCAGGATCATCGCGCGGCGTTCGGCGGGATGCGAAGGGTCCAGCGGAACATAGGGCACCCCCGCCCGCAGCGCCGCCAGCAGCGCCACGATCAGTTGCGTGCCGCGCGGCAGGCAGATGGCCAGCGGCTGTCCCTGCGCCAGTTCGGGCAACCGGCGCAGGTACCGGGCCAGCGCCTCGGCCTGCGCCCAAAGGTCAGGGCCGTGGGTCGCCGCACCGTCGGGGGCGATCACGGTGGCGCGGCCCGCGGCATCGTCCAGCAGCGTCAGCAGATCCGGGATCGGCGCATCCGGGCCGCGCAGGATCGCGGGCGGCGAAAGCTCCAGCCCTTCGATTGCCGCATCGGGGCAATCCAGCGCCGCAGCCAGCAGCGTTTCGAAACTGGCGATCATCTGGCGGATCAGCCGGGCATCGAACAGCCCGCGCCGGTATTCGGCGATAATCGAAAACCTGCCATCCTGTTCGATCATATGCCAGGACAGATCGAATTTCGCCTGCGGCAGCGGCAGCAGCGATTGCCGCACGCTCAGCCCGTCGCCCAGCGCGAGGGTGTCGGCATTTTGCGCGGAATAGCCGGTCTGGACCTGAAACAGCACCTGAAACAGCGGCGTCTGGCCGGCACGGCGGGCGGCGCCCACCGCATCGACCACGCGGGCAAAGGGCAGCGCGTGATGGTCGAAAGCGCGGGCGAATGTCGCGCGCGTTTCAGCCAGCCAGTCGCGGAAACTGGTCCCGGCGCGCGGCCTGCCGCGCAGCACCAGCGTGTTGACGAACAGCCCGATCAGTTCAGCACTGGCCGCGTCGCGCCCCGCGACTGGCGTGCCGACAGCCACGTCATCCGATCCGGTCATGCGATGCTGCAACAGATGGAACACGGCCAGCAGCAGGACAAACGGCGTCACGCCCATGGCCGCCGCCGCCGGCGCGATGCAGGCCGACAGGGCCGGGTCGATCCGGTGCGACAAGGTATCCGCAGCATGATCGGCAGGAACGGCGCTTGCAGGCAGCTCCTGCGGCGCAAGGGCCGCAAGCTCGGCCCGCCAGAACTCGGCCTGGGCGGCGGCCTCGGGTCCGTCCAGCCACGCCTGCTGGTCCAGCATCAGGTCGGCAAACTGGCGCGGCAGGTCGGGCATGTCCGGCGCACGGCCCGCATGAAATGCCCGGTAAGCCTGCGCCAGTTCCCGCAAAAAGACACCGCGCGACCAACCATCGGCGATGATGTGGTGAAAGCTCAGCAACAGCCGGTGACGATCCGGTGCCACCCCCAGCAGATGCGCACGAAACAGCGGCCCGCGCGGCAGATCGAAAGGACGTGCCGCGAAATCGGCATCGGCCTGGGCCGTGGCCCCGGTCCGGGTCAGCACGAAATCGGCCGGGCCTATCCGCTGGCCGGGCTGACCGTCGCGGACAGGAAATCTGGTGCGCAGCGGTTCATGCCGCGCCACCAGCCATGCCAGCGCGCGTTCCAGCGCCGCGACATCCAGCGGCCCCGATATGTCCCACGCAAAGGCGATGGAAAATGCCGCGCTGTCGGGATGAACCTGCTGGCCCAGCCAGAACTGCATCTGGGCTGGCGACAGCGGCAGCAGGTCGGGCCGCGCCGCCGCCGGGATCGGGGCCGGGGCCACACGCGCCCAGTCGATGCCCGCCGCCGTCACCTTGACCCGGAACACCGCCAGTTCAGACGGCGACAGCAGGGCGACGCGCGCCCGCAATGCGGCGATCCGGTCCTCCATCGCCTCAGGCCAGCTCCATCCGGCGCACGCCCGCTGTGGCCTGCGCCAGTTGCGCGATCTGCGGCAACCCGGCCATTACAAGATCGTGATCCTGCACAAAGTCGATCAGGCAGGCGATTTCATCGACGCCGATATCGGCCAGATCCTGCACCACCGGGCGGACACTTTCGGCACTGCCGATCAGCGAGCGCCCGTTCATGAACCCCTGCACCCCGAAGTCCAGCAGGCTTTCAAGGTCTTCCGGGCTGAAGTCCGACAGCTTGACATTCAGGTTCATGCTGCGGGCCAGACTTTCCAGCAGGTGATAATGCGTCCGCAGATAGTCGGTGAAAGGGCCGACCACATTCGCCCGCGCGGTGGCGGGATCATCCGCCAGATAGGTATGGACCATGATGCTGACACGGCCCGCATCCGGGTCATGGCCATTCTTGTCCAGCGCCTCGCGATAGGTGCGGATCTTGGGGGCCAGATCCTCAAGTTTTTCGCCCAGCAGGGCACACAGGACATTCATCCCGCGCCGCCCCGCTTCGGCAAAGGTCTCGGGGGATTGGCAGGCGACCCAGAACGGAATGCGCGGCTGGAGCGGGCGCGGCAGCGTTTTCGCCTCGACCACATGGCCGTCGGCATCCTCGAAGGCCACCGCCTCACCGGCCAGCAGGCGCGTCAGCTGGTCATAGCTTTGCCACATCAGATTGCGCCGGAACCCGTGCGGTTCGCGCGACAGCACGAATTCCTGCATTGTCCAGCCGGATGCGATGGCGATGCCCGTGCGCCCGCCCGACAGGTTGTCCAGCACCGACCAGTCCTCGGCCACCCGCACCGGATGGTGCAGCGGCAGAACCACGCTGCCCGACCGCAACTGCACGTTTTCCGTCACCATCGCCAGCGCCGCATGAATCAGCGCCGGGTTCGGATACAGCCCCCCGAAGGCGTGGAAATGGCGTTCCGGCAGCCACAATGCCTGAAAGCCGTTCCGGTCGGCGAAACGGGCGCTGTCCAGCAGCAGCCTATAGGCATCGGGATTGCGTTCCGATCCGTCGCCATCAAAGTAGAACAGACTGAATTTCATGGTATTTCCCTGTCATTCCGCGGGTGCGCGTTCGGATTCGATATCGGTCAGCAGGTCGTCCAGCAGATCGGCCTGCGCGGCGGCGGCCTGCTGCGCGGTGCGAATGGTGGCGGCGATGCCTGCGGCGGTGGGGGCCTCGAACAACAGCGCGCGGACGGGCAGATCGACGCCGAATTCGCGGCGCAGGCGGTTGACGATCTGGATCGCCATCAGCGAGTGCCCGCCCCGTTCAAAGAAATTGTCGTGGATGCCCACTCGCGCCACGCCCAGCATCTCGGCCATGGCGGCGGCGACGGTGGTTTCCACCGGATCGCGGGGCGCGGCATAGGCGGTCTGGACCGCCTGCGCGGGCGCAGGGCCGGGTTGCGGCGCGGGTGCCGCCAGACGCTGGCGCAGGTTGCCGGGGGTGACAGCGACCTGCGTCAGCGCGGGCTGTGCAAGGATACGGCAGGCCGCCTGCCAGATCTCGTCCAGCGTCAGCAGCCGTGCGGTGGCCAGCGTTTCGGCGAGGCTGCCGGTTTCGGCAGCGTCCCATTGAACCGCCTGCCAACGGGTGACGCCGCTGCGGTTCGCGTCAGCCGCAAAGGCGTCGGCCCAGGCGTTTTCTGCGGCATAGGCGGCAAGCCCGCGCCCGCCCGCCAGAACCGACAGCGACGATTGCACCAGACAGAAACCCGCATCGCGCCTGCCCAGCACCTGCCGCAAGGCCCGCAGGGTGGCGCGGCGGCGGTCCAGCCGGTCCGCGATCCCGGCAGGCAAGGCGTCTGTCAGCGGGCTGTAGAACGCATCGCCCATTGCCGCGCTGTGGAACACGCCTGCGACGGGTCCGGTCCGGGCCTCGGCTGCGGTCAGCGCGGCGTCCAGCGCGGCGGCATCGGTCACGTCGCAACCCAGAACATGAATCTGCGCAGGGTCCAGATCGCGCAGGGTGGCAATCAACCGCGCGCCGGGGTCTGCGTCGGGACGTCCCGACAGCCAGCGGTCCCATTCCGGGGGCTGCGGCAGCCCGTCGCCTGCAAGGATCAGCGGCTGCCGCCAGTCAGAGACGATGCCGCGCGCAAAGGCCGCCGCCAGCCCGTCGGCCAGATCACCGATAATCAGGCAAGGCCCGGCGGGTGCGGGCGCAGGGACCGGCAGCGCCACCCCCGCATGATCCGCGTGCCACAGATGGCCACCGCGCAGGGCCAGTGTGCCATCCTGCCATGGCACCGCCAGGGCCTTCGCCAGCCCGCGCGCCGGATCGGCGGGGTCAAGGTCGATGACCCGGCAGCGCAGGCCCGGCACTTCCTGTTCCAGAACCGGTGCCAGCGCGGCCACCGAGGCGGATTCGGGGCTCAACGCCTCGGCCCCGGTCACATCGTGCATTCCCGCGCCGATCAGGGTCAGGCGCGTGCCTGCCGTCAGCGCGCGGGCCAGCGTCAGGATGCGGGGCAGCGGATCGGGCGCAAGGCCCCATGCGCAGACGATCTCGGCCCCGTCGCACAGGTGATCCGCCAGCGTTTCAGGCGTGACGCTGATGGCATCCGCGGGCCATCCGTTCAGCAACCCGGCCCCCAGCACCAGCAGAGCCTTGGCCGGTTCGGGCGATTGCAGCGGCAGCCGCCGCCATATGGGCTGATGGAACCAGCCGTCGTCCGCCGCCGCCGCACCGGGCACGGGCATCGGCAACCAGAAGCTTTGCCGTTCAAAGGGATAGCCGGGCAGCGACAGCCGCTTGCGCGGGCCGTCATGCAGCGCGGCCCAGTCCACCGCGACGCCCGCCGCCCAGATCTCGCCGGTCGCGCGCAGGATTTCGGCGGCACCGTCCACCGCCCCCGCATCGGGCAGAGACGCCACGCCCCGCGCATGGTCGGCCATCCCTTGACGCGCCAAACGGATCAGGCCCGCGCCGGGGCCGACCTCGATCAGCAGCGGGTGGTCCAGCCCCATCAGGTGCCGGATCGCCTCGCCAAAGCGCACCGGCTGGCGCAGGTGCGACAACCAATAGGCGGGATCGGCGGCACGGTCATCCAGCCAGTCGCCGGTCACGTTCGACAGCATGGCGATCTGCGGCGCGCGCAGGGTCAGACCGTTCAGCACCCCGGCAAAGGCGTCCAGCGCCGGGTCCATCATCGCGCTGTGAAAGGCATGCGAAGTGACCAGCCGCCGCGCGCCGATACCGCTGCGATCCAGTTGCGCGGCCAGCGCGTCGATGGCCTCGACCGGCCCGGCCAGAGTGACGCTGCGCGGGCCGTTGACCGCCGCGATCTCTGTGCCGTGGGGCAACGCGCCGCTGGCTTCGGCTTCGGACATCATCACGGCCAGCATCGCACCGGGCGGACAGGCCTGCATCGCCTCGCCCCGCGCCACGACCGCACGGATGGCGTCAGGCAGGCCGAACACCCCCGCCAGACAGGCCGCGACATATTCGCCGACGGAATGGCCCAGCATCGCCACCGGCTGCACGCCGCGCGCCATCCACATCCGCGCAAGCGCATATTCAAAGACGAACAGCCCCGGCTGCGTCACACGGGTCTGGTGGATGCGGTCTGGATCGGTGGCGGGGTCCAGCAAAACCGTCCGCAGGTCCAACGAGTCGGGGACCAGCGCAAGGCAATCGTCCAGCGCCGCGCGAAAGGCCGGGTCGGCATACAGATCGCGCGCCATCCCGGCCCGCTGGCTGCCCTGCCCCGAAAAGACGAACACCGGCGCGGGCTGGCCTGCCATCGGGTGCAGCACCTGTCCCGGTGCCCGCAGCGCGGCGATCGCCTGTTCGCAGGTGTCGGCCACGACAACCTGCCTGCGCGCCATCGCCTGCCGCCCGGTTTGCAGCGTCTGCGCCACATCGGCCAGCGAGACATTCCCCGCCAGCGCCGATGCCAGATTGTCGCGCATCACGGCCAGTGCCCCGTCGGTGCGGGCGCTGATCGGCAGCAGTTGCGGCCCCCGCGCCGCCATGACGGGCGCGGCCACCGGCGGTTCCTGCACGATCAGATGCGCATTCGTGCCGCCGATGCCAAAGCTGGACAGCCCCGCTCGCCGGGGGCGCGCCGGGTCGCGCGGCCAGTCGCGCCCCTCGGCCAGAATATCGAAGACACCGGGTGAAAGGTTCGGACCGGGCATCGTGAAGTGAGCCGTGCCCGGCAGGTGGTCGTGCTGAAAGGCCAGCAGAACCTTGACCAGCCCGGCCATCCCCGCCGCCGCGTCCATATGGCCGACATTGCCCTTGACCGCGCCCAGCAGACAGCGCCGCCCCGCCGCCGTCAGGCCGGGACCGTAGGCGCGGTTCAGGGCGGTCAGTTCAATGGGGTCGCCAAGGGCGGTGCCGGTGCCGTGGGCCTCGACGTAATCCACATCAGCGGCTCCGATGCCGGCATGGCGCAGCGCGGCCGACAGAACCGCCGCCTGCCCGCCGACAGATGGCGCGTTCAGCCCCACCTTGGCCGCGCCGTCGTTATTGACCGCCGCGCCGATCAGCACGCCCATGATGCGGTCGCCGTCGGCCAGCGCATCGTCCAGACGTTTCAGCACCACGACCGCCGCGCCGTTGGTAAAGACTGTGCCCGCAGCGGCCGCATCGAACGGGCGGCAGGTGCCGTCGGGCGCGGTGATGCTGCCCGGCTCATGCACATAGCCCGCAGGCCGGGCCTGATTCACCGCCACGGCACCCGCCAGCGCCATGTCGCAATCGCCCGCCCGCAGCCCCGCCATCGCCTGATGAATTGCCACAAGAGAACTGGAACAGGTCGTCTGCACGCCGATGGCTGGCCCCGTCAGGTCCAGATGAAACGAGGTCCGCGCCGCCACCATCCCGCCGATATTGGCCAGCCCCACCTGAAACGGATCGGCCCGGCCCGCCGCCCGCAGCAGATGCGACGACAACGAGGCCCCGGCATAGACGCCGACGCTGCCTTTGCGGGGGGTGGCTGCATCTTCCAGCGCGTGCCAGGCGCATTCCAGAAACATCCGCTGCTGCGGGTCCAGCAATTCGGCATCCCGCGGCGAATAGCCGAAAAAGCCCGCATCGAACCCGTCCGCCTGATCTGGCCCGCCCCAGAAAGGAACATAATCCGCACCCGTCGCGGTCACGCCCGCCGCGTGCAATTCATCCTCGCCCACCCGTCGAATGGCGCTGTCACGCCCCGCCAGCAGGCGCCAGAAGCTGTCCAGATCGTCCGCGCCGGGCAGGCGGATGGCGCAGCCGATAATGGCGATACGGGTGTCAGACGGCATCCGTGGCCCCTTGGGATTGCAGCCGCGCCAGCAGGTGATCGGCAAGCGCGGCGGGGGTTGTGTGTTCGTAGATCAGCGTCGCCTCCAGCGGCAGGTCCAGCGCCTGTTCCAGCCCGCCGATCAGGGCCAGCCCGCTGGCGGAATCGACGCCCATGTCAAAGAACGGGCGGTCGTCGGCAGGGGCGGCGCGGCCCTCGGTCGCGTCCGCCAGCGCCTGACGCAGATGCGCCAGCAGCCGGGACCGGCGCAGAGGCGCGGGGGCGGCACGCAAGACGCGCGCCAGTTCGCCGCGCGGGCTTGCCGGGGCTGCTGTTGCGGTAGCGGCAGCGGCACCGACGGCAGCGGCGGCGTTGCCCGCACACCAATCGGCGACCGCAGCCAGCCCCTCGCGGCAGGCAAAGCGCTGAATCTTGCCGCTGGGCGTGACCGGCAGCGCGCCGGGGCGGATCAGGGTGATGCGATCCGCAGCCAGCCCGTGCCGGTCGGACAGCACCTGCCGGATCGCGTCGAAGATCGGCAGCGGTTGCGGATCGCGGCAGGCATGGCGATCCAGTTCTGCCGCGATGCCGATGCGGCCATCGCCATCGCCCAGGGGAAATGCGGCGACCCGGCCCGCCAGAATCGCCGGATGGGCGGCGGCTATGCTGTCCTCGATCGCCTGCGGGGCGTGGTTCTGGCCGCGCACGACGATCATCTCTTTGATGCGCCCGGTGACGAACAGCCGCCCGTCCTGCATCTGGCCCAGATCGCCCGTGCGCATCCAGCCGCCGGAACCATCAAGTTTGCAATCAAAAACACGTTCGGTTTCATCTGGTCGCCGCCAATAGCCTGATGCAATCGCAGGTCCGCGAAGCCAGATTTCGCCGGGCCGCCCGGTGACGCGCTGGCGGCTGTCAGGGTTGACGATGGCGATCTCGACACCCGGTGCCGGCACCCCGCTGTCGCCATAACCGCCCTGCATCCGAACCCGGCTGCCGGGGCGGGTGACGGTGACGCATAGCGTCGCCTCGGCCATGCCATAGCAGCCGACCCACATATCGGGGCGAAAGCCGCAGGGCATCAGCGCATCCTGAAACCGGCGCAGAGTGTCGGCGCGGATCGCCTCGGCCCCGGAAAAGGCCAGCCGCAGGCGCGACAGGTCCACCCGCCGCAGCGCATCCGGCGTGGCATGGCGCACGAGGTGGTCAAAGGCGAAATTCGGGCCGCCAATGACGGTCGCGCCGCTCTGCGAGGCCAGTTCCAGATAGCGGATAGGGTCGCGCAGAAACGCCGCCGGTGACATCATCGCATTCGGGATACCCAGATGAACGGGCGTCAGGATGCCGCCGATCAGCCCCATGTCGTGATAATGCGGCAACCAGCCGCAGATGCGATCATCGGCCCGGAAATCAAAGGCCCGGCGGATCTGTTTCAGGTTCGCGGCCAGCATCCCATGTGTCACCATCACCCCTTTGGGCGCGCCGGTCGATCCCGAGCTGTATTGCAGAAAGGCCAGATCGTCGGGCGACAGCGGGCGGCGCGGTGCGGGCGCCGGCAGATCGGTCCGGGCGGGATCGGCGGCGCACAGGGTCAGGCAAGCGGCCCCGCCCGCCTGCCCGGCAATCGCGGAAGACAGGCCGGGCGCGCAGAGGATCGCCGCCGCATCGGCATTCCGCAGGATATGTGCCAGACGGCTGAACCGCTCGCGCGGGCGGGGCGGGCTGACGGGCACGGCCACCACGCCCGCGTGAAAGCACCCCATCAGCGCCGCGATGAAATCCAGCCCCGTCGGATAGGCCAGCAGCACCCGCTGACCTGCGCGGATTCCTGCCGCCTGCAATTCGGCCGCGACAGCACCCGCGCGGGCGTGCAGCGCGGCCCATGTCCAGACCTGCGGCGGCGCCTCGGCGCGGTCGGGCGCAAAGCGGAACGCCTGCGCGGCACCCATCCTGGCCGCACGATCAGCCAGATCGCAGGTAATGCTGCGAAAAGGCAGCCCCGGCTGGGGCAGCACGGCAGTATCGGAAGGCAGGCGCAGTTCCATGGAGCAGACCTTCGCCCAAGCGGGCGTCACGGAGACGACAGGGATTCCGTGGCAGATCTGGCTGGTGGCTAGAGACCGGAAGACGCCTGTTGCATATATAAACAATCTATTTTAGTCAACAATCGTTAACGGGGCACCAGGCAGCACGGCTACCCAGTCCAGACCCAGCGGAATCTTATCTTGATTCAGGCGTGGATTATGGATCGCGACGGTGCAGCAGACGGCGCAGCATATGGGCTTGACGGGGCTTTTGCCCCTGACGCCACCATGCCCGTGCGCGAGGTGATCGCGCAGTTGGCGGGGCTTGGCATCCGTATCGCCGTGGCCGATGGCCGTCTGCGCTGCACCGGGCCTGCCAACCTGCTGAACGGTGCCGCAGGGGAAACGATCCGCGCGCGCAAAGATGACATAATCAAAGACCTCACCATGCGTTCCTCGATTGAATCGAGGGCGCCGGATATTGCCCCCCTGTCCCCCGCGCAGATGCGCCTGTGGCTGGTCGAACAGATCGACCCGACCGCCGCGCATCACATTCCCTTTGCGGTGCAGGCCGATGGCGCGCTGGACATGGCCGCGCTGGGCAGCGCGATTGCCCGGATCGTCGCCCGCCATGCGATCCTGCGCCTGCGCATCGTCAGCCGGGATGGCACCCCGTATCAGCGGTTCGACGCGCCTGCCCCGACCGTCGTGCAGGTCCAGGCCGCCCGCGACCTGTCCGCCCAGATCGCGGCCGAGGCGCGCCGCCCCTTTGACCTGACCGCGCAGCCGCCGTTGCGGGTGTCGCTTTTGACCTGCGCGCCTGATCGCCATGTCATCCTGTTCACGCTGCACCATATCGCCGCCGACGGCAGCTCGGTTCAGGTGCTGATGGCAGAGCTTGCGGGGTTTTACCGGCAGGCGGTGACGGGCCTGCCCTACGATGCACCGGCATTGCCCATCCAGTATGGCGATTATGCCGTCTGGCAGCACGATCAGACCGAGGCCGCGCCGCAGATGGCATTCTGGCGCGACAGTCTGGGCAGCGAACTGCCGATAACGCGTCTGCCCGTCGATTTCCCGCGCCCCGCCATTGCCAGCCATGACGGCGCGCTGCATCCGCTGACGGTGCCCGCCGACCTGACCGACCGGCTGCGCAGGCTGGGCGCGCGGCAGGGGGCGTCGCTGTTCGCGGTGTTGCTGGCCGGTTTTGCGCTGCTGGTTCATCGCCATACCGGGCAGCGCGACCTGATCTTCGGCATCCCCGCCGCCAATCGAAGCCGACCCGAGGTGGAACCGCTGGTCGGCCTGTTCGTGAACCCTCTGCCGATCCGCTGCACCCTCGACCCCGCACAGGGGTTCACCGCCCTGCTGGCCGAGGTGCGCCGCCGGGTTCTTGACGCGCTGGACAATCATGACATCCCGTTCGAACATCTGGTTCAGACCTTTCAGAGCCGCCGGGACCCCGGCGCAAGCCCGCTGTTCCAGCTGAAATTCCAACTGGACCGCGCCCCCCGCGAGGTGATGGCGCTGCCGGGCGTGACGCTGCGCCGCCTGCCGCGTGCGGGGGGGATCGCGCCCCACGACCTGTCGCTGGATCTGGTCGAGGGGCCGGCGGGCGTGACCGGGCATCTGGAATACGCGACGGCGCTGTTCGCCCCTGCGACCGTGGCCCGGCTGGCAGGGCACTACCTGACATTGCTGCACGCCATTGCAGATGCCCCCGAAACCCCGGTCGCGACGATGCCGATGCTGACCGGGGACGAAACCCGCGCCCTGCTGAACGATTTTAATGACACCGCGCATGATCTCGATATAAACCAGCGTTTTCCCGCATTGTTCGAACGCCACGCAGCCGCCACCCCCAAGGCCGTCGCCGTCGAACATGTCGCGGATGGCCGGATCACGACGGAAACCTATGGCGCATTGAATGCGCGTGCGAACCGGCTGGCCCACCATCTTCGGGCGCGCGGAGCCGGGCCTGACACAGTGATCGGCATCGCGCTGGATCGCGGCCCGGATATGGTGGCGGCATGGCTGGCGGTGTTGAAATCGGGCGCCGCCTGGCTGCCGCTGGACCCCGCTTATCCGCCCGACCGGCTGGCCTGGATGCTGTCGGATGCCCGCGCCGCGATGGTGCTGTCGCACAGTCACATCGCACTGCCCGATGGCACGCCGCGTCTGGATCTGGACAATGGCTGGCCCACCGGCGACCAGACCGATCCGGCCCCCGGCACCAACCCCGCCGATCTGGCCTATGTGATCTATACCTCTGGCAGCACCGGCCGTCCGAAAGGCGTCGAGGTGCCGCATGAAGGGCTGGTCAACCTGACCCGCGACAAGCTGCGCCGCTGCGATCCGCGCCCCGGCGACCGGGTGATGGGGTTCTTCAGCTTTTCCTTTGATGCCTCGATCCCCGATCTGGTCATGGCGCTGGGCTCTGGTGCGCGGCTGGTCACGGCACCCGCAGGCGATGTGCTGCCCGGTCCGGGGCTTGCGCGGCTGATGCGGGACCGCCGGGTGACGCATCTGACGATCACGCCCTCGGCTCTGGCCTGCCTGCCCGGCGACGAGCTTCCCGACCTGCGCATGGTGCTGGTGGGCGGCGAGGCACCCTCCCCGGATCTGATCTCGGCCTGGGCACCGGGGCGCGTCTTCATCAACGCCTATGGTCCGACGGAATGCACGGTCAATGCCTCGATGGTGGAATGCAGCGTCGCCGATGCCGAGGCGGTGCTGACGCCGCCAGCCAACAAACAACTGCATGTGCTTGATGAGGCCATGGAGTTGCTGCCCGTCGGATCAGCCGGAGAGTTGTTCATCGGCGGCCTGGGCCTTGCGCGCGGCTATCGCGGGCGGCCCGACCTGACGGCGGCGGCCTTTGTGCCCAATCCATATGGTCCTGCCGGATCGCGGCTTTACCGCACGGGCGACCGCGCGGTCAGGCTGCCCGACGGCCGCATCCGCCTGCTGGGCCGCATGGACGATCAGGTAAAGATCCGCGGCTATCGCATCGAACCGGCAGAAATCGCCCGCACCTGCCGCCGCCATCCGGGCATTGCCTCTGCCGTGGTCGCGCCGCGCGATATGGGCGGCACGCAGCGGCTGGTCGCGTGGCTGGTCGGGCGCGATGGCGACCGGCCCGAGGCCGATCTGCGCGCGCATCTGGCGGCCAGCCTGCCGCGCCACATGATCCCCGACGATCTGGTCTGGCTGGACCGCCTGCCGCTGACCGTCAACGGCAAGCTGGACCTGCGCGCCCTGCCCGACCCGGCCCCGCGCCGGGGCACGGGCCGCGCGCCGCAGGGGGCGACGGAAATCGCGCTGGCCGCGATCTTTGCCGAAGTGCTGGGCGTGCCCGCCATCACCGCGCAGGATGATTTTTTCGACCTCGGCGGCAATTCTCTGATGATTACCCGTCTGGCCGCGCTGATCGAATCGCGTCTGAACCGTCCGGTCAGGATGCTGACGCTGTTCGATGCCTCGACGGTCGAGACGCTGGCCCGGTATCTGGACGGCGACAGCGTGACGGCGGCGCAAGAGTGGCGCGCCGATCTGACCCTGCCCAAGGGTATCCGCCCGACGACGCAGCCGCGCGCGGGCCTTGGCGATCACGTCCTGCTGACCGGCGCCACGGGCTTTGTCGGCGCGCATCTGCTGGCGGAATTGCTGCGCGATCCGGCGCGGCGGGTGATGTGCCTGACCCGGCAGGACGGCATCCTGCCGATCCGGCGGGCATTCGACAGCTATGGCCTCGATCCTGCACCGCTGTCGCGTGTGACCCCGGTGCCGGGCGATCTGGCAGCGTCGGGGCTGGGCCTGACCCCGCGCGGGCAGGCACAGGTGGCGCAGGCGACCTCGATCCTGCATTGCGGGGCGCGTGTCCATCACGCCACGCCCTATCGCGGGCTGCGCGATGCCAATGTCGGCGGCACCGTCGCATTGCTGCGCATCGCGGCGGCGGCGGGGGCGGCCTTTCACCATATCTCGACCCTCAGCGCGCTGACGCCCCAGGACCGCCCGTTGACCGAAGCCGATGCAGCCGCCAGCCTGCCGCCCCCGACCGGCGGCTATAACCTGTCGAAATGGGTGGCCGAGCAACTGGTCGCGCAGGCAGGCGCGCACGGCATGGCGGTGACGATCCATCGGCTTGGGTCTGTCGCCGGGCACAGCGCGACAGGTGCGTTCAATCCCGCCGACATCCTGACAAGGCAGGTGCAGGGATATATCGCCGCAGGTGTGGCACCGCAGGGCGCGGCGCTGATGAACCTGCTGCCGGTCGATTACCTTGCCCGCGCGATCTGCGCGCTGGCCGGCGATCCGCGACACGCGGGCGGCACCTTCCACCTGACCCACGCCGCGCCGGTATCCACCGACCTGCTGTTCGCCGCACTGGCCGCCGAAGGCCACGCCCTCCGCCGCATTCCACCGGGCGACTGGCAGGCGCTGTTGCAGACCATCGCGGCGGATCAGCCGGATCACCCGCTGTATCCGCTTGCCGCGCTTGGCGGGGCGCAGGGCTTTCGCGGCGCGCGCTGGCCCTATGGCTGCGCCGCCACGCTTGCCGCCTTGCCCGATCTGCCGCAGCCGGCGCTGACGCCGGACCTGCTGCGCCTTTACGTCCGCGCGCTGGCGCAATCCCCGACACCCCCCGCAACAGAGGCTCTGACGTGACCGATCATACCGATTACGATGCCTGGGCCTGGCTTTACGACCGCACGCTTGGCCCCGAATACCGGGACCGCAAGATGGGCTTTCTGGATCGGGCACTGCTGTCGGGGCTGGCACCCGGTGCGCGGGTGCTGGACCTGTGCTGTGGCACCGGGCAGATGATGGTGCCGATGCTGGCACGCGGCTTTCAGGTCAGCGGCATCGACATGTCCGCCGACATGCTGCGCCACGCCGCTGCGAATGCGCCCCAGGCCGTGCTGACACAGGCCGATGCGCGCGATTTCCGGCTGGACGCCCCGGTCGCGGGGGTGGTCTGCGCCAGCGCCTCGCTGAACCACATGGCCGGGCTGGAGGATCTGGAGCGGGTGTTCCGCGCCGTCCATGCCGCGCTGGAGGATGGCGGCACCTTCATCTTCGATATCAATCACCCCGCGCAGATGGCGCGCCACTGGCAAAACCGGCCCGCCGCCGGCGAAATCGCCGCCGATTACGCATGGCTTATCACGCCGCGCTATGATCCGGCGACGGCAACCGGGGCGTTCCGCGTCGATATGTGGCGGCGGCCCGCGAACGGATCGTCCGCGGGCAACGCACTGTGGCGGCTGGCGCTGACGCGCCCGCTGATGCGCCGCAAACGGCTGGACCTGCTGGCCCGGTTCAGCGACGACCATCCCGATTGGGATCATCGCGCGGTGGATTACCCCGTCCACGGGCACGAACTGCCCGCCGTGCTGGCGCGGCTGGCCGATTGCGGTTTCGAAGCGCGGATGGAAACATTTTCCGGCAAGGGCGTGGTCGATGCCGACAGCGCCGCCTGTTTCATCGCCCGCAAGCCCTCGGCGGCGGCGCGGACAGAGGAGGCTGCGGAATGAACGCCCTGCCCCCTGATCGCAGCGACATCATCGGCCAGGCTGTCGCCGGCTTTGCCGCCCGCACACCGGGGTCCAAGGCGCAGGCCGCCGCCTCGCGCGCCGTGCTGGCCGACAAGACGCCGCTGGCGATGCCCTTCAGCCCGGCGTTGAAAGAGGCATATTACCCCGTCGTCAGCGACCGTTCGCAAGGCGCGCATCTGTGGGACATCGACGGCAATCAATATGTCGATATCCTGATGGGGCTGGGCTGCAACATCTTTGGCCACAATCCCGCGCCGATCCGCGATGCGTTGCAGGCGCGGCTGGATCGCGGCATCCAGATCGGCCCGCAATCCGAAATCGCCGGTCAGGCGGCGGCCCTGTTCGCGCAGCTGACCGGCCATCCGCGCGTGACCTTTGCCGCCACCGGAACCGAGGCGGTGATGACCGCCATCCGCCTTGCCCGCGCGGCCACCGGGCGGCAGCGCATCGCCGTCTTTTCCGGGGCCTATCACGGCCATGCCGACGGGGCGTTGTTCAAGGCGCGGCGGCTGGAATATATCCGCCGGGGCGCTTTGGCACGGGCAGAGCGCGGACCGCTGCGGGCGATCAGGCCGCTGCTGGAACGGATGATGCTGACCGGCGCCACGCCGGGCTGGCCGGGCATTCCGGCGGATGCGGGGCGCAGCATCATGGTGCTGGACTACGGCAATCCGCGCAGTCTCGATATCCTGCGGCGGCACGGCAAATCGCTGGCCGCCGTGCTGGTCGAACCCGTGCAGAGCCGCGCGCCCGAACTGCAACCGCGCGACTTTCTGCATGGCCTGCGCGAGGTCACGCAGGCGACCGGCACCGCGCTGATCTTTGATGAGATGATCTCGGGCTTTCGGGTGGCGCAGGGCGGGGCGCAGGAACATTTCGGCATCCGCGCCGATCTGGCGACCTATGGCAAGATAGCGGGCGGCGGGCTTCCGCTGGCGCTGATCGCGGGGTCGCAGCGGTTCATGGACCGCGTGGATGGCGGGCCATGGCAGTTCGGCGACAGCTCGGTCCCGCAGGTGCCGGTAACGATGTTCGCGGGCACCCATGCGCGCCACCCGCTGTCGCTGACGGCGGCGCTGGCGGCGGCGCAGATGCTGCACGATGCCGGCCCGGCGCTGCAAGCGGGGCTGAACGCCACCACGTCGGGGCTGGTTCAGCGGCTGAACGAGGCGATGGCGGAACGCGGGCTGGCGGTGCGGTTCACGCATTTCGGCTCGTTCTTCGGCATCAATGCCAGCGCCAGCCGGATGGACCCGCATACTGTGCCGGTCCTGTCGCTGCTGCTGCTGGCACAGGGGCTGCATCTGCGGCCGGGCGATCGTGGCGGATTTCTGTCCACCGCGCATGGCCCGGACGATCTGGCCTTCATTCAGTCGGCCTTTACGGACGGGCTGTCGCGGCTGGCCGCTGCCGGGCTGATCGCGCAAGATCATGGGGACCGTGCATGACCGAATACCTTGTCGTCACCGCCGAGGATGGCCGCTATTCCATCTGGCCCGCCTTTCGCACAGTGCCATGGGGCTGGGCGGCCAGCGGATTCCGGGGCAGCCGCGACGATTGCCTTGCCCATATCGCGGCGGTCTGGACCGAGTTGCGCCCAAAGGCCACGCCATGACCACGCCCGACAGCCTGACCCTGGCAGCGCGGAACACAGGCATCCCGCCACGGCCCGCAACGCTGGACCTGCTGCTGCCCGGCGATCTGCCCGCGCAGATCATCCCCGACGCGGCAGAGGCCGCGCTGATCGGGCAGGTTCTGGCCGAGTTTCTGGCCGCGCTGGAACAGCCCGCGACGCGCGGCGCCACCTGCCGGGCGCTGCTGGCGCGGTTGGGCGATGACGCCATCCCGGCCCGCGTGGGCGCCACCCTGATCCCCGCCAGAACCGCCGAGGTCGAGGATTTCGACCGCTATTTCAACGTCCGCCGCATCGCCAGCGACGCGCCCGGCACGGCGCTGCTGCGCGGGCTGCTGCAAGGCGCGGCGGGCGTTTTCGCCTTGACCGAGGTCGCCGATCTGCCGCCCGCCCAGATCGCCCGGCAGGTGGCCGGCTTTGCCGCCCATGCGCGCCTGCTGGGCCGGCTCTGCGGGACGGAGCCGTGCCCATGACCCGCACCCCGCCCGCCGCGCGCGACATCTGGCAGGAATTTCACTGGGCCTTCTTTCTGAACACGCAGGGCCTGATCCTGTCGCTGCAACGCTTTGCGCTGTTGCAGGATGCGGGCGACATGGCGGGGGCGGCGGGCGAACTGGACGCGGCGGCGGTTCTGATGGATGCGTCGGCCGCTGCGATGCAGCTGGCGGGCAGCTTTACCCGCGCGGATTACGAAACCGAGGTGCGGCCCTCGATGACGCCGCCCCATGTCCAGTCCGAGGGGTTCAGCGGGCTGATGTCGTGGGAACATGGCGTGCTGGTGAACCTGTGGCGCAGCCTGCGCCCACGCTTTGCCGAACTGCCCGATGCGCTGGCCCCGGCCCATGCGCGGTTTGCCAACGCCTATCGCTGCATGGCCGAGGGGCATGTGAATGTCTGCGCCCGGTTCGTCGGCAACGGCAATGCCAGCCTGCGCTATGACAACCGCGAGGCGCTGGTCAGCCTGCGCCGCTTTGGTCAGACGCGGCTGGCGAGCATCGACCCCAACGGGGTAACGGCGGAGCACGAGGAATGAGCGACCGCATTCAGGACATCCTTCCGCTGGCCCCCGGTCAGGGCGGCATGGTGTTTCACGCCATCGGCGGCGGTGCCCCCGGCGATGACGTGATCCAGATCGTCGTGGATATGACCGGCACCCCGGACCTCGGCGCCGACCGTGCCGTGTGGGATGCGCTGGTCGCCCGCCATGACGCGCTGCGCACGGCCTTTGTCTGGCAGGGGCAGAAACAGCCGTTGCAGGTGGTCGGGCGGCGGGCGGCGTTGCAGATGGTCCAGCACGATCTGACGGCGATGGCCGGGGCAGCACAGAGCGCGCATCTGTCGGACTGGCTGACGCAGGACCGGGCGCAGGGCTTTGATCTGACCCGCGCGCCGCTGATGCGGGTGGCCTGCTTTGCGCTGGCGCCGGACCGTCAGCGGCTGGTGGTGACGTTCCATCACGCCATTCTCGACGGCTGGTCGATCCCGGTTCTGCTGCGCGAGTGGGTGACGCTGCGGGCGGGCCGCAGCCTGCCCGATGCGCGGCCTGCGCGCGATCACGTCGCATGGGCGCTGGCGCAGGACCGCGCTGCCGCCCGCGATTTCTGGCGGGCCGAGCTGGCGGGATATGTCCCGCCGCGCGCCGCGCTGCCCACCCCCGACGCACCGCCTGTGTCGCGCCGAGGAGATATTTCGCTGCGCCTCGACCCCGGACAGACGCAGGCGCTGACCCGTGCCGCGCGCGCCTCCGGCGTGACGCTGGCAACCGCCATTCAGGGTGCATGGGCGCTGTTTCTGGCCCGCAGCGCCGGGGCGGATGATGTGGTCTGGGGGCTTGCGCGGGCGGGGCGTCCTGCCGCGCTGGCCGGGGCTGAAACCCGCGTCGGCATGTTCCTGACCACGCTGCCGATGCGCGCCGCCCTGCCCGCCGATCAGCCGCTGTCCGCGTTTCTGGCCAACCTGCAAGCCCGCCAGACCCGGCAGGCCCCCCATGAACACCTGCCACTGACCGATGTGCTGGCGGCGGCAAACCAGCGCGGCGGGGCGCTGATGCAGACAGCCGTGGTGTTTGAAAACTACCCCGCCGACCCTGCCCGGCTGGGCGATCTGCCGGGATTGACCATCACCGGGGTTCAGGTGTTCGAGCAGCCCGGCCTTGGCCTGACGCTGTATGTGATCCCCGGCGACGGGCTGACGCTGCGGCTGATCTTTGATGCAGCCGTAGTGTCCCACGCCGCGGCGCGGCTGGTGCTGGTCGATCTGCACGCGCTGCTGGTCCTGCCCCACGACACCCGCCTGCACGACATCGCCGTGCAAAGCCGCGCGACGATGCTGCGGCAGGCACCAGCGCCGAGACCGCCGGGCGCGGCGCGGCCTGCGCTGCCCGCACTGGCCGCCATCTGGGCGGATGTGCTGGCCATCCCCACGCCCGCCGCTGCCGACAATTTCTTTGACCTTGGCGGGCATTCGCTGCTGGCGATCACGCTGCAAGACCGCATCCGCCGCGATCTGGGCATCGAGGTGCAGATCGCCGACCTGTTCCGCCACGCCACGCTTGGTGCGCAAAGCGCCCATCTGGCTGGCCTGAACACCCCCCTCGTATCCGCACGGGCCGACGATACCGCCCTTGCCCGCCAGACCGGCGCAAACAGGCTGCGCCAGCGCCGCGCCCAGACCATGAAAGACCGCCATCATGCGTGATGTGACCGAATATACCGGCCTCGAAATCGCCATCATCGGCATGGCCGGCCGCTTTCCCGGCGCGCCCGACATCGCAACCTTCTGGCGGAATATCCGCGACGGGGTGGACTGCATCTCGCGGCTGGACCCTGACGAGCTGCGCGCGCGGGGCATTCCCGACACGGTGCTGAACGCCCCCGATTTCGTCGCCGCAGGCGCCGCTGTCGCCGGGTCCGACAGCTTTGACGCCGCCTTCTTCGGCTATTCCCCCGCCGAGGCAGAGCTGCTGGACCCGCAGCAACGCATCTTCCTCGAATGTGCGTGGAACGCGCTGGAGGATGCGGGCTATGCCCCCGATGCCTGCACCGTTCCCGTAGGCGTCTATGCCGCAGCGGGGATGAACGGCTATCTGCTGAACCTCTATGCCAATCAGCACCTGCGAGAGCGCGTCACCGGCTATGAAATCTTTATCGCCAACGACAAGGACTTCCTTGCCACCCGCGCCGCTTACAAGCTGAACCTCCGCGGCCCCGCCGTGACGGTGCAGACCGCCTGTTCGTCGTCGCTGGTGGCGGTTCACATGGCGGCACAGGCGCTGATCGCCGGCGAATGCGACATGGCGCTGGCCGGCGGCGTGGCGCTTTCGCGGCAGGACGGATACCGGGCGATGGCGGGCAGCATCCTGTCGCCCACGGGCCAGTGCCGGGCGTTCGACGCGACGGCGGATGGCACCGTCGCGGGCAATGGCGTCGGGCTGGTCGTGCTGAAACGGCTTGAGGATGCGCTGTCCCAGGGCGACGATATCAGCGCCATCATTCGTGGCTCGGCGATCAATAATGACGGCGCGGGCAAGGCCAGCTTTACCGCGCCCGACGTGGACGCGCAGGCCGATGTGATCGCAGCCGCGCAGGCAGCGGCGGGGGTCGGCCCTGACAGCATCACCTGCATAGAGGCGCATGGCACCGGCACCAGCCTTGGCGATCCGGTCGAACTGACGGCCCTGACCCGCGCCTTTCGGCAAGGCACCGACCGCACGGGCTATTGCGCCATCGGCTCGGTCAAGACCAATATCGGCCATCTGGACACGGCGGCGGGCATCGCGGGGCTGATTAAGGCCGCGCTGATGCTGCGCCACCGCCAGCTTGCGCCCAGCCTGCATTTCACCGCGCCGAACCCCCGCATCGACTTTGCCGCCAGCCCCTTTGCCGTCAACACGACCCTGCGCGACTGGCAATCGGACGGCCCGCGCCGCGCCGGGGTCAGCTCTTTCGGCATCGGTGGCACGAATGCGCATGTGGTGCTGGAAGAAGCCCCGCCGCCCCGCGCAAGTGCAAACGCCAGCGATGCGCCGCAACTGCTGGTCCTGTCGGCGAAATCCGATGCCGCTCTGCGCGCCGGGGCGGTGGCGGTGGCGGCGCATCTGGACGGTGGCGGTTCGCTGGCCGATGCGGCGCAGACGCTGGCCACGGGGCGCAGCGCGATGGGCTGGCGGCTGGCGGTGACAACACCGGATGCCGCCCGCGCGCTGCGCGATGCCACGCCGGTCAGCGCCACGGCCACGGATGCCGTGTTCCTGTTTCCCGGTCAGGGCAGCCAGTATCCCGGCATGGCACGGGATCTGTATGCCCATGTCCCCGCCTTCGCGGCGCTGCTGGACAGCGCCGGGCCTGATCTGCGGGCGATGATCCTTGATGGCGGCGAGGCGATCCACCAGACGCAACACGCCCAGCCTGCGCTGTTCGTGGTGGAATACGCGCTGGCGATGCTGTGGCAGCAGATGGGCATCACGCCGCGCGCCCTGCTGGGCCATTCGCTGGGCGAACTGACGGCCGCCTGCGTGGCGGGCGTGTTCGGCCTTGACGACGCTCTGGCACTGGTCGCGGCGCGCGGTCGGCTGATGCAGGCGGCGGAACCGGGCGCGATGCTGTCGGTGATCCATCCCGGCCAGCCGCTGCCGCCGCTGCCCCCCGGATGCGAGATCGCGGCCCTGAATGGTCCCGGCCTGACCGTGGTATCAGGCCCGCTGGACGCCATCGCCATGTGCGAGGCATCGCTGACGCAGGCGGGGGTTGCGCATAAGCGGCTGAAAACCTCGCACGCGTTCCATTCGGCCTCGATGCAGAAAGCGGCAGAGGAATTTGCGCGCATCGTCGCCGGGGTGTCGCTGCACGCGCCGCAGATCCCGGTCGTGTCGAACCTGACGGGCACATGGCTGACCGAGGCCCAGGCGGTGGACCCGGATTATTGGGCGCAGCACCTGCGCCAGACGGTGCGCTTTGCAGATGGCGCGGCGCTGGTCGCGCAGCCGGGCACAGTCTGTATCGAGACCGGGCCGGGCGCTGCGCTGTCCACGCTTGTGCGCGACCACGGGGCGACCGTCGTGCCGGGCCTGATCGCGGGGCAAGACAGCCGCGCGGCGTTGCTGTCGGCCATCGGGGCGGCATGGTCGGCGGGTCTGCCGGTCGAGTGGACGCAGACGATGCCCACCGGCGGGCGGCGGGTATCGCTGCCGGGCTATGCGTTCCAGCGGCAGCGATATTGGGTCGCGCCCGATGCGATGGCAGCGGGCACCACGCATCCGGCCACGGCACAACCTGGCGCGGCGCGGGTCTATATCCCGGCGTGGCAACGCGCGGTTCTGCCAGCCCCCGCGAAAAGCCGTCGCAGCTGGTTGATAATCGGCGAGGCCCCCGCACTGGCCGATCTGCTCGAACGCGGCGGCGACGATGCGTGGCGCATCGGCGCAGGCGCGGCGCTGGCGGAAACCGGGTATCGCAGCTTTGCCATGCCCCCCCAAGACGCGGCGGCGCTGCTGGACCTGCTGGCCGCGCGGGGAACGCAACCCACCGATATCGTAGCGGTGACGCCCGATGCGGCGGCGCTGACCTGTTTGATCGCGGCGCTGGCCCGCGCGCCGCGCCCGCAGCGGCTGACGGTGGTGACGCGCGGCGCGGCGGATGTGACCGGGGCCGAGGCGCTGGACCCAGAACAGGCGGCGCTGCATGGGCTGGTGCAGGTGGCGGGGCAGGAATACCCGTGGCTGGGCGCGCGGATACTGGATCTCGACCCGGCCGAGGCACGGCCCGCCGATCAGGCGCAATGGCTGCGTCAGGCGCTGATCGCCAGCGATGCGCCCATCGCGGCCCGTCGCGGTGGCCGGCACTGGCTGCTGGCCCATGCGGCGCAGGATCTGGCGGCAGCGGCCCCTCTGCGCCGCAATGGGGTCTATGTCGTTGCCGGCCATATCGCGCGCGGGATCGGTCAGGTCTGGGCGACCTTGCTGGCCGGTGCGAACGTCCGGCTGGCCTTGATCGAAGACAGCACGGCAGCGCCGCTGGACCTGCCCGAGGGCGACGCCGTGCTGCGGCTGACCGCCGATTGCACCGATCCGGCGGCCCTTGGCGCGGCGCTGGATCAGGTCGCCGCCAGATGGGGCCGCATCGAGGGGCTGTTTCTGTCCACCCCCTTCAGCGACGCCGATATGACCGCGCCGCTGGCCCTGATCGGCGACACGCAGCGCAGCGCCGTGCGCGACCGCTGCATTCTGCCGGTTCAGGCGCTGGCGGCGGCGATGGCCGGTCGCAAGATCGGGTTCGTCATGCTGCAATCCTCGCTGTCGTCGGTCATCGGCGGGCTTGGGCTGTCGGCCTATGCGGGGGCACATCACCATGCCGACCTGACCGCCGCCGCCCATACGCGCAAGGGCGCGGACTGGTATGCAGTGGGCTGGGACGCGCTGGCTGTCGCGCCATCCGCACGCGGCAACAGCCTGCTCGACGCATTCGCCCTGTCCCCCGATCAGGTCTGGGACGCCACCTGCCGCATCCTGGGCGCGCGGCTGACCGGGCACAGCATCGTCAGCCGGGGCGATGTCGATGCCCGCCGCGCCGAATGGCTGAACCCGGTGCCAAAGGTGCAGGAACAAGCCCCCGCGACCGCCCGCAAACGCCCCGCGCTGGACACCGCCTTTGTCGCGCCGCGCGGCCCGGTCGAGGAAAGCGTCGCGGCGATCTTGCAGGAACTGCTGGGAATCGACCGGATCGGCGTCATGGACGGATTCTACGAGCTGGGCGGGCATTCGCTGCTGGCGATCCGCGCCATCGCCCGCCTGCGCGAGACGTTCCCCGTGCAGATAGAGATGCGCGAACTGCTGCTGGACAACCCCACCGCCGCCAGCATCGCGGCGCTGATCCAGACCAAGCTGGCGGGCGACGGCGACCTTGCCGCGCTGTTGACCGAGGTGCAGGGCCTTTCCGACGACGACCTGCGCGCCGCTTTGGCCGAGGGCGCGCAATGACCGATCTTGCCGCACAGCTTGCCCGCCTGACGCCGGAACAGCGCGCCCTGCTGCAACGGCGCATGGCGGCGAAACGCCCCGACGCGATCCCCCGCCGCACGGGCGAGGGTCCGGCACCGCTGTCCTTTGCGCAGCGGCGGCTGTGGTTCATGCAGCAGATCAATCCGGCCAGCACGGCCTATAACATGATGACGGTGCTGCGCCTGACCGGGGCGCTGGACACAGGCGCGATGACGCAGGCATTCGCCGCGCTGACCGATCGGCATCAGGCATTGCGCACCCGCTATCAGACCGCGGCCGACGGCGCGCCGCAGCAGGTGCCCGACCGCGCGCCCGGCCTGACGCTGATCGACCTGTCGGGCCAGCCTCTGGACAGCGCGCACAGCCATATCGCGCAGATCACCGGCCAGCCCTTTGACCTGACGCAGGTTCCTCTGCGCGCAGCCCTGCTGCGGCTGGCGCCGGACGATCATGTTCTGGCCATCGGGCTGCATCACATCGTTGCCGACCGCTGGTCGCTGGGCATCATGGTGCGCGATCTGGCGGTGCTGTATGACGCCGCCAGCCGGGGTCAGGACAGCCCGCTGGCGCTGGTCGCGCTGCACATGCCCGATTTCGCGCTGTGGCAGCACGCGCAGGCGGATCAGGTAGAGCGACGCCAGCTGGATTACTGGCGGCAGCGGTTGTGCGACGCGCCTGCGCTGGACCTGCCGCGCGATTTCCGCCCCGTTCCGGGGACCGCGATGCCGGGCGGCTTTCTGCCCTTCGATCTGCCCGCCGATCTGGCAGGGTCCGCCCGCGACATGGCCGCGCGCCGTGGCGTCAGCCTGTTCACGCTGATGCTGACGGCGTTCAGCGCGCTGCTGTCGCGCTATTGCGATACGGATGATGTGGTGGTGGGCAGCGACGTGTCGAACCGCGACCGCCCGGAAACGCAGGGCATGATCGGCCCGCTGGTCAATACGCTGACGCTTCGCAGCGATCTGTCGGGTGCCTCTTTCGCCGATGCGCTGACCCGCATGGAATCCGTTTTGCGCGATGCCTTCGCCCATCAGGACGTGCCGCTGGATCAGGTGGTCGAGGCGCTGAACCCCGAACGCCGGGCGGGCGAGGCGATCCCGCTGTTTCGTGCCAAGTTCGACCTGCAACAGGCCGAGCGCCTGCCCGATGCCGTCCACGGCATCCGTTTGCAGCGGTTTCCCTATCAGGAACAGACCGCAAAATACGAACTGCGCTTTAATCTGGAAGATCACGGCGACCGCATCGCCGGGCGCGTCGAATACCGTGCCGATCTGTATCGCCCCGACACCATCGCAGCCATGTCGGCACATTACCAGCGCCTGCTGGCGCTGATGTTGGCCCAACCGGATCGCCCTATCGCCGATCTGCCGATGCTGTCGGATACCGAACGCGACGATCTGCTGGCGCTGGCGCAGGGACCAGAGCTGCCGCCCCATGCCGCCACACTCCACACCGCGTTCCAGGTGCAGGTGAACCGTGATCCCGATGCGGCGGCGATCTGGCATGATGGGCAATCCGTGACCTACGGCGAACTGGACGCGATGGCGAATGCGGTCGCGGCGGCGCTGATCCAGCGCGATATGCCACCGGAAACGCGGGTCGGCATCTGCATGGGGCGCACGCCCGCGCTGATTGCCGCGATCCTTGGCACGCTGAAGGCCGAATGCGCCTATGTGCCGCTGGACCCGGCCTATCCGCCCGCGCGCATCGGCTTTATGGCGCAGGATTCCGGCGCGGAACTGGTGCTGACCGATGGCACCGTGACCTTTGCGGCAGAGACGCTGGACGTGACCGCCCTGCCGCCCGCACCCCGCCCCGACCACCCACGAGGCACGCCGGACGGGTTGGCGGTTATCATCTATACCTCTGGCTCGACCGGGCAGCCCAAGGGTGTCGCGCTTGAACATCGCAATATCCTGTCGCGCGTGGCATGGGCCGGGCAGACCTTCGGTGCCGATGATCTGGCGGGGGTGCTGTTCGGAACCTCGGTCAGCTTTGATCTGTCGCTGTTCGAAATCTTTGCGACTCTCGGCAATGGCGGCCGGATCGTGCTGGCGCAGACGCTGCTGGACCTGCCCGCGCTGCATGATGCGGGCGTGACCATGCTGAACACCGTGCCCAGCCTGCTGCGCGAACTGGTGAAAAACGGCGATCTGCCCGCCAGCGTGCGGGCCGTGAACCTTGCGGGAGAGTTCTTTCCGCCCGCGCTGCTGGATCGGCTGCGGCAATTCCCGCAACTGCGGACCATCAACAACCTCTATGGCCCGACCGAAGACGCGATCTATGACGCTGGCAATCCGGTTCAGGATGAACCCGAACGGCCCATGCCCATCGGACGACCGTTTCCGGGGACGCGGCTTCATATCCTCGACCGGCACGGCAACCTGCTGCCACGCGGTGCGGCGGGCGAGATCTGCCTTGCCGGCGCGGGTCTGGCGCGGGGCTATCTGAACCGGCCCGACCTGACGGCGGAAAAATTCATCGCCGATCCTTACGCTCCGGGGCGGATGTATCGCAGCGGCGACCGCGCGCGATGGCGGGCGGACGGGCGGATCGACATCCTTGGCCGCATCGACGGACAGGTGAAACTGCGCGGAATGCGCATCGAGACCGGGGAGATCGAGGCCACGCTGGAAGCCCGCCCCGACGTGGCCGAGGCAATCGTGCTGGCCACGGGCGAACCGGGCGATTCCGACCGCCAGTTGGTTGCGCATGTCGCCCCGCCACCGGGCATGATCGTCACGGCCGAAATCCTGCGTGCGCATCTGGCCGGGCTGCTGCCTGCGCATCTGGTGCCGCAGCGCTGGAATGTGATGGATGTGCTGCCCCGGATGCCCAATGGCAAGATCGACCGGCGCGCGCTGGCCCAGATCACCGTCGAAACCGCCCCTGCCGAACCGCCCGCGAACGACACCGAGGCCCGCATCATCGCCATCTGGTGCGACATGCTGGACCGAAAGGGCATCGGCGCGACCGACGACTTTTTCGCCCTTGGCGGCCATTCGTTGCTGGCGATGCGGCTGCTGATCCGGCTGAAGGATGAATTCGCGGTGGACCTGCCCCTTGGCGCGCTGTTTCAGGCGCTGACGCCGCGCAGTCAGGCGGCGCTGATCCTTTCCGCCAGCACAGCCGCGCCGCAGGACCAGGACCCCACGGCGGGCCTCTCGGACGCCGAGGTCGAGGCGCTGCTGGCCCAGATGACAGAGGAACCCGCCCGTTGACGCAGATCGACCTTGCCACCCTCGACCCGGCAGCAAAACGTGCATTGCTGGCACAACGGCTGAAGGCCGCGGCCCGTGCGGGCGACACCGCGCAGGCACCGCTCAGCCTTGCGCAGCAGCGGCTGTGGTTCATCGACCAGATGCAGCCGGGCCAGTCGGTTTATACCATCACCGCCGCGCTGCGCCTGACGGGACCCCTGGATCTGGACCGCCTGTCCGCCGCGCTGGACCGTATCCGCGCCCGCCATGGCGCGCTGCGAACCCGCATCGTGGACCGGGACGGATCGCCCCTGCAACTGATCGACCCGGCAACCCCGCTTGCGGTGCAGCAACTGCATGGCGACCCCGACAAGGCGCTGGCCGAATTCGCTGCGCAGCCCTTTGATCTGGCGACCGGGCCGCTGGTCCGCTGCGGCCTGATCCTTCAGGGGCCAGAGGACCATATTCTTGCCTTTGCCGCGCATCATATCATCGCCGACTATCGCTCTTTGCAGATCATGATCGCGGAACTGGCCGCGCATTATGACGGGCAATCGGCGACCCTGCCGCCGCTGACGGTGCAGTATTCCGATTATGCGCTGACGCAACGCGGCCGTCTTGCACAGGTTCAGGCCCAGACCGATTACTGGCGCGGCACCCTGTCTGGCCTGGCTGGGCTGCTGGACCTGCCGACCGACCGGCCGCGTCCCGCGCGGCAGGATTTCGCCGGTGCGCGGCACAGGTTCGCGGTGCCCCAGCCGGTTGCGCAGCGGTTGGACGCGCTGGCCCGCGACCGGGGGATGACGCCCTTTCAGGTGCTGCTGGCGGGCTTTCACGCGCTGCACGCGCGTTATTCCGGCAGCACGGACATCTGCATCGGCACCACGGTGTCGAATCGCGACCGGGCGGAATTGCAGGGGCTGGTCGGTTATTTCGTCAACACGCTGGCGCTGCGGTGCGAGGTTGCGCCCGATGACAGTTTCGACAGCCTGCTGGCGCGAATGCGCGGCACCGTGACCGGCGCGATGGCGCATCAGGAGCTGCCGTTCGAGCAGGTCGTCGATGCTGTCGCCACGGGTCGCAGCACGGCCCACACGCCGATCTTTCAGTCGATGTTCAACCTGCATGAAAAGCAGCCCGCCGAACTGGGCTTTGGCGGGCTGACGGTCAGCGCCCTGCCGCTGGAGGGGCAGAACGCGCGCTTTGATCTGACGCTGGATCTGTTCCGGGGCGATCAGCTCACCGGCGTTCTGGAATACGCGACAGCACTGTTCGATGCCGACACGGCAGCGCGGATGGCGCAGGATTTCGTGCGGATTCTGGACAAGGCCAGCGCCGATCCGGGCGCGCCTCTGGCAGCTATCGCGCTGGTGACAGAGGCGGACGCCGCGCGGCTGGCCCGGCTGAACGACAGTGCCGCGCCGGTGCCCGATGCCGATCTGGCGCAACTGCTTGCCGCCACTGCGGCGCGGCGCGGCGATGGCGTGGCGCTGATCGCGGGCCAGATGCAGATGACCCATGCGGAACTGGATGCCGCCGCCGACCGTCTGGCGCGGCATCTGGCGGCACAGGTGCCGCAGGGCGCGCGGATCGCCATCTGCCTGCCGCGCGGCCCCGATCTGGTGGTGGCGCTGCTGGCGGCGCTGAAGCTGGGCGCGCCCTATGTCCCGCTGGACCCGACCCATCCGCCCGCACGGTTGCAGATGATCCTTGACGATGCGCAACCGGCGCTGATGCTGAGCGCGGGTCCACCCCCCGTCGATGCGCCCTGCCCCGTCGTCGACCCGGGCGCGGTCATGGACGCCCCGCCGCTGACGCGCCATGTCGCCCCCGAAGATCTGGCCTATGTCATCTTTACCAGCGGCACGACCGGACGACCCAAGGGCGTCCCCATCCGGCAGGCCAGCCTTGTGAACCTGCTGACCAGCATGGCGCAGCGCCCCGGCATGTCTGAAACCGACACGCTGCTGGCCGTCACCACGCCCGCCTTCGACATCGCCGCGCTGGAACTGTTCCTGCCGCTGCTGACCGGCGGCACGCTGGTGCTGGCGGACAGTCACGACGTGATCGACGGCCACGCGCTGGCCGCGTTGATCGCGCGCCACGGGGTGACGCTGATGCAGGCGACGCCCGCGACATGGCGGCTGTTGACCGACGAAGGCTGGCGCGCGCCGGACGGGTTCCGCGCCCTGTCGGGGGGCGAGGCGCTGGACCCCGCGCTTGCCCGCGATCTGCTGGCGACGGGGGCAGCGGTCTGGAACCTTTACGGCCCGACCGAAACGACGATCTGGTCGGCCTGCGCACAGATCACCGATCCCGACCTGATCGCGCTGGGCCAGCCAGTCGCGAACACCGCGCTGCATGTGCTGGACGCGGGCGGGCAATTGTGCCCGAAGGGCGTTGCGGGGGAACTGCATATCGGGGGGCTGGGCCTGTCGCCCGGCTATCTGGACCGCCCCGACCTGACGGCAGAACGCTTTGTGACGGTGCGGGGCGAACGCCTGTATCGCACGGGCGACCGGGCAAAGCGGCTGGCCGATGGCACGCTGATCTATCTGGGCCGTCTGGATTTTCAGGTGAAACTGCGCGGTTTCCGCATCGAACTGGCCGAGATCGAAGCCCAGCTGACCGCCGATCCTGCCGTTGAACAGGCCGTGGTGACGCTGCATGGCGATGGCGATCAGGCGGCGCTGGTCGCCTATCTGCGCAGCCAGCCCTCTTCTGATCTGGAACCGCGCCTGCGCGCCCGTCTGGTGCAGACCCTGCCCGGCTACATGATGCCCGCGGCCTTTGTCGTGCTGGACGCCTTTCCGTTGAACGCCAACGGCAAGGTGGACCGCGCCCGCCTGCCCGCGCCTGCCGCGCGCGGGGTCAGCATCAGCGCCCCCCGGACGCCCACCGAAGCGATCATCGCCCGCCTGTGGCAAGACCTGATGTCGCTCTCTGCGCCTGACCGGGATGCGGATTTCTTTGCCCTTGGCGGGCATTCCCTGCTGGCCATGCGCATGATCGCCCGCCTGCCGCACAAAGGAGCCCGCGCCGTGTCGCTGCGCCTTCTGTTTGAAAACCCGCGCCTTTCCGATTTTGCCGCCGCACTGGACGCCAACGACCTGATCGCCCAAGGGACCGCCGCGCCGATCCCGCGCCTGCCCGATGGTGCCCCCCGCCCCCTGTCCTATGCGCAGTCGCGGCAATGGACGCTGGCGGCGCTGGACCCTGGCCAGTCGGCCTATAACCTGCCCGCCGCCGTGCGGATCGCGGGTCCGGTTCAGACCGAACGGCTGGCCCGCGCGTGGGAACTGATCTGCCAGCGCCATGACGTGCTGCGCAGCGCCTATCCGGGCGAGACCGGCACGCCGCGCGTGGTTCTGGGCGACACTCCCCCCTTCGATATGCCAGCGACAGCGGGGGCGACGGCGCTGCCCGACATCCTGCGCGAGGCGGCGGCGCAGCCCTTCGATCTGGCACGCGGCCCGCTGGCGCGGCTAAGCCTGTTTGCGGATGGCGCGGATCATGTGCTGCTGCTGGTCATGCACCATATCATCGGCGATGCCCTGTCGCTGGAACTGGTGCTGCGCGATCTGCGGGCGGCCTATCAGGCGCTGGAAACCGCGCCCGACCACCGGCCCGCGCCCCTGCCCGTCCAATACGTCGATTTCGCGGCATGGCAGCGCGGGCAGGATATGGACCGGCACGTCCGCTATTGGGTGGATCGCCTGCGCGATGCGCCGCCGCTGCTGGACCTGCCGACCGATTTTCCGCGCCCCGCCCGACAGGGCTTTGCGGGCGGCAGCGTCGATTTCAGCGTGACCGGCGCGGCGGCGCAGGGGCTGCGCGATCTGGCCGCGCGCGCGGGCGCCACGCCCTATATGGCGATGCTGTCGGCCTATGCCGCCCTGCTGGGCCGCTATACCGGCGCGGCCGAGGTCGTGATCGGCACCCCTGCCACCGCCCGCCCACACCCCGACCTGGAAGGCGTGGCGGGCATGTTCGTCAACACGCTGGCATGGCGTCTGCCGGCGGGCGATGCAGCGGGTTTTGGCGCGCTGCTGGCCGCCTGCCGTGACCGGGTGATCGAGGGCCTGACCCATCAGGACGCCCCATTCGAGCGCATCGTGGACGCGCTGGAACCCGAACGCACGCTGAGCCACAATCCGGTGTTCCAGACGCTGTTTTCGTGGAAAACCCGCGCGGATCAGGCCGAGGCCGGGGATTGGCAGGCGGTGCCCATCGAAAGCACGACCGCCAAGCTGGACGTGACCCTGGGCATTCTGGACCGGGGCGACGAATTCGCGGTCCGGCTGGAATATCGCCGCGATCTCTTTCGCCCCGAGACCGCGGAAAACATGGCCCGCGCGTTCCAGTCGCTGATCGCTGCCGTGGTGGCCTCGCCCGATCTGGCGACGGCACGGCTGTCCTTGATCGACCCCGATCAGCGGGCGCAGATCGCGGTGTGGAACGACTCGGGGCGGGCGCAAGGGGGGGCGCAGACCCTGCACGCGCTGTTTGCGGCTCAGGCCGCCCGGACCCCCGACGCCCCGGCCCTGCGCGACGCCGATCATGCGCTGACCTATGCCGATCTGGACCGGCGCAGCGATGCCCTGGCCGCGCATCTGCAATCGCGGGGTGTCGGACGCGGGGACCGCGTGGGAATCGCCCTGCCGCGCAATGTGGATTTGGTCGTGGCGCTGCTGGCGGTGCTGAAAACCGGCGCGGCTTATGTGCCGCTGGACCCGCGCTATCCGGCCGAACGCATTGCCTATATCGCGGCTGACGCGCAGCTTGCGATGATCCTTGACCAGCTGCCGGACGTCGCCCCGGCGCAGCCCGCCCCGATCGCCGGCCAGCCGGACGATCCGGCCTATCTGATCTATACCTCAGGCTCGACCGGCAACCCCAAGGGCGTGGTGATCGCGCATCGCAACGCCGCCGCGCTGGTGGCATGGGCCGGGGGCGCGTTCACGGCGGATCAGATGGCGGGGGTGCTGGCCTCGACCTCGATCTGTTTCGACCTGTCGGTTTTCGAGATCTTCGCCACGCTGTCGCTGGGCGGCACGGTGCTGATGGCCGACGATCTGTTCGCGCTGCCGGACGCGCCCTATGCGGATCGGGTGACGCTGGTGAATACGGTGCCCACGCCGATGGCCGAGTTGCTGCGGTTGGGCGATCTGCCCGCCAATGTCGGGACCGTCTGCCTTGCCGGTGAGGTGCTGCCCCCCGCCCTTGCCGCGCGCCTTTACGGGCTGCCGGGGGTGGCGCAGGTCTGGAACCTCTATGGCCCGTCCGAGGACACGACCTATTCCACCGGCATGATCCTGCCGCGCGCCGGCGGCTTTAACATCGGGCGACCGCTCACCGGCACGCAGGCGCATGTGCGGGACGATCACGGCCAGCCCGTCCCCCCCGGAATGCCCGGAGAACTGTATCTGACCGGCGCGGGCGTCGCACTGGGCTATTGGAACCGTCCCGAACTGACGGCGGAACGCTTTGCCGCACTGGACGGCCAGCCCGCCTATCGCACCGGCGACCGGGTGCGTTGGGCACCGGACGGAACGCTCGACTATCTGGGCCGGGGCGACCGGCAGGTCAAGCTGCGTGGCTTTCGCGTCGAACCCGGAGAGGTCGAATCCGCCCTGACCCTGATCCCCGGCATCACCGCAGCCGCCGTCGATATCTGGCGCGACGGCGACGGCAACGCCCTGCTGACGGCATGGGTCGAAGGCGCGGCCCGCGCGGGCGATCTGACCGCACAACTGGCGCAGCGCCTGCCCGCGCATCTGGTGCCCGCGCGCTTTGTCCTGCTGGACAACCTGCCGCGCCTGCCCAATGGCAAGCTGGACCGGGGTGCCCTGCCCGCACCCGATCTGGCGGTCGCACCGACGCAGGGCGACGCACCGCAACCGGGGGCCGAGGCCGATCTGGCCGCGATCTGGACCCGTGTGCTGGGGCATGATGGCATCACGAGGCAGGATAATTTCTTCGCCATCGGCGGCGATTCGATCCTTGCCATTCAGGTGGTCGCGCAGGCTCGGGCGGCGGGGATGGCGCTGTCGCCGCGCGATATGTTCCAATACGCAACCCTTGCCGCGCTGGCGGGCATGGCCGCCGAACGCGGCATCGCAGAGGGGGGGCGGGAACCGGTTGTCGGCCCCCAGCCGCTGACGGCGGCGCAGGCATGGCTGCTGAACCGCGACCTGCCGCAGCCCGCGCACTGGAATCAGGCAATGGTGCTGACGCCCGCGCGCCCGCTGGAGCCGGGGCTGGTGCAGCAGGCGCTGGCCACCTTGTCCGACTGGCACGACGCCTTGCGCGCCCGCTTTACGCGCGGGGCCGATGGCTGGCAGCAGGATTACGCCGCGCCGGGCCTGCCAATCCTGCTGGTGCAGGAAACCGGCGATGTGACCAGGATCGCCGCGCGGATGCAGGCCGGGTTCGATCTGGAACATGGCCCGCTGTGGGGTGCGGCGCTGGTCGAGACAGCGGACGGACAGCGGCTGGCCGTCGCGGCGCATCACCTGCTGGTCGATGGCGTCTCGTGGCGCATTCTGCTGGACGATCTGCAAACGATCCTTGCGGCGCTGACCCTGGGCCAGACGCCGGACACACCGCCGCGCGGGGCCAGTGCGGGCGCGTGGGCCAGCTGGCTGGCCGCCGCGCCCGCCATCGCGGCCCAGCGTGACTATTGGGCGGCGATCCCCGCGCAACCGCAACCCGACGCAGGCACCGAAGGTCAGGCCGCCCGCCACGATCAGTTGATCGGCCCGGACCTGTCGCGGCAGGTGCTGGACGACGCACCCGCCGCCTATCCCGTCACGACACAAGAGCTGTTGGTCTCGGCCCTGTATCTGGCGATGCGCGACTGGACCGGCGCCCCCGGCCTGACGGTGCAGATGGAAAGCCACGGCCGCCCCGATCTGTCGCCGGATCTGGACCTGACGCGCACGGTCGGCTGGCTGACGGCGATCTATCCGGTGCATCTGACAACGCCCGACGCCACCTTCGAGGCGACCCTGCGCATGGTCAAGGACAGCCTGCGCCGGGTGCCCGACGATGGCGTGGGCCATGGCGTACTGCGGGCGGCGGGCATGGTGCCCGACGTGCCCGCTGGCCTGCGCTTCAACTATCTCGGCCGGGTCGCGGGGGCACTGGACGGCGGTCTGCTGTCCCCCGCTGCGGAAAGCGCCGGTCCCGTGCGCGGCCCGCAGAACCCCCGCGACACCGCGCTGGAGGTGAATGTGCTGGCGACCCCCGACGGCCTGCGCATCGGCTGGCACCATCATGCGGGGACCGCGATCACCCCGCTGGCCGAGGCGTTCCAGCGCCATCTTGCCAGTCTGACCGCGCATTGCCTGACCGGCGATGATGCCGGCCTGACCCCCGCCGATTTCCCGGACATGGATCTGGGCGATGACGACCTCGAAGATCTGCTGCGGAGCCTGTGATGACCCAAGACGACGATGCCGCCCGCCGGCGAAATATCGAAAACATCTATCCGCTGGCGCCGTTGCAGGAAGGCATCCTGTTTCACAGCCTGATGGCGCCGGGGGCATCGGGCGTCTATATGCCGCAGATCGCGTTTCACCTGTCGGGGCGGATCGACCCCGCGCGCCTGCGCGAGGCATGGGAACAGGTGCTGGCGCGCCACTCTGCCCTGCGCAGCAGCATTCACTGGGAAGAACGGGACGAGCCGTTTCAGGTCGTCTATCGGCACCTGCCGCTGCCCTGGACGGATCTTGACTGGCGCGGGCAGGACGCCGATGCGGCACTGGCGCGGCTTTTCGCGGAAAACCGCGCGCAGCCCTTTGACCTGCGCCGCCCGCCGCTGATGCGTCTGACCCTTGCGCGGGTGGCCGATGACCGCAATGTGCTGGTCCTGTGCCATCATCACATCATTCTGGACGGCTGGTCGCAGGCCCGGATGCTGGAAGATGTAATGGCGATCTATCACGGCGCGCCCCTGCCGCCGCCGCGCCCCTATGCCGAGTTCATCCGCTGGCTCAAGCGGCAGGATCGCGACGTCTCCGCAGCGTTCTGGCGCGACTATCTGGCCGGCACGCCGGGCGCCAGCATCGCCTTTGGCGAGGCGGGCACACGACCGGATTTCGCCCGGCAGGAATGGCCCTTCCCCGCCGGTCTGGCATCCCGCGTGACCGATTTCTGCGCCGCGCGCGGGGTTACGCTGAACACGCTGCTGCAAGGGGTGCTGGGGCTGGTGCTGGCGCAGCGTCTTGGCCGAACGGATGTGCTGTTCGGGGCGGCCACGGCGGGACGCCCGGCCAGCCTGCCCGGCGCGATGGACATGGTGGGCCTGTTCCTGAACGCGCTGCCGGTGCGCATCCGGCTGGACCCGGCGCAGGGGGTGGTCGCCTGGCTGCGCGATCTGCAAGCGCAGCAGGCCGCGACCATTGCCCATGAACATGTCGCCCTGCGTCAGATTCAGGGCAACATGGGCACGCTGTTCGACTGCCTGCTGGTCGTCGAAAATTACCCCGTCACGGCAGGCAAGGACGCGGGCGACATCCGTCTTGACCGGATCGAGTTCGACGAATGGACACATTTTCCGCTGACCCTGCTGGTCGCCCCGGCCAGCGCCGGGATGAAGCTTATCCTGCGGCATGATCGCAGCGTGATCCCTGACACCGGGCTGGCTGATTTCCTGAACCGCTTTTCCGCGACGCTGGACCGGATCACGGCATCGCCCGACACGCCGATCCTGTCGCTGACCGGGCCGCTGAACCGGGCCGAGCCGCCGCGCACCGCCACCCCGGACCTGAAACCCGCGCGCGCGGTCAGCGGCCCCACCGAGCTGGCCCTCGCCGCCATCTGGGCCGAGGTTCTGAAATCGCCGCAGCCCATGGCCAACGACAATTTCTTTGCCATCGGCGGACATTCCCTGCTGGCTGCGCGCGTCGCTTCGCGCCTGCGCCGCGATCTGGGGGTAGAGATCGGCGTGCGCGCCGTCTTCGACCACCCGGTGCTGGCCGATCTGGCTGCGCATCTGGACGGCCTCCGCGCCCTTGCCCCCGACGAAATCATGGTTGAATTCTGATGCTGATCTGCCTGCCGCCCGCCGGAGCGGGACCGTCGATCTTTCGCCCGTGGCAACGTGACGACCCCGGCATCTGCGCGCCACAGATCCCCGGACGAGAGACGCTGTTCCGCGACCCGCCCGCCCCCGATCTGCCGCGTCTGGCCGATCGGATCGCGCTGGCCGTCGCGCCGACCCTGCCCGCCAGCTATGCGGTGTTCGGCTATTCCATGGGCGGCACCGTGGCCTATCTGCTGGCACGCCGCCTGATGCGGATGGGCCGCCCGGCACCACAGGCGCTGTTTCTGCTGGGCGCCTCGGCCCCGGACAGGCTGCACCAGGAAACCGCAGGCCTGCTGGCGCTGGACAGCGCCGGTTTCTGGGCCGAGATCGCGCGCCTTGGCGGCACGCCCGACGCGATCCTTGCCGACCCCGAGTTGCGCGACCTGTTCGAACCGGCGCTGCGCCATGATTTCGGGCTGTGCGCCCGGCATCGGGACGACGGCGATTTCCGCCTGCCCTGCCCGGTCCATGTCTTTGTCGCCGCCGATGATCCGCTGGTCGGCGACGACAGTGTGCAGGATTGGGCGCGGTTTACCACCGGCATGGCATATCTGCACCCGCTGCCCGGCAGACATATGCTGGACGCCCCGGCCTTTGCCGCCTTGCTGACAACGATCCGCAGGCTGTCGGTGCCGGTTCAGGCCCTCTGACGCCCGCGCGCCCGGTCCTGCTGCCAGAACCACAGCTCCAGCAGCGCGGCATAGCCGAGGAAAAAGCCCCATGCCTGGAAACGGTCGAAGGCGCCGGTCATCCCGGGCGTGGTCCACAGCCCGCCGGTCAGCCGGTCCCAGATGACATAGTGCATCCGATACAGCCACGACGCGATCACCAGCACGGTGAACCGCCACCCCCACCGCCGATGCAGCGCCCAGCGACGCGCCCGGCCCAGCCGATAGGTCTGCACCGCCGCCGTCAGCATCATCACCCCATACAGCGTGGACGAGGCATCCATCATCACCCCGCCCGTAGTGCCGCGCAGCAGCGCATAGACGATACCGCCGAAAGCCGTGAACATCCCGATCACCACCATCACCCGCCCCGCCCACCGATGCGCGGCGGGCGATCTGCGCCGGATCGCCGCGACCAGCTGCAAGGGCGCGATGATCGTCAGCAGGCCGCCGGTAATCATGTGCCAATACATGATCGCCGTCACGACCGGCTGGTTTTCCGACCAGAACGGGTCCAGCCCGGTCAGATCATTGGTGACGCCCCACAGGCCCAGCCAGACGGAATGCGCGATAAAACCCGACATCATCACGAACAGCAGCGCGATTGCGGCCAGCCAGCCCGGCAATCTGAACCCCTGATACCGCCCAGTGCCGATGATGCGTTCCATAGGAAGAACCTTCAAGAGAACCCGAGTAAATTAATAAGATTAATTTCCCCCCTTGTCAAAGGCCCGAAAAGGGTCGCTGCGCTGCGAAAAAGGCCGTCAGATTACGCCGAATCATATATCCGTGATTGACCTTTCCTGAGTTTTTTTGTTAACTTTTGACAGGCACCGATCCGGCACCTTCCATCCCCAAATCCAACACATCAGTTCCAGTGGAGGAACCATGTCCAGATTTACTCTGGTGGCAGCCGTCGCGCTGACCGCCACGACCGTTTCTGTCACTACGGCACAGGCCAAAACCCTTGTTACCGGCGGCGATGTCACGGTCGAACTCACCTATTCGCTAAGCCAGCATAACCTGTGGGGCACGGCTGCTTCGGGGTCGCCCGCAGCCTATGTGAACAGCGACGGCAACCCCGTCCTGACCTTCCCGGTGCAGGCAACCCGCAATGGCCGCGCCGGGCCTTGGACCAGCGGCAGCCAGGTCCTTGACGATGGTTATCAGTTGTATCTGAACGGCGGCGTTTATCTGTATGCCACCGATGCCGCCGGCAACGAACTGGAATCCTTCGACGCCGACGGCAACCGAACCTGCTGCCGCAACGCACTGTCGCGCGCCAGCGGGCCAAGCAGCTTCTCGATCAACACCGTGACGGGCGAAGTGAACGCGCAGGTCAACGGCGTTTCCCGTGATGGTGCCGAGTTCATGATTGGCGCGGCAGTTGCCGGCGGTTATGAGCTGCTGGTGACCGAGTCGATGGCCGGGCTGCTGAACTATGCCTACAGCGAATACAACAGCCAGTGGTTCCCGCTCTATGCAGAGTGGATCGCGGCCGGCGGCTCGCCGCTGGCGTTGCAGGCGGGTGACCGGATCGGCACCATTTCCTATGACATCCAGGTTGCTCCGGTGCCGGTTCCCGCCGCGCTGCCGATGCTGGCTGGCAGTCTGGGCCTGATGGGCTTTGTCGCCCGTCGTCGTCGCCGCAACAAGGCCGCCTGATTTTATTCGCGTAAACAGTTTCCCGGCGCCGTTTCGCAGACGGCGCCGTTTTTCATCTTGCCGAGGCGCGGGGCACGCACATCGGCAGGCCGGTTTCAGGGTCGGGCATCACGCGCACGGCGACGCCGAACACGTCCTGCACCGTGTCAGAGGTCAGCACATCGGCGGGCGCACCCGCAGACTGCACCTGCCCGTCGCGCAGCAACACCAGATGATCGGCGTATCGCGCCGCCTGATTCAGATCGTGCAGCACCGCCACGACGGTCGCGCCACGGCTGCGGATCAGGGCGCGAACAAGGTCCAGCAGTTCGATCTGATGGGCCAGATCCAGCCATGTCGTCGGCTCGTCCAGCAGCAGGATGTCGCCCTGCTGGGCCAGCGCCATCGCGATCCAGGCCCGCTGACGCTGACCGCCCGACAGGCTGTCCAGTCGCCGGTCGGCAAGGTCCGCGACCGATGTCAGCGCCAGCGCCTGTGCCACCGCCTCGCTGTCGGCGGCGGTCCATGCGCCAAAGAGGCCGCGATGGGGGTAACGGCCCTGACGCACCAGATCGGTGACAGTCATGCCTTCGGGCGCGGTCGCCGATTGCGCCAGAAAGGCGATACGGCGGGCGACCGCTTTCGAGGGCAGCCGCGTGATGGGCGTGCCGTCCAGCGTGACCCGGCCGGCGCTCAGCGGCAGCAGCCCCGCCAGCCCGCGCAGGATCGTCGATTTGCCCGACCCGTTCGGCCCGATCAGCACCGTGAACCGGCCACGCGGGATCGACAGGTCCAGCCCGGCCACGACCGGCACCGCGCCATAGTCGATGCAGACCCCGTGGGCTTGCAGATCCGTGTCAGTCATGGCGTCGTCTCCACAGCAGCCAGCCGAAAAACGGCGCGCCCAGCAGGGCGGTGAAAAGGCCGACCGGCAGTTGCATCGGCGGCATCAGGTTGCGCGCGGCAATGTCGGCGGCCAGCACCATCGCCGCGCCGATCAGGGCACTGGCCGGGATCAGGGTCGCGTGACCGTGGCCGTGGCCGATGATCCGCCGCGCGATATGGGGCGCGGCAAGACCGACAAAGGCGATCAGCCCCGATGCGGCGACCGCCGCACCCGACAGTGCCGCACAGATCAGAATCGCGCCCGCCCGCACCAGCTCGACCCGCTGGCCCAGACCCCGCGCAACGGTGTCGCCAAAGACGATCAGGTCCAGCTCTCGGGACAGCAGCCAGGCGACAGCCAGCGGCGGCAGGGACCACCGGGCCAGCATCGCCACCCTTTCCCAGCGGCTGTCCTGCAAACTGCCCGCCAGCCAGACCATCGCGCGCTGCACCGCCGGTGGATCGCCAAAAGTGGAAATGAAGCTGGCCCCCGCACCGGCAAAGGATGCAAGACCGACCCCGATCAGCACGATCCGCAGCGAACTGGACCCTTCGCGCCACGCCAGCACCTGAATGGCCACGGCCATCATCAGCGCCCCCGCAAAGGTCAGCACAGGCATCGCCGATTGCGGCAGCGCATCGGTCCAGACGATCATCACCGTAGCGATCAGCGCCGCACCCGCATTGATCCCCAGCAGGCCCGGTTCCGCCAGAGGGTTGCGCATGACCGCCTGCGTCACCGTCCCCGCCACGCCAAGCGCCGCGCCGACCAGCAGCGCCATCACCGCACGCGGCAGCCGCAACCCGGCGACGATCATCTGCGAGGCCGGGTCAGCGGCTCCGGCAAGACCAAGCGCGGCCAGCACCTGCCGTGGCGGAACCGGCCGGTCGCCCAGCGCCAGCGCAGCCAGAAACAGCAGGGCGGTCAGCAGGATCAGCGCGACGAACAGGCGCTTCATGCGGCGGCTCCGATCCGGCTGCGGGCCAGCCATATGAAGAACGGTGCCCCGATCAGCGCCATGCTGACGCCAAGGGGCACATCGGTCCCCCATAACGCGCGGGGCATGGTGTCGGCCAACGCGGCCAGCCCTGCCCCGCCAACGGCAGCAAAGGGCAGGATCAACCGGTAATCCGGGCCAAGGCACAGCCTCGCCAGATGCGGCACGACCAGCCCGACAAAGCCCAGCGGCCCGGCAATGGCGACTGCGCCGCCCGCCAGCGCCACGACCAGCAGGCCCGCGACCGCCCGCCAGCGCGCCGGGTTCTGGCCCAGCATCCGCGCGGTTTCAGCCCCAAGGCTCAGCGTGGTGAACTGCGCCCGCAGGATCAGCGCCGCCAGCAGCGCCAGCAGCAGCCACGGCAGGACCGGCATGACCTGCGCCATCGTGCGGTTCCTCAGACTGCCCGCCGTCCACAGCCGCACCACGTCCAGCGTCATCTGATCCAGGATCAGCACCGCCGCCGTCACCGCGCCCAGAAAGGTGGACACGACCACCCCCGCCAGCACCAGCTTGAGCGGCGTCGGTCCGCTGCGCCCCGTCGCACCAAGTGCATAGACCAGCGCCGCCGCCGCCCCGGCACCCGCAAATGCCGCCCACATCAACGCGCCGCCGGCATCCGTCCCGGTCAGCGAAATCGCCGTCACGACGGCAAAGGCCGCGCCCGAATTGATCCCCAGCAATCCCGGATCGGCCAGCGGATTGCCCGTCACCGCCTGCATGATCGCGCCCGCCACCGCCAGCGCCGCCCCTGCGGCCAGCGCCGCGATCAGCCGCGGCAGGCGCACGCCCTGCACGATGATGTCGGCGCGGTCATTTCCGGGCGACCACAGCGCCTGCATCGCACGTCCAGGCGAGATGTCGGACGCCCCCGCCGTCAGCGACCACAGCGACAGCAGCACCAGCCCGGCGCACAGGATCACAAGCCAGATCAGGGGAAATCGCGGCATCACCTGGGGTCGACGATATAACGCTCGATATCGTCCAGCACGCGGTTGGCAGAGGCGAGACCGCTGAACTCCATCCATGTCGCGGCCTCGATCCTGTGCAGATTGCCGGATTCGACGGCGGGCAGCATCTGCCACAGCGGATTGGCCAGCACCTCCTCATGCCGTCCGCTGGTGTCAGAGTCATTGGTGCCGCCGACGATATACAACAGCGTATCGCCCGAAAGCTGCGCCAGTTCTTCCCAATCGGGGCGCTTCATCGACAGGCCGGGATCATCGGTCGTCTCATAGGCGGTGCGCCGCACCCCGGCCTCGCGCAGGATGGCGAAGGGGGCATAGGCGACCGGACCATCCAGATAGACCTGAAAATCCCATGGCGTGATGCGCAGGATCGACACGGTGCGGTCCTGCGGGACACGGGCGCGGATACCCTCCAGCCGCGCCTGATAGGCGGCCAGTTCGGCGTTGACCCGATCTTCGGCCCCGGTCAGCCCGGCCAGCAGGCGATAGAAGCCCTGCCAGTCCACATCGGTATAAAGCAGCGTCGGCGCAAGCTGCGACAGTTGCGGATAGATCGCCTGCGCCATGGCCTCGCTGCCTGGAAAGCCGACGATCAGATCGGGTTGCAGCGCGACGATGGTTTCAAGGCTGGGTTCGGTGATGAACCCGGTCGAGGTGACGCCCGCCGCCTCGGCCCGCGCCTTCAGGGCCTCATCGCTCATCCGGTCGAGGGGCGCGCCGACGATGGGCAGGCCCACGTCCAGCCCGATACCAAGACCAAAGCCGAAATCCATCACCACCACGCGCAGAGGTTTTTCCGGCACACAAAGCGGGCTGGCATGAACCTGATCCGAGGTGACGGTCCGTCCGTCGCAGGCCAGTGCGGAACCGACCCCGGCCATCAGGGCAAACAATCCTGCTGGAATGATACGTCTCACCTGTCGGTCCTCCGAATGCGCGGATTGACTTATAATTTAAGTAAGGAATTATCCGGCGGGCAGCAACGGGGCAAGAGGCCGCGTGCCAGCCACAGGCCGATCAGGGCATTGGGCAAAGCACCCATCGCCTCACCCAAGCTGCGCCCCTGTCACAGCCAACAAACCTTTGTGTCCACGATTACCGTATCCGCAAAGCCGCAGGTCTCGACGATGTGCGCATCCACGATCTGCGCCACACCTTCGCCTCGGGTAGTCTGCTGGTTGGCGAAAGCCTTCCGGTAATCGGCAAGCCTCTGGGGCATACGCAGGTGCACGCTATGCCCATCTGGTGGTCAACCCGCTGAAGGCCGCAACCATGAATATCTCTGACAGGCTGGTTGGCGCTCTGCTCGCTGCACCGCCCCAAATCGGACAGGCTGATGCCTCGACCGGAGGCGCGGTCAACACACTGGATATTGTCAAGAAGCTGCGTGATGACGCCCCGTGACCTTTCTTCTTGATGTCAACGTCCTGGACGCCCTGATCGTCCCGAATCATGTCGCCCATGACCGGTTTGCCAACATCGGACAGCAAAGCCGGGCCACCTGCCCTATGATCGAAACCGGCGTCATCCGCATTCCGGGCACCCGAACTCGCCAGGGGCAACTGCCGCTGTTGTCGATATTTCTGGCCCGATGAGATCGGTCTGGCGGATGAGGCACCGATAGATCCGGGCAAGAGTCTGACCGCCGGTCTGGTCACCGATACCTGTCTGCTGGCATTGGCGAAAAGCGCAGTGGGCAGTTGGCGACCTTCGACCGGAAGCTGTCGATCACGGGCGGAAAGGCTGCGCTTTATCAGGTTGTGTTATTAGGCTGCCTTGCCCGGAAAGAACGCCACCGGCACCCCGAACCTCACGCCTTCTCACTCACGAACACCGCTGCTGCCGAGACACTGGCGGTTGTGCCGGCGATGAGGGCGTTTTGGGTCAGGGTTTCGGCGGCGCTATCGGGGGTGCGGGCATTGGCCAGTGTGCTGGCGATTTCCTCGTCGCTCAGGGCCTGGGTGATGCTGCCGGAACACAGCAGAAAGCGATCCTGGGCCAGCAGCTCGCCGCCGGACTGATCCGGGGAAAGCTGCTGCCCGATCCCAAGCGCGCGGGTCAGGACCGATGGCAACCGGCGGTCGGTATGGTCGCGCGTCAGCAAGGACAGTGTGCCATCGCGCAACAGATAGGCGCGGGTATTGCCCGCCCACAGGATCGCGAACAGATGCCCCTGCATCAGCAGCATTGCGAATGACACGCAGGGCGGGTCGGCCTGTCCGACCCCGGCGCGCAGCAGGCTGTTGGCGGTGCCGATCCGGCCTTTTGCCCCCGCGATCAGGTCGTTCATCGACAGTGGATCGTCGATCCCACGAAACGTATCAGCAGCCACCTGCACCGTATGAGCCGGATTTTTAACCGCACCGATCCCGTTCAGCAAAGTGACAGCCTGCGCATCACGATTAACCACGATCTGATCTGGCGGGACAAGCTGCCGTGACGATTTGCGAACGGCTTTGCCGATACCGATCTCCAGCGGATTTCGAACCGGGGAAGGCGCGGGCAATCCCTGCCCTGCCCCGGACCGGGTGGCCAGAAACAAGGCGCCAAAGGCATCGGGCGGGGGCATGTGTTCCAGCGCCATTTGCGCCCCCTCGCCCGCGCCGGTCCACCACAGCGACCCCGCCTCGGCCTGCGGGTCATCGGGCGGCAGAACCGAGGCGGGCAGTTCCAGCCGTGCAATCTGTTCATCGAACCAACTCAGGGAAAAACGCGGGTCCAGCGTGGACAGCGCCAGTTCCTCGGCCGCATCGAACCATGTCGCCATCCGGGCCAGATCAGCCGCGGATGCGCGCAGACCGGGGACCGGCGCGGCGATGACCAGCGGAAAGTAACGCCCGGCGCGGTCTACGCTGGGCATCATCACCCCGATCAAGGCATCGGGACCGAACAGCCCCGGCGTGATCGCCATCCGCCAGACCGGAGCAACCAGAAAGGCCGGCAACCAGTCGCGGCCCATGCGGTTCTGACTGTCGCGCACCGATTGCCGCAGCCAGCCGTCCAGACGATCGGTCAGCGCAAGCGGCAGGCCCCGAAAGACGAAATCGCCCTGCGTCGGCACCTTGCCGAAATAGCCCGCCTTGACGGGACCGGGGATGGCCGCGCCCCTCACAGCCGGTCCGGGCAATGGAACTGTTGCAGCGCATCAAGGCTGAACGGGTTGTTCACGGACCCGCCGGTGATACGCATGTCTGCCGCGCGGTTGCCGATGCGGAAGCGGATGTCGAACTGATTTTCCGACACAGGCGTCACCTGCCCCAGATCCATCAGGCGGAAGGGTGCCCACGGGCCGGTCGTCTGCAAACCTTCGTTGCGCGATCCGGGCAGCAGGGTCAGTTGCGCCACCTCGCGCGCTGTAACGGGCCATGTAAAGCTGCGTTCGCGCGTGCGGTTCTGTCCGTAATAGGAACTGATGTCGCCGATCTCGATCAGCGCGACATCGGCGTTTTCCAGCGAGATCAGGTCGAAGGAATAGGCCACCTGCGGCCCGCTCGCACCAGAGGGAAAGAACGCCGTTCGGATCGCGGCGGCGCGCTGGAATTGCGCCAGCGCGGGGCTTGCTTCGCCCGTGGTGCCAAGGCCGCCGCTCCACCGCCACGGATTGGATGCCGTATCGACAAGCCCGCTCAGGTTCTGGTCAAAGAAGCGCTGGAAAACGCCATCGGGACCAAAGATGCGGGTGAAATCGGCGATGGTCACATCATGCGATGCGCCCGGTTCAAAGGGATAGCGGCCCTCGGTCGCGCGGCGGCATTCGCCATAGCCTTCGCTTTGCCACAACTGGTTCAGCGAACTGCGCGCATTGGCGACCGAGGCTTCGCCGATGCGGGCTGCAAGGCCGACGATCCACTGATCCGCCGGCACAGGCAGGCGCTGCCCCTGGGCCAGCATGTCCTGCACCGCGCTCATCAATGCGCCGTCAGCGGCAAAGATTTCCGCCGTGCGGGCATCGCTGGCGGTGGCGCGGCTGATCTGCTGATAGATATTGTCGAACAGCGGCTCCATCGGGGTAAAGATCGTCTCGCCGCTTTCGCCCTGCGGTTCCAGCCCGCGACGCAAGGCGGCAAAGGGGTCGGGCGCGGCCAGCGGGTCAAAGGCCAGCCCGGTCGCCGACAGAGCGGCGGTTGCCGATGACCCCGCCAGCGATGTTTCCTGCGCGATCTCGGTGGCCAGCCGTTGCAGCGGGCGGCTTTCGGATGCGGCGGTGGCGATCAGGTCGGATGCGGCGCGCAGGTCGGCGGCCTCGCGGATGGTCAGGTCGGACAACAGCGCCTGCCACTGGCGCGAAAAGTCATCCCAATACAGCGCCACCGCATCCGCCGCGATGTCGCTGGTGGCGCGGGTCGGCGCGTTGGCAGCAGTGCCAAGAACCCAGCCTTCGCCCGCTGCGGTTTCCGCCAATGCGGTGATCTGCGGCAGCACGACCCGCTGATAACCGCTTTGGGTGAACAGCCGCGCGATCCCCTGATCCAGCGGCGCGCCCGAGGCGCGGGCGAACAGCCGCGTCCCCGAGGGGCCAAGCGCCGCCGCCGGGGTCCATTCCCCCAGATCGCGCGCGGCGCGGCGGCTTTGCAGCATGTCATAGGCCCGCTGCGCCGGGTTATGCGCCCCCAGATGCGCGCGGGTTTCTGCCACCAGCGCATCATCGACGGCCATCACCGGCAGTTGTCCGTGGTCCAGCATCGCCGCCATATGCTGCGCCAGTTGCAGCCGCGTCGCCTCGCGGCCCGAACCGGGATAAAGCGCGGCAAAGATGTCTTCGGATTGCAGCAACAGCCCGTCGGGATCAATCGGACCAAGCCCTGCCAGAGACAGGTAATGCTTTAACGTCTCGAACGCCTGATCGGGCGGCAAGTCCGGCTGCTTCAGCCGGTTTTGCAGCGCCACCATATAGCGGGGCAGCAGATAGGCCCCCAAGGCCCGGTCATATTGCTGGCGGAACGAGGCGACCAGCGTATCCTCGCGGTCCAGACCCGGCGCGATGCGGTGCAGCGGCACCGGCGCATTCTGATCTTGCGTGGCAAAGGCCACCGGCACATCGGCCAGGGCGTCCAATGCAGGCAGCACCCGCAGGAAATCGGTGTCGGCCACCTCGCGCACCGGAATGGCGGCGGCCAGATCGCGATAGCGGCCAAGGTCCAGATTGATCTGGCTGATCGCCCTTTGGTTCACGACATAGCTGGACAGCCACGACCCGCCCAGCAGCAGAACCAGCGCCGCCAGCGCGCCCCAGCCAAGGCCCTGCGCAATCCGCCGCCGCCGTGTGCTGCGCCGGTCATCGGCGACAAGCCCCGCCTCGCCCAGAATGACATCGCGGAACAATCGTTCGACGAAATAGCTGCGGTTCATCGACCGCGCGCCGCCCAGTTCCTGCCGGAATTCGGCCTCTTGCGTGGCCGAGGCAAGATAGATCCCGCGCAGCAAAGGCGGCTCGACCTGCCCGGTGCCCGAGGACAGTTCCTCGACGATCTCGCGCAGGCTGTCATGCAGCGCCGAAATCTGCGCCGGGAAACGGAACACGCGCCCGCGCCGGTCAAGGTCGATTTCCTGTTGCAGCCGGTCCAGAAGCTGATCGTTCAACCGTTCGGTCAGCGCGTGGTATTCGCGCGAAAACACGGCGGGCAGATCGGTGCTGTCGCGGGTTTCCTGATAGGGGAAGGTGATACCCCAGACCTGCCCGCGCGCCTCGTGGCCCAGACGTTCGAAAAACGGCTGGAACCCGGCCAGACGGTCGGCCTTGGTCAGCACGATATAGACCGGAATACGCACATCCAGTGTCGCGGCCATTTCCGCCAGCCGCTGCCGGATGGCGCGGATTTCGCGCAGACGGCCCTCGGGCGGCTGGTTCAGCAGATCGGTCAGCGAAAGGGTCAGGATCACGCCGTTGACCGGCTGCATCCGCCGCCGCTGGCGCAGCATTTTCAGGAAACCGGCAAAGCCCGCCTTGTCGCGTTCGTGCCCGCTGTCCTGCGTGGTATAGCGCCCGGCGGTGTCGATCAGAATGGCGCGGTCGGTGAACCACCAGTTCATGTTGCGGGTGCCGCCGACACCCTGCACCGGCTCGCCGCCCAAGGCGTCGCCCAAGGGGAATTTCAGGCCGGAATTGGTCAGCAGCGTGGTTTTCCCCGCCCCCGGCGCGCCGATCATCAGATACCACGGGAATTCATAAACATAGCCAAAGCGGCGGCGTGCGACCTTGCGCATCATCGCCATGGCGTCGCGCAGGCGGCTGCGCAGCTCGCCCACTTCGGCGCGGGTTTCGGCCTCGGCACGGGCCTCGGGGCTGTCGGCGATCTCGTCGATCAGCCTGGCGTCGGCGCGGCGGCTGCGCAGCCAGGACACCAGCGCCCAAACCGCCCATAGCGCGATCAGAACGGCAATCGCGATCAGCCGGTTTTGCACCGATGCCAGCGGGGCGACATCGCCCCAGACAAGGCGCGGGCCGAATATCCAGATCAACGCGGCAAGGGCCGCAACCCAGACCAGCGCCGCGAACCGATGCCCCACAACGCTGATATAGCTGTCCAGCGTTGACCGGAACGACGTCCACATCCCGACAAAGTTCATCATGGTGCAACCTCCGGCGTCAGACCGCCCTGTTCCAGCAGCGCGGGCGGCACGCGGGCGCCTGCCTCGGCCACCAGAATTTCGGTCCGGCGATTGGCCTCGCGGCCTTCGGGGGTCGAGTTGGTGGCAATGGGCCGGGTCTCGGCCTCGCCGCGAATGGCGATCCGGTCGGCAGGAACATAGTTCAGCAACAGATCACGCACGGCAGAGGCCCGCGCGGTGGACAGGTGAAAATTCGACGGATAGGCAGCCGTGCGGATCGGGATATTGTCGGTATGGCCCAGAATGGTCACATCGAAATCCTCGGCCGCAAGGGCCAGCCCGATGCGCTGAAAGGTTTCCAGAAACTGCGGCTGAATCTCGGCGCCTCCGGGCTGGAAGGCCCCGGCATTGGCGATCCGCACCAGAACCGCATCGCCATCGCGGTAAAGGCGGACCAGCCCTTCTTCCACCTCGGGCTGAAGAAAGGCCACCAGCGTGTCGATGGGGGACGGGCCTGCGGGTTCGGTTTCTGCGACGACGGGTTCCGGGTCAGGCTCGGGTTCCGCGACGGGGGCCGGTTCGGGAATGAACAGCGAGGGCGTTTCACCCGGCGGCAGGCTGACCATGGTGGCCACGGTGCGATCCGATATGCGCCCCAGCAGCAGATTCAGCGTCACGAACAGCCCGCACAGCGCCAGCACCGCCAGCCCGGTCAACAGCCAGAACAGCCGCCCGCGCCGCAAGGGGCGGTGGCCCATATCCTCGCCCTTCCAATGCGGGGACAGGTCTTGTTCGGGCACACCGTATTGCTGGCGCAGCAGGTGATAAAGGCTGTCGCGGATCTGCGCCAGTTCCAGCGCGCCGCGCGCGGAAACGCGGGTGCGCCCCTCGAACCCCAGCGACAGGCACAGATAGATCAGCAGCAGAATATCGCGGTTGCTGCCGGGACGAGACTGGAAATGCGTCAGCAGGTCGAACACCTTGTCGCCGCCGGTCACATCGTGGTGAAAGGTCGAGACCAGCCCCTGCTGCTGCCAGTCACGCCCCCACGAGGTATTGCGGATTACATCGTCCAGCGTGGCGCAGATCACATAATGCGCCGCCCGCGCCTGTTCGGGCAGGATACCGGCGCGGCCCAGATTGCGTTCATATTCCCGCACGGCGGTGATGATGTCGCTGCGCAACGCAGCCAGATCGGGGGCACTTTTGCGGTGGCGCAGCGAATGGGCAAGGTTCAAAAGCCCCGCCGCATCGCCGATCATCACCGGAAAATCACGGCCCTCAAGCCGAAAGCCGCGCATGATCGCCTCGGCGGAAAAGCCGTCCTCGGGCAAGGTGGGGGCCTGTAGGGGCTGTTCGGGCAGGGCTTCGGGCAGTCGTCGACCGGGGGTCGGCAAAACGACGCGCGGCCCGCCATCGGCAAAATCGTCATCCATGGTGCCGCCGCCGGTCATGAGCGAATACCCCACAGTTCCATCTCAAGGCCGGGGAAATCGGCGGACAGATGCAGGGCAAGCGTGCCCGACTGGATGATGTCGCGCCAGATCTCGCCGCTGTTGTCCAGCTCGAAATAGACGGTGCCGGATTGGAACGGCAACTGGCGCGGCGCGACCGGCATCGGACGGATGCCAAGGCCGGGCAGCGCGACATTGACCAGCTCTGCGATCCGTTCGACCGAGCCGATCTTGATCTGGTTCGGCAACTGCCGGCGCAATTGTTCGTGCGGCATTTCGGCCCGCACGGCCAGCACCAGCCCCGCCCCCGCCCGCAGTTCCGCATCGGCCAGCAGCGCCACGCGCACACCGTGGCGGCGTTCCTCCAGCGGGATGGCGATGGCCGACTGATCCAGCACCGACGACAGCGAGCGGCGCAACTCGTCCATCAGCGGGCCAAAGCAGGCGGCGGGGTCCATGTGATCGTAATCGGGCAGTTCGGCCGGCAGACGGGTGCTGGCGGTGAAGGTCGCAAATTCGCCCGCCAGCGCCGCCAGATCACGCCAAAGCCGTTCGGGGTGCATCTGCCCCGCCTGCGCCGCCAGATGCGACAGCAGGGGCGTGGCACGGTTCAGCAATTGCAGCATGAAATAATCGCCGATTTCAGCCGATCCGCGCATGGAGGGGTCGCCCGCCCGCCGCGCGATGGCAGCAGCGCGGTGGCGGACAAGGCCCAGAATCTCGGTGGCAAAGCCCAGCAGGCGCGGCGACAGGGCCAGATTCAGCGCAGGCGGAATCATGTCTTCGTCAAGCTGCACCGACAAATCCGCGCGGACTTCGGTAATGCGGGCGACGGGCAGATATTCGAACCCGGCCAGTTCGTCCCCTTCCAGCCGCAGAACCGGCGTCAGCCGCCCGACCGCAACCGGCGCGGTCAGGGCGCTGTCAGCATTGGCATCGGCGGCGTCATAATCGGATGGAGTCAGCCGCGCCGTCATCACACCGGCGCCGCCGCTGCCGGCAAACTCGGCGCGGTCGGGGCGGCGCGCAGGCAGGCACAGATAGACCAGCCGGTCGGTCAGCCCTTCGCCAAGGTGCAGCGGCGCGGGCAGATCGGCCTGATCGGGGGCGCTGATGGCGGTGCCATCGGGCAAGATCGCCGCAAACGAGGTCAGCGCCAGCCGCCCGATCCCCAAAGCCGCACGATCCAGCGAAAGCTGCGCGAACCCCCATGGAAACGGCGACAGCGGCCGGGTCAGGTCGCGCACCAGCCGTTCGGTCCAGCGGTCGGCCTGCTGGAAATGCTGCACACGCAGGAACATGCCTTCGGTCCAGACCACACGGTTTTCGGTTTTCATCTGTCATCCTCTGTCTGGTCTGACCATGTCTGTTCAGGCTGGCCCGATGCCGCGCGCAAATGCCGGATAAAGGCCGCATCCGACAGCGGTGCGGGCTGATCGGGTGGCGCAAAGCGGGTCTGATATTCTTTCCAGCAGGCAGCGGCGGGGCTGATCCGCCCGGCCAGACCGCCTGCCGCGGATACGCTGGCACTGATCGAGCCGGGGTCAAGCCGTGTGCGGGCATCTGTCAAAGCCGCGCGGCAGGCCGCCGCCAAAGCCTGCTGCATCGCGATGATCCTGTCGCGCCGCTGCATCAGCCCCTGCCCGCCATCGTCCCCGCCCGTCATCGGTGGCAGCGAGGTGCCCGGCATCACGCCCAGATCCGCGAACTGGCGGCGCAGGTCATCCTCGATCCGTTCCAGCGCCGTCAGCGCCAGCACAAGCTGCGCCTCGTGCCGGGCCGATATATCCGGGTCGGGCGCGGGCCAATGGGCCGCAGGATCAGACAGGGCCGGGCGCGGGTTCACATTGATGCGCCCCAGCGAAGCCGCCGCCTGATGGCTGCGGTCGGTCAACTGCCCTGCATCATCGGGCATATCCGCCGCCCAGTTGTCGGGCAGGATCGGCCTTTGCCCGGCAGACAGCGGGGATTGATCCGGCGCGAAGGCACGGGGTTGCTGCCAATAGCGTTCCGATGCCGGGCGGTGCTGCGCCGGGATGTCCAGCGGGCTGTCGCCGCTGTCTGCGCCCGGCAACGGGCCTGCCGCCGCCTCGCCTCCGGGGGTGACATCAGACAGGATCGCGCTGATCGACAGGGCCGCATCCCCGAAACCGGCCTGCCGATAGGGCGCTTCGGGCTGGATCAGAACCTGCTGGCCCGCCACGATCAGCATCGCGCCATACCCCAGCGATGCCGCACGTTCCCCCAGCAGAGCGCCGTCAAGGGTGACATTGCCCGCGCCGGTCGCCTCGATCCGGTCGCCGGGGCCGCGGTGCAGCGTTGCGGTGCCGTCAGCCACATCCGGGGCCGCGCGCAACTGCCAGGTCGCAGCGGGATCGGTGCCAACGGAAAAGGGCCGGTCCAGATCGGTGATCCGGGCCGCCCCCGCCTGCGGGCCGCCCCGCAATTCAAGCCGCAACCGCATCGGCACCTCCGTCAGACAGGGGCGGGCGGATGATCGCGTCAAAGCTGTCCTGCCCCGCCGGTGCGACCCGCGCCCATGTGTTCCAGCCCAGACGCGGTGCCCCTGCCCCGCCCAGACGGGTTTCGGGGATGTCACGGCGATCCAGCACGATCTGAATGTCAAAACCGATGCCCAGCGGCATATAAGCCCGCGCCAGCGCGATCACCCGGTCAAGACGGGGCTGCCCCGGTTCCAGCGACAGAAAGTCGGCATAGCGCACCGGCCCGATAACCAGCCTGCATTGCCCGGCCCGGTCAGGCACCTGCGCCCCGGCAGTTGCATTATGCCCCAGTTGCAGGCCCGGCCCCATGCGCGACCGCTCGGGGTCAGGGATGTCGCGCCAGACCAGCCGGAACTGTTCCAGCCGCACGGGCAGGCCCAGTTCGGCCTGCACCATGACCCGCAACCCGTCGGCATTGCGCGTGCGCTGCGCCAGCAGCCCGGCAAAGCGCAATGTTTCGTCCTCGGGCAAAGGCATTACGGCGGGCGCGGCATTGCCAAAGCCGATCAGCGCCCGCAAGGCTCCCAGAATGGCGTTGTCACCCGACCGCGACCAGCGCAGCAGAGCCGCCAGATCGTATTTGCCCGCCGCCGCGACGAACAGCCCGGTCAGGCGGTCGGTGAACAGATCCAGAAACGCCGCCATCCCCCCGGCCCGGCGACGGCGCTGCGTGGCGGCGATCTCGATATAGCCGGGCGGCAAAGGCGACAGCGGGCCGATATAGCTGAACAGATGGCTGCTGACATGGACCGCACTATCGTCAACCCAGACCTGTTCCACGGCAAGCGGGGCCAGCGCGGATTCCGGCCGCGCGGTGATGCGCAGCGGCAGGCCGCGCGCGCGGGCCTCGGCGCGGGCAATGCGCAGGGCGGTTGCCGGCTCGAAATTCTGCGGCGCGGCGCACAGGTGATCGAACAGGGATGGGGCGGCGCTCATATCAACGCCTCCTCGCCCGCGCGGGGGGCAAAGCTGGCCAGAATGTCGCTGCGCCCGGTCTGCTTCAGCATCAGGCGGGTGAAGCTGTTCAGCGTGGTATAGCAACCCAGAAAGCGATCCAGCATAGCCCCAAAGAAAACAGCGGTTGCCGGGTCGATCGCATCGGCATCAAAGGTCAGCGTGATGTCGGTTCCGGGCAGCATCACCTGCCCCATACGGGTAAAGCCGGGACGGGCATCGGTTGCGGCAATGGCGTCGATCAGGCGCGCCGTTTCGCGGCTGTCGCCGGGATCGTAAAGCCGCAGGATATTGCGCAGCACCTCGACCCCATCCCCTGTCAGCGACTGATGGTTCAGCGACAGATGCGAGATCAGCCCCCAGGCGCGATCCTCGGGCAGCGCGACACGGCGCGGCGCGGTCGGCGGGATCAGGCAGGCGACGGCGGCCACATGATCGGACCCGCTGCGCATCGACAGGCGCGGCTGACCGCCGCCAAAGGGCAGCTTGCGCGGCAGGTCGGCATTGGTGGCCAGCACCTGAACGCTGGCGGTGCGGTGGTTCGGCGGCAGGGCCTGATTGCGGCTGTCCACAAAGGCCAGCGAGGTCGCCCCCGGCCAAAGCCCCGGATCATCGGCATGGCGGCGGATTTGCCAGAAAACACCCTCGGCCCGCCGTTCAGTCAGCCGGTGGAAATAGGGTTTGGCCGGTTGCAACTGACCATTATCGGACGCCAGCGTGACATGGCGCACCGAATGCACCGCACGGGTCGCTGGCCTGCGGGCATCGGCCATCAGCGGATACAGGCTGCGGCTGCCGTCCAGCGTGATCGGCTCGGCCTGCGAGGGGAACAGGTTGACGGCGGGGCTGGCGAACAGCGCAAACGACGACAGATCAACCTGCCGTTCCAGCGCGCCGGGCGGTTGGCTGAAATAGATATAGATGTCCTGACGGTCGCTGCCGGTCAGCGGGCCGGTTTCCAGATCGAAGAACAGGAACTTTTCAGGCAGAGCAAAGAACTCGGTCAGGGTGCGATAGCCGCGGAATCCGGCGTCAGGCCAGGGCAAAAGCGCCTGATCCGCGGCGTGCCCCGAAGGTTTCAGCGCGCCGGGCGGCAGATGGTGCGGTTGGTCGTCATTGCCGTGCAGCGCCAGCGAAACACCGGTGCAGGACTGATGCAGCAGTTGAAACAGCGCCATCGCCTGCGGATGCGCCCCGGCCAGATACAACCGCAGCCTGCTGACGCCCAGATCGGCCAGCCGCGCCTTGCCGGTGGGGGCCAGCGTCAGCCGCAGCGCCCCCGCCGCATTCAGCCCCGGCCGGGCGGGTGCCTCGACCGGGCGGTTCATCATCTGCACGGCGGCAATACGCAAGGGCGCCAGTTCCACATCCTGCGTGATCGCAAAGCGCACCTGATCGCCCTCGATCTGCCCGGACAGGATTTCAGTGCCGCGCGGCAGGGTCTGCACCGCGTCCATCGCAGGCGAGGGGGTAAAACCCACGACCGTCATCGAGGGCAGCGGGGCCAGATAATGCGGATACAGCGTTTCCAGCAGCGCGTCGCTTAATTCGGGCAGGCTGTCATCCAGCTTTTGCCGGATGCGGGCGGCGGACCACGCAAAGCTTTGCACCAGCCGTTCGACATGCGGATCGTCCGAGACCTCGCGCGACAGGCGCAGACGGCCCGCGATCTTGGGGAAAGCATCGGCAAACCGCTGCGCCCGGCTGCGCAGGGCATCCAGTTCCTCGTTATAGAAATTCAGGAAACGGTTAGCCATGCCGCCCCTCGGATACGGAAAACCGCCCGCCAACCGGATCGACGCGGCTTTCAAACAGGATCGGCGGCAGGCCGGGGCGCATCCGGTATTCCGCCGAAATACGCAGATGCAGGCTGCGCCGTTCGGGGGCCGCGTCATCTTGCAGCGTCACGGACAGGTTTTCCAGACGCGGTTCAAACAGAGCGATGCGGCGTTGCAGATCGGTGGCAAAAGCCTGACGCTGGCGCGGCGTGACCAGCGGTGCGGAAAAGAAATCCCCAACGCCGAACGACAGCAGGCTGTCATCAAGCGCAGACAGACCATCTGGCAGGCTTTCGGCCCGGCAGCGGGTGTTCAGCAACATTTCCAGATCGCGGCGCAGCGCATCGCGCAGGGCAGCGGGCGTCGCCGCCTGAGGCGTTGGGGGATCGCGGTCCAGATCGGGATCGAAGTCGATCAGCCGATCCAGCAGCGCCGGTTGCTGCAACTCGGGTTCAGCCATCGCCCCCCCCGAAGCCGATCGTTTCGGCAGACAGAAAGCCCTGCATCTCGTCGCCCGCCAGCCATGCCCGCTGACCTTGGCCGATCATCACGCCATGGCTTTCGCTGAAACCGGTTTCGCGGCCCAGTTGCTGTGCCGGGGTTTCGGGGAACGGATAGATCGCGGGCAAGACCAGATCAGCCTCGGCACCATCGCGCAGCGCCACCCGCGCAGGCCGCAGCACCAGATCCAGAGGGCTGGCCACCGGGCGCAAGGTCATGCGGGCGATCCTGGCCATGTCGATCCACATGTAATTTCCGCCCGCCGACACGGCCTCAATCGCATGAGGCATCCGGTCGTCCAGATCGCGCAGATCATCGACAGCCGCGCCATTCCACTGGCCGGGGCGGGTGCCGCGCAGGGTTTCCAGCGTCTCGAACGCCTGCGCCACCGCCGCGTCGTCGCCTGCGCGCAGCGCGATGTTCAGCGCGACGGCGGCCTTGTCGGCATCAGAGGCACCGCCGGGAAAGGTGGGAACAGCGCCGTCCCGCCACCACGCATCCCGCGCATGAAGCCCGCGCAGATGCTGGCGGAACAGGCCCAGCGACACCGCCTCATCCGGGGCCAGCCGCGCAGCCATGCTGGCCTGTGTTTCGGCACGCGGCAAATCGCCTTGCAGCACCGCAAGCGAGGCCAGCAACTGGCGCGCCGTTACATCCTGCGGGTATGCCTTGACGGCGGCGGCGGCAAGGCTGGCGGCCTCATTCAGCCGGTCTTCATTCAGCGCGGCGGTGATCGGGCTGGCAGTCATGCGGGTGTCCTTTCCGGGGCAAGGCGATGCCCGCTTGCGGTTTCGGCAATCAGGTGAAAGCTGGTCGAGATGTCGTCCAGCTGAAAATGCGGTTGCAGATGGATGGTGCAGCGATAGGCGCCGGGACGGCCCGCGACCTCGGAAATACGCACGCCCGCGTCACGCAGCGGATACTGCGCCTTGAGACTGGTCGAAGCATCGTCATTGCCCAGACAATAATCGCGCAGCCAATCTTGCAGCCGCGACTCGATCACGGTCGGATCGCTGACCGAGCCGATCTCATCACGCATGATAACCTTGAGGTAATGCGCGAAACGCGAGGTGCACAGCACATATTGCAGCATCGCCGCCAGCCGCGCGTTCTGGGTGGCGACCGGATTGTCATAAGACTGCGGCAGATGCAGCGAGGGCGTGGCATAGAACACCGGCTGCGGGTCATGGATCAGCGCCGACAGCGGGATGATGCCAAGCCCGGTCATCGCCTGTTCCTGCAAGGGTGTCGGGCGGAATTGCAGCGGCGGCTGCGCCGACAGCCCATGCCGGTCGGTGCCGTAATCGAACCCGGCAAAGCCCGGCACGCGCCCGCCGCCACTGTCATCCTGCGGCGCGCCCCGGATGGCGGCAAACCATGCGCTGTCCAGAAACGCCTGAATCACCGTCGCGGCAAAGGCGAATGCGCCACCGATCATCAGCGGCGGGGCGGCTGGTTCGTCATAGGTGAAGCCATCAACACGCCCCCGGCCAAAGCGGCGATAGGCGGCGCGGATCATCAGCCCCGGCGCGACCAGCCCCAGAAACCGGGCATCCTCGCTGCGGCGCAGGCCGTTCCAGCGGATCATGCCGGGATCGTCACGGAGCGGGGGCGACAAATCGGATTCGGCACCGATTTCGGCATAATCGGCAAAGCCAAAGCTCTGCGCGGCGGCATTCATCACCACCGGGCAAAAGGCCGCCGCCGCAACCGCAGCCAGCCGCCGCAGGATTTCCACCTGATCGCCACCAGCTTCCACGCCGGGGCGGGCCGCGACCTGATAATCGCCGACCAGCAGCCCGAACGGCAAGCCGCCGGGCATCCCGAATTCACCATCATAGACCAGCCGGAACAGGTGGCTTTGGTCGAAATCGGTGCTGCGTTCCAGATTGCGGCCAAGCGCCTGCCAACTGACATCCAGCACCCGGACCTGCACACCCCGCCCGGTGCCGGCCTGCGCAACCAGCATGGACAAGCCACGCCAGCGCGCCTCCATCGCCCGGAACGCGGGGGCGTGCAGGATGGCGTTCAACTGATCCGTCACGGATGCGTCGATGGCGGCAATCAGCCGGTCGATTCTTGCGGCGAGATCCCGCCACGCCGCAAGCCCCGGATCATCCGGCAAACCCGCCTCGACGAAAAGAGCCGAGGCGGCCATGTCAGCTCTTCTCGGGAATCCTTGCGACCATGCGCAGCGCAGTCGTCAATTCTTCCATCTGCAACCACGGACGCAACCAGGCGACAGCGTTATAGCTGCCGGGCTTGCCGGGGATTTCCTCGACCGTGACCTTGGCCTGACGCAGCGGATATTGCGCGCGCATTTCCGGCCCGGCACTGTCATTGGCGTTGACATAATTGTTGATCCAGCGGTTCATCCAGGCCTCGCAATCCTCGGCCTCCATGAAGGAACCGATCTTGTCGCGCCCGATCACCTTGAGATAATGCGCAAAGCGCGAGGTCGCCATGATATAGGGCAAACGCGAGGAAATGGCGGCATTCGCCGTGGCCTCGGGGCTGTCGTATTTCTCGGGCAGATGCGCGGTCTGGGCACCAAAGAACACCGCGTAATCGCTGTTCTTGTAATGGCACAGCGGCAAAAAGCCCATCGCCCCCAATTCGCTGTCGCGCCGGTCGGTGATGCCGATTTCCGTCGGGCATTTGATGTCGGTATCGCCCTGATCGGTGGAAAACAGATGCGTCGGCAACCCGTCCACACGGCCGCCGTTTTCGGCCCCGCGGATGGCGGTGCACCAGCCGGTATCGGCAAAGGCACGGGTCAGGTTCGTGCCCATGACATAGGCGGCGTTCATCCAGCAATAATTGTTATGCGGAATACGGTCGCCCTCGAAGCCCGCGGCTTCGTCATAGTCGAACTCGTCCACCATGCGCCCGTCGGCACCATAAGGCATCCGTGCCAGCACACGCGGCAGGGTCAGGGTGACGAAGCGGGAATCATCCGATTTGCGGAAGCTGCGCCATTTCGCATATTCGCTGCTGTCGAAAATCTTGGCCAGATCGCGCGGGCGCGACAGTTCGGTGTAATCATCAAAACCGAACATCTGCGGCCCTGCGGCCGAGATGAAGGGGGCAAATGCCGCCGCCGACACCTGGCTGATGCCTTGCAACGTTTCCAGATCGTCAAAGCTGTTGTTAAATTCGTAATCGCCGATCAGCGCACCGATGGGTTCGCCGCCGGGGGTGCCGAATTCATCCTCGTAGATCGCCTTGAACAGACGCGACTGGTCGAACTCGACCGCTTTGGCCAGATCGCGGCCCAGCTCGCGCTTGCTGGCATTCATGACGCGGATTTTCAGATTGGGGCCGGTGTTGCTTTCCATCACCAGATGGTGCAGCCCGCGCCAGCTTCCTTCCAGCCGGCTGAACTCGGGCGACTGCATGATCGCGGCAAGCTGGCGCGAGATCTTGGCGTCGATCGCCTCGATCGCCTTGTTCAGCGTGATCGTCAGGTTGCGGTTATAGCTGACGGTGCCCGACAGCGCCGCTTCGGTCAGATTGCGCAGCAGCGCCTCGGTCTGGTCGGGCGCGGTCTGGCGGGTGGCGCTGATGACCTGATCCAGCAGGCTGCCGTCTTGCGCCACGCCTGCGGCGGCGGTCTGATCTTGTGTCTTGGTTGCCATCAGGCTTTCCCTCCGTCGCGTGCGCCCAATTCGTCCATCAGACGGCGAACGGCATCGTTATCTTGCAGGATGTCTTCCAGCAGGGTTTCCAGATCCTCGGAACGGTCGGCCTTGGCCATCAGGTCGCGCAACTGGTTGCGGCTTTCCAGCAGCTTTTTCAGCGCCGGAACCTGAGCGGCGACCTGCGCCGGTTCGAAATCCTCAAGCTTGGAAAAGGCCAGATTGACGCGCATCGTCTCGTCCTGATCGGACAGGGTGTTTTCCACCTCGATGCGCAGGCCGGGGGTCATCCGGGCCATGACGGCATCAAAGTTTTCCTTGTCGATCTGCACAAAGCTGCGTTCGCCGAAGGGCTTGAGATCCTCGGTCGGGTTGCCCGAAAAATCCCCCAGCACGCCGACCACGAAGGGAAGCTCTTTTTCCAGCAATGCGCCCTCGGTCTCGACCTCGTATTTGATGTGGACACGCGGTTTGCGCACCTTTTCCAGCTTCTTGTGAACACTTGCCATCGCGGCCTCCTGTAAAGGTGAAATGTTTACCTTTGTTCGTTAACAATCTGTGCCATGCCGAATGAAGGCACTCAATATTCAAACGCCTGACGGCGCAATCATTCCTCTGGATCACTGCTGTCGGGACTGCGGATTCCCGCGTTGGTCATAAAGGTTTCGCGCGCGCCTTCGTCGGGCACAAGTTCCCGCAGCAGGGCCATAAAGTCCATTCTGCCACGGCGAACGAGGGTTTCCAGTGCAAAACCGATGGGTGAGTGCGGTTCAGCCTGACGAAAATAGGCGGAAATCCGCAGAAGCTGCGCGAATGCTTCTTCGCGCGAGGTGATCGCACCCGCAGCCACGGCCTGATTCGCGGCTGGCACCGCCTGATCGACGATTTCCGGCGCGGGCGATTCGGGCAGATTGGCCAGGCGGCGGATGCAGCGTTCCGTATCGGCCAGAACCTCGCGAATCTGCGCCAGGGGGGGCGCGTTCGCGCCAAGCCGTTCGGTCAGCAATCGGTCCAGCGTATCCAGTTCCGACTGTGCGGCACGAACATCGGCAAAGACCTGCGCCATTGCCGCCGAACCCGCCGCCGCCATGGCTGCGGCAAGCCGGTCCGGCGATTCCGAGGCGGTCCAGAGCGAGTTTTCCCCCCAGCCGCTGCCAGGAACCAGCGGGATCAGCCGCAGCGGCTGGATCAGCGCGCCTTCGCGCCCGATGCCGTTCAGCCCCGCCAGACCGGCAAAGGGATCGTCGCCTGCATCCTCGGGGCGGGGGTGCAGGTCGGTGCCGAAGGCGCTGACAATATCATGGATCAGCCGCAAGCAAGCCGCGATTCCTGCGTGGTTATTGATGCGTGTTTCGGCTTCTGTGAGCCAG
>NZ_JAUNTJ010000040.1 GCF_030538755.1 Paracoccus sp. (in: a-proteobacteria) | reverse complement strand
GGTGATCCCGCCCAAGTCCAACCGACGCTTCCCGGCTGAATTCGACCGCGACACCGGATCGCCCGACACAGGGACTGAGATTGACCTTGAAAACGGTACTACAAAATGATACCGGATGCTCCATGAAAAAGCGTCACAGAGCCACGCTGGAACTGATCTTCGCCCGCCCGGTCAACGGCTCGATCCGCTGGGCCGACATAGAGGCGCTGTTTGTAAGCCTCGGGGCGGAAGTCAGCGAGCGGGAAGGGTCGCGCGTCGGCGTGTTCCTGTTTGGCGAAGTGCGCGTCTTTCATCGTCCGCATCCGTCACCGGATACGGACAAAGGTGCGGTTGCCAGCATCCGAAAATGGCTGGACGAACACGGAGTAAAGCCATGAACAATGTCGTTGAAATCAATGGCGAGAAGGCGGTTATCGCTTTCGATCCCGAGATTCAGATGCTGCGCGGCGAGTTTGTCGGTCTCAATGGCGGGGCCGACTTCTATGCCGAAAGCGTCCACGATCTGCTCGAAGAAGGCCGCAAGTCACTGGCCGTCTATCTCGAAATGTGCCGGGAGAAGGGCATCGAGCCGCGTCGGAAGTTCTCTGGCAAGTTCAATGTCCGCCTCACGCCTGACGATCATGCCGCCGCAGTCATTGCCGCAGCGGCGTCGGGCAAGAGCCTGAATGAATGGATCGTCGGGACGATCCGGGAGGCCGCTGAATAGCGGCTTCATTCGGTTCGACCGGATTTGAAAGGAGACATCGCCATGACCGCTTCCACCGTGCCCCTACGCGCTGCCCTCTATCTGCGCGTTTCGACGGCGCGGCAGGCCGAGCATGACGTTTCCATTCCCGACCAGAAGCGGCAGGGCGAAGCCTATTGCGAGTCCCGCAACCTGCAACTGGTCGAGACCTTCATCGAACCCGGCGCATCGGCGACCAATGACCGTCGCCCCGAGTTCCAGCGCATGATCGAGGCGGGCACATCGAAGCCCGCGCCGTTCGATGTGGTCGTCGTCCATTCGTTCAGCCGCTTCTTCCGCGATCACTTCGAGCTTGAGTTCTATGTTCGCAAGCTGGCGAAGAACGGCGTCAAGTTGGTTTCGATCACGCAGGAAATGGGCGATGATCCCATGCACGTCATGATGCGTCAGATCATGGCGCTGTTCGATGAATACCAGTCCAAGGAAAACGCCAAGCACGTCATGCGGGCTTTGAAGGAGAATGCGCAACAAGGCTTCTGGAACGGCTCGCTTCCCCCTATCGGCTATCGCACCGTTGCTGCCGAGCAGCGCGAAGCCAAGACCAAGAAGAAGCTGGAAATCGACCCGCTCCACGCCGACACGGTGCGGCTGATCTATCGTCTTGCCTTGGAAGGCGACGGTACTACCGGCCAGATGGGCGTCAAGAACATCGTCTCCTATCTTAATAGCCGCCGCATCTTCACCCGCGACGGCGGACGCTGGGGCATTGGTCAGGTTCACCGCATCCTGACCCGCCGCACCTATATGGGCGAACACGAGTTCAACAAGCGCAGCAAGACCAAGGAATTGAAGCCGGTCAGCGAGATCGTGACGGTTCCTGTCCCGCCCATCATCGACAAAGAGACGTTCGAGGCGATTCAGAAGCTGCTCAAGGCCCGCAATCCCAAGGTCAGGCCCGCCCGCGTCATCAGCGGCCCCACCATGCTGACCGGCCTGATCCATTGCGCGAAATGCGGCGGGGCCATGACCATCCGCACCGGCAAGGGCGGGCGCTATCGTTACTACGCATGCTCGATGAAAGCACGGCAAGGGCCGACCGCCTGCGATGGCATGGCCGTGCCAATGGAAAAGCTGGACGATCTGGTCGTCAATCACCTTGAGAAACAGCTACTCCAACCCGAGCGGCTGGAAACCGTGCTTGCCGCCGCGCTCGACCGCAGGGAAGAACACGCCGAGCGTCGCCGCGAGCATATCGCCGAGTTGAACAAGCGCTCAGCCGAATCAGAATTGCGCCTCAAACGGCTCTATGACGCCATCGAGGCAGGCGTTGCCGATCTAGACGACCCGGCGCTGAAAGACCGCATCGACGGCCTCAAGGCCATCCGCGATCAGGCCAAGGCCGACGCAGACCGGGCACAGGCCATGCTTCAGAACACGGGGCAGAAGGCGGTGACGCCGCAGATGCTGCGCACGTTTGCCACAACCGCCCGCGACCGTATCCGGCTGGAAGGCGGCGGCTATCGCCGCGACCACCTTCGCGCGCTAGCGCAGCGTGTCGAGGTCGCAGACGGCGAGGTTCGCATCATGAGATCGAAGTCCCAGCTGCTACAGACGCTGGTGGCGGGAAGCGGCGTAAATTCAGTGCCCACTCAGGGACTGAAATGGCGGAGAGGGTGGGATTCGAACCCACGGAACCCTTGCAGGCTCAACGGTTTTCGAGACCGCCCCGTTCGACCACTCCGGCACCTCTCCGCGCTTGGGTGGTAGGCGGGGGATGTAGCGGGGTGGGGGTTGAAGCGCAAGGGGGTAGATGCGAAAAAAGCGTGGCATTTGAATGAAAGGGCGGATCATGGTTCAGCCGGGCAGGATGGGGCGGATTTTGGGGCTGCTGGCCGCGCTTATGCTGGCGGGGGTGCCGGTTGCGGGTGTGGCGCAGCCGCTGCTGGTGCAGGCCGTTGTGCCCGACGCGCCGGGGATCGTCTCGACGCTGCATCTGGGCGAACTGATGCCGGTTCTGCGTGACGAAGCCGTGGCTCAGGCCGATGAGATGGGGGCCGAAATCTTTGACGCCCCCGACGCCGCCGCGTGGAGCGATGCGGTGCGGCGCATTCACGATCCGGCGCGGCTGGCGCGGTTGCTGGATGCGGCGATCACCGACGCCTTGCCCGACGCGTCAGACCCACGCATCGCTGCCGCGCTGGATTTCTATGCCAGCCCGCTGGGGCAGCGGTTGCTGGCACTGGAGCTGTCGGCCCGCCGCGCGATGGCCGAGCCGGGCGGCGAAGATGCCGCCCGCGCCGCCTTTGATCTGGCCGAGACCCAAGGCCGCCCGCGCGTGGATGCCATCCGGTCGCTGATCGACGATGCCGATCTGGTGGAACCCAACGTCGCCGGTGCGCTGAATGCCGCGCTGGCCTTTTCACAGGGCTTTGCCGATGCGGGCGGCCTGCCGGGGCAGGGCAGTCAGGGCGATCTGCTGATGCAGGTCGCGGTGCAGGAACCCGAGATCCGTTCGGAAACGGTGGCATGGGTCGAAAGCTATCTGCTGCTGGCCTATTCCGGGCTGAGCGATGACGAACTGGCGCAATACGCAACCTTTGCCGCGACGCCGGGCGGGCGGGCGCTTGGCTCGGTGCTGTTCGCGGGGTTTGACGACCTGTTCACGCAGACTGCGCGCGACATGGGCATGGCCGCCGCGCGGCAGTTGGTGGGGCAATCGCTATGACCGGCACGGTTCTGCTGACCGGGCCGCTGGCGCATCCGGCGCTGATGGCCGCGCTGACGGTCGAGGGGCGCGCGGCGACTCTGCGCGGGCGATTGTCGGGCGGGGCACAGGCCGGGCTGATCCGCGATGGCTGGCCCGCGCTGCTGCCCGGCGATGGCGATCTGCCTGCGGTGCGGGTGCAGATGACCGAACGGCTGGCCCGCTATGCCGAGGTGATGGGCCTGCACCCGCAGCACAGCGACAGCCAGCCCATGCTGGGGGTGATGCCCGGTGGCACCAGCGATGACTGGTCGCCGCAGGGCTGGCCCGCCGATCTGGCCGCCGAAATCGCGCGCGAGGTGCTGGCCGCCCCGCGTGATCGCCCGGCAGCCGAGATTGCCGCGCGGCTGCCGATGATCGCGGGTTGGGCCGCCAGCCGTCTGCGCGGGCGCGCCCGCCCGCTGACCGGCGGTGATCTGGTGCAGGATCGCGGGGCAGGCGGCTGGCACCTGATCCGGCGCGATCAGCCCTATGCCGATTTCTTTGCGGTCGAGGAATGGCACCTGACCCACCGTCTGCACGGCGGCGGCAACTCGCCCCAGGTCAAGCGCGCGGCCTTTCTGTCGGGCGATGCGGTGGTGGTGCTGCCGTGGGACAAGGCGCGTGACCGGGTGTTGCTGATCGAACAGTTCCGCCCCGCCCCTGCGCTGCGCGACGATCCGCAGCCCTGGCTGCTGGAAACCATCGCGGGCCGGGTCGATGCCGGGGAAACGCCCGCAGACGCCGCCCGCCGCGAAGCGCAAGAGGAAGCGCGGCTGACGCTGGACCACCTGATCCCGGCGGTTCACCATTACCCCAGCCCCGGCGCTTTGGGTGAATACCTGTATATGTATGTCGCGCCCTGCGATCTGCCCGACGGCATCACCGGCGTTCACGGCGTCGAAACCGAGGCCGAGGATATTCGCAGCCTGCTGATCCCGCGCGCCGAACTGACCCGGCTGGTGCTGACCGGGCAGATCGCCAATGGCCCGCTGGCATTGCTGGCGCTGTGGCTGGAAACGCAGGCAGGGCGGCTTTAGCCGCTGTCGGGCGGGGTCAGCAGTTCTTCCATGAAGATGCTGAATTGCGCGCGCCCGTCCCCGCGGCCCGTAGAAATGGCCATTGGGGTCGTCCTTTCATTCTCATTTAATACTGGTCATCTGCCCGGAACGGTGGCCGGATCGACCAGACCGGCGGGGCAGGCGTCCGAGCTGGCAAAGGAGAACCTGCGAGGCGATAACAGCAGCAAGAAATCAGTGAGCGCATTGGCGTGCCCCTTTCGGGTTTGATCGCGGCGGGGTGATATTGGCCATGCGCTTAATCTGGCGGGCATAAGCGGGCGCTTACGCCAGTAATCGCGGGATGAATCGGCTTTCCCGAATAATTGCCCCCCAGGGGCGGCACCGAACGATTCGACGCAAAAGAAAACGGCCACGCCGGGGCGCAGCCGTTGATCGTGAATCAGTAAAATCAGGCGTCAGCGGCCGTCCAGCACCGCCAGTTGTTCCTGCCGTCCGTTGCGGTTGTAGGTGATCTTGCCGTCGCCGATGGCGGTGATCGTGCCGTTGTTGATCCGGTCCCCGATCCGCAGCGTGATGATGCGCCCGTTGGACAGGCGCACCAGCGCGCGGCTGCCGCGACCTGCGCCGACGGTGCCGATGATCTGTGTCCGGTTCAGCGTGATGCCGTTCTTGACGGTGGCCGCGCCCGCGACATTGGTGGGGGTGTTGCCGCCGCGTGTGGGGGCCGCGACCTCGGGTTCGTTTTCCGCCTCGGGCGGGCGATAGGTCTGCTGGCGCGAGGCGGCGGCGCGCGCCTCGGCCTCGGCCTGCGCGCGGGCGCGGGCTTCGGCTTGTGCGCGGGCCTGCGCCTCGGCCTGAGCGTCGGCTTGGGCGCGGGCACGGGCGCGCGCCTCGGCCTGCGCCTGAAGCTGTTCATCCTCGCGCCGCTGCGCCGCGATCCGGGCGGCATCTGCGGCAGAGTTCGCGGCCTGTTGCGCGCCCGCCTGCGGCAACGGGGTCGCCGCCGAAGGGGCCGCGGCCAGTGCGGCGGCCATCTGTGGCGCAGGCGATGCAGCCACGGCCCCCGCCAGCCGCGACGGGCGACGCAAGGGTTTGGGGGAACGCAGCAGGCTCATGGAATTGGCGGCGGTCGGGGTGACGGCCTGCGCGACCGCGCCCTGAATGGCCGAAGCCGCGATGCTGCCGCCCGGTGCCGCCGGGGCAGAGGGTGCCGCCGCAACCGATCTGCCGCCGGGCCGTGGCGCTGGTCGGGTCGAGCGGCCCAGATTGCCCCCCGACGCGCTGGCCACTGCCGCGCGGGGCGCGGGGTCGGGCGCGGCTGTCGTGTTGCGGCTGGCAGGGCGTGCTTCGGGTGCAATCGCGGACCGGACAGCATCGTTCACTGCATCGCTGCGCCGCTGCGGCGGGCGATTCTGGGCAAGGCGGCGATCCTGTGCGGCTGGCGCTGCCAGTGCCGCCGCCGGAGCAATCAGCCCCGCCGCCGCCAGATCCACGGCCAGTTGGTTCACGAATGCGCGTTCGGCGGGCGTCAGCGCCAACGGGCCATCGGGTTCAGTCGCCGATCCTTCCTCGCGCGTGGCCCCCTGGCCCATCGGCTTGCGCGGAGGGCGCGAGGTCGTGCCGCTGGCCGTTGTCGCGGCAGCGGGCCGGGGGGCCGCCGCAGGTGCCGCTGTGGGCCGGGCCGCAGGTGTGGGGGCCGCCGCAGCAGGCGCAGGCGAGGCCGCGCGCGCAGGGGTGGCAGCGGGGCGCGAGGGGCGTTGCGCCGGGCGCGCGGCATTCACACGCGCGGCGGCGGGCGTGGCGGCGGGGGCCGAACGCTCGGCAAAGGGGCGCGGGTTCGCGGGCACGCTTGGCGCGGGGTCAGCCGCAGGGGCGGCGACCCGGCTGGGGGCGGTCTGCGGGCGCGCCGAACGCGACAGCGACAGCCGGGCGGCAGGTGCCGTCGCCGCATTGGCCGGGGTCGGCGTTACCGGGCGGGCCAGCGGCGTGGCCGGTGTGGCGGCGGTTTGCTGCGGCGCGGGCTGTGATGCGGGTTGTGATGAGGGCGCGGGATCGGTCCGGGTCGGCAATTCCGATTCCGGCACCGGCGTTGCGAAGGCCTGATCCACGGCTGCGGCATTGCCGCTGTTGGCTTCGGTGTTGCGGGTCAGCGGCGCGGGCGCAACATCCTGCGGCGCGGCGGCAAGCTGTTGATCGGGCGCGGCCTCATCCGTCCCGGCATCGGGTTCGGTGGTGTCCTCGAATGCGGGCGTGTCCATCGCCTCGATCAGCGCGGCGGTCAGCGCATCGTCGGGGGTGGGGGCGACAATTTCGGGGGCCGGAGCGGTGGCGGTTTCGACCGGCGCAGGTGGCGCGGTGGTATCTGTCGCCGTATCCACCGGCGCGGTGGCCGGTTCGGGCGCGGTCTCGGGCGCTGGTTCCTGAACCTGCGCCTGTTGCGGTTCCGGCTGTGCGGTCGGGCTTTCCTGACCCGAGCCGCCCAGCAGCCACAGCCCCCCCACCAGCCCGACGGCCAGCAGGCCCAGCATGGCGGGCAGAGTCGTCAGATCCGGCAGGCGCGACGCAGCACCGCTGCCAACAGGCTTGGGCGCGGCCTTGCGGGTTTGGGTCAGCCGGGCCAGCAGCCCCTGCCGCACCGGGGCCGTTTCGGCGGCATCGGCACGACGCGCGCGCGCCTCGGCCGCGCGGTCACGCAGAGCCTGTGCGCGGGGGTTCAGCACCTTGCCCGCCGAACCGGGGGCATGGCGGATCACCGTTGCCGGGCCAACGGCGGCGGCATCGGCCTTGGGGGCGGGCGCGGGCGGTTCCACCGCCTCGGGCGCGGGGTCGGCCTTGGCCTGCGATGGCGGCTGGTCGGCAACCTCGGCGGCGATCACAGCGGGGGCCACCGGCGCGGCGACCGTTGCCACAACATGCGGCACAATGCGCGAGACGACCGGCGCAGCGGCAGGGCTGACCTCATCCTTGGGCAGCGCGATGTCGGGCGAGGTGATGCCCGCGCTGGCCAGATCGCGTCGGGGCTGCGCGGCGGGATCAGGCTCGGCCTCGCGCGCGATGGCGGATGCGCCGAAATCGGGCTGGCCGGGAAAGCGGTCGCCATCGGGCCGTGCAATGAACCGAAGGGGGCGAAACCCCTGCGCGACGGCGAAATCTTCGGCCTCGTCCAAAGTCTGGCGGGCCACGGCGGCCACGCGCAGCGCATCGCCGTCATCTGCCGCCCCGGCCCAGTCAAAGGACAGTTCCTCCACGGCATAAGGGGTCATCCCCTCCAGCGCGCGGGCGACGGCACTGGCCGGATCAGACCCCGGCGGCACGGTCAGGGTGGTGTAAAGGATCTGGTCTTCGGGGATGACCAGAACCGTATCCGCGCCGCCACTGTCGGGCCGGGGATCGGCGTCCTGCGCCTGATCGCGCAGCGCGGACAGCCGCCGTTGCAGATCGCCATTGTCGAAACGCGCCTGACCCAGCGGCATCCAGCCCTCGGGTCCGTGGCGTTCCAGAATGACAGCATCCTGGGTAAAGCTCATCGCAAAGCGGGGTGCCGCTGGTCTTGTCATCTGTGCCTGCCGTGCCTTCGCCATCGCGTTCGTTATCCGCCGCGATTTGTGGTGGAGTTTTTCAACCCCTATCGCAATTTCCCGCATGGGGAAAGAAAATCCGTTCCGTCAAAGCGCGTATTTGTGAACGCAATCCGGTGAACGAAACCGTCTGATCGGGTATTGAGGCGCAGACGAGTTCACATGAAAGGACCGTATCATGATTCTGCGGGTTGGACAGATTGTCCCGGCGATGCTGATCGCCACCCTGCCGCTGATGGCGCAGGCGCAACCGATGCAACACGGAGAAGGCGGGATGACACGCGATTATCGCCACGCCATGATGGCCCAACACGCCCCGCGCCTGACCGTTCTGGGCGAAGGGCAGGCGGCGGTGCAGCCGGATCTGGCCGTGGTGTCGCTGGGGGTGACGTCGCAGGCGGACACCGCGGCGGCGGCGATGGCCGACAATTCGACCCAGCAGGCCGCGGTGATCGAGGCGCTGCAAGGGCAGGGGATCGAGGCGCGCGACATCCAGACCTCGGGTCTCAGCCTGTCGGCGATGATGGATTACAGCGAAGGCCGCGCGCCCGCCATCACCGGCTATCAGGCGCAGAACATGGTGACGGTGCGTGTGCGCGAGGTGGCCCGCCTGGGCGAGATGCTGGACGCGCTGGTGCAGGCCGGTGCCAACGAGGTGCAGGGCATTTCCTTTCAGCGCGAGGATGCGCAGGATGCCGCCGACGATGCGCGCGCCAGTGCCGTGACCGAGGCACGCCGCCGCGCCGAGGTTCTGGCGCAGGCCGCCGGGATGCGTCTGGGGCCGGTCGTTTCGCTGCGCGACGTGGCCGCCGCCACCGGGCCGCAGCCGATGATGATGGCCCGCGCCGAATCTGCTGGCAGCGTGCCGGTGCAGGCGGGCGAACTGACCATCACCGCGCAGGTCGAGATGGTCTTTTCCATGATCGGCCCGGATCAGGGAACAGATCAGGAAAACGGCGAGGAAGCTGGTGGGGAAACCGGGGAAAATACCGGGAACTGAATGCAAAAGGGGGCGGTGACGCCCCCTTTTTCGTTATGGGCGCAGGGTCATTCCTCGATGGTGACGCGCGCCATGTAATCGGGCTGATCGACGGCGCCATTGGCGGAGGGGTTGCCCTTTTTGATGCTGTTCAGCACGTCCCAGCCTTCGACCAGCTGGCCGACAACGGTGTATTGGCCATCAAGGAAGGTCGCCGGGGCCAGGTCGATAAAGAACTGGCTGTTGGCGCTGTCCGGGCTTTGCGACCGGGCCATGCCGACGGTGCCTGCCTGAAACGACGTATTGCTGAACTCGGCCGCCAGATCGGGCAGATCCGACCCGCCCATCCCCGCGCGCGAGGTGTCGCCGTCGTGGCGACCATACTGCACGTCGCCGGTCTGGGCCATGAACCCGTCGATCACGCGGTGGAACACCACGCCGTCATATTTGCCGTCGCGGGCCAGCGTCACCAGCCGCTCGACATGGTTCGGCGCGACATCGGGCAGCAGGTCCAGCACGATGCGGCCCTTGGCGGTGCCATCGGCGGCGGCGACCTCGATCACCATGTTCGGGCCGGGGCCGTCGGTCGCCTCTTGCGCGATGGCGCCGGTGGCGATCAGGGCGAATGCGGGCAGAGCCAGAAACTTACGCATCGGCAGCCACCTTGACCGAGATCATGCGGTCGGGATTCGCTGGCGGCTCGCCCCGGACGATCTTGTCCACATGCTCCATCCCTGAAATCACCCGGCCATAGACGGTATATTGCCGGTTCAGGAAATGGTTGTCGTTGAAGTTGATAAAGAACTGGCTGTTGGCGCTGTTCGGGTTCTGCGAACGCGCCGCGCCCAGAGTGCCGCGATCATGCGGGATGCCGGAAAACTCGGCGGGCAGATCGGGCAGGTCAGACCCGCCGGTGCCTGCGCGGCCGGGGTTATAGTCCTTTTCCATATTGGCGTGCTGCA
>NZ_JAUNTJ010000039.1 GCF_030538755.1 Paracoccus sp. (in: a-proteobacteria) | reverse complement strand
AATTGTTCATCGGCATTGGCATCGGTGTGAACTATGTCGGCGTCACCCTGCGCGAACTGCGGCACTTCGTTCTGGCCGGTCTGGCCTTTGTGGTGGTGCTGGCGCTGCTGGCGACTGCCTTTACCGAATTCGTGGTGCTGACCGGCCTTGCCCGCCCGGTGGAAGGATTTCTGGCCTTTGCCCCCGGCGGGCAGGCCGAACTGACGGTGCTGGCCATCGTTGCCGGTGCTGATCTGGGCTTTATCATCCTGCACCACCTGACGCGGATCGTCGTGGTCATCACCGGCGCGCCTGTGATGGCGCGGCTGGTCGGCATCCGGGCGGCGCGGGATAAGTAGCGTGTGGGGGGGCGGCGTTTCCTGATGCTGCCCACAGGGCGCATGGTTGGTTCATCCCGCCAGTCCCCTGAAACTGCGCGACATTTTGCCCCATAAGATCACCGCCTGCATGATCCTGATTGCGATGGGTCTGAAAGCTGATAGAAATAGTGCGACAAATCAGCCGTGGCTTTGGACCGTCGCCGCACCCGGCACCGGCAAGCCACCCGGACAGGAGGTCCGCCGATGGCGGCATGTGCCGAGCCTCGCTCTTTAATCCTCCGCAGGGAGTGATTCATGCTTGCCCCGTTTCTCATCATGCTGCGCGAGGGGCTGGAGGCGGCCCTGATCGTGGGCATCATCGCCAGCTATCTGACCCGCACCGGGCGGCGCGACTGGTTGCCGGTGGTCTGGGTTGGCGTGTTGCTGGCCGTGGCGCTGTCGCTGTTCGCGGGGGCGGGGCTGCTGATGCTCAGCGCCGAGTTTCCGCAAAAGGCGCAAGAGGCGTTCGAGGCTGCGGTCGGGCTGATCGCCGTGGTGGTGCTGACATGGATGGTGTTCTGGATGCGCCGGGCCGCGCGCTCGATCAAGGCGGGGCTGCATGACGACATCGAACGCGCCATGGCGGCCCCCGGCGGGGCGGTCTGGGCGCTGATCGGCATGGTCTTTTTCGCCGTCGCGCGCGAGGGGCTGGAATCGGTGTTCTTTATGCTGGCGATCTTTCAGCAAAGCCCCGGCCCGATGGTGCCGCTGGCCGCGCTGGCCGGGGTGGCGGTGGCGGTTGTCGTGGGGCTGCTGATCTATCGCTTTGGCGTGCGGATCGACCTGCGGCTGTTCTTTCGCTGGACCGGGATCTTTATCCTGTTTGTCGCGGCGGGGCTGCTGGCGGGCGTGCTGCGCAACCTGCACGAAGCCGGTGTCTGGAACCACCTGCAAACCGTGGTCTTCGACCTGTCGCGCAGCCTGCCGGTTTCCGGCGCGGCAGGCACGGTGCTGTCGGGCTTGCTGGGTTACGACGACACGCCGACACTGGGCGAGGTGCTGATCTGGGCCGCCTATCTGGCGGTGACGCTGCCCCTGTTCCTGCGGCCCGCACCACCGCCGCCCGCCGCCCTTGCCGCGAAAGGATAGCCTGTGACCGAACCTCGTCCCCCCTCTGTTTCGCGGTTGATGCCCCTTGCGGTGGGCGGTGCCGGGCTGCTGGCCGTGGCGGGTGCGGCACTGTTTTACTATGCCAGCCAGACCGCCACCGGGCCGGAACGTGGCGATATTCACAAGGTCACGGTCGGTCAGGGCATCTGCGATCCGATGGATTTCACCTTGCCCGCCGGACGCGCCACGTTCGAGATTCACAACGCCTCTGATCGCCCGATCGAGTGGGAAATCCTCGACGGCGTAATGGTGGTCGAGGAACGCGAAAACATCGCCCCCGGCTTTCATTCCCTGCTGACCGCGCGGCTGAAGCCGGGGGAATACCAGATCACCTGCGGGCTGTTGTCGAACCCGCGCGGCAGGCTGACCGTCACCCCTTCGGCGGAATCCGAGGCGGCGCGGACCGCCCCGCCGGTCACGGCCTTCATTGGCCCGCTGTCCGAGATCAAGCTGTATCTGGCGGCGCAATCGGGCGATCTGGTTGCCGGGGTTGGCGCCCTGCGCGATGCGATTGCGGCGGGCGATCTGGTTGCGGCGCGGGCGGCATGGCAGCAGGCGCGCCTGCCTTACAAGCGGATCGAGCCATGGGCCGGGCGCTTTGCCGATCTGAAAAACAGCATCGACCCGCTGCCCGATTATCTCGCCGCGCGCGAGGCGGACCCGGATTTCACCGGCTTTCATCGCATCGAATACGGGCTTTGGGATCAGGGCAGCACCGATGGCTTGCTGCCGGTGGCCGACCGCCTGCTGGCGGATGTGACCGCGCTGCAAGACCGCCTGCGCGGCTTGCGCCTGTCGCCCGAGGATCTGGCAGGCAGCGCCGCGCGGCAGGCAGACCATCTGGCGCAGGGTCAGATCACGGCGGGCGAGGATCGCTGGGCCGGAACCGATCTGGCCGGTTTCAGCGCCAATCTGGACGGGATCACCCGTGGCGTCACCCTTGTCCTGCCGCTGGTGACCGATGCCTCGCCCGAGGTCGCCGCGCAATACGAGACCGCGCAGGCCGCCACGCGCGCGGCGCTGGATGCGCTGCAAACGCCCCAGGGCTTTGCGCCCTATGCCGATGTCACCCCCGATCAGCGCACGGCCCTTGCCGATGCCTTTGGGCAACTGGCCGCCGCCTCGGCCGCGCTGAACCCCGCGATAGGATTGGAGTAGCGTCATGAGCCATCATCCCCCCATCATCAGCGACCGCAACCCCGCCAGAAACGCCCCGCGCCCCCACGCCAGCCGCCGCCAGATCCTTGGTGCCTTGGCCGCCTGTCCCTTTGCCGGGCTGCCGCTGGCCGCGCGGGCGCAAACGGATGCGCCCGGTCACAGCGTCACCGATGCGCCGGTGCTGCGCGCGGCCTCGCCCGCCGATCATGTGCCGTTTCGTGGCCGCTGGCAGGCGGGTGTCGTCACGCCGCGCCCGGCGAATGGCATGATCGCCAGCTTTGACGTGGTGGCGGAAACCCCCGACGATCTGGAAGACCTGCTGCGCCGCCTGACCGACCGCATCGCCTTTCTGACAACGGGCGGGGCGGTGCCCGACCTTGCCCCGCGCCTGCCGCCTGCGGATTCCGGCATCCTTGGCCCCGAGGTCATGCCCGATGCGCTGACGATCACGGTGTCGCTGGGGGCTTCGCTGTTCGAGAACCGCCCATGGCTGGCTCCGCTGAAGCCGCGCCACCTGACCCGCATGACCCGCTTTCCCAATGACGCGCTGGACGCCAGCCTGTGCCACGGCGATCTGAGCCTGCAAATCTGCGCCAATACGCAGGACACCACCATCCACGCCCTGCGCGACCTTATCAAGAACCTGCCCGACCGGCTGATCCTGAAATGGAAGCAGGAAGGCAATGTCCCCGTCATCGCGCCCGGCCCTGATGGCGCGGTGGAAAGCGCGCGGAATTTCCTCGGCTTTCGCGACGGCTCGGCCAATCCCGACGCGGGCGATACCGCGTTGATGCAGCGGCTGATCTGGGTCGGCCCGGAACGCGGCGAACCGGAATGGGCGCTGAACGGCAGCTATCAACTGGTGCGCATCATCCGCAATTTCGTCGAACGCTGGGATCGCACCCCCCTGGGCGAACAGGAACGCATCATGGGCCGCATCCGCACCACTGGCGCCCCGCTGGATGCGCCCGATACGACCGAGTTCGACACCCCCGATTACACAACCGACCCCGAGGGGCTGCGCACGCCGCTGGACAGCCATATCCGGCTGGCCAATCCGCGCACGCCCGAAAGCGATGAAAACATCATCCTGCGCCGCCCCTTCAACTATTCCAACGGGGTGACGAAATCGGGGCAACTGGATCAGGGGTTGCTGTTCATCTGCTATCAGGCCGATCTGGACAAGGGCTTTATCGCCGTTCAGCGCCGTCTGGATGGCGAACCGCTGGAGGAATATATCAAGCCCGTCGGCGGCGGTTATTTCTATACCCTTCCGGGCGCAGGCGATGCCCCGGATTATATCGGCAGCCCGCTGATCGCCGCCGCGCGATCCGCAGCCACCGCGCTTTAACAACAGGAGACGGATATGATAAAGCATCTGCTGGGCGCTGCGGCGCTGATGCTGGCAACCACAGGATTCGCGCGGGCCGAGGTGGACCCGCTGGACCTGGTTGAACCGATTGCCGAATACAAGGTCTATGTCACCGAACGCACCAACCAGTTGGTCGCGGGCGTGACCGAGTTCACCGATGCCGTCAAGGCAGGCGAGATCGAGCGCGCCAAGGAGTTGTTCCCGCGCGTGCGCGTGCCTTATGAACAGATCGAACCCATCGCGGAACTGTTCAGCGATCTGGATTTTGCCATCGACAGCCGCGCCGACGATCACGAAGGCGCCGAGCAAGACCCCGAATTTATCGGTTTTCACCGGCTGGAATACGCGCTGTGGGATCAGAACTCGACCGAGGGGATGGAACCCGTCGCTGACAGGTTGCTGGCCGATGTGCAGGAATTGCACGGCCGTATCGCCGGCCTGACCTTCCCGCCCGAAAAGGTGGTCGGCGGTGCCGCCGTGCTGATGGAAGAAGTCGCCGCAACCAAGATTTCCGGCGAGGAAGACCGCTATAGCCACACCGACCTGTGGGATTTCCGCGCCAATTTCGACGGGGCTTACAAGATCGTCGAACTGGTCCGCCCGCTGATCGCCGACAGCGAGGGCGCGTTTCTGGCAACCGTGGATGCAAACTTTGCCACGGTCGATGGCATCCTTGAAAAATACCGCGAGGGCGACGGCTTCGTATCCTATAACGAATTGACCGATGCCGACCGCAATGTGCTGGCCGTGGCGGTCAACACGCTGGCCGAGGATCTGTCCACCCTGCGCGGCAAGCTGGGGCTGGACTGACATCGCGGCGGGGCAGGGGATTGGCCTGCCGCATTGGGTGAATGTCGCGAAGCTCTGGCGGCATCAAGGTTGCGGCGCATGGCCGGAAATGGCAGCGGCGGTCGTTTCGCCGCTGCCCGTCGTTTCGGGGGCATCCCGGCGCAACCGGCGTGATGGCCGGGCCGCAGTGTTCAGGTGCCGGGCGCAGGGAAACCTTTCCGCACATCAGCCCCGCTGCCGGTTTGCGCAACAAAGCCGCACCCCGCCTGAAACGGCTTGACACAGGGCTGGGGCTTGAACTAATCGCTCCCTGTCGGTTTCCATACGGAAATAATAGGGAATCCGCCGCCCCAACCGGGGCGAACCGGAACTGCCCCCGCAACTGTAGGCGGTGAGCCACGCCCGTTAACCACTGGTCGAAAGGCCGGGAAGGTGGGTGAAGCCGTGATCCGCCAGTCAGGAGACCTGCCGACGCGAAACGTAACCCAAGCCGGGCGGGGTTGTCCGGGAGGTATGGCATGGCAGTGACGAACCGGCGCGGGATTGCGCCTTTCAGCATGATTTCCGGCGGTTTTCGCTGTGCCTTGCCGTCCATCCCGGCAGGCGCGGCTTTGCCATTCAGGAACATCACATGTATCTGCGACTGACCACCGCCCTTGCGGCGATCTGGCTTGCTGCACCCGCAGTTGCGCAAACCACCTATCCGCTGGAATTCGACAATTGCGGCGTGCCGCTGCGTTTTGACGCCGCGCCTGACAGCGTGGTCAGCGTCGGCCAGGCCGCGACCGAGGTGCTGTATGCCCTTGGGCTGGCCGATAAGGTCAAAGGCACCGGCGTCTGGTTCACCGACGTTCTGCCCGAATATGCCGAGGCGAACGCCAATGTCCCGCGTCTGGCCGACAATGACCCCAGCTTTGAAACCATCGTCGAGACGCGCCCCGGTCTGGTCGCTTCGCAATATGAATGGTTCATCGGCCCGCAGGGCACCATCGCCACGCGCGAACAGTTCAACGATCTGAACATCCCGACCTATATCATGGCCGCCGATTGCGCGGGCAAGGACAACACCGCAGGCTCGGACGGCACCCGGACCGAGATGTTCACCATGGACGGCATCTGGCAGGGCGTCACCGATCTGGCCGCGATCTTTGACGTGCCGGAACGCGGCGAGGAAGTGATCGCCAGCCTCAAGGCCCGCGAGGCAGCCGCCATCGAACGGGCGCAGGCGCTGGATCTGGGCGATGCCTCGGCCGTGTTCTGGTTTTCCTCGGCGGAAATGGACATCGACCCCTATGTTGCCGGCCGCAAAGGCCCGCCCGCCTATATGATGGACGCGCTCGGCCTTGGCAACGTGATCGAAAGCGACGAGGAATGGCCGGTCGTATCGTGGGAATCCATCGCCCGCGCCAACCCGACCGTGATCGTGGTCGCCAAGATGGAACGCCGCCGCTTCCCTGCGGATGATGTCGAGAAAAAGCTGGAGTTCCTGCGCACCGACCCGGTTGCCAGCCAGATGGATGCGGTCGTCAACGACCGGATCGTCATCATGGACGGCCATTCGATGGACCCCTCGATCCGCAACGTGATGGGGCTGGAACAACTGGCCGAGGCTCTGGCGGGGTATGAGTTGAAATGATGCGTGTTCTTCCTGCTGCCACCGCCTTTGCGGTAATCTGCCTTGCCGTCCCTGCTTTTGCAGGGACGGATTATCCGCTGGAATTCAACAATTGCGGTGTGTCGCTGCGCTTTGAGGCCGCGCCTGACAGCGTGGTCAGCATTGGGCAGGGCACGACCGAGATTCTGTATTCACTGGGGCTGGCCGACAAGGTCAAAGGCACCGGCGTCTGGTTCACCAGCGTTCTGCCCGAATATGCCGAAGTGAACGCCAATGTCCCGCGTCTGGATGACAACGCCCCCAGCTTTGAATCCATCGTCGAGGCGCACCCCAGTCTGGTTACGTCTCAATATGAATGGCATATCGGGCCGGAGGGCGCGATTGCCACGCGCGAACAATTCGCCGATCTGAATATCCAGACCTATGTCATGGCCGCCGATTGCGAGGGCAAGGACAACACCACCGGCTCGTCCGGCGTCCGGGACGAAATCTTCACCATGGATGCGGTTTGGCAGACCGTCACCGATCTGGCCGCGATCTTTGACGTGCCGGAACGTGGCGAAGAACTGATCGCCAGCCTCAAGGCCCAAGAGGCGGCAGCCATCGAACAGGCGCAGGCGCTGGATCTGGGCGATGCCTCGGCGCTGTTCTGGTTTTCCTCGGCGGATATGGACATCGACCCCTATGTTGCCGGCCGCAAAGGCACGCCAGCCTATATGATGCAGGCTCTGGGCCTGCGCAACGTGGTCGAAAGCGACGAGGAATGGCCGGTCGTGTCGTGGGAAACCATTGCCCGCGCCAACCCGACCGTGATCGTGGTCGCCGAGATGGAGCGCCGCCGCTTCCCTGCGGATGATGTCGAGAAAAAGCTGGAATTCCTGCGCACCGATCCGGTGGCCAGCCAGATGGATGCGGTCGTCAACGACCGGATCGTCGTCATGGACGGCCATTCGATGCGCCCCTCGATCCGCAACGTGATGGGGCTGAAACAACTGGCCGAGGCACTGGCCGGGTATCAGGTGAACTGATGCGTGTCGCGCCTGCTTCAATCGCCCTGAAGGGGCTGGCGGGCCTGTGCCTGCTGCTGCTGGCGATCCTTGCCGGGGTCGCCTTGGGCGAGGTCGGCATCACGCCCGGCGATGTTGGCCGGGTGCTGGCCAACAATCTGTGGCAGGCGGGGCACGAGGTGGACCGGATCGAGGCCGGGATCATCTGGAACTATCGCATGCCGCGCACGCTGGTTGCCGCGGCCTGCGGTGCGGCGCTGGCGCTGTCGGGCGTGGTGTTGCAGGCCCTTGTGCGCAATGCGCTGGCCGATCCTTATCTGCTGGGCGTGTCGGCGGGGGCATCCACCGGCGCGGTGGCGGTGACGATCATGGGCATCGGCGGCGGGGCCATCGGCATTTCCGGCGGCGCGTTTCTGGGCGCGGCGCTGGCCTTTGCGCTGGTCGCGGCGCTGGCCCGCGCGGCGGGTGGCGGTGCGGCGCAGATGGTGCTGGCGGGCATCGCCGGATCGCAGCTTTTCAACGCGCTGACCTCTTTCTTTATCGCCAAATCCGCCAATGCCGAACAGGCGCGCGGGATCATGTTCTGGCTGCTGGGCAACCTGTCGGGGTCGCGCTGGCCTGATGTGACGATGGCGGTGCCCTTTGCAATCATAGGCCTGCTGATCTGCCTGTGGCACATGCGGGCGCTGGATGCGTTCACATTCGGGGCCAGTTCGGCGGCATCTTTGGGCATCAACGTCCGTGTGGTGCAGGTGGTGTTGATCGGCGCGGTGACGATGATGACGGCGGTGATGGTCAGCCTTGTCGGCGCCATCGGCTTTGTCGGGCTGGTCATTCCCCACGCGGCCCGGTTTCTTGTCGGTCCCCGCCACGCGGCGCTGGTGCCGGTTGCGGCGCTGGTCGGGGCCATCTTCCTGATCGGCGCGGATGTGGTGTCGCGCATCCTGATTCCCGGTCAGGTCGTCCCCATCGGTGTCGTCACCGCCCTTGTCGGCGCGCCCGGTTTCGCGCTGATCCTGATCCGCCAGGGGGCACGCGCATGAGACTGACCGCGCAGAACCTTGGCTGGAGCCCGCGCCGGGGCCGGGCCGTCGTATCCGACGTCAATCTTGAGGTGATGCCGGGCGAGACGCTGGGTCTGATCGGCCCGAACGGGTCCGGCAAATCGACGCTGCTGCGGCTGCTGGCCGGGCTGCTGCGCGGGGCCGTGGGCCGCGTCGCGCTGGATGGCACCGATCTGCGCCAGATGCCGCGCCGCCAGATCGCGCAGGTCATGGCCGTGGTCGAACAGCACACCGACACGACCGAGGCTCTGCGCGCCCGCGATGTGGTTGAACTGGGCCGCACGCCCTTTCTGTCGGCGCTGTCGCCCTTTTCGACCCGCGATGCCGCCATTGTCTCCGATGCGCTGGAAACCGTCGGCATGATCCATCTGGCCGATGCGCAATGGTCCACCCTGTCCGGGGGCGAACGTCAGCGCATCCAGATCGCCCGCGCGCTGGCGCAGCAACCCCGTATCCTGCTGCTGGACGAGCCGACCAACCATCTGGACATCCACCATCAGCTTGCCCTGCTGCGGCTGGTCGATGATCTGCCGGTGACGGTGGTGATCGCGCTGCATGATCTGAATCAGGCGATGGGCTGCGACCGGCTGGCGGTGATGGAGGGCGGTCGCATGGTCGCCCTTGGCCCGCCCGCCGAGGTGCTGACCCCGGACCGGTTGCACAGCATCTTCCGCATCGATTCGCACCGGCTGACCGATCCCACTGACGCCGCGACCATCTTTCGCTTTCTACCCTTGGAGAAAACCGCATGAAACACGCACTGATCGCGCTGGCCCTGATGGCCAGCCCCGCCCTGGCCGAGATGCACGAGGTCCAGATGTTCAACCGCAACGAACATGGCTCGATGATCTATGAGCCGCAATATCTGCGCATCGCGCCGGGCGATACGGTCAAGTTTCTGGCCACCCAACCCAGCCACAATGCCGCCACCATCGACAACGGCATCCCCGAGGGGGCCGAACCGTTCCGCGGCAATATCAACGAGGAAATCGAAGTCACCCTGACCGAGCCGGGCCATTACTTCATCAAATGCACCCCGCATTACGCCATGGGCATGGTGATGCTGATCGAAGTCACCGAGGACGAGGCCATTCGCCCTGACACTCTGCCCGAGAAGATGCCCGCCCGCGCTGTGCAACGGTTCGAGCAGATTCTCGACGCGGCATATGCCGAACAATCATGATCTGAGCGAAGACATCCGGGCCTATTGGTCTGCGCGTGCCGCGACGTTCGATCTGGCCTTCGGTCACCGGATAGCACCGGGGGCCGAAGCCGCCGCCTGGGCACAGCCCATGCGCGAGGTGTTGGGACCAGAACCTTTGCGCGTGTTAGAGCTGGCCTGCGGCACGGGCGAGGTCACGCAACTGATTCACGATCAGGGCCATGATGTCACCGCACTGGATTTTTCCGAAGTAATGTTGACCGCCGCCCGCGCCAAACATGCTGGCAAGCCGCGCCTGCGGTTTATTTGCGCCGATGCGGCCCACACGATGGAGCCGGACGAAAGCTATGACGCCATCATTTGCCGCCATCTGGTCTGGACGCTGACCGACCCGGCTTCGGCCTTTGCCGAATGGGCGCGCGTGCTGCGCCCCGGCGGGTGTCTGCTGATCTATGATGGCAATTGGGCGCATCCCCGTGCGTCTGGTCGGTGGGCTGCCCGTCTGCTGGCATTGTGGGATCGGCTGGCCCCCGATCCCGATTATGACGGCGCACTTGGCGATGCACACGCGGCGATCATGCAACGCCTGCCATTCGGTGATGGCCTGACATTCGGGCGATTGGCCCCGATGCTGGAAAATGCGGGCTTTGTCTCGATCCTGCGCCTGCCACATGACCCGATCGCCCGAGCACAACGCCGCACCAACGGATTACGCAATCGTCTGCGCACGCGGGTCTATGACAGATTCATTCTGTCTGCCCGGCGATCCGCGTAACACCTACGATCTTGTATGGAAAACTGAAGCGGGCATATTCAAACGCTTCATTCTCGACGGGGCCGCATTGGCGCACCACTACACGCTTTTCATAGACGAGGCTGGCGACGATAAGGTTGATCGCCTGAAACCGGGTTCCCTTAACGGAAACTCTGAATGGCTTTGCCTCGGTGGTTATCTGGTTCGGGCAGAGATTGAACCGGACCTCGACCGAAGAAGGGACGAAATCCTTCTTTCCTTCGGCGGGAAACGGGGCGGGGTTCTGCATTATCGCAACCTGAAGCCAAAGAACCGTCTGCTTGCGGCACAGAAACTTGCCTCGCGGGACTATCCGGCGCGGGGCTTTGTGGTTTGTTCGTAACCGCCCGGTTTCTACCGCTTTGGATTTCGTTGATCAGGCGGCTTCGTG
>NZ_JAUNTJ010000019.1 GCF_030538755.1 Paracoccus sp. (in: a-proteobacteria) | reverse complement strand
AAAAGCCAGGCAAACGCCGCCAGAAACCCCACAAGCCCTTAAGTTAGCGCGTATGACCTTCCGCCCCGCCGATCAGGCCCACAGCGATCAGTTGACGATGGATTTCCTGAACTGGGGGCTGGACGGGTTCATCACCGACAACCCCGATTACGTTCTGGCCTCGATCAACGGCCATGACATCGCGCCGGTGCCGCTGCCCGGTGCCCTGCCGCTGATGGCGGCGGGGGTCGCGGCCTTTGCCGGCATCGGTCGCCTGCGCCGCCGCAAAACAGCCTGATCGCCGGTCAGCACTCTGCGACAGGGCGGCCCTGACAGCGGGGCCGCCCTTTTGCATGGCTGGCGCAGCGTCATTCTTGCCGCGCGCCCACCCGCGCGGCATCCTGCCCGCAAAACCCGGAGGAACCCATGCTGCCGCCCATCCTGCAAAACCTGCGCATTCCCGTTGTCGGATCGCCCATGTTCATCGTGTCCGGCCCGGAACTGGTCATCGCGCAATGCAAGGCGGGCATCGTCGGCAGCTTTCCGGCGCTGAATGCGCGCGAAGCGGCGGGCGATCCGCCGCTGCTGGATCAGTGGCTGACCCGCATCGCCGAGGAACTGGACCGGCACAATCAGGCCCATCCCGACACGCCCGCCGCCCCCTTTGCGGTGAACCAGATCGTGCATAAATCCAACGCCCGGCTGGAACGCGACATTGAAATCTGCCACCGCCACCGCGTGCCGATCTGGATCACCAGCCTTGGCGCCCGCCCCGAGGTGAACGCCGCCGCCCATGACTGCGGCGGCATCGCGCTGCATGACGTGATCGACAACCGCTTTGCCCGCAAGGCGATCGAAAAGGGTGCCGACGGGCTGATCGCCGTGGCGGCAGGCGCGGGCGGCCATGCCGGGCGGCAGTCTCCCTTTGCGCTGTTGCAGGAAATCCGCGACTGGTTCGACGGGCCGCTGCTGCTGTCGGGGGCGATTGCCACCGGGCGGGCGGTGCTGGCCGCGCAGGTGGCCGGGGCCGATCTGGCCTATATCGGCAGCCCCTTCATCGCCACGGCCGAGGCGAACGCGCAACCCGAATACAAGCAGATGATCTGCGACAGCGGCGCGATGGATATTGTCACCTCGTCGCTGTTTACCGGGGTTTCGGGCAATTACCTTGCCCCCTCGATCCGCAATGCCGGAATGGACCCGGATGCACTGGATAGCGCCGATGCGGAAACGATGAACTTTGCCAGCACCGGCGCCAGTGCCAAACCCAAGGCGTGGAGCCAGATCTGGGGTGCCGGTCAGGGCATCGGCGCGATCCGCAACGTGCAACCCGTGCGCGCCTATATCGACGCGCTGGCCGCCGAATACCTTGCCGCGCGCGCCTCGGTGGCCGCATTGCCCGACGGGGGCTGGCGCACCAACTGATCGCCCGCGAAACGGGCAGATCGCCAAAAAACGCGGCAACTCTAAATTTTTGCTAACCCGCCGGGGAAAAAGCCCGGCGGGGCATGGACTCTGTTCCATGGGCAAGAGTTTCTGTTTCCAAAGGCCACCGGGCAAGACCTCGGGGCCGGGGGAAAACGGATGACGCATTACAACGAAATGTATGACGGCGATCAGGTGCGTGCGCCCTATGCCATGCTGAACGATTGGGTCGATACCATGCCCGCCGATCTGCGGCAGATGAAACAGGCCGAGGCCGAGGCTCTGTTCCGCCGCATCGGCATCACCTTTGCCGTCTATGGCGAGGGCGGCGACCCGGACCGGCTGATCCCCTTTGACATGATGCCGCGCGTCTTTGAACAAACCGAATGGCGCAGGCTGGAACGCGGCATCAAACAGCGCGCCCGCGCCCTGAACGCCTTTTTGCGCGATGTCTATGGCCGGGCCGAAATCGTGCGCGCGGGCCGCATTCCGGCGCGGCTGGTCTATCAGAACGAGGCTTTTGAAAAGGCGGCTGTCGGCTTTGTCCCGCCGCGCGGGGTCTACAGCCATATCATCGGCATCGACCTTGTGCGCACCGGCAAGGACGAGTTCTTTGTGCTGGAGGATAACTGCCGCACCCCTTCAGGCGTCAGCTATATGCTGGAAAACCGCGAAATCATGATGCGCATGTTCCCGCAACTGTTTCGCGGCAACCGCATCGAACCCGTGGACCAATACCCCGAACTGCTGCGCCGCACGCTGGAATCGGTGGCCCCGGCCAAATGCAGCGACCGGCCCACCTGCGTGATCCTGACGCCGGGCCATTTCAACAGCGCCTATTACGAACACAGCTTTCTGGCCAATCTGATGGGGCTGGAACTGGTCGAGGGGCAGGATCTGTTCGTGGACGGCGAATTTGTCTATATGCGCACGACGCAGGGGCCGCAGCGCGTCGATGTGATCTATCGCCGCGTGGATGACCCGTTCATCGACCCCTTGTGTTTCCGCCGCGATTCCATGCTGGGCATTCCGGGGCTGATGGATGTGTATCGTTCTGGCGGGGTCAGCATCTGTTCGGCCCCCGGCGCGGGCGTGGCCGATGACAAGGCCATCTATACCTATGTGCCCGATATGATCCGCTTTTATCTGGGGGAAACGCCGATCCTGAACAACGTCCAGACATGGACGCTGTGGGATGACGACGACTATAAACATGTGATGGAGAACCTGCCCGATCTTGTCGTGAAAGAGGTTCACGGATCGGGCGGTTACGGGATGCTGGTCGGCCCAAAGGCGACCAAGGCCGAGATCGAGGATTTCCGCGCCCGCATTCAGGCCGCCCCGCATAATTACATCGCCCAGCCCACGCTGTCACTGTCCACCGTGCCGACCTTTGTCGAACAGGGCATCGCTCCGCGCCATGTGGACCTGCGCCCCTATTGCCTGTGCGGCGACCGGATCGAGCTGGTGCCGGGCGGGCTGACGCGGGTGGCGCTTCGCGAAGGCTCGCTGGTGGTGAACTCGTCGCAGGGCGGCGGGGTCAAGGACACCTGGGTTCTGTCGGAATAAGGGGAAACGGATATGCTCAGCCGCACCGCCGCCAACCTGTTCTGGATGGGCCGCCATCTGGAGCGCGCCGAAACCGCCGCCCGCCTGCTGCATGTGGGCCAGCGCATCACGCTGATGCCGAACAGTGGCGAGGGATATGAAAACGAAAGGAACTCGCTGCTGCGCGCTTCGGGCACGGCAGAGTTGTTTTCTGATAAATACGATCATCTCTCGCAGGAAAACATCGAAGAATTCATGTATTTCGACCGCGGCAACCCTTCATCCGTGGTGTCCTGTTTCGAAAAAGCGCGCGAAGGCGGGCGCATTGTCCGCACCGCGCTGACCGGGCAAGTCTGGGACGCGCTGAACAGCGCATATCAGGAACTGCGCCGCATCGAACGGATGCCGCGCGGCCAGTTAGAGGGCGCGGACCTGACCGATTTCGTCACCCGAAGCGCCTCGACCGTGCGGGGGGCAATCAATGCCACGCAATTGCGCAATGACGGCTGGCATTTCATCAATCTTGGCTATGGGCTGGAACGGGCCGATGCGACGGCGCGGATTCTGGATGTGAAATATTTCGTCCTGCTGCCGCGTGTCGAATTTGTCGGCTCGGAACTGGACAGCTATCAGTGGCAGGTGATCCTGCGTGCATTGTCGGCGCATCGGGCGTTCCACTGGGCCTATGGCGGCGATGTGACCGCCGGGCGGGTGGCCGATTTCATGATCCTGAACGGCGAAAGCCCGCGGTCGCTGATTACCTCGCTTTATGAAACGGTCTGGAACCTTGAGGGGCTGGCCCGCCGCTATGGCGAGGGCGTGCCCCACACCGCCCGCGACAAGGCGCGCGAGGTGCTGAGCCGTCTGCAAAACCACGACATCGAGATGATCTTTGACGAAGGTCTGCACGAATTCCTGACATGGTTCATCGAGGAAATCGCCGCCATATCGGTGCTGGTGCATCAGGATTATCTGGCCGGGGGGATGCAGGCATGAAGCTGAAAATCCTGCATGAGACGCTGTATCATTACGACATGCCGGTCAGGAACCTGATCCAGAGCCTGCGCCTGACGCCTTCGGCCTGCGAGGGGCAGAAAACGGAAAACTGGCAGATCGACGTGACCGGCGGGCAGCGCGGCCCCGCGTTCCGCGACGGTGCGGGCGACTGGATCGAGGGCTGGACGGTGCGCGGCCCGCTGGAGGAAATCGCCGTGCGCTGCTGGGGTGTGGTGGAAACCACCGATCTGGCTGGCGTTCTGCGGGGCCACCGCGAAATCATTCACCCGTTGGCCTATCTGCGCAGCACCGCCGCCACCGCCACCGATCAGGCGCTGCGTGATCTGGCGGCATCGGCCAGCGGTGATGCGGCGCTGGATCTGGCGCACCGGCTGTCGGGCGTAGTGGCGGATGCCATCGCCTATCGCCCCGGCGTGACCGATGCCCGCACCACCGCCGCCGAGGCGCTCGCCCTGGGTGAAGGGGTGTGTCAGGATCACGCCCATGCGCTGATCGCCGTGGCGCGGCTGCACGATCTGCCGGCGCGCTATGTGTCGGGCTATCTGCATTCGACCATCGACGGCACGCCCCATGATGCCGCCCACGCCTGGGCCGAGATTCACATTCAGGGCCTGGGCTGGGTCGGCTTTGACGCGGCCAATCGCTGCTGCCCGGATGATCGCTATGTCCGGCTGGGGTCGGGGCTGGATTCCTCGGACGCGGCGCCCATTCGCGGGATGCGCGCCGGGCCGGGGGCGGAAATGCTGGCCGTCACGGTCAAGGTGGAAGAACTGTAACCCGCAGCCGGGCCTGATTACGGCCCGGCGGTTGCGGGCAGGTTGCAGCCACCGTATCTTGCCCGGCAAACAGGGAATGCGGACCGGATCATGACCTATTGCGTCGGGCTGAAACTGAACGAAGGGCTGGTGCTGCTGTCGGACACGCGCACCAATGCCGGGCTGGACAATATTGCCACCTATCGCAAGATGTTCTTCTTTGAAAACCCCGGCGAGCGGGTGATCGCCGTCATGACGGCCGGGTCGCTGTCGGTGACGCAGACCACCCTTGGCCGTCTGCAAGAGGCGGTCGAGGACGATATGGCCGACGAGACCACCTCGATCATGCTGGCCCCGACGATGTTGCAGGTTGCCTCGATCATCGGGGATTGCCTGTCGCGGACCCGGCGCGAGATTACCGAACAGTTGCGCGACTTTCGCCAGATGCAGGCCAGTGCCAGCCTGATCGTGGCCGGGCAGCGGGCGGGCGGCGACATGCGGCTGTTCCTGATCTATCCCGAGGGCAACTTTATCGAAGCGACTGAGGACACGCCCTTTCTGCAAATCGGCGAGCATAAATACGGCAAGCCGCTGCTGGATCGTGTGATTACCCCCGCGACCAATCTGGACGATGCGCAAAAGGCCGTGCTGCTGTCGATGGATTCGACCCTGCGATCGAACCTGTCGGTGGGGATGCCGCTGGATCTGGCGGTGATCGAAAAGGACCGCTGCGCCGTCGGCCTCCACCGCCGCATCCTGAAGGACGATCCCGATTTCGCGCGCATCAGTCAGGCATGGTCGCACGCGCTGCGCGACAGTTTTGTGCGGATCTCTCTGTAAGGCGCGTCGCGCCCCAAGATGCGTATTTGGACAAACAGGAAGCGGCTTGTGGCTGGCTGAAAACCCCTGCGCCCGTGATGCTTGCCCGTTGAGGATGCCGCTGCCGCGCGCTAACACGGGGCCAACAGGGGGACACGCATATGAGCGATCAGAAGAACCGCAACGCACGCATCACGCCCGACGAGGCACTGGCCTATCACATGGAGCCGCGTCCGGGGAAATACGACATCGTGGCCTCGACCCCGATGGCGACGCAGCGCGATCTGTCGCTGGCCTATTCACCCGGCGTCGCGGTGCCGGTTGAGGCCATCGCCGCGCGGCCGGAAACTGCCTATGACTATACCACCAAGGGCAATATGGTCGCGGTGATTTCCAACGGCACCGCCATCCTTGGCTTGGGCAATCTGGGTGCTTTGGCATCCAAGCCGGTGATGGAGGGCAAGGCGGTTCTGTTCAAACGCTTTGCCGATGTGAACGCCATCGACATCGAACTGGACACCGAAGACCCCGAGGAAATCATTCAGGCCGTCCGCCTGATGGGGCCAAGCTTTGGCGGCATCAACCTTGAAGACATCAAGGCGCCCGAATGTTTCATCATCGAATCCCGCCTGAAGGAAATGATGGACATCCCGGTGTTCCACGACGACCAGCACGGCACCGCCGTGATCTGCGCCGCCGGTCTGATTAACGCGCTGGAACTGTCGGGCAAGCGGATCGAGGATTGCAAGGTCGTGCTGAACGGCGCGGGCGCTGCGGGCATCGCCTGTCTGGAGCTGATAAAGGCCATGGGCGCGCGCAATGAAAACTGCATCATGTGCGACACCAAGGGCGTGATTTATCAGGGCCGCACCGAGGGCATGAACCAGTGGAAATCGGCCCATGCCGTCGTGACCGAGGCCCGCAGTCTGGAAGACGCGATGCGCGGCGCGGATGTGTTTCTGGGCGTGTCGGCCAAGGGCGCGGTGACGCCTGAAATGGTCATCAGCATGGCCGATAACCCGGTCATCTTTGCCATGGCCAACCCCGATCCCGAAATCACCCCCGAGGAAGCGCAGGCCGTCCGCCCCGATGCCATCGTCGCCACCGGGCGCAGCGATTATCCCAATCAGGTCAACAATGTGCTGGGGTTCCCCTATCTGTTCCGGGGTGCGCTGGACATCCATGCCCGCGCCATCAACGACGAGATGAAGATCGCCTGCGCCCGCGCTTTGGCTGAACTGGCGCGCGAGGATGTGCCCGACGAGGTCGCCGTGGCCTATGGCCGCAAGCTGACCTTTGGCCGCGATTACATCATCCCGACGCCCTTTGACCCGCGTCTGATCCACGTCATCCCGCCCGCCGTGGCGCGCGCGGGCATGGATACCGGCGTTGCCCGCCGCCCGATCATCGACATGGAGGGTTATGCCCACTCGCTGCGGGCGCGGATGGACCCGACGGCCTCGATCCTCAACGCGATCCATGCGCGGGCGCGGCAGAATCAGGCGCGGATGATCTTTGCCGAGGGCGACGATCCGCGCGTGCTGCGCGCCGCCGTGGCATGGCAGCGGGGCGGCATGGGCACCGCGCTGGTGGTGGGCCGCGATCAGGACGTGAAGGACAAGCTCGAGGCCGTGGGCCTTGGCGATGCCGTGCGGGAAATTCAGGTGGTGAACGCGGGCAATGCCCGGCATTTGGACAGCTATTACGAATTTCTGTATAAACGCCTGCAACGTCAGGGCGTTGACCGCGAGGATGCGCATAAACGGGTCAACCGCGACCGGCATGTGTTCGCAGCCCTGATGCTGGCGCATGGGCATGGCGACGGGCTTGTGACCGGCGCGACCCGCAAAAGCGCGCATGTTCTGGCGCAGATCGGGCAGGTGTTCGACGTGCGTCCGCAAGATCACACCGTGGGCATCACCGCCTTGCTGCACAAGGGCCGCGTGGTGCTGATCGGCGACACGCTGGTTCATGAATGGCCCGAGGCCGAGGATCTGGCGGATATTGCCGTCCGCGGTGCGCAGGTCGCGCGGGGACTGGGGCTTGAGCCGCGAGTGGCCTTTCTGTCGTTTTCTAACTTTGGCTATCCGATCAGCGAACGCGCCGTAAAGATGGCCGAGGCACCCAAGGTTCTGGACGCGCGTGGCGTCGATTTCGAATACGAAGGCGAGATGACCGTGGACGTGGCCCTGAATGCCGAGGCGGCGGCGCGTTACCCGTTCAGTCGACTAAGCGGGCCAGCGAATGTGCTGGTGGTGCCGGCGCGGCATTCGGCCAGTATCTCGGTGAAATTGTTGCAGGAAATGGCGGGGGCGACGGTGATTGGCCCGATCCTGACCGGGGTGCCCAAACCGATCCAGATCTGCGCCACCAATTCCACCGTGAACGATATTCTGAACATGGCGGCGATTGCCGCGGGCGGTTTGGGCCAGCCGCGCTGATGGGGCAGGCAGACAAGGCCAATGCCGTGATCGCGGCTTTGGTCGTTACCTATAACCGGCTGGAAAAGCTGCAAGAAACCGTTCGCCGCCTGCTGGCCGAGCCGCTGGATCATGTCGTGGTGTTTGACAACGCATCCGATGATGGCACCGGCGACTGGCTGCGCGATCTGGACGACCCGAGACTGAGCGTTGTATTTCACGCCGAAAACAGCGGCGGGGCGGGGGGGTTTTCGCTGGGGCTGCGGCATGTGATGCAGCGGTTCGACCCCGACTGGGTGGTGGTGATGGACGATGACGGGCGGCCCTGCGCCGGTGCCATCGCCGCCTTTCGTGACCTGCCGCCGGGGCGGTGGGATGCGGTTGGGGCGGCGGTCATCACGCCGGGCGGCACGGTCTGCGAGATGAACCGCCCCTACCGTAACCCCTTCTGGCATATGCCGGAATTTCTGCGCACGCTGCGTGCCGGGCGGCGGGGGTTTCATCTGCCGGACACCGCCTATGCGCCGGATGCGGGGCCGGTGGCGGTGGATATGGCTTCTTTTGTGGGGCTGTTTCTGTCGCGGGATGCGATCCGGCGGGCGGGGTTTCCTCATGCCGGGTTGTTCATCTATGGCGACGATCAGCTTTATACGCTGACGATGCGGCGCAGGGGCTTGCGGCTGGGGTTTGAGCCTGCGGTGCGGTTTGAACACGACACGGCCTCGATTGAGGGTAACGCCCTGATTTTGAAGCCGATCTGGAAGGTGTATTACATGTATCGCAACGCGCTGCTGGCCTATCGGGTGGCGGCGGGGCCCTGGTTCTGGCCGCTGTTGCCGGTGCTGGTGCTGAAATGGCGGCGGCAGGCGGGGCGATACGGCGATCAGGCCGGACTTTACCGGCGAATCCTGCGGGTGGCGATCCGTGACGGGCTGGCGGGGCGGCTGGATCGGTCGCATGACAAGGTGGTTCGGCTGGCGGGGTAGCGCCCGAAGGCCGGGGGTTTCACACCCCCGGACCCCCGTGGGATATTTTTCGGACCAAAGATGCCTGATTTTGTTGGGTTTTCAGGCAGCTGGGGTGTCAGCGTTTGCGGGTCCAGCGGCCGGATTCTTCGGACCAGTATTCTGCGGTGATTCCGGCGGCGGTCAGGCTGCGCCATTGGTCGCGGGCGCGGTCGGTGGCGGGGGGGCTGGCGCCGTCGAAGATGATGCAGGTTCGCTCAAGGCTTTGACATTCCTGCGGATTTACTTCGGCTCCGTTCAGGGTCAGCAGGCAGGCGGGATTGTTGGCGGCGGGTTGGCCGGCGAGGGTCAGCAGCACCGGCTGGCGGGCGTCATGGGGGCCGCCCTGTTGGCCGTGGGGCAGGAAAGCTTCGGCTTCCCACAGTTTTTTATCCAGCCGTTCAAGGGTTTCGGCATCTGTGCCGCGCAGTTCCACGCGCCAGCCAGCGGCGCGGGCCTTGCCGATCAGCATGGGCACCAGCGCATCGGCGGGGGTGCGGGTCAGGTGATAGAACATCGCGTTGCCCATGGGGCCGGCCTAGCGCGCAACGGCGGCGGGCGTTGCGTGGCGCAACGCCTGTGCCGGGGCGGCGCGAAACCCCGGCAAATGCCGGGATTTCGGCTGCACAGCCTGTGCACAACCTGTGCACAGGGCGTACACAACCTGTGCACAGCCGGACGGTGCAACGCGCGCTGTCATTTGCCCTCGTAATGGGTGCGGATCAGGCGATCCAGCGTCATCACCCCCCAGCCGGTCGCGCCCTTGGGGGCGAGGTCGGTGGCGACGGGCGGCAGGGCCACTCCGGCGATGTCGATATGCGCCCAGGGTTGGCCCTTGCGGATGAAGCGTTGCAGGAATTGCGCCGCCGTGATCGAGCCTGCCGCGCGGCCGCCGGTGTTCTTGATGTCGGCCAGCCGCGATTTGATCTGGTCGTCATAGGCCTTGCCCAGAGGCAGACGCCACGCACCTTCGCCCTCGGCCCGCGCGGCGGTCAGGATCTGATCGGCCAATGCGTCGTCATTGGCAAATACCCCTGCATTTTCATGGCCCAGCGCGATGATGACGGCGCCGGTCAGCGTGGCGAGGTCGATCACCGCCGCCGGATTAAAGCGATCCTGCGCATACCACAGCACATCGGCCAGCACCAAACGCCCCTCGGCATCGGTGTTGATGACCTCGATCGTGTCGCCCTTCATGCTGCGCACGATGTCGCCGGGGCGTTGGGCGCGGCCATCGGGCATGTTTTCGACCAGACCGACCAGACCGACGACATTGGCCCGCGCCCGGCGCAGGGCCAGCGTGCGCATGACCCCGGCGACGACGCCCGCGCCGCCCATGTCCATGGTCATTTCCTCCATCCCTGCGGCCGGTTTGATGGAAATGCCGCCGGTGTCGAACACCACGCCCTTGCCGACCAGAGCCAGCGGCGCCTGGTCCCCGCCGCCGTTCCAGCGCATCACCACGACCCTGGACGGGCTTTCCGACCCCTGCCCCACGGCCAGCAGCGCGCGCATACCCAGTTTCGCCAGTTCGTCTTCGTCCAGCACCTCGACCGTGAGGCCGATTTCCTGCATCGCCAGCAGGCGGTCGGCAAAGTCGGTGGTGGTCAGCACATTGGCCGGTTCATTGACCAGATCGCGGGTGAAGAACACGCCTTCGGCCAGCGCGGCCCCGTCAGTGGCGGCGCGGGCCAGCGATTCAGGGTCTTTGGCGGCGAAGGTGACGCGGGCCTTTTCCGGCGCAGGCGGGTTGGCATCGGCGGCATCGGCGCTGGCGGGCGTATCGCCGCCCTCGGCCAGACGGGCGTTTTCGCCCGCAGCGGGTGTTGTGACCAGTTGCGCCGGGTTCACATCGCCGGGGGCGGCGTCGTCGCCATCCTTTTGCGTCTGATACACGGAAAAATCATAGCCGCGCAGAGCGAGGCCAAGGGCGATGTCGGCCCCCTGCGCATGATTGCCCGCCAGCACCAGCGTATGGGCGCGGCCCAGTTTGGCGCCGATGGCGGCACCGGCCTTGCGCGCCTCGGTCGCAGAGGATTTGGGCGGCAGCGCGACCAGTTGCAGCGCCTCGGCGGCCATGCCGGCGGGGAAGGCCAGTTCCAGCGACCCGCCGGGTTTCAGCGCCCGGCCCGCCTTGGACTCAAGCGCCCGCATCGCCGCATCGCGCGCGGCGCGCGGCAGGCCGGGGGGCAGTCTGGCCCCCGGTGTCACGATCAGCGCCACCCGCCCCTGATGCGCGGCCGGATCGGCGGCAGCGGTTTCGACAAAGCTGATTTCGACGGGGTGGGTCATGGATCGGGCCTTTCAGTTTGTTCGCCGCCGACAGCCTAGACGCCATGCGGCCCCTTTGCCAGAGCCGCCGCACGGGTTATCAGGGGGCAAGCCAACCGACCCGGACCCCATGCCACGCATCGACCGTTACCTGCTGACCCAATTTCTAGGCCTGTTCGGCTTTTTTGCGCTGGTGCTGGTCGCGGTGTATTGGATCAACCGTGCCGTGCGTCTGTTCGAGCAATTGTTAAGCGATGGCCAGACCGCGCTGGTGGTGTTGGAGTTCACCGCGCTGACCCTGCCCACCGTGATTGCCACCGTGCTGCCGGTCGCGGCCTTTGCCGCCACCGCCTATGGCACCAACCGTCTGGCCGGAGAATCAGAGCTGGTCGCCATGCGCGCCGCCGGGCTGTCGCCCTGGCGGATGGCGCGGCCGGTGCTGGTCTTTGGGCTGGTCGTGGGGCTGATCGTGGCGGTTCTGGCGCATGTGCTGGTGCCGATGGCGCGCGAACGGCTGGCCGACCGGCAGAGCGAGCTGGCCGAAAACGTCGTCGGGCAGTTTCTGCGCGCGGGCGATTTTCAGCATCCGGCGACCGGGCTGACGCTGTTCATCCGCGATATTGCCAATGACGGGCGGTTGCTGGATCTGTTTCTGGAAGATGCGCGCAACCCTGCCGATCAGTCCGCCTATACCGCGCAAGAGGCGCTGGTGGTGCGCGGCGATCACGGGCCGGTGCTGGTGATGCTGAACGGGATGGTGCAGAACATGCGGGTCACGCAGGACAGCCCCGACGGGCTGCTGTCGATCACCCGGTTCGAGGAACTGAGCTATGATCTGGGGGCGCTGATCGGGGTGCGCGCGGCGCGGGGGCGTGATTTGCGCGATTTCGGCACGCTGCCGCTGTTGCGCGCCGATGCGCAGGTTCTGGAAAGCACCGGCAAATCCGCCGCTGAGGCCCGGCTAGAGGCGCATGAGCGGATCAGCCAGCCGTTTCAGGCCCCGATTGCGGTGATGATCGGCTTTGCCACGCTGCTGATCGGCGGCTATTCGCGCTTTGGCGTGTGGCGGCAGGTGTTCTGGGCGATCATCGGGCTGATCGCGGTGCAGTTCATGGTCAATGCCGCCGCCAATGCCGCCGGGCGCGATCCGGCGCAGTGGTGGCTGCCCTATGTGCCGGTGCTGATCGGCGGCCTGATCTGTCTGGCCCTGCTGTGGCTGGCGGCGCGGCCCTTTCCTGCGCCTGCAACTGCGCGGGTCGGAGGGGCGACATGATCCTGCCGTTCTACATCGCCCGCCGCTTCCTGCGCAGTCTGCTGCTGATCGCGGGGGTGTTCGGGCTGATCCTGTTCCTGATCGAGATGATCGAGACGATCCGCCGCTTTTCCGGCTCGGGGCTGGGGCTGGGCGGGGCGGCGCAGCTGTCGCTGCTGTCGATTGCCGGGGCGTTTTACCAGATCCTGCCGCTGGTGACGGTGCTGGCGGGGATTGCGCTGTTTCTGGGGCTGGCGCGCACATCCGAACTGGTGGCGATCCGCGCCGCCGGGCAATCGGCGCTGCGGCTGCTGCGCGCGCCGCTGGCGACGGCGATCATCGTGGGCGCGGTGGCGGTGGCGGTGCTGAACCCCTTTGTCGCCGCCACCAGCCGCCTGTATGACGACACCGCCGCCCGGATCGAGCGCGGCGGCCAGCAGACGGTTTCCGTGGGCGATAGCGCCGTCTGGCTGCGGCAGGGGCTGAGCGATAACGGGCAGGACAGCGGCCAGATCGTGATCCGCGCCGGCCGCGCCAGCCCGGATGCGACGACGCTGTATGACGCGACCTTTCTGATCTACGAATCCGGTTCCGGCCTCACCCGCCGGATCGAGGCGCAAAGCGCGGTTCTGGCCCCCGGCGCCTGGCATCTAAGCGGCGTGCGCGACTATCGGCTGGACAGCCAGAACCCGCAGGCCGATGTGCAGGCGCAGGAAACGCTGTCGCTGCCCTCTGACCTGACGGCGCAGCGCATCCGCGACGGCTTTGGCCGGCCCGATGCGGTGGGCATCTGGCAACTGCCCGATTTCATCGCCGGGCTGGAACGCGCGGGCTTTTCCGCCGCGCGCCACCGCGTCTGGTTGCAGATGGAGCTGGCACGCCCGTTTCTGATGGCCGCCATGGTCGCCATCGCCGCCGCCTTTACCATGCAGCATGTGCGCGGGCGCAATTCCGGCATCGCGGTTCTGCTGGCCTTCGAGGCGGGGATCGGCTTGTTCTTTCTGCGCAATCTGGCGCAGGTTCTGGGCGATTCCGGGCAGGTTGCGCCGTGGATCGCCGGTTGGGCTCCGCCCGCCGTCGGTGCCGCGCTGGCCTTGGCCGTGATCCTGCAAAAAGAGGATGGCTGATGGCAACGCGCCCACGCAAACCCCGCAACAGACGCGCCGCGGCCATGGCTGCCGCCACCGCCCTGATCGCCGCAACCGCCGCCGCCACGGCCCCGCTGACCGCGCGGGCGCAGGGACAGGAACAGGAGCAGCCGCAGGTGGTGCAGGTGCCGACCGTCATCGGCGTGACCGAAAACAGCAGCGGCGGCCCGGCGCTGGCCCCGACCGCGCCCCTGCTGGGCTTTGGCACCATTGCCGACGGCACCCCCACGCCGGAACGGCTGACCACCGCCACCACCACCGCCAGCGGGCGGGGCGGGGTGACTCTGCCCCGCGCGGTGCCCGATCAGGCGGGCGATGATGCCGCCACCGTGCTGGCCGACAACATCACGCTGACCGGCGACCGCACGCTGACCGCCTCGGGCGGGGTGGTGATCTGGTATCAGGGCAACCGGCTGGTCGCCTCGCGTTTGCGGGTGGACGGGGGGTCGGGCGCGCTGACGATCGAGGGGCCGATCCACCTGTCGCGCCCCGGCCAGCAGGGCAGCGCCGATGACATGGTGCTGATCGCCGATGCCGCGCAACTGGACCGCCGCTTGCAGGACGGCATCCTGCGCGGCGCGCGGCTGGTGATCGCGCGCGAATTGCAACTGGCCGCGACCGAGGTGCGGCGCAGCGACGGCGGGCGCTATACCACGATGACGAATGTCGTCACCTCGTCCTGTCAGGTCTGCGCCAGCGATCCGACGCCGCTGTGGGAAATCCGCGCCCGCAGCATCACCCATGACGCCGAGCGGCGCGAACTGATTCTGGAGCGCCCGCAACTGCGCGCCTTTGGCGTGCCGGTGGCCGGGGTGCCCTTTACCATTTCCGCCCCCGATCCGACGGTCGAGCGCAAGACCGGCCTGCTGCGCCCCAGCGTGCGCACGACATCGGGGCTGGGGTTCGGGGTCAAGATCCCCTATTTCATCACCCTTGGCCGCAGCGCCGATGTGACGCTGACGCCCTATCTGTCGGCCTCGCGCACGCGGACGCTGGAAATGCGATACCGGCAGGCGTTCAGCAATGGCGCGCTGCAACTGGACGGCGCGATCAGCCGCGACGATCTGGAACCGGGCACCACGCGCGGCTATCTGTTCGGCGTGGCCGAGTTCGATCTGCCGCGCGGCTATCGGCTGGGGATGCAGTTGCAGCACGCATCCGACCGCGCCTATCTGCTGGATTACGACGTCACCGATGCCGACCGGCTGTGGTCGGGCGTCACGCTGGACAGGGTGCGCCGCGACAAGCTGTTCGTGGCCCGGCTGGGCACCTATGATTCGCTGCGCGACGACGAAGAAGGCGCCTATTCCCCCGCGCAGGTCGCCGATGTGATCTGGCAGCGCCGTATCCAGCCCCGCTGGCTGGGCGGCGAGGCCCTGCTGGAATGGTCGGCCCATGCGCATCGCCGCCCCTCGGCCGATGATGTGCTGGGGCGCGACATGGCGCGCGGCTCGCTGTCGGCCGACTGGCGGCGCAGCCAGATCGTGGGCAACGGCGTGGTGCTGGCGGCACTGGGCGCGGTGGATGCCGATATTTACCGGATCGCGCAGGACAGCAACTATGACAAGGTGCAGGCGCGGCTGACCCCGACCGCCGGGGTGGAACTGCGCTGGCCGCTGGTCGGCAGCGGCGCGGGCGTCACCCATATGGTGGAACCGGTGGTGCAACTGCTGTGGTCGCCGCGCAATGACGGCAGCGACGACATCCCCAACGAAGACAGCCACCTGATCGAGTTCGACGAAGGCAACCTGTTCTCGATGAACCGCTTTCCCGGCTGGGACGCGCGCGAACAGGGGCTGCGCGCCAATCTGGGCGTGACCTGGACCCGGATCGCCCCCGATGGCTGGTCGCTGGGGCTGACGGCGGGGCGGGTGCTGCGCGACCGGCGCGACGACAATTTCGGCCCGGATTCGCCCTTGTCGGGGCGGCGGTCCGACTGGCTGCTGGCGGCGCATTACGACAGCGGCACCGGCATCGCCGCATCGGCGCGCAGCCTGTTCGACGACAAGGGCCGTTTCTCGCGCAGCGAAGTGCGCATGGGCGTGCTGCGCCCCGACATGCAGCTGAGCGCCGGTTATCTGTGGATCAACCGCGACCGGGGCGAAAGCCGCCTGACCGACACGCGAGAGGCGGTGCTGAACACCGGCTGGCAGGTCGCCCCCGGCTGGTGGGGCAGCGCCGAGGCGCGCTATGACTTCACCGAGGACCGGATGCAAAAGGCCTCGCTGGGGATGCAGTATCGCAACGAATGTATCACGCTGGACATGGGCATCGGGCGGCGCTTTACCTCGTCCGATTCGGTGCGGGCGGAAACGGATTTCGACCTGTCCGTCCGTCTGGGCGGGTTCGGGCAGCAGACCGCCACGCCGGGCACGGTGGCGCGGCGTTCCTGTATGCGCTAGGGTCGCGGCAGACAACACTTTCGGAGACCAGATCATGCGGCAGTTTCTTTCCGGCATCGCGCTTGCTGCGGCCCTTGGCCTTGGGCCGCTGGCCCTGCCGGTTTCGGCGCAGAACGCCTTTTCGCCGCTGGTTTACATCAACGATCAGGCCGTCACCCGATACGAGCTGGATCAGCGCCTGCGCTTTATGCAGCTGCTTCAGGCGCCCGATGCCACCCCGGCGGGGGCCGAAACGGAACTGGTCAACGACCGGCTGAAGATGTCCGCCGCGCGGCAGATGGGCATCACCCCCTCGGACGAAGATATTCAGGCCGGGCTGGATGAATTCGCCGGCCGCGCCAATATGAGCAGCGCCGAATTCACCGCCGCCCTTGGCCGCGCCGGGGTGGAACGGCAGGCTTACCGCGATTTCGTCACCGCCGGCGTCGTCTGGCGCGAGGTGATCCGCCGCCGCATCGTGCCGGGCGTCAGCATCTCGGACGCCGAGGTTGACCGCGCGCTGACGCGGGAAATCGAGACCCCGATCATCAGCCGGGTGCTGTTGTCGGAAATCGTCATCCCCGCCCCCGAGGGGCAGGAAGGCGCGGCGCAGGCGCGGGCGCAGCAGATTCTGGCGTCGTCCTCGGACGAGGCGGGCTTTGCCGCCGCCGCCCGCCGCTATTCCGCCTCCGGCACCGCCAGCCGGGGCGGGCGGCTGGAATGGGTGGTGCTGGACAATCTGCCCCCGGCGCTGCGCCAGATCGTGACCTCGCTGCGGCCCGGCCAGATGACGCAGCCGCTGAACGTGCCCGGCGCGGTGGTGCTGCTGATGCTGCGCGACACGCAGGGGCAGTTGCGACCCGGCGCGCGCGAACAGGTGCTGGATTACGCGGTTCTGCGCGTGGCCGATGCAGCCGATGCCGCCCAGATCGCCGCGCGCGTCGATACCTGCAACGATCTTCAGGCGCGCGGGGCCGGGGCAACCCAGCGACAGACCGCCTCGCAAGGGGCGATTCCGGGCTTGGTCGCGGCGCAGCTGGCGGCGCTGGACGCGAACGAAACGGCGACGGTGAACACCGGCGTGGGCGTTGACATCATCATGCTGTGTTCGCGCCAGCCCGCGCTGCTGGCGCAGGATCAGGTCGCCACCACCGCCCTGCCCCCCGACGGGGTCGAGGCGGGCGTGGCCGGGGCCAACCCGACCGCGCTGCCCGATCGCGCGGCGGTGCGCGACCAGTTGTTCAATCAAAAGATCAACATCATGGCCGACGCCTATCTGGCCGAACTGCGCGCCGATGCCGTCATCCGGCGCCCGTAAGGTGGCCGGCCGCATCATCCTGACCTGCGGCGAACCAGCAGGCATCGGGCCGGAAATCGCCGCCCGCGCCCTGGGCTGCGGGGTGGATTTCGTCTGGATGGGCGACCCGCGCCACCTGCCGCCGGGCACGCCTGCCCACGAAATCGCCGCCCCCGGCGACCCGGTGCCCGCAGGCCACCTGCCGGTGCTGCGCCACGATTTCGCCGCCCCCGCCACGCCGGGCCAACCCGACCCGGCCAATGCACAAGGCGTGATCGACGTGATCGCCCGCGCCGTGGATCTGGTGATGACCGGGCAAGCCGCCGCCATCACCACGCTGCCGATCAACAAACAGGCGCTGAAACAGGGCGCGGGCTTTGCCTTTCCGGGGCATACCGAATACCTCGCCTATCTGGCGGGCGGAGTGGATGTGGCGATGATGCTGGCCTCGACCACCGTCAGCCCGCCCTGCCGCGTGGTTCCGGCAACGATCCACATCCCGCTGCAAGATGTCCCCGCCGCGCTGACTCCTGACCTGCTGGAACGCAGCATCCGCATCACCCATGCCGCGATGATCCGCGATTTCGGCATCCCGAACCCGCGCATCGCCATCGCCGGGCTGAACCCGCACGCGGGCGAAGGCGGCACGATGGGCCGTCAGGAACAGAATATGATCGCCCCGCTGATCGCCCGCCTGCAAGCCGAAGGGCTGAACCTCGCCGGGCCGCTGCCCGCCGATACCATGTTCCACGCCCCGGCCCGCGCCCGCTATGACGCGGCGATCTGCGCCTATCACGATCAGGCGCTGATCCCGATCAAGACGCTGGATTTCGCGGGCGGCGTCAATGTCACGCTGGGGCTGCCGTTCATCCGCACCTCGCCCGATCACGGCACCGCCTTCGACATCGCGGGCACAGGCGGCGCCGATACCGCCTCGGCCATCGCGGCGCTGAAAATGGCGGCGGATATGGCCCGGAACCGCGCGTGATGCTTCCTGTTTGCCCAAATACGCACCTTGGGGGGCAAGGATGACCACCCTCGACAACCTCCCCCCCCTGCGCGAGGTGATCGCCCGCCACGACCTGCGCGCCAAAAAGCAGCTGGGCCAGAACTTCCTGCTGGACCTGAACCTGACGGCCAAGATCGCGCGGCAGGCAGGCGAGCTTGGCGGCTGCGACGTGCTGGAAATCGGCCCCGGTCCGGGCGGGCTGACGCGCGGGCTGCTGATGCAGGGGGCGCGGCATGTGCTGGCCATCGAAAAAGACGCCCGCGCCCTGCCAGCCCTGGCGGAAATCGCGGCGGCCTATCCGGGGCGGCTGACGGTCATCAATGGCGATGCGCTGGAGATCGACCCGCTGGCGCATCTGACCCCGCCGATCCGCATTGCCGCCAACCTGCCCTATAATGTCGGCACCGAATTGCTGATCCGCTGGCTGACCCCGCGCGACTGGCCGCCGTTCTGGGAATCGCTGACGCTGATGTTCCAGAAAGAGGTCGCCGAACGCATCGTTGCCACGCCGGGCAGCAAAGCCTATGGCCGCCTTGCGCTGCTGGCGCAGTGGCGGGCGGATGCGCGCATCGCCATGACCCTGCCGCCCGAAGCGTTCACCCCCGCGCCCAAGGTGCATTCGGCGGTCGTCCACCTGACCGCCCTGCCCGCGCCGCGCTATCCCGCCGATGCGGCCACCCTGTCGCGGATCACCGCCGCCGCCTTTGGCCAGCGGCGCAAGATGCTGCGCGCCAGCCTGCGCGGGCTGCACCCCGACATCGAATCGCTGCTGGAACAGGCCGGTATCCCACCCACCGCACGGGCCGAGGAAATCGGACTGGAAGCCTTTTGCACTCTGGCCCGGCTGCTGAAACCGGCGGGTCAGGATTGCCCGGTTAAGGGCGGCTGAGGGGGGAGATGGGCCGGTGCGGGACGCGGCGCAGGCGCGGTGGCCCCGCCCGCGCGCATCCATCAGGCGATTCAGCCGCCCCCGGTCGCGTAGGTGATCTGCCTGCGGCACAGCGCCACGATGGGGAATGTAAACCACACCGCATAACAAAAGGGCCGCCCCGGCGGGCGGCCCTGATTGTCGGATCGGACGGGTCTCAGGCGGGTTCGCCGCCCTCTGCCGGGGTGGGGTTGTTGTCTGCGGTGCCTTCGCCCGCATCATCGCGGCGGCGCCGGGGGCGCGGCGTGGCGCTGCGCGGGGCGCGCGGGCGGCGGGGGCGTTCCTGCTGGACAGGCGCCTCGGCCACGGGGTCCGGGGTGGTTTCGGGCGTGGCGACGGGGCCGGCCTCGCTGACCTCGCCCGCATCGACGGCATCGGGCAGACCCGCCGTCTGCGACCGGGGCTGCTGTTGCGGCGCGGGCTGTTGCGGCGCGGGCTGCGCTTCGGCCTGATCGTCGCGCCTGTCATCACGGCGATCGTCGCGCTGATCGCGGCCCTGCTGCTGACCCTGATGGCCCTGCTGCTGGCCGTTGCCATTGCTGGCACCTTCGCGGTCGTCCTCGCGCCCCTGCGGCTGATTATGCTGCTGACGCTCGGCCATTTCGCGCTGCGCCTCGCCCAGCATCCGGGTGTAATGCTCGGCATGCTGAAGAAAGCTCTGCTCGGCCACGCGGTCGTTGGACAGTTGCGCGTCACGGGCCAGGGCCAGGTATTTGTCGATTATCTGCTGCGGAGTGCCGCGAACCTTGCCTTCGGGGCCGGACGAATCGAACACACGGTTGACGATATTGCCCAGTGAACGCTGACGGTTCGACTTGTTACGCGAACGGGATTTCGATGATCTCATCAGTCTGTCTGTCGATGGTTCCAGATCATGGCTGGATGGTGGGGATCATCGCGCCAAGTGAATTGCAGCCTGCCTTAACCCTCGGGCGGGGCGTAAACCCCCGGCTGATCTGCGGCTTGTGCGGCTGACCCGTGCGGGCACCCTGCGGCCCCCGTCACAAGGGCGAATAATCACGCATCCACGCCCCTGACAAGCGCAAAAGTGACAAAAAGCCGCCAAATGACGCGATTTTGCCGCAATCACGCCGGGAACTCGGCCAAAATAACACGGTCGCGCCCGTCCAGATCGGCCAGCACGCGCGCCTTGGCCCCGGCTGCGGCAAACAGCGCCGACACCGCCGCCGCCTGCGTGGGACCGATTTCCACCAGCACCGCGCCGCCGGGCGTCAGATGCGCCGCCGCCCCCGCCGCAATGGCGCGATAGGCACCCAGCCCGTCGGCCCCGTCGGTCAGCGCCAGATGCGGTTCCCAGTCGCGCACCTCGGGCGACAGACCGGGCATCTCGGATGCGGCGATATAAGGCGGGTTCGACACGATCAGGTCAAAGCGCCCGCTGACGGCGGAAAACCAGTCGGATGGCGCGAAATCCGCCCTCACCCCGATGCGGGCGGCGTTGCCCTGCGCGACCTGCAAGGCGGCGGGCGACAGATCGACCCCCAGCCCGTGCGCCCCGCGCCGTTCCGCCAGCAGCGAAATCAGGATCGCGCCGGTGCCGGTGCCAAGGTCCAGCACGCTGCGCCATGGCCGGTCCAGCGCCGCCGCCACCAGCGTTTCGGTTTCGGGGCGCGGGTCCAGCGTGTCGGGGGTGACGTGGAAATCATGCTTCCAAAAGGCGCGGGTGCCGGTGATCTGCGCCACCGGCTGTCGCCCGGCGCGCTGCGCCGCGAAACCGTCGAACCGGGCCTGCTGATCGGGCGTCAGGGTGTCGCCCGCCATCAGCAGCACCCGCCCCGGATCGACCCCAAGCGCCGCCGCCATCAGCCGCCGGGCGTCGCCCATCGGATCGGCCACGCCCGCCGCCCGCAGATCGCGGGCCGCCCCCTCGAGCGCGGCGCGGATGGTGAGGGTCATGCGCCGTCGGCCTCGGCCAGACGGGCGGCCTGATCGTGGGCGGTCAGGGCGTCGATGATCTCGGTCAGGTCGCCGGCGATGATCCGGTCCAGCGCATAAAGCGTCAGGTTGATGCGGTGATCGGTCATCCTGCCTTGCGGAAAGTTATAGGTGCGGATGCGTTCGCTGCGATCACCGCTGCCGACCTGCGATTTGCGGTCGGCGGCGCGGGCGGCATCGGCGCGCTGGCGTTCGGCGTCATACAGCCGCGCGCGCAGCACCGCCATGGCGTTGGCGCGGTTCTGATGCTGCGATTTCTCGCTGCTGGTGACGATGATGCCGGTGGGCAGGTGCGTGATCCGCACCGCCGAATCGGTGGTGTTCACATGCTGCCCGCCCGCGCCCGAGGCCCGCATGGTGTCGATGCGGATGTCGCTGGCGGGGATGTCGATGTCCACATCCGCCGCCTCGGGCAGGACGGCCACGGTGGCGGCACTGGTGTGGATGCGCCCGCCCGATTCGGTTTCGGGCACGCGCTGCACCCGATGCACGCCCGATTCGTATTTCAGCCGGGCAAAGACGCCCTCGCCCTCGATCCGGGCCACGGCCTCGCGCACGCCGCCCAGTTCGGTCTGGGTCAGGTCGAGCATCTGAAACGTCCAGCCCTGCGATTCCGCGTGGCGGCGATACATGGCCAGCAGATCGCCCGCGAACAGCGCCGCCTCTTCGCCGCCGGTGCCGGGGCGGATTTCCAGAATGGCCGGGCGCGCGTCGGCGGCATCGCGCGGCAAAAGCGCGATTCGCAGCGCCTGTTCCAGCGCGGGCAGTTCGACATGCAGCCGCGCCAGTTCATCCTGCGCCAGTTCGCGCATTTCCGGGTCGGCCAGCATCTGCTGTGCCTGCGTCAAATCGTCCTGCGCGGCGCGAAAGGCGGCGATCTGTGTGACCACGGGTTTCAGTTCCGCATATTCGCGGCTGATCGCGGCGATCTGATCGGGCGGTGGGCCATCGTTCAGCCGCGCTTCGAGATATTCGAAACGGGCGGCGATCTGGTCAAGGCGGTCCTGCGGCAGCATGACGCGGGTTTGCCCCGCCCGGCGCGGGCGGTCAATAGGCGCGCAGGCCCGGCAGCATTCGCCGCCTGCTATACATCCGCGCACAATCGTCTTAAGAAATGCTGAAATTATACGCAAACGAGGGATGTCATGCCACAGCTTACCGAACGTCTCGCGGCCATTCAGGCCGAGGTCCATCGCCGCAACGCCGGTGAACCCGAATTTCATCAGGCCGTGGACGAGGTTCTGCACAGCCTGAACCGCGTGGTCGCCAAACATCCCGAATATGCCGACATGGCCCTGATCGAGCGCATCTGCGAACCCGAACGGCAGATCATCTTTCGCGTGCCGTGGCTGGACGACAAGGGCAATGTCCACATCAACCGTGGCTTTCGCGTGCAGTTCAACAGCGCGCTTGGCCCCTATAAGGGCGGCATCCGCTTTCACCCTTCGGTGAATGTGGGCATCATCAAGTTTCTGGGCTTTGAGCAGACCTTCAAGAACGCGCTGACCGGGATGCCCATCGGCGGCGGCAAGGGCGGTTCCGATTTCGACCCCAAGGGCAAATCGGATCTGGAGATCATGCGATTCTGCCAGAGCTTCATGACCGAGCTGCACCGCCATATCGGGGAATATACCGACGTTCCGGCGGGCGACATCGGCGTGGGCGGGCGCGAGATCGGCTATATGTTCGGTGCCTACAAGCGGCTGACCAACAAATACGAAGCGGGCGTTCTGACCGGCAAGGGGCTGTCCTATGGCGGGTCGCGCGCCCGGACCGAGGCCACCGGCTATGGCACCGCCGCCTTTGCCCGGCACATGATGGAAACCCGCAAGGACGGGCTGGAGGGGCGCAAATGCATCGTGTCCGGTTCCGGCAACGTCGCCATCTATGCGATCGAGAAATTGCAGGAATACGGCGCCAAGGTCATCGCCTGTTCCGACAGCAGCGGCTATATCGTGGACAAGGACGGCATTGATCTGGACCTGCTGAAAGAGATCAAGGAAGTCCGCCGCGAGCGTCTGTCGGCCTATCAGGAAGAACGCGGCAAGGGCGTGCAATATATCAAGGACGGTTCTGTCTGGGATGTGGAATGCGAGGTCGCCCTGCCCTGCGCCACCCAGAACGAGTTGCACGGCAAGGATGCGAAAAAGCTGGTCAAGAACGGCGTCAAGGTCGTGGCCGAGGGCGCGAACATGCCCTGCACCCCCGAGGCCATCGAGGTGTTCCAGGAATCAAAGGTTCTGTATGCGCCCGGCAAGGCCGCCAATGCGGGCGGCGTGGCGACTTCCGCGCTGGAAATGCAGCAGAACGCCAGCCGCGACAGCTGGACCTTTGAGAAAACCGCCGGTCGTCTGGACGAGATCATGAAGACCATCCACGACGATTGCGCCGCCACCGCCGAGGATTATGGCGCGCCGGGCGATTACGTTCTGGGCGCGAATATCGCCGGTTTCGTGCGCGTCGCGGATGCCATGCGGGCCTTGGGCGTGGTCTGACGCCTGCCCCGGCCATGGCGAACGGAAAACCCGGCATTTGCCGGGTTTTTTGTTATAGGGATGGTCGTTCGGGTTCGGCGGTTGTCAGGGGGGCGGCCGGGGTGCCCCAAGATGCGTATTTGGGCAAACAGGAAGCGGGGGCGTTGCGCCGATGATTGCGGTTATTTTCGAGGTCGAGGCGGCAGAGGGGGCGCAGGATGAATATCTGGATCATGCGGCCCGGCTGCGCCCTTTGCTGGACGGGATCGAGGGGTTTATCTCGATCGAGCGGTTCCAGAGCCTGAGCAACCCCGGCAAGATCCTGTCGCTGTCATTCTGGCGCGATGAGGGTGCCGTGGCCGCGTGGCGCAACCTGCCCCGGCATCGCAAGGTTCAGGCCGCCGGGCGCAGCCATGTTTTCGCCGGCTATCGCCTGCGGGTGGCCGGGGTGCTGCGGGATTACGGCATGACCGAACGGGCCGGGGCGCCTTGCGACAGCCGCGGCTGTCACGCGGGTTGAGCGGCGGCTTTAGCGTTTGTGCCAGCCTGCCAGCGCGATCAGTTCCATCGCCACATGCGCGCCTGCAATCGCGGTTGCGCCGGTGGTGTCATAGGGGGGCGAGACCTCGACCACATCGCCGCCCAGCAGGGTGATGCCCGCCAGTCCGCGCAGGATCGCCGCTGCCTGCCACGAGGCCAGCCCGCCCCAGACCGGGGTTCCGGTGCCGGGGGCAAAGGCCGGGTCCAGCGCGTCGATGTCGAAGGTGATATAGGCCGGGCGGGTGCCGATGATCTTGCGGATGGCGTCCAGCGTGGCGGGCACGCCCTGCGTATGGACGAAGGGGGCATCGAGAATCGTTACCCCCATCGTGTCGGGGTTGTCGGTGCGGATGCCGATGCTGACCGATGCCGCCGGGTCCACGATGCCCTGGCGGATCGCTTTATACAGGAATGTGCCGTGGTCGATGCGGTCGGGGTCGTCGTCGGGCCACGAATCGGAATGGGCGTCGAACTGGATCAGCGCCACCGGGCCGTGGCTGGCCGCCACCGCGCGCAGGACCGGCAGCGTGATCGAGTGATCGCCCCCCAGCGTAACCGGCACCGCGCCCGCCGCCAGAATGCCGGCGATATGATCGGTGATCCGCCCCGGCACGCCGCGCGTATCGGCATAGTCAAAGGCCATGTCGCCGTAATCCACCACCGTCTGCACCGACAGCGGATCGAAGCCCCAGCCGTAGGGCGGGTCATAGGGTTGCAGCGTCGATGCCTCGCGGATGGCGCGGGGGCCAAAGCGGGTGCCGGGCCGGTGCGTGACCGCCTGATCGAAGGGAATGCCGGTCACGGCGACATCAACCCCGTTCAGATCCTTGCTGTAACGCCTGCGCAAAAAGCTGGTGGCCCCGGCGAAAGCGTTCTCGAAGCTGAGGCCACGCAGGTTTTGCCGGGTAAAGGCGTGGTCGGTCTGATTTTTCGCGTCTTCCAGGGCCATTTTTGATCCAGCTTAAGGTGTGTGTCAGAATCGCCTTTTATCATGGTCGGTATGAGCCGTCCGGTCATCATGCGAACCGCAGCGATAACCGGGCATACCCCAGTCTGACAGGAGACAGCCATGACAAACCTCAGAGCCATGCTGCTGACCGGCACCGTAATCGCACTGGCCATGCCTGCCTTTGCGCAAGAGGCGGCGATGGATGACGCCGCGCTGCGCGATCTGGCCATCGCCAATTTCGACCCCATCCCGCAGGAACCGCAGCCGCTGCGCATCTCGGATGAGGCGCCCCAAGGCCACCCGCTGGTCGAGGAAAAAATCCAGTTGGGCAAGATGCTGTATTTCGATCCGCGCATGTCGTCTTCGCAGTTGATTTCCTGCCAGACCTGCCACCAGCTGGGTCTGGGCGGCACCGACGACCAGGAGGTGTCCATCGGTCACGGCTGGCAGAAAGGCCCGCGCAATGCGCCGACCGTGTTCAACGCCGTGTTCAACATCGCGCAGTTCTGGGATGGTCGCGCCCCCGATCTGGCCGAACAGGCCAAAGGTCCGGTTCAGGCCAGCGTGGAAATGCACAACACCCCGGATGTCGTCGTTGCCACGCTGAAATCCATGCCGGGCTATGTCGAGGCCTTCGCCACCGCCTTTCCCGATCAGGACGACCCGATCAACTTTGACAACTTCGCCCATGCGATCGAGCAGTTCGAAGCGACGATGATTACGCCCAATTCGGCGCTGGACCGTTTCATGGCCGGCGACGACAGCGCCATGGACGAACAGCAGAAACGCGGGCTGCAAGCCTTTGTCGAAACCGGCTGCGTCACCTGCCACAGCGGCATCAACGTGGGCGGGCAGGATTATTTCCCGTTTGGCGTGCTGGAAAATCCGGGGGCCGAGATTCTGCCCGAAAACGATCCGGGCCGCTTTAACGTGACCAACACCGCCAGCGACGAATATGTGTTCCGCGCCGCACCCTTGCGCAACATCGCGCTGACCGCGCCCTATTTCCATTCGGGCAAGGTCTGGGATCTGCAACAGGCGGTCAAGATCATGTCCACCTCGCAGCTTGGCACGGAAATGACGCCGGAACAGGCGGATGACATCGTGGCCTTCCTGCACACGCTGACCGGCGAACGGCCCGAGGTGACGCTGCCGATCCTGCCGGAACGGACCGCCGACACGCCCAACCCCGAACCGATGCTGCCGCAGCAATAAGCCGGGGATGAACAGGGCGCGGGGCAGCTCGCGCCTTTGTTCACATGATCCGGCGTGGTTCCCAATCCGGCGCCCCCTGTGCTACCCTTGGTTGATAACAACGGAGGGATAAGGGATGGCAGGCAAACATTTGGCCGCGCGGCTTGGCGCCTGGGGTCTGGCGGCGGCACTGGCTGGCACAGCGGCTTTCGCGCAAGAGGCGGCGATCTATTCCGGCATGGACCGGATTCATCCGGTCTGGGCGGAAAACGGCATGGTTTCGGCGCAGGAACGGGTCGCGGCCGAAATCGGGCGCGAGATTCTGGCCAAAGGCGGTAATGCAGCGGATGCGGGCGTAGCGGTTGCCTTTGCGCTGGCCGTGACTCTGCCGCGCGCAGGCAATATCGGCGGCGGCGGCTTCATGCTGTTTCATGACGCCGAAAGCGGTCAGACCCATGCCATCGACTATCGCGAAATGGCACCTGCCGGGGCGACGCGCGATATGTTTCTGGATGCCGGGGGCAATGCCGATGCGGATCTGTCGCGCTATACCGGCGCAGCCGCTGGCGTGCCGGGCACGGTCGCGGGGATGAAGATGGTGCTGGACGAATTCGGCACCATGCCCTGGGCCGAGGTGATCGCCCCCGCGATCCGACTGGCCGAAGACGGGATCACCGTCACCCCCGACCTTGCCGACAGCCTTGAGGCGATGCACGAACGGCTGACCCGATACCCGTCGGCGGCGGCGATTTTCTATAAGGAGGACGGCAGCTTTTACCGCCCCGGCGATACTCTGGTGCAGGCCGATCTGGCGCGCACGCTGCAAACCATCGCCGATGAAGGCCCCGACGGTTTCTATCGCGGCGAGGTCGCGCAGCGCATCGCGGATGCGGTGCAGGCCGCGGGCGGGCAGATCACCGCCGATGACATGGCGAATTACCGCGCCATCAAGCGCGAGCCGGTGACGGGCGAATATCGCGGCTACGAGATCGTCTCGATGCCGCCGCCCTCATCGGGCGGGGTGCATCTGATCCAGATCCTGAATGCGCTTGAGGGCTATCCCATCGGCGCATTGGGCGCGGGTTCAGCCGAAACGCTTCACCTGATGGCCGAGGCGATGAAGCTGGCCTATGCCGACCGCTCGGAATATCTGGGCGATCCCGATTTCGTCGATGTGCCGGTGGCCGAGCTGATCTCCAAGGATTATGCCGCCGATATGCGCAGCAAGATCCGGCAGGCATTCGCCACGCCATCCGAACAGATCGCACCGGCGGACCTGGCCCCGTATGAATCGGATCAGACCACGCATTATTCGATCATCGACCGGCATGGGAATGCGGTCTCTAACACCTATACGATCAACTTTTCCTATGGCTCGGGTCTGGTGGCGGATGGCACCGGCATTCTGATGAACAACGAAATGGACGATTTCTCGGCCAAGCCGGGGGTGCCGAATGCCTATGGTCTGATCGGCGGCGATGCCAATGCGGTCGAACCGGGCAAGCGGCCGCTGTCCTCGATGACACCGACTCTGGTCAAAAAGGATGGTGAGATCTGGCTGGCGACCGGCTCGCCCGGCGGGGCGCGGATCATCACCACGGTCTTGCAGGTGCTGATGAACATGATCGACCACGATATGAACGTGGCCGAGGCCAGCGCCGCCCCGCGCATCCATCACCAATGGCTGCCCGACGAACTGCGCATCGAAGAAGGCATCGGCATCGACACCATCCGCCTGCTGCAAGGCAAAGGCCATAACGTATCCCTGCAAGAGGTCATGGGTTCCACCCAGTCGGTGATGCGCGACCCCGCAAGCGGCTATCTGCTGGGCGCATCCGATCCGCGCCGGGCGGGGGCTGCCACGGTCGGTTATTAAGGCCCCGGATCGGCCGGACACCTGCCCGGCCGATTGACTTGGCCCCCTGCCCGCGCCAAAACAGTCGCCAAAGGGAATAAGGGGAGCCAGATGAAAAAGGTTTATGCGAATGCCGATGAGGCATTGGCCGGTATCCTGCAAGACGGGATGACGATCGCGGCGGGGGGGTTTGGCCTGTGCGGCATCCCCGAACTGCTGATCGCGGCCATTCACAAGGCGGGCACGAAAAACCTGACCATCGCCAGCAACAACTGCGGCGTGGACGGGTTCGGCCTTGGCATCCTGCTGGACAGCAAGCAGATCAGCAAGATGCAGTCGTCCTATGTCGGCGAAAACGCGGAATTCATGCGCCAGTATCTGTCCGGCGAACTGGAGCTGGAATTCAACCCGCAGGGCACTCTGGCCGAACGGATGCGCGCGGGCGGGGCGGGCATCCCCGGTTTCTATACGAAAACCGGCGTCGGCACCGTCATCGCCGAGGGCAAGGATCACAAGGATTTCGACGGCGAAACCTATATCCTTGAACGCGGCATCGTCACCGACCTGGCCATCGTCAAGGCGTGGAAGGCCGATGAAACCGGCAACCTGATCTTCCGCAAGACGGCGCGCAACTTTAACGTGCCCGCCGCCACCTGTGGTCGCATCTGCGTGGCCGAGGTCGAGGAAATCGTCCCGACCGGCAGTCTGGACCCCGATCACATTCACCTGCCCGGCATCTATGTCCACCGCCTGATTCAAGGCGAGCATGAAAAGCGCATCGAACAGCGCACCGTTCGGAAGGGATAAGCGAATGGCTTGGGATCGTGACCAGATGGCCGCGCGGGCGGCGCAGGAACTGCAAGACGGGATGTATGTGAACCTTGGCATCGGGATTCCGACGCTGGTCGCCAACTTCATCCCCGAGGGCGTGCATGTCACGCTGCAATCAGAAAACGGGATGCTGGGCATCGGCCCCTTCCCGACCGAAGACAAGGTGGACCCCGACCTGATTAACGCGGGCAAGCAGACCATCACCGAACTGCCGCATTCGGCCTATTTCGACAGCGCGCAGTCCTTTGCGATGATCCGCGGCGGCAAGATCGCCATGGCCATCCTGGGCGCGATGGAGGTCAGCGAAAACGGCGATCTGGCGAACTGGATGATCCCCGGCAAGCTGGTCAAGGGCATGGGCGGCGCCATGGATCTGGTCGCCGGCGTCAAGCGCGTGGTGGTGGTGATGGACCACACCAACAAGGCCGGCGAATCCAAGGTGCTGAAGGAATGCACCCTGCCGCTGACCGGCAAGGCCGTGGTGGACCGCATCATCACCAACCTTGGTGTGCTGGATGTCGTCGAAGGCGGCCTGCGCATCGTCGAACTTGCCGATGGCGTCACCGAACAAGACATCCGCGCCTCGACCGAGGCGACCATCGTCTGACGGCCCCATAAGGCTGACCGAACAAAAAGAACCGCCGCTGATGACGGCGGTTCCTTGCTTTTCCGGCGGCGGCCACGGCCGGCACCAAAGGCCGCACGCCCGATCACCGAACCCGCCGATATGGCCCTCGCTTCACCGACCATCGCCGATACAGTGCCTGCCGGGCACCCCGGCCAGACCAGACAAGGGCTGCCGCCTTTGGATGCGGGCATCACCGAGGGGTAAGGTGCCACAGCGCCTCGGTCGCCATATCCACCGCACCGGCCGAAAACAACATCGGCACCGTGCCCCCTGCCGCCCAGATCGGGGCCAGATCGCCGCCATGTGGCCCGGCCAGATCGCCTGACTGGCCGGGCGCATTGATCCAGCGGCTGTTGTCCCAGCCCCCCACATCCACCACCATCCGCACCGAGGCACCGTTTGCGGGCTGAAACCCGCCCGCCTCATATGAAGACAGCATCACGGTCGCCCGCCCCCCGCCGACCGGCAAAGGCCCTGCCGCCTGATCGCCAGAGGCCGCGCGGAACAGCGCGGCATGCAGATCGCCCCAGTTCCAGCGATCCGGGTCATCGCCATGATCGCGCCGGCACTGGTCCCAGGCAGCCAGCAGCGTTTCCGACAACAGCGCCGCCCGCGCCGCACGGTCCAGACCCAGCACACGGGCCAGATCGGGGCGGCTCCCCTCGAACAGTTCGACGAGGACGCCAACATCGGGCCGCTCGATCACGTTCTGCGCGGCCATGGGCAGCCGCGCGATCAGCGACGGGTCCAGATGCTGCGCCGTCCAGATCCCATACAGCAGCGCCGCGCCACTATCAGCCGTTTGCCGCCCGTCCCAGTTGCGCAAAAGGCGTGCCGCCCCGCCTTCATCGGGCAGGCAGGCGCAAAGCCGCAGCGCCAGATCGCTGAACACATCCGCCTGAAGCGCGACAGACCCGGCAACATCGGTCGGTGCGTCAGCCAGCACCTGCGCGATACGCGCCGCCCGCGTGCCATGGTGCCATTCATGGCTGATCGGGCGGATGGCGTGGTCCCACCCATGCGGCACGTTCATCTCATTCGCGGACAGCACGAAACCACAGGCCGGGTCGTCATGTCCCGGCAGATCGGCCGCCGTCATGAAGCCGGTCCAGTCGCAAGACCCATCGCCCGGTGCCGGCACCACGCCACACCCAGCCCGCCTTTGCGGCACAAAGCCCGCTGCCTGCCACAGCAGCGCGCCATTCACATCGGTATAGATCTGGTTCACCGTCGGGCTGCCCCAGCCACGCAGCGCATCACGAAAGGCATCGGGCGTCCGCGCGCGCATCGCCGCAAGGCAGGCCATATAGGGCGCGGTTCCGGCATCGGTCGCCACCGTGCGGATCGCCAGCGCATGGCGGTCATCGACCCACAGCACCGGCGCTTTGCCCGCGAAACGCAGGCGGACCGGCTGATCGGCATAGCCGCGCACGGGGATCGTTTCATCAATATGGCGAAAGGCCTGGGTGCCGCCATCATGGCACCAGCCATCGCCATCGAGGTTCAGCACCAGCAGATCCTCTTGATCGGCAGGAAAGATCGTCAGCGAAAACGCGGCATGTCCGTTATGCCCGGCCATGATACCGGGCGAGGAAGGCTCGCCCGCGCCAATCAGTGACAGGCCCGGTGCCTCGAGATGCACAAGATAGCGCAGCGAGGGCGTGGACAGCGCCCGATGCGGGTCCGAGGCCATCAGCGGTCGGCCCGTCGCCGTATGCGTGGCTGCGACGGCCCAGTTGTTCGAGCCCTCGACCGGCGATGTGCGGACAACCCGGCCTTGTTCGGTGCGCGCCCATTCTTCGGCCTGATCCAGCGTTGCAGCCAGCCGTTCACGCGCAAAACTGACCGGAGCCATGGCAAGGCGATACACATCCATCGCCGCATCGGGCAGATCGGCATCAGCCATCGGCCCCCAGTCCGCAGGCGCAAGCGGCGGGTCCAGCGGGGTGCGCAACTGATCGGCGGCGGCGCCGTCCTCTGGCCCCATCGCCCGAACCATCTGCCACCGCGCCCATTCGGACAAGGCATTGCGCGACAGGGCGTGAATGCGGATGCGCACGACATCCTGGGGCTGCCAATGCGCGGGCCGGGTGCCAAAGCGCGCAAACTCGGGCGGCAGCGGCAGATCGCCCGCCAGCACCGCATCGACAGCGGCGTTGAGACCAGCGGCAAAAGCGGTGCAGATTTCTTTGGCGTCCGGGCCGTAATGACGCCATTCCTCGTCCATATCACCACGGTAAAGAAACAGGCGCGCGGCCCGATCCTGTGCCAGATAACCGGGGCCGAAATCGCCCGCCAAAAGCCCAAGCCCGCGCTTGCGCCACAGATCGACCTGCCACAGCCGGTCACGCCCGGCGTTGAACCCTTGCAGAAAGAACGCATCGTGCAGGCTGGCGGCACGGATATGCGGCACACCCCAGCGATCGACGCGAATTTCGCCCGGCGCTTCAAGTCCGGGCAGCATCAGATGGGTCATGCTGCGCCACCTCCTTTTTCGATCAGCATCGCCGCTTCGGCCGCCAGAGGGGCAACGCGGCTGCGAAAATCGTCGGGCCGCCATTCGCTTAGAGAACCGGCGACATGGATGGCGCCGATTGGCCGGCCGCTGGCATCACGAATGGCCACGCCCAGCGCGATCTCGCCCATCTGGATCTGTTCCAGCGCCACCGCATGGCCCTGCGTCCGCGCTGCGGCCACCTCGGCCCGGATTGCCGCCGGGTCGGTCAGGGTTCGCGGGGTGATCTGCGTCAATGGCGCGGCAGCAATCAGCGCCTCGGCCTCGGGTTCAGGCAGAACGGCAAGGCAGGCCCACCCGCCCGAGGTCTGCGCCAGCGGCACGGTATGACCGACCAGTGTGGCAAAAAAGTTCTCGCGCTTGGATTGCATCCGCATCGCATAAATCAGGCGCTGCCCATCCATCAGGGACAGGTCCACCCGTTCGCGCAATTCCCGGCGCAGAGTCAGAAGGATCGGGCTGGCGCGTTGCAGCACCGGGTCCAGCCGCAGCGCATCATAGGTTGCGGTCAAAACCGCCCTGCCGGGGCGCAGGCCCTGCCCGCCCTCGCCCGGCACCAGCCAGCCTGCCGCGCGCAGCGTATGGCACAGCCGCTGCGCCGCACTGCGGTCCATCCCTGCCCGCGCCGCGATTTCACCCAGCGACAAGGGGCCGGCGGCACCATCGAACGCCTGCATCACACGCAGCCCCCGCGCCAGCGCCTGCACCATCAATCGGTCGTGACTGCCCGCCACATCGGCAGTTCGGGAAATTGGCACCTGCGCCTGACTCATAGGGTTGACTCGCGAAATGGGCATCTCCTAGGCTGATATTGCGATAAGGTCGTATCGCTAGACAATACATATATTTTGTATCCTCTATGGACATCGCCGTGACCCACCCCCCTCGATCACCCCGTGTCGCGCTGGCCGGGTTTGTCCACGAAAGCAACAGCTTTGCCCCGACACCGGCCGATGTTGCCGCGTTTGAGCATGGCGGGGGCTATCTGCCGGTTTCGCGCGGGGCACAAATTCTAGAACGCGCGCCGGGGCTGAACTGGCAGATTTCGGGCGGCGTCGAATACGGGCTGGCGCAGGGCTGGGACATGGTGCCGCTGGTTTATGCGGCGGCCTCGCCATCGGCCCCGGTGACGGCCCAAGCCTATCACCTGTTTGCCGAGGAAATCATCGCAAGCGTCGCCCGCGCCCACGATCAGCGCCCATTGGACGGGGTGTTTCTGGACCTGCACGGCGCCATGCTGGCCGAAGGAGAAAACGATGGCGAAGGCGCGCTGATTGCGCGGCTGCGTGCCCTTCTTGGCCCGAATGTGCCGATTGCCGCGGCGCTGGACCTGCATGGCAACATCACCCCGATGATGGTGGAAAACGCCGATCTGCTGGTCGGGTTTCGCACCTATCCCCATGTGGACATGGCCGAAACGGGTCGGCGCTGCGCAGCGGGGCTGGGCCGGCTGATGCAGGGCGAACGACTGCACAAGGCCTTTCGTCAGCTTGATTTTCTGATCCCGATCGCCTGGCAATCGACGCTGATGCAGCCCGGACAGCGGCTGTATGCACTGGCCGAACAGGTTGGGGCCGAATTGTTCATGGGCTTTCCTGCCGCCGATTTCGCCGATTGCGGCCCCTCGGTCATCGCCTATGCTGAAACCGCCGATGCGGCCCACGCCGCCTGTGATCGCGTGGCCGATGCCGTCAGCAAGGCAGAACCCGAATTTCGGGGCGAGGCGCTGTCCCCCGCAGATGCCGTGCGCCGCGCACAGGCAATGGCCAGGGATGCAGACCGCCCGATCATCATCGCCGACAGCCAGGACAACCCTGGCGCGGGCGGTGACAGCGACACCACAGGGATGCTGCGCGCGCTGATTGCCCTTGACGCACAGAACGCCGCCATCGGCCTGATCGTCGATCCGCCCGCCGCCGCGATGTGCCATCAGGCCGGTGCCGGTGCCTCGATCCGGCTGGCTCTGGGCGGGCGTTCGGGCATCAGCGGCGACAGCCCGCTGACGGATCAGTTCGAAATCGAGGCACTTTCCGATGGCCGCCTGACCGCGACCGGCCCCTTTTACGGCGGCACCATGATGGAGCTTGGCCCCTCGGCCTGTCTGCGCAAAGGCGGGGTGCGCATCGTTCTGGCCAGCCGCAAAACGCAGATGGCTGACCGCGAAATGTTCCGCTTTGTCCATATCAACCCCGAAGATTGCGCCATCCTCGTCGTCAAATCCTCGGTCCATTTCCGTGCCGATTTCCAGCCCATCGCTGCCGAAATCCTGACTGCCGCCGCGCCCGGCCCGATGCCGGTCAGCCCCGCAGACCTGCCCTTTACCGCCCTGCGTCCCGGCATCCGTCTGGAACCGATGGGCATCCCTTTTACACCTGGAAACGGCACCAAGACCGCCTCCAGCAAGCAGAGGAGCCTTGCATGACCACATATACACGCCGATTGATCGCCGCCCTTGCGGCCACGACCGCGCTTTCCGGTGCGGCATGGGCCGAGACAGAACTGACCGCCGTGATGCATTCCAGCCTGCGCGTGCTGGACCCGGTGATGACCACCGCGCATATCACCCGCAACCACGCCTATATGATCTATGACGTGCTGATCGCGCAGGATTCCGATTTCCAGCCGCAGCCGCAGATGGCCGACTGGGCCATATCGGATGACGGGCTGACCTATACCTTTACCCTGCGCGACGGGCTGCTGTTCCACGACGGCGCGGCGGTCACGGCTGCCGATGCCGTGGCCTCGCTGAACCGCTGGGCGACAAAGGATTCCGGTGGCCAGATCATCATGGAGCGCACGGCCAGTCTTGAGGCCACGGATGACCGCACCATCACCTGGACCCTGACCGAACCCTTTGCCCCGATGCTGGACACGCTGTCCAAGCAATCGGCGCTGCCGCCCTTTATCATGCCGGCGCGTGTCGCCGAAGGATCATCCGATACGGCGCTGACAGACTATATCGGCTCTGGCCCCTTCCGTTTCGTCGAATCAGAGTTCAACCCCGGCGTTTCCGTCACCTATGAGAAATTCGCCGATTACGTCCCGCGCGATGAACCCGCTGACGGCATGGCGGGCGGCAAGGTCGTGCATCTGGATCGGGTGACATGGGTCACGATGCCCGATGTGATGACCGCCGTGAACGCGCTGGCCGGCGGCGAGATCGACTATATCGAACAGGTGCAGATCGACCTTTTGCCGATTCTGGAAACCGATGGCGTGACGGTTGAAACCCGCGAGCCGCTGGGGATGCAGACCATGGCGCGCCCCAATTTCCTGCATCCTCCCTTCGATAATCAACAGATCCGGCAGGCCGCGCTGAAGGCGATCAGCGAGGAACCCGTTCTGACCGCGATGATCGGCAATCCCGAATATTTCGAGGTCTGCGGCGCGGTGCTGGGCTGCGGCACACCGCTGGGCGACGAGACCGGATCGGAAAGCCTGACGGCAGGCACCGGGCAAGACGAGGCGCGCGCGCTGCTGCAAGAGGCCGGTTACGACGGCACGCCCATCGTGCTGATGCACCCCACCGATGTCGTTTCACTGAATACGCAGCCGGTGGTTGTGGCACAACAGTTGCGCGATGCGGGCTTTACCGTCGATCTGCAACCGATGGACTGGCAGACGCTGGTCACGCGCCGTGCCAGCCAGAACGCACCCGCCAATGGCGGCTGGAATATGTTCATCACCAACTGGATGGTGCCCGAGATCAACTCGCCCATTGGCAATGTGATGCTGAACGGGCGCGGCGATGACGGCTGGTTCGGCTGGCCAGATGATGCGGAAATCGAGGCACTGAAGGCCGCATTCATCGAACAGACCGATGAGCAAGGCCGCCGCGAGGTCGCCGGGCGCATCCAGTCGCATGTGCTGGACAATGTTCTGCTGATCCCGCTTGGCCAATACACCCTGCCCCAAGCGCGCCGCGACACCATCACCGACATGCTGCCAACGCCCGTGCCGGTGTTCTGGAACATCCAGAAATCCCAATGACCGCCACCGGGCCGGTGCATCAGCCTGCACCGGCCCTTTCACCAGGAGGTGTCGATGCACATCTATATTCTGCGCCGCATCCTGGCCGTGATCCCGGTGCTGCTGATCGTGGCGGTCTTTGTCTTTCTGCTGCTGCGCCTGTCGGGCGATCCGGCCGCGATCATCGCCGGTGACAATGCCACCCCTGCCCAGATCGAACGGATCCGCGAAACGATGGGGCTGAACGATCCCATCCCGATGCAGTTCGTGCGCTGGATGGGCGAGCTGATGCGCGGCGATCTGGGCACCTCGCTGATCTCGAACACGCCGGTCTCGGGGATGATCGCCAGCCGGATCGGGCCGACCATCTCGATCGCCCTGCTGACGATCCTGATGTCGGTCGCCATTGCCGTGCCGATGGGCGTGACCGCCGCATGGCGCCACGGCAGGACCGCCGATTACGTCGTCATGACCTTTTCGGTTCTGGGCTTTTCAGTGCCCGTCTTTGTTATCGGCTATCTGCTGATCTTGCTGTTCTCGATCAATCTCGGCTGGTTCCCGGTGCAGGGCTATCGCCCGATCAGTGCCGGGATCGGGCCGTTTCTGCACACGGCTTTTTTGCCGGCGCTGACGCTGACCACGATCTATGTCGCGCTGATCGCCCGGATGACCCGCGCCAATATGCTGGAGGTTCTGGGCGAAGATTACATCCGCACCGCCCGCGCCAAGGGCGCGCCTGAACGTCGGGTGCTGTTCCGCCACGCGCTGCGCAATGCGGCTGTGCCGATCCTGACCGTGATCGGCACCGGGTTTGCCATGCTGATTTCAGGCGTCGTTGTCACCGAGACCGTGTTCAACATTCCCGGCATCGGGCGGCTGACCGTCGATGCGGTGCTGGCCCGCGATTACCCCGTCATTCAGGCGATGATCCTGCTGACCAGCGCCCTTTATGTGCTGGTGAACCTGATTATCGACATATCTTACACGCTGTTCGACCCGAGGATCCGCTATTGAGTGATGCTGCCCCTGTCCCCCGCGCGCGGATGATCGGATCTGGCCTGCTGTCCCGGCTGGGCTGGGCACCCCGTATCGCTGCGCTGATCCTGGCTGTGATCGTCATCATGACGCTGTTATCGCCGTGGCTTGCGCCCTATGATCCGCAGGCGATGAACCCCGCCAGCCGGATGCAGGGGTCATCCTCGGATCATTGGCTGGGGACCGATAATTTCGGGCGCGATCTGATGTCGCGGGTCATGATCGGCGGGCGCATCTCACTGCTGATCGGGATCGGGGCGGCGGTGGTCAGCGTGCTGATCGGCATGGTCATCGGCATGATTGCCGGATTTTTCCGCAGCCTGGACGGCATCATCATGCGGGTCATGGATGCGCTGATGGCCATTCCCGCGATCCTTCTGGCGATTGCGCTGGTCGCACTCAGCGGACCGTCCATCGGCTCGGTCATCATCGCCATCACCATCCCCGAGATACCGCGCGTCGTGCGGCTGGTGCGCGCCATCGTTCTGTCAGCGCGCGAAGAACCCTATGTCGAGGCGGCAATCGCCCTTGGGTCATCCATGCCGAAAATTCTGATGCGGCATCTGCTGCCGAACACGCTGGCCCCGCTGATCGTGCAGGGCACCTATATCCTTGCCTCGGCCATCCTGACCGAAGCAATCCTGTCTTTCCTTGGTGCCGGGGTCAGCACGGAAACACCGACATGGGGCAATATCATGGCCGAGGGGCGGATGTTCTTTCGGCTGAAACCTGAACTGATCCTGTGGCCGGGGCTGGTCTTGTCGCTGTGCATCTTGTCGGTGAACCTGCTGGGCGATGCCGCCCGCGACATGCTGGACCCGCGGATGAAGAAAAGGACCGGCTGATGCATCGCGAAACCGATTTTTCAAACCAGCCCGAGGTGCTGAACATCCGCAACCTGACCGTGCGCGCGGACGGTATAGAGACACCGATCCTTGACGGCATCGACCTGACCATCCGGCGGGGCGAAACGCTGTGTCTGGTGGGCGAATCCGGTTCGGGCAAGTCCGTGACTTCACTGACGGCGATGGGGCTTTTGCCTGATACGCTGGCGGTTCAGGGTGGCTCGGTCCAGCTTGACGGCGATGAACTGCTGACCAAAACACCGGCGCAGATGCGCGCCTTGCGCGCCGCTCGCATCGCAATGATCTTTCAGGAACCGATGACGGCGCTGAACCCGGTGCTGCGCATCGGCGATCAGATCATGGAGGTGCTGGAACTGCACGACCGCGCCGGTCGCGGTGCCAAGGACAGGGTGCGCGCCATTCTGGAACAGGTGCATCTGCCCGATGTGGACCGGGTGATGCGCGCCTATCCACATCAGCTTTCCGGCGGCCAGCGTCAGCGGATCATGATCGCGATGGCGCTGATTCTGGAACCCGCGCTGCTGATCGCGGACGAACCGACAACGGCGCTGGACGTGACCACGCAGAAACAGATCCTGCTGCTGATCGACGAGCTGAAGGAAATCCACGGCACGGCGGTTCTGTTCATCACCCATGACATGGGCGTGGTGGCCGAAATCGCCGATACCGTCGCCGTCATGCGTCACGGAAAAATCGTGGAAACCGCGCCGATTGGCCAGCTTTTGCGAACCCCGGCCAAGGATTACACGCGTCAGCTTTTGCAGGCGGTGCCCAGCCTGACCCCCCGCGCCATGCGCCCCGAAGCCAGCACAACAGCGGCACCCGTGCTGGACGTGCAGTCGCTGAACAAGACCTATGGCGACAGCGGCTGGCTGCGGGCGCGGCCCGGCGTTATCGCGGCCAGCAATATCAGCTTTACGCTTGCCCCCGGTCGCACCGTCGGCATCGTCGGCGAAAGCGGGTCGGGCAAATCGACTGTCGCACGCTGCGTCATGCGGATGATCGACCCCTCGGCCGGGCGGATCGTGCTGGACGGCACCGACATCGCCCATCTGTCGCGTCGGCAGATGCACCCGCACCGCCGCAACATTCAGGTCGTCTTTCAGGACCCCAACCGCAGCCTGAACCCGCGCTGGACCATCGCCGAAAGCCTGATCGAGGGGCCGGTGAATTACGGCACCCCACGCAAGGACGCATTGGCCGAGGCGCGACGGCTGCTAAAGATCGTCGGCCTGCCCGAAGATGCTCTGACCCGCTATCCGCACCAGTTCAGCGGCGGCCAGCGTCAGCGCATCGCCATCGCCCGCGCCGTCGCCATGCGCCCCGACGTGCTGGTCGCAGACGAAGCCGTCAGCGCGCTGGACGTATCGGTTCAGGCGCAGGTTCTGGACCTGCTGGCCGATCTGCAACGCGAATTCGGCATCGCCATTTTGTTCATCACCCATGATCTGCGCGTCGCGGCGCAGATCTGCGATGATGTGCTGGTGATGCAGCGCGGGCGTGTGGTCGAATACGGCCCCGCCGGCGCGGTCCTTGCGTCGCCTGGCCATGAATATACCCGCACCCTGATCGAGGCCGCGCCCGGTCGCGGCTGGGATTTTCAGAACTTCACCACGATCCCCGCCTGAAGGAACCGCCATGCCCGCCCTGCCAGCCATTGATGCCGCCGCCCCCCGCCTGCGCACCGTATTCGAGGATCTGCACGCCCATCCCGAACTGGGCTTTCAGGAACACCGCACGGCCGGGATCGTCGCCGATGCCCTGCGCGCCGCCGGCGTCGATGAGGTGCATGAAGGTATCGGCGGCACCGGTGTCGTCGGCATCATCCGTGGCAAGAAGGGTCAGGGCAACCGCCGCATCGGGCTGCGCGCCGATATGGACGCCCTGCCGATCACCGAGGAATCGGGCCTGCCCTATGCCTCGACCAATCCCGGCGTGATGCACGCCTGCGGCCATGACGGGCACACCACCATGCTGCTGGGGGCCGCCGAATATCTGGCCGCGACGCGCAATTTCGACGGCACCGCCGTCGTCATCTTTCAGCCCGCCGAAGAGGGGCTGGGCGGCGCGCGCCGGATGATCTCGGAAGGGTTGTTCGAGCGGTTTCCCGTCGATGAGATCTACGGGCTGCACAACGCCCCCATCGGCAAGCCGAACCATGTCGGCCTGTGCCGGGGGGCGGCAATGGCCGGGGCGCTGTTCTTTGACATCACCGTGCGCGGTCAGGGCAGCCACGCCGCCATGCCACAGCAATCGCGCGATGCGCTGATGATCGGCGCGGCATTGGTCGGGCAGTTGCAGACCATCGTATCACGCAACATCGGGCCGCTGCATCCCTGCGTTCTGTCCGTTACACAACTCCACGCCGGCAGCGCCTATAATGTGGTGCCGGAAACCGCGACACTGGCCGGCACCATCCGCTATTTCGATCAGTCGGTGGCCGAACTGGCGGGCAAGCGGCTGCAAGAAATCTGCGCCGGTTTCGCCTCGGCCTTCGGCGTGCAGATCGACGTGGAACTGCGAAATGTCTTTGACGTGCTGATGAACGATGACGACGCCAGCAGCGCCTATCTGGCGGCCGCAGCCGAAATCGTGGGCGATCAGATGATTCACGACGGCGAACCACCCGCCACCGGGTCCGAGGATTTTGCCGATATGCTGCAAAAGGTGCCCGGCGCCTATCTGCGCCTTGGTCATTCCGGCACCATCGGGCTGCACAACCCGGCCTATGTGCTGGACCCGGACATTCTGCCCGTCGGTGCCTCGATCTATGCCCGCATCATCGAAACCCGCCTGCCGCAACAGGATGCCGCATGATGGACGCACTGACCCTGCCTTTCGATGAAAGCGACATGCTGGCGCGGCTGCGCCCGTGGATCGAATGCGAAAGCCCGACCTTTGACGCCGATGCCGTGACGCGGATGATGGCACTGGCTGCCCGCGACTGCGCCGCCATGGGGGCCAGCGTCGATCACATCGCCCCCAGGGGCGGTTATGGTGCCTCGTTGCGTGTGCGATTTCCGCATCCCGATCACGGACAGGTGCCGGGAATCATGGTCTCGGGCCATATGGATACGGTCCACCCCATCGGCACGCTGGCAAAAAATCCGTGGCGGGTCGAGGCGGGCAAGGCATGGGGACCGGGCATTCAGGACATGAAGGGCGGTAATTTCGCCATGATCGAGGCCGCACGGGTGCTGCATCAGGCGGGCTGGCAGACGCCCTTGCCGGTAACATTCCTTTTCACCCCCGATGAAGAGGTCGGCACCCCCGCCACCCGCAGCCTGATCGAGGACGAGGCGCGCCGCAGCGCCTGCGTGCTGCTGCCCGAACCTGCGCTGCCCGATGGCGGAGCGGTGACGGGCCGCTATGCCATCGCGCGGTTCAATCTGGAAACGCGCGGCGTGCCCTCGCACGCTGGCTGGGCGCTGAAGGATGGCCGGTCAGCCATTGCCGAAATGGCCCGTCGCGTGCTGGAGATCGAGGCGATGACAACGCCCGACTGCACCTTTTCAGTGGGCGTGATCCGGGCCGGGCAATGGGTGAACTGCGTCTCGTCCTCGTGCCATGCCGAGGTGCTGAGCATGGCCAAGACCCAGGACGACCTGGTCCGGGGGATCGCCGCCATCGAGGCGTTGCAGGACACCCGCAACGGTGTGTCTTTCACGGTCACACGCGGCGTAACCCGCCCGGTCTGGCCGCCCGGCCTGCCCGGCACGACAGCCCTTTATAATCAGGCACACGGCATCGCCAAACGGCTGGGCTTCGAGCTGACGCATGAATCCTCGGGCGGCGGCTCGGACGGCAATTTCACCGGCGCCATGGGTATCCCGACACTGGACTCTATCGGCCTGCGCGGCGCCGGGCTGCACACCCTTGATGAGCATATCCACACCAACAGCCTGACCGAGCGCGCGCGCCTTGCCGCGGCCCTGTTCATGGAAATCAGGTAAATGAGCCAGCCCTGCTGCCCACAGCCGCGCAAAACGTCCTGCTTGCCGATATTCCTGACGAGGTGGCTGACCTGATCCTGCCTGCTTCCATGATCTAAAAAGAGCGCGGCACCAAGCGCCGCGCTGACCCGGCCAGACGAACGGCATGGTGCCAGATATGCTTTACGGATTCGGATCGTCGATGAAGCCCCATTCCCGTGCGCTCGAATAGACTGCTAGTCCGCGCATGCACCGTGATCTCGTCGATGAGGGCCATGAGACGGACGGCATCGCACACGAGAACCAGTTGGTTGCGCGACAGAAACGGCGCCTCACGCGCACGACTGACAGCGAACGTGCCTGACCGTCCCACCCAATCTGGTGGTGCAGGACTTTACGGCGAATGGTCCTGACCCAAAATGGGCCACGGACATCTCTTGCATCTGGACGGCAAAAGGCTGGCTCTGCCTCGCGTTTGTCTTGGGCCTCTTTTCTCGCCGCGTCGTCGGTTGCGCCATGCTGACCGACCGGTGCGCGAATCGCCCTGCATCGCGCAGGATACACAAATCTTCGCTCGACAACTGGGTCTGAAATTGCGGGGCAGCGGCAATCCGAAGTCTTGGTAAAGCGGCTACGTCCATGTGACGCTGCTGGCAGATGCACAGACCGTTCTCAGGGTGATCAGAGGCCGGATCGAGGACTGCAACTAAAATCATCTGCACTCAGGGCTGAAAATACAATCCTTACGCGAGTCCATTGCAAGTAAAACCGCAGCCGCCTGAGTGTCCGATGAAACGAGGGCAAGACCTGTAGAAAGCAACCGCACTACCTGAATTTGTGCGCATGGGAAGTCACGCATCACAATCATACCGGTATCAAGGCGGAAGTCGTAGGGCAACCTTCCAGAACAGTTAGCGATGACGCCTTGGACGCTGTTAATTGCTCGATTTACGGCTGCGAGCCAACGGCGCTCATCAAGAAAAATTAAATTTGACACGAGTTAAAAATTAACTAACCTCCAGTCAGCCGCAAGGGGGAGTTGCGGTCGGCGGGCTGCGCCGAAAATTGTGGTCTCCTCGTGAACGAGATCCTGGGAGGATTGACATGACCCTGAATAAATCGCTTTCGGCGCTGCTGATCACTGTTGCCCTTGGCGCCGGGCCAGCCGCGTTTGCCGATGGGATTGGCGCGTCCCTGCTGACACAACAGCACCCTTTTTACATCGAACTTGCTGATGCAATGAAGGCCGAGGCAGAGGCCAGGAATGTCCCCCTGGAGGTCAGCATTGCCAATCAGGATCTGAACAAACAGCTGGCAGATGTCGAGGATTTCATCGTCAAGGGCGTCGATGTCATCGTGATTTCTCCGGTTGACAGCCAGGGCGCGGTTGCCGCCATTGCCAAGGCCGAAGCGGCGGGGATCAAGGTCATCACGGTTGATATTCCTGTCGCAAATGCCGAGGTGACCTCGCATATCGGCACGGATAACTACGCCGGCGGTGTCAAGGCTGCGGAACTGATGGGCGAAGTGCTGTCTGGTACTGGCAAGGTTGCGATCATCGACTACCCGACGGTGCAATCGGTTGTCGCCCGGATCGATGGCTTCAAGAAGGGGTTGGAGGCATTCCCGGATATCGAGATTGTTGCGCAACAGACTGGCATCACCCGTGCCGAAGCCTTGGCTGCATCCCAGAACATGCTTCAGGCCAACCCCGATATTACCGGAATCTTTGGATTTGGTGACGATGCTGCACTGGCGGCGGCAGTTGCCGTAAAATCAGCGGGCCTTCAGGATCAGGTCAAGGTCATCGGCTTTGACGGCATGGAAGAAGCGCGCAACGCAGTTGACAGCGATCCCGTCATGGTCGGCGTGATCCAGCAGTTTCCCGACGCAATGGGCAAAGCGGCTGTGGATACGGCTGTCGAGGTCATTGCAGGGAACGAGGTTCCCGCCGAACAGCCCATCGTTCCGGGCGTCTATACCAAGAACTGATCGCCGGTTCATTCCGACGACCGACGTCCCCTTCCGGCACGCTGCCGGGCGGGGACAAAGAGGACATCAGGGGTGCGCGGATCATGAGTGAGACGCAGAAAATCATGCTGTCCTTGCGCGATGTAAAGAAACGTTTCGGCCCTGTCGAGGCGCTGAAGAACATGCGCATGGATATCCGTCCGGGCCGTGTCCATACGATACTGGGCGAGAACGGGGCCGGAAAATCGACATTGATGAAAATTCTTGTCGGAGTTTATCCGCCAACCGCAGGTGAGATGGTTCTGGATGGACAGCCCTATCTGCCGCAGAATCCCACCGAGGCGGCGCAGCGTGGGCTGGCCATTGTCTTTCAGGAATTGAGCCTGTGCAACAATCTCAGTGTCGCCGAAAACATCATGGCGACGCGTGAACCGGCCAGCTTTGGTTTCATCAATCATCGCAAGCTGCGGCAACAGGCGGCGGCGCTGGTTCAGGATCTGGGCCTGCCTGTGAATGTCGATGCGAAGGTGGGGCATCTGTCGATTGCCCAACGCCAGTTGGTGGAGATCGCCAAGGGCCTCAGCCAGCCCGCCAAGGTTCTGATCCTGGATGAGCCGACCTCTTCGCTGTCGGATTCCGAGGCCGAGATTCTTTTTGGCATCATCGAGCGTCTGAAGGCCCGCGGGACGGCGATTATCTATATCTCGCACCGTATGGAAGAAATCATGCGCCTGTCCGATGATATCACCGTCATCCGAGACGGCGAGTATGTTGCGACCCGCGAGCGGGACGCGACCACCATCGAGGAACTGATCGCATTGATGGTCGGGCGAGAAATGGACGAAATCTATCCGCCCGCGCTGGTCCCGGTGGGTGATTTGCCGACGACGCCAGCGATGCAGGTCTCAAACCTGACGCGCAAGGGCGAGTTCAGGGACGTGTCTTTCGAAGTTCGGGCCGGCGAAATTCTGGGTTTCTTCGGGCTTGTCGGATCGGGCCGGTCCGAGGTGATGAACGCGCTTTTCGGTATGCGTCACGCCGAGGGCGAAATTCGCGTGGATGGACATCTGACACGGTTCCGCAACCCGGCTGAAGCAATCAAGGCAAGCATCGGTTTTGTGACCGAGAACCGCAAGGAAGAGGGGCTGGTCTTGGGCGCCGCCTTGCGTCCGAATATTTCTGCGGCTGCCATTCCCTTCTTTGCCGACAAGGCTGGGTTCATGAATTTCAGCGATGAACGCAAGGCAGCGGGGACCGAGGTACGGAGGCTGGCGATCAGGACAAATTCGCTGGACACACTGGCCGGAACGCTGTCGGGCGGCAACCAGCAGAAGGTCGTGCTTGCCAAATGGCTGATGACCAACCCGCGCGTGCTGATCCTTGATGAACCCACGCGTGGCGTGGATGTCGGTGCCAAGTTCGAGATTTATCGGATCATCCGCCAGCTGGCGTCCGAAGGGACCGCCATCATCATGGTTTCATCTGAACTGCCCGAGGTTCTGGGCCTGGCTGATCGCGTGATCGTCATGGCCGAGGGTCAGGTTTCAGCAACAGTGACGGGTGCCGATCTGACGCCGGAACGTGTCATGGCTCATGCAACGGGAACATCAAAATGACTGATACAACCGATCCGCTTGTTACACAGCGCGGTCATCAGATTCGTGCGCTGATTTTGCAGTATGGCGGCATCCTGATGGCGCTGATTTTGCTATGCATCATCTTCTCGATCATGAACGCTCGCTTCATGACCGTGGCCAATCTGACGAATATTTTGCAGCAGGTCGCTGTTGTCGCCATCGCCGCCTTCGGGATGACATGGGTGATCCTGCTGGGCGAAATTGACCTGTCCATCGGCTCGATGATTGCCGTTGCGGGCATGGCTGGCGCGCAGGCTTTGGCTATGGGGATGGGATTTGTGCCAGCCCTGCTGTTCACTCTGACCGCAGGGGCTGCGATGGGTGCGATAAACGGAGTGCTGACCGCAAAGCTGATGCTGCCATCCTTTATCGTAACGGTCGCAACCATGGGGATCTATCGGGGTCTGGTTAGTCTGCCGACGAATGGCGCACCCGAGATGGTCTCGGATCCGTCCTGGATCGCAATTGGGGCAGGTTCGTTTCTTGGTCTGCCCATCATAATCTGGATCGTGCTGGTGCTGTTCCTGTTTAACCATATTCTGCTGTCGCGCACGACATTCGGCAGGCGCACCTATCTGACTGGCGGAAACCGCGAAGCAGCACTTTATTCCGGTATCAAGGTTGACCGGCTGAAAATCGCGATCTTTACGCTGTCGGGTGTCATGGCGGCGATTGCGGGCATCCTGCTGTCCTCGCGCCTTTACTCGGCGCAGACGAATGCGGGAATGAGCTATGAACTCGACGCTATTGCGGCCGCCGTCCTCGGCGGCACCAGTCTGGCGGGCGGGGTCGGAACGATGGTCGGCACCCTGATCGGTGCGCTGATTATCGGGGTGATGAACAACGGGATGAACATGCTGTCGGTGCCTTATTTCTATCAACTGATCGTCAAAGGCCTGGTTATCCTGATCGCCGTCTGGCTGGACGTTCGTGCCAAGAAACGGAGAGCATGATCCATGCGCAAGGTTCTGACCATCGGCGAAGTTCTGGTCGAGATCGTGGCGACCACCAAGGGTAACGGATTTCGGGAAGTGCAGCCCTTGGTCGGGCCGTTCCCCTCGGGGGCTCCTGCGATTTTCATCGACCAGTTGGGCAAGCTGGGCACGCCTTGCGCCATTGTCTCGCGGGTCGGGGATGATGATTTCGGGCAGGTGAATATCGACCGCCTGCGTGCCGATGGTGTCGATATTTCAGGGATCGATATTGCGCCGGGCGAAAGCACGGGCAGCGCCTTTGTCCGCTATCGCGAGGATGGCAGCCGTTCCTTTGTCTATAATATCCGGCACAGCGCCTGCGGCAACCTGCGCCCGACGCCAGCATCCGAAGCGTTGATCGACAGTTGCGATCATCTGCATGTCATGGGCACTGCCCTGTCAGCACCAGGGCTGGGCGAAATGGTGATGGATGCCGCCCATCGTATCAAGGCGCGTGGCGGCACGATCTCTTTCGATCCGAACCTGCGCCCGGAAATCCTGAACAGTCCGGGTCTGCGCGAGAGATTGGAAACCGTGCTGACCATGACTGACCTGTTCATGCCTTCTGGCAGTGAATTGTTTCTGTTTGAACAGGCGCACGAAGAAGCCGATGCGATCAGCGCGCTGCTGGATCGGGGCATTCGTACAATCGTCCTTAAACGCGGCAGCGATGGAGCCAGCCTGTTCGAAAATGGTTCCCGCATCGACGCGGCGCCTTTGACGGTCGAGGAGCTGGACCCGACCGGCGCGGGTGACAGCTTTGGCGGCGCGTTTCTCAGCTTCTGGCTGGCCGCAGCAGAGCCGGAACTGGCGCTGCGCTATGCGAATGCGGCAGGTGCGCGTGCCGTCACACGAATTGGCCCGATGGAGGGCACCTCGACCCGCGCCGAGCTGGACCTGCTGCTGATCGAACAGAAAGGTTAGATCATGACCGACAATTCCCTGCACGACATTGCCCGATGGCGTAACCGTCCCGGCCCCTCGGGTATTCCGTCGATCTGCACCGCACATCCCTTGGCGATTGAGGCTGCGATGCGCTGCATCCTGCCGACCGATCTGCCATTGCTGATCGAGGCGACCTGCAATCAGGTCAATCAAGAGGGCGGTTATACTGGCATGACACCGTCTGATTTCCGCAGCTTTGTCGATGTGATCGCGGCACGTGTCCGATTTCCGGCAGACCGGCTGATCCTGGGGGGCGACCATCTGGGACCGAACCCCTGGAAAGACATGCCAGCCGATCAGGCGATGTCGAAGGCCGAGGAGATGATCCGGGCCTATGCCGCCGCCGGGTTTAGCAAGTTACATCTGGACTGTTCGATGGGCTGCGCGGGCGAGCCGGTTGCACTGAATGATGTCGAAACCGCCTCGCGCGCCGCCCGTCTGGCAGCGGCGGCCGAAGAGGCGCGGCCCAAGAACGGTATAGCGCCGGTCTATATCATCGGCACCGAGGTTCCGATCCCCGGCGGCGCGATGGAGGAAATAGAAGGGCTGGAACTGACCAGCCCGGATGCCGCGTTGACGACCTATGCCATTCACAAGGATGCTTTTGTAGAGGCGGGGCTGTCTGACGCCTTTACCCGCGTCATCGGGCTGGTCGTGCAGCCCGGCGTCGAGTTTGGCAACCACAATGTCATTGGCTACGATTCCAAGGCCGCGACCGAACTGAGCGCGACACTGGCCCAAATGCCGGGTCTGGTTTTTGAAGCGCATTCGACCGATTACCAGACCCGCGAGGCGCTGACTGCACTTGTCAATGACGGCTTTGCCATTCTGAAGGTTGGCCCCGGACTAACCTTTGCGCTGCGCGAGGCGCTGTATGGTCTGGATGCTATCGCGGAAGAGCTGTTCCCCGGTCAGCGTCGGCGAACCCTGCGTGCGGTGATGGAGGCTGTTATGATGGCCGCGCCCATGAACTGGGACCGTTATTACCACGGATCCGATGCCGAGCGTGCGCTTCAGCGGCATTTTTCCTATAGCGACCGCATCCGCTATTACTGGCCAAACCCGGTTGCGGATCAGGCTGTCGCCGAACTTTTTGCGCTGCTTGGTGATGCCGACCTGCCTGAAACGCTGATTGCGCAATATCTGGGCGGACTTTATCCCCAAGTGCGGGCCGGCCGGCTTGCTCCGCGTGCAAGGGAGCTGTCACTTGCCGCAGTCGAGCGGTTGACGCAAGATTATGTATCAGCATGTAGCGGCTGAGTCCGTGTGAAATAGAAAATGGGAACACGAATATTGGCCGCGAACAGCCCCAAAACAAAGATGGACAGTATCCGCACAATGGAGGATTTCGCGGCCCATATCGGCCTGTCGCGCCCAACTGTATCGAAATATTTCAACAACCCATCTTCTGTCCGCGAAAAGACCCGTAGAAAGATCGAACAGGCCGTTACGGATTCCGGGTTCAGGCCCAATCTGTTCGCGGTCAACCTGAAACGACAGCGGGCCCGGATCATTGGCGTAATCATCCCCAACGCCATCGACCCGTTTTATATGGAACTGACACGCAGGATTGAGGAAATAGCGAATGAGGCGGGGTATTTCGCGATTGTTCTCAGTTCAAATGGCAACCCCGATCTGGAAGCCGAGGCCATCGAGCGTTTCGAGTCGATGAATGTTGCCGGTGCCATTGTTGCTCCTTTGGGGCAGGCACGGGGGCAGACGAAACTGGATTTGCTGGCAAGCCGTGTGCCGCTGATCTATGTCGATGTCCCCGGTCATGAGGGTATCCCCTATATCGGAACCGATAACCGACAGAGCATCGGTCTGATCGTTGATTATCTGTGCCGGTCAGGCGAACCGCCCTGTTTTTTGGGAATGCCCGAAGTTAACCTGAATGCCCGGCTGCGGCGGCAGGCTTATGAGGATGCGATGACAAAGGCCGGGCACAAGCCGCATGTCTTGCCCATTTTGTCCTCTCTGGATTGGGATTTCGAGAAATTCGCCCATCAACAGATGTCCGGCCTTCTGGCAGATCTGCCGTCATCGACCGTGCTTTGCGCCAATGACCGCCTTGCCTTCGGCGCGCTTCTGGCCGCTTGGGAGGCGGGTCTCAGGGTGGGCCACGGTCGCGATTGCGCAATGCGGATCGCCGGCCATGACGATCACCCGCTGGCGCGCTATGCCTGCCCGCCGTTGACGACAGTCGCCCAAGACTATGCCGAGATTGCGCGGTTGGCGACCAATCGCTTGCTGGTCATGCTGGATGAAAAGGCCCCAACCAGTCTGGCCGAGGCGTCGGGGGAAGAAGTGCTGCTGAAAGCAAGCATCATGTTGCGCGCCTCAGCGTAAGGCGCAGGGGAGCTTATACCGATCCTGCCTGAATCTTCAGGCTACTTTCCGGGACATGTGAGGGCAGAACTCCGGTCATCTCTTTCAGTCCAACCCGAAGTGAAATGAGCGTAAGCGAGAAAAGCCCTATATCCCCAGCCGGAAGTCTCGCGGCAAGGTCGTCTGCGCTGACAGTTGTCAGCCCTCCGTTCGCGGGAAAACCAGCCCATCCATCAACTTGCGCGCGGTGCGCAGGCTGCCTGCACCCACAACCGCGCCGCTGTCATCCATGCGGATCAGCACCTCGGCGCTGCCGGTGGGGTGCTGGATCTGGAACCGGCCGTCGATGGGCAATTCGGCCAAAGCGGCGGCGGGGGTGCCGGGCATGGTGCAGGCGGTGGCGGTGCTGACGGCGGCGAACACGCCAATGCTGGCGTGGCAACGATGCGGGATGAAACTGCGGGTGTTGATCGTACCGCCCGGCGAGGGCGCCGATACCAGCGTCATCTTCGGCACCGATTTTTCGGTTACATCGCCCAGATTCATCAGCGGTCCGGCTTGCAGACGGATCGCCTCCAACCGCGCTTTCAGGGCAGTGTCGGCATCCAGATCGTCGCGGCTTTCCTGCCCGCTCAGGCCGAAATCGCTGGCGCGCATGACCACGATTGGCATCCCGTTGTCGATCAGCGTGCAGTCCACCCCGTCGATCACATCGACCGCCTGACCCGAGGGAAGCAGCGCCCCGCACATCGAGCCTGCGATATTTTCGAACATCAGCGGCACGGGGGCGGCGGTGCCGGGAACACCGTCGATGGCGGCCTCGCCGGCATAGGTGACATGCCCGCCGGGGGTCTGAACCGCCGCGGTCGCAATCTCACCCGTGTTCAGCATGTGGATGCGGACCGGGGTTTCGCCGTCTCGCGTGGCGACCAGACCGCGCTCGATCGCGGCGGGGCCGACGCCCGCCAGAATATTGCCGCAACCCTGCGCACCGGACACCAGCGCCTGATCGACATAGACTTGCAAGAACAGGTAATCTACATCCGCATCAGGACGCGAGGGCGGCGACAGGATCGCGACTTTCGAGGTCAGCGGATCGCCCCCACCGATGCCGTCGATCTGGCGCGGATCAGGGCTGCCCATCAGTGACAGCAGCAGCGCGTCGCGTGCGGCCTCGTCCTTGGGCAGATCCCCGGCCAGCAGATACACCCCTTTCGAGGTGCCGCCACGCATCCATAAGCACCTGATACCGTTCATTTATTCCTCCGCAATGCCGGTTCAGACATATTTCAGGCCCTTGGCCGCCAGCCGTGGACGCATGTCGTATATATCAAGGCCAAGCTCACCCGAGGCGAGGCGCTGCCGCTTGGCTTCCTCGGCCGCCAGACGCTTTTGGGCTGCGGCAAGGACGGTATCCGCATCCTCGCGCCGGACCACACAGACGCCATCGTCATCGGCGACAATCACATCGCCCGCGTTGATTGCCTGCCCGGCGCAGACGATGGGCACGTTGACCGATCCCAGCGTTTCCTTGACCGTGCCCTGCGCGCTGACCGCCTTGGACCAGACGGGAAAGCCCATCTCAGCCAGATCGCGCACGTCGCGCACACCCGCGTCGATGACCAACCCCCGGCAGCCGCGCGCCATGGCACTGGTCGCCAGCAGATCGCCGAAATAGCCATTGTCGCAAGGGCTGGTGGGGGCGAGGACCAGAATGTCGCCCGCCTGCAACTGCTCGATGGCGACATGAACCATCCAGTTATCACCGGGCGCCGCACTGATCGTGACGGCCGATCCGGCGATGCGGGCACCGGGCCAGATCGGGCGCATGTAACTGGCCAGGCAGCCGATGCGGCCCTGGGCCTCATGCACGGTAGCGACACCGGCTTCGGCCAGTGCGTTGATCGTCCCGGTGCTGGCGCGCTGGATGTTTTGAACGACTTTAGTCATGGTTCCTATCCGCTTTCTCTTTGTTGGTGTCCCCGCCCGGACACGCCGCCGGGTGGGGCTGTGGCGTTATATCCGGCGTTGTTTGCGCCGCTTCAGCAGGCCCAATATACCCAAGCCGCCCAGCATCAGCGGCAGACCCGCAGGAACCGGAACCGGCGCGATATCGACCGACGCCAGACTGCTGGCCAGCCAGCTATAAGCCTCTTGCACGTCATAATTGCCCGTATGGCCGGTCAGCAAGGCAAGTTCGAAATTGACGTCCTGAACCGACGCGTCGTTCAGCAAAGCGTGATAGAGTGAAAGATTGACCGCAAAAGCCGTGTCGCGGTCGATCATGCCGTGGCGGACATACCAAAAAGGGGCGGTGTCCGCATCGGTGCCGATAAATACGAATGGATCAATCAGCCGCAACTGATCGCCGATGATGGACCCGCCCAAGGCAATATATTCCGCCCAAATCAGGCCCGTGTCGTCCAGCCCCGTCCCATCGCCCAGAACTTCGTTATTGTTCCAGCCGTACTCGGTGAAATTGGCGTAAAACTGATCCGCAGTTCCGAACAACGTATTTTCACCATTGACGCCAGTGCGGCCGGTGGTGGCCGTGGCGTCAAAAGCCGGGATCGCCTTCAGCGCAGTGGTCCCGGCGACAAAGCTCAGAAACTTGTCGTAATCGACCGCGATTTCATCGTTCTCGACGGACAGCCAGTCGTTCTGAACCTCAACCTGATTGCCGCGAATGGTCAGCGAAAAGCTTTCGCCCAAGGCCGGAATTGCGCCGCCATTTTCGATATATTTCCGGGTTTCGCGTTTGATTTCAGTCACGATGGCGTCGTCCATCGTTTCTGCTGTCAGGGGTGTGCCGTCAGGCAGGGTGATCCCCAGACTTTCCAGATAGGCCGGATAGCGCGAGGCCAGTTCGGCCGAAACTGCCTGCGCCGCGTCGCTATAAGCTCCTCCAGCCGTGTTATCCGCCGTGCGCACGCCGTTGTATTGCCATTCATAGACCAGATCGGCATTGCCCAGATCGGTGATCGGCACATAGGCGATGGTAGCGAAAACGTCATCGCTCAGGGTGGAATTGCCCTGTGCATCAATGCCTGCTGCGCCGATTTCAGCCAGCAGAGCGTTGAATTCCGCGCTGTTGCCGCTGGCCGCGACCGCCGCCGACAGGCCGCCCCCGCCCGAGGTGCCAGTGATGACGATACGGTCGGCCGACCCCGGAATAACCGCATCGTTCAGTTTCAGATAGCGGATCGCCGCCTTGGCATCGACCACAGGCGCGGGTGCCTTGCCGACATAGCTGCCATCGGACGCAATCGCACCGCGGCTGCGCGTGCCCACAGAAGCAATCACATAGCCCTCGGACAGGGCCTTGCCGATGGCATCGGTGTCGCTGGCGCTGGAATAGGACGCCCCGTCCGTCACCCGTTCCTGCACCGGGCTGACGAACCAGCCGCCATTACTGACCTGCATAATGACGGCGGCATCGTCGTTGCCCACAGCCGTTTCGGGAACATAGATAATCATCTTCTGCGTGGCCAACTGATCGTCCAGCGGTGTCGGTTCTCCGCCGAAACGCTGTGTTTGATCCACCTCGACCGGGTTGCCGGTGTAAACCACCTCATAACGGCGTACGGCCGTTTCCACGCCATCCACGCTGACGGTCAGCGTGGTATAGGCTCCGCCGTCGAATTGCAGCACATCGTCATAGACACCCTGCGCAGCGGCGATACCGGCAAGCAGCGTCAGCGACGCAGATGTCAGCAGCGCGGCAAGGGTGCGGGTTCTGGTTCGTGTGAGCATTAATTCCTCCTCATTGGATGGCCTGTTCTGGCAGGGTTCCGACATCATCATGTCGATCATGATGCGCGCCCGCCCTCTCCTCCGGGCGGGCGCGCATGCTCAGTGTGCGACGTCCGGTTTCACCGGCGGGGTGCCGTGGGTGTGGAAGGATTCGATGGTTTTCAGACCCCATGCCTGCCCCTTCATCCGGTCGGCCTGCGTCCATTCCACCGGCTTCCAGTCGGGGGCGAGGATCAGCCGCGCGCCCGCATTGGCCAACTCGACCCGGTTCCCGGCGGGTTCCCAGACATAGAGGAAAAACGTCCCCTGAATCGCGTGCTTATGCGGCCCCGTTTCGATATGAACGCCGTTTTGCAAAAAGATGTCGGCGGCGCGCAGAATGTCCTCGCGCTGATCGGTGGCATAGGTGACGTGATGCAGCCGCCCCATGCCGCCGCCATGTTCCTCGGTGCAGGCAAGATCATAGGTCTTGTTATTGACGGTAAACCAGCAGCCGCCCAGACGACCGTTATCAAGCTGGATATATTCCGTTACCCGGCTGCCCAGACAGGTTTCCATGAAACGGCGGAACTCGGTCACATCCGAGGCCAGCAGGTTCAGGTGATCGAGCCGGCGCGGCGCCGCCCCGGTAAAGGCGCTGGCGGTGTTTTTCAGCGCCGCGCGTTCGGCCTTGTCCTGCGGTTCATACCAGATGGTGTCGTAATAGATCTCAAAGACATGGCCGAAAGGGTCTTCAAAGCGGAAGGCGCGGCCATGACTTTGATCGCCCTCAACCCAGCCGATGACCTTATAGCCCGATGCCTCGATTACCTTGACGCGCCGTTCCAGCGCCTCGGGCGAGGCGGCGCGATAGGCGATATGGCCGACGCCGGTCCGATCCGCCCGCGTCAGCTTGAGCGAGCAATATTCGTAATCGTCCCATGCGCGCAGATATGCGCTGTCGCCATCCAGCCCGGACAGTTTCAGCCCATAGACGCGGGTAAAGAAATCAAGGCTTTCCTCGAACTTGTCGGTCAGCATCTCGACATGGGCAAGATGGGCAAGATCGCCTGCGGGGTTGGTAGGATTGGTCATCACAGCTCATCCACGGTGCGGGGGAAAATCGACTGGAAGCCCTCGGCATAACGCGCCTTGCGCCCGCCCGACTGGCCACCCGAATTGCGCATGAAGTGGTTGGCGCGGTTCTCGGCGACGCGGGTGTAATAGTCCCACAGATGTTCCTGCCCCGCCATGCACTCGATCGCGGCACGCTTCTTGTCCCAGACCGGGGTGATGTCGAGGAAGGTATCCGGTTTCCACCCCATCTGCTCGGTCTGATGCGGCTCGAACAGGTAAAGCTGTGGCGCACCCAGCACTTTTTCACCGGGATTATGGCCCCATGCCTGCGCAATCATCCGGCATTCCAGTGCGATCTGCGTCGCATACATGTGGTCGGTGTTATAGGGGTCATACTGGCTGTGGCTTAACATAAAGGCGGGCTGCACCTTGCGGATCACATCGACCAGCCGGAACTTGTCGTCCTGCGTCAGGTGCAGGGGATAGTCGCCCAGGTCGAATTCGATCAGATCATGCACACCAAGCGCCGCCGCCGCCTTTTCCGATTCGGCGCGACGGGCGGATTTGACCTGCTCCAGCGTCATGCCCGGATCTTTCCACAGCTTCGCACTTTCGCCGCGTTCGCCGAAGGACAGGCAAACGACGGTGACGTCATAGCCTTTTTCGGCATGCAGCGCGATGGCCCCGCCACAGCGCCAGACGAAATCGGCGGCATGGGCAGAGATGACGAGGGCGGATTTCTTCGACATGGGTTCCTCCGGGAATTGTTGCGTACAGGATGTCGCGGGGGCGGCGGGGCGACAAATCGGAACTACGTGGCTTTGCATAAATTTTTGCTATGGCAATTCTCTTGCCATGACACCGCACGCCAATCCGGCCAAGACTGTATAGCGAAAACTTATGCCTTGTGGCCGGGTTCTGATTTTATCGCCCGCACCCCCTGCTGTTAGCTTCACGCAAGAGCCGGTCCCGCCGGTCAAAGGAGGAGCATATGAACATCACCCTGAAAGCCACATCGCTTGCACTGGTTCTGCTGGCCTCGGTCGCCGAGGCCAAGGATCTGAAATTCGCCAGCTTTATGGCCCCCACCCACCCCTATGCCAGCGGCGCATTCGAGCCGTTCGCCCAAGCCGTCGCGGACAGCACCGGCGGGGCGCTGAACATCCGGATTTATCATGGCGGCGAATTGGGTGCGGGTCCGGTCGAACAATACGGCCGTGTCGTTGATGGTGTGGCGGAACTGGCGGTGTCGCTGCCGGGCTATACTGCCTCGCAATTCCCGCTGACGCTGACGGCGGAACTGCCCGGTATGCTGGACGAAGCCACCGGCACCGAAACACTTTGGTCGCATATCGAGGTGCTGGCCCCGGAATACCGCCGGGTGCAACTGATCGGCCTGTGGTCGAGCGCAGAAAACCTGCTGTTCACCCGCAACAAGCCGGTGCGCACGCTTGACGACATTCGCGGACTGAAGGTGCGGGTGCCGTCGCGCAACACCGGCCTGCTGGTCGAGGCATGGGGCGCCACACCGGTTTCGATGCCGGTGAGCGAGATTTACAATGCCATGCAAACCGGGGTGATCGACGCCGCAATGATCGACGGCACCGGCATCAACGCCTTTCGTCTGGGCGAGGTTGCGAATTACATCACCCGCGGGATGGACACCACCAACTCGCCGTTTTTCGTGGTGATGAATCGTGATGCCTATAACGGGCTGAGCGACGCGGAAAAGGCCGCCATCGACGCGGCGGGGCGGCAATTGTCGCTTGACGGGCAAAAGGTGCAGATCAGTGTTGCCGAACAGGGTCTGGCCGATTTCGGCGCAACCGCGGGCAAAGAGGTCATCACCCTGACCGAGGATGAGGCCGCGCCTTTTAACGCCGCCGCTCTGACCATGGTGGAAAAGGTCGTTGCTGAAACGCGCGGCGCGCAGGCGGTGGCCGATGCGCTGAGGGCTGACTGAGATGATGCGCCATCTGGCAACCTGGACCCGGTCGAGTTTTCTTGACCGGGCGACGGCATGGCTGGCAGTGCTGGCTGCCGCTGCGCTGCTGTTCATGGTGCTAAGCGTCAGCGCGGGGGTAATCCTGCGCTATGTCTTTTCGGCGCCGGTTCTGGGGCTGAATGAAATCAACCAGTTGACCGCCGTTGCGCTGGTCATGGCGGCGCTGCCCTATTGCACCGAACGTAACGGCCATGTCGGTGTCGATGTGTTCGACAACGCCATCGGGCCTTGGGGGCGGCTGGCCGGCGATCTGTTGTCGCGGCTGCTGTCCGGGGGCGTGCTGGCGGTGCTGGTCTGGCGCGCGGTGCTGAAGGCGCTGGACGCCTGGGAATATGGCGATACCACCAACATGCTGGCACTGCCGCTGTGGCCCGGCTATGCGGTGCTGGCCCTTGGCATGGCGCTGTGCGTCGTGATTTTTGCTGTGCAGATCTTTGAACTGCTGCATGATGAGCATTACCCGGAGGGGCTGGAATGAGCAGCGCAACCATCGGCCTTCTGGGTATTTTCGGCCTGTTCTTCCTGATGATTTTCCGCACGCCGGTCGCTTTTGCGATGCTGCTGGCGGGGTTTTTCGGCATGTGGGCGCTTGAAGGATTCCGCGCGGCAGGTGCGCTGCTGCTGACCGAAAGCTATGGCTCGGTCGCGTCAGAGACACTGATCGTCGTGCCGATGTTCGTTTTGCTGGGCAATATAGCCTCGGTCGCCGGATTTTCGCGCGGGCTGTATGACGCGGCCTTTGCATGGGTCGGGCATTTCCGGGGTGGGCTGGCCAGCGCCTCGGTTCTGGGCTGCGCGGCGTTTTCGGCAGTCTCGGGGTCATCGGTCGCCACCGCCGTCACCATCGGCAAGGTCGCCCTGCCCGAGATGAAGCGTCAGGGCTATGCTGACGGGCTGGCCACCGGCTCGGTCGCGGCAGGCGGCACGCTTGGCTTTCTGATCCCGCCCTCGACCGGCTTTGTGCTGTATGCGATCCTGACCGAGCAATCCATCGGGCGACTGTTCATGGCAGGGATACTGCCGGGGCTGCTGTTGATGGTGCTGTTTGTGGCAACAGTATGGATCGTCGCGGCCCGCCACCCGTCCAAGGCCCCCGCGGGTCCCGATCTGCCGCTGCGCGAACGGTTCGTGGCGCTGGCCCATGCTGCGCCGCTGCTTGGGGTGATGGTGCTGACCATCGGCGGCATCTATATCGGCGTCTTCACCCCGGTCGAGGCCTCGGGCATCGGCGCAGCGCTGGTCATCCTTTTCGCCATCCTTGGCCGCCGGCTAAGCTGGGTCAGCTTCCGCGAGGCGGTGCAGGATACGCTGAAAACCTCGGCCATGCTTTATATGATCGTGATCGGTGCCCATGTGCTGAACCCGTTCTTTGCGGTCACGCAGATCCCCGCCATGCTGGGCGATGGGCTGCAATCGCTGGGGCTGGGGGCCTATGGAACGCTGTTCGTCATCATTCTGGCCTATGTGGTGATGGGCATGTTCATGGATGGACTGTCGATGCTGGTGCTGTCGATTCCGATCGTGTTCCCGGTCATCACTGCGCTTGGTTTCGATCCGATCTGGTTCGGCGTTGTTGCGGTGATCGTGATCGAGATGGGGATGATTACCCCGCCGGTCGGGCTGAATGTCTTTGTCGTGCGCTCGGTTGCGGGTGCCGAGGTGCCGCTGACGACCGTGTTCCGGGGGGTAGCACCGTTCCTGTTCGCGATGATCGTCGGGTTGGTGCTGATAATCCTGATCCCCGGCATCGCGACCTGGATTCCGAACTCGATGTTCGGCTGAGGCCGCCTGCGCCAGTCCTGCTGGTCAGGTTTGGCGCAGGCTTTCCCCCAACCTGATCAGGATGTCGCGTAACTCCCGCTGGGCGATGGTCGGTTCCCAATCGGTTCGGGTGGTAAGGCCAATCGGTCGGTCTGACCCCGGCAGGGCAACCGGCAGGATACGCAGCGCCTGTGCCTCGGCCGTGGTCTGCGCCTGCATCCGCGACAGCGCGCCCAGATGATCGCTGCCGATCAGCAATTCGCGCATCAGGATCACCGATGAGGTCTCGACCACGCTTGCAGGTGCTTCACCCGCCAGAAAATCGTCAAGCTGTGCGCGGATTGGCGTGCCCTGCCGGGCCATCACCCAAGGATAGGCCAGCAGATCGGTGCGGGTCAGGTCGCGCCGCCCGGCCAGCGGATGCCCGGCCCCCGCGACGATCACCACGCTGTCGTGAAAAAGCATCTTCTGATCCACATCGTCAATCGGTGCAGGCATGCGTAGTGCGCCCAGAACCATGTCGATATCGCCCCGGCGCAGGCCGGTCAGCATTTCGTCATAACGTCCGTCGATCACCTCGACCGGCAGGCTGGGGCGCTGTTTGCGAAATTCGAGCAGGGCTTCGGGCAACAGGTTTGACCGGGACAGCGGCAGGCTGCCGATGACGATGCGCCCGACCTCGCGCCCCGAGAGTTCGGCCAGATCGGCGCGGGCCTGATCGAGTTCCGCCAGCGCCAACCGCGCCGCCTGCGCAAGCCCCCGCGCGGCACGGGTGGCGATCAGCCCATGGGCGGTGCGCTGGAAAAACCGGGTGCCAGCGGCAGCCTCCAGCGCGGTGATCGCCCGGTGAACGGTCGGCTGCGCCAGACCCAGCCTGCGCGCGGCAAGGGTGAAATTCTCCATATCCGTGACCGCGATCAGGGCGCGAAGCTGCGACCAGCTTGCCTGCACCCGAATTTCGCGCGCCATATCGGCCATTGCGCCATCCAGCCGCAGAAACGCCCGGCTGACCCGATGCGCCAGCACCCGTCCGGCATCGGTCAGAAACAGCCCCTGCGGGCGACGCTGAAACAGATCGGCGCCCAGAATTTCCTCGATCTTGCCCATGGCCTGCGTGACGGCGGGCTGCGAGACATGGCAGGCCAAGGCAGCCTCGGTCACCGAGCCTGTCTCGGCCACCTGCCTGAACATACGCAGATGTCGCAGATTTGCCAGCATGTCCCTCTCCAATCTTTTTGCGGGGGGCGTCTCAATCGTCGCCCCGCAGCATGGCGGGAAACGAGGGGTGGGGTCAAACCATCCTGGCAAGCCGCCCCACTGCTTTACCGGCTAGGGCAGTGGAAGTCCCAGCAGGCGCTGAAACAGCAATGTCGCGATCAGCCACATGCCAAGCGCCGTAGCCCCGGCCCGCAACCAACGGTGCCGCCCCGGAAACAGCAAAGTCTGCATGCCGGAACATAGCGCCAGCGATACCGCAAGTGACAGCCATGGGACGGCCACGACAGCCACCACGCCGATCAAGAAGCTGGCCAAGGCATATAACACCCCAGCAAAACGGCTCGGTTGTGCCGGAAATGCTTTGCGCAGGGTCATGACCAGATAGGCCAGCGAACAGATCAGCCCGAACACCCCCACCTGTCTGGGCAAGGCTCCCGGCCCGACATCGCCGGTGGACACGCTTTCCGGCAGGTTCGATGCCAGCACCAGAAACCCCGCGCTTGCCGCCAGACAGGCCAGCGCAGCGATAACCTCGCTGGCCGGGATGCGTCGGCCAGTCAGGGGCGTGTCATATTGGCTCATTTGATGAACCCGGTGGCTTCCAGAAATTCGCGCTGTTCTTCCAGATCCTTACGTGTGCGCTCGGTGAATTCGGCCTCGTTCCAGTCTGGGCTGTCCTGAAACTGTTCCTGCTGGAAGGCTTTCCAATCGTCAGAGGCCGTCACCTTGTCGATTGCAGTCTGAATCGTGGCCACAACATCATCAGGCGTTCCGGCCTTGACCGCGACCCCGCGCCAGATCGCCCCTTCAAGGGTCAGGCCCTGTTCATCGAATGTCGGAGCCTCGGGCAAAAACGGCGAGCGTTCAGCGGTGGTGATACCCAGCAGGCGGATGTCGCCGTTTTTGACCTGCGACAACCCGGTCGAGGGCGTCATCATTGCGGCGTCGATATGGTGGCCAAGCAGGGCCAGCGTCACCTTGCCCGAGGCATCATGCGGAATCCAGCCGCTTTCAAAGCCGGTCTGCTTCATCAGTTGATAAAGCATATATTGGTGAAACCCGCCCGAAGAATGGCCGCCGATTTTCAGCCCGTTGGGATTTGCCTTCATATGATCGACGAGTTGCTGCACATTCTGAAACGGGCTGTCCTTCAGAACCGCCAAAGATGAAGGTTCGGACTGCATCGCCCGCAGCAGGCGCAGATCCTCAAGCTGGAAGGGGATCAACCCCTGTGCGATGCCAAAGGTCAATGTGCCGGTCAGCACCAGAATGCTATGGCCATCGGCGGGCTGCGTCATAATCTGCGACAGCCCGACCGCGCCGCTGCCACCCGAGCGGTTATCGACCTTGACGGTCCAGCCGGCCTCTTTCTCCAGCAGTTCGGCCAGTTTGCGACCATAGGTGTCAAGCGCCCCGCCGGCACCCGACCAGACGACCAGCGTGACCGTCTTTTGGGGAAAGTCGTCGGCTGCTGCGGATTGCGGCTGGGCTATCGGCAAGGCCGACAGGGCAAGTGCCGCAAAAGTCGTCCGAAACAGAGCGATCAGACGACGGATTGCCGGGGCTGCCTTTTTTGTGGCTTTCATCTTTGCTTTTCCTCCCTTGATAAGTTTACGCGGCTGGCGATTTGACGCGGCGGCCTTGCCACGCCCGCCACACCGGGATCAGGATGCTGATCAGGCTGAGTGTCAGAAACAGCAGGCTGATCGGATCGGTGAAAAACACCGCATAATCGCCCCGTGATGACACCAGTGCGGTGCGATAATTCGATTCGATCAGATACCCGAGGACCATTGCCAAAATGACCGGTGCGACCGGAAAATTCAGCTTTTTCATGGCGTAACCCAGAATTCCAAAGCCCAGCGTTATCCAGACGTCGAACATCAGGTTGCGAATGGCGAAAGCGCCCAGCATGGCAAAGGCCATGATCCCGGCGGCGATGACGCCATCGGGCAGCAGCACCGTGCGCGCCAATATCGGCAGAAACAATGATCCGACCAGATATTGCACGACAGAGGCGATAATGACGCCAAACAGGATTGCATAGACGAGGCTGGGCGCTTCGGTGAAAAGCTGTGGTCCCGGATGCAGGCCGTGCATAATCAGTGCGCCCATCATGATCGCCGTGGTGGGTGATCCGGGCACCCCAAGCGCAAGCATCGGCACAAGGGCACCGCCCACCGTGGCGTTGTTCGAAGCTTCGGGTGCGGCGATGCCGTTTGCCGCACCGTGGCCATAGTCTTGTGGTTTGGGGTCGCGGCTGCGGGCATAATCACGTGCAACCCAGCAGGCGATATTACCGCCAACACCCGGCAGAATCCCCAGGATCGTGCCGATCACCGAACCCGAGATCATCGCCCGCCAGGTTTCCCGCCACAGCGCCAGAGACATGAACACGTGACCAACCCGTGCCTTGACCGCGGGGGCTGCACCTGCATGTTTTTCGGCAAGGGCAATCGCCTCGGATACCGCGAAAAGGCCAATCAGCGCGGCGAGAAAGGGCACCCCTTCATAGAGTTCGAAATGGCCAAAGGTAAAGCGTGGCGTGCCAGCGATCGGGTCGATCCCCACCGTTGCCAGCGCCAACCCCAAAGCTGCCCCCAACAGGCCCTTGACCAGCGATCCGCCCGATAATGCCGCGACCGAGCTGAGCCCGAACAGTCCTACGGCAAAATATCCGGCCGGGCCAAATTGCAGCGCAAGTTTCGCCAGCGGCATGGTAAGAAACAGCAGGGCCAGCCCGCCCAGCACCCCGCCGATGGTCGAGGCCGTCAATGAAATTGAAATCGCCTCATTTGCACGCCCCTTTTGCGCCATCGCATAGCCGTCGATGGCCGTTGCCGCCGCCGCTGCCGTGCCCGGTGTCGATAACAGAATCGCGCTGATGGACCCTCCATATTCTGCCGAGATATAAAGCGAAATCATCAGTAGCATGCTAAGTTCGGGAGACATGCCATAGGTGAAGGGGATAAGCAGGCTCAGCCCGATAGAGGGGCCAAGGCCCGGCAGCGCACCGACCATGATTCCCAATAGTGCGCCGATCAGCAGTATCGCAATGCCCGACAGGCTGAAGATCACTCCGAGCGATTGATAGATGCTGTCCATCCCTGTCCCCCAATCCCCTTCCGGCCGATGTTTCGCGCAAGCGGCCCTCCTCGGTGCCAGTGTTGAATACAGGGGCCTGCGCGGACAATTCAGAAATATGCAGCCGCCGATAAGCTGGTGCTATTGGCAAGGGTGGGGCACTAGATCAGCTTGCCCGGATTCATCACCCCGCCCGGATCGACGGCATGGATCAGATCGGCCATCAGTCGCCGCTCGGTCTCGCTGCGCAGGCGGTTGGCAAGCGCCACCTTGGTCTGCCCGAGGCCATGTTCCGCCGAAAATGTCCCGCCCATCGCGGTGGCAAGGTCATAAACCTCGGCAGAAAGCGCAGCCTCGGTCCCGCCAAAGCCGCGCCCTTTGGGGGGCGACAGGTTCAGATGAACGTTGCCGTCGCCCAGATGGCCAAAGGGATTGATCCGCACTCCGGGCAGAATCCGCGCCAATCGTGACTGTGCGGCGGCGATAAAGCTGGTCAGGCTGGCTACAGGCACGGCAACATCATGCTTGATCTGCGGGCCTTCGCGGCGCTGACCTTCGGGGATTTCCTCGCGCAGTTGCCACAAGGCCCGGCGCTGCACCCCAGAGGCGGCGATGGTGCCATCCAGCACCTCGCCCGCCGTGATCGCGGTTTCGAGCAGCCCTTCCAGAACCTCGCCGGGATTGTCCGAAGCACGCGGCGCGGCCAGTTCGAGCAGCACATAGAACGGGCCGTGCGCCTCTGTCGGGCGTAGCATCTGCGGCATATGATGAAGCAGCATCTCAAGACCGGTTTCGCTGAAAAACTCCATCGCCATCAGCCGGTCGCCAGCCTCGGCGCGGGCGCGGGCACCAAGATGCAGCGCGGCGTCAAGATCAGACAGCGCGAGCAGAGCGGTCGCAAAAGCCTTGGGCGCAGGCTCCAGCCGCAGGATCGCGCGGGTCACGACCCCCAGCCGGCCCTCTGCGCCGCAAAACAGCCGGCGCAGTTGCAGCCCGGTATTGTCCTTGATAAGCGCTCGCATCCCGTCCCAGATCCGGCCATCGGGCAGAACCGCCTCCAGTCCCAACACCTGCGCGTCCATCATGCCATAGCGCATCGCAAGGCTGCCTCCGGCGTTGGTCGCGATCAACCCGCCGATCTGTGCGCTGCCTTCCGAGCCGAGATGCAGTGGAAACATCAACCCGTGCGGTGCAACCGCGTCATGCAGGGCTTGCAGAACCACGCCCGCATCGACCGTCACGGTCATGCCCACCGGATCGATAGAATGGACGCGGTTCATGCGCGCCAGCGACAGGATGATCCCACGCTGTCCGGGTGAAAGGACGCTGCCGCCGTTCAGCCCGGTATTGCCGCCCTGCGGCGTGACGCTGATCCTTTGCGCCGCGCAAAGCGCGACCACCTGCGCGACCTCGGCGGTCGAGGCGGGCAGGGCAATGCCTATGGGCGCGTCGCCGTAGCGGTCCAGCCAGTCGCGGCTGAACCCCGTCATGTCCGAGCCTGCCGGGCGCCATCCTGACGGGCCAAGCAATGCCATGAAAGGATCGGTCATTGGTGCCTCCTGCTGCGCTATAGCTGGGCCAAAGTGGCGGCGGTCACAATTTCGATCTATGTGTGCGGGCATAAGAATGTTCTATTGTCAGTTGTCTTTCATTCATCCGCCCGTCAGTCCTTCGGAAACTGGAGGAGGAATGGCATGGCTCAAGCGGATATCGCCTTCATCGGCTTTGGCGAAGCGGCCGAGGCTTTTGCGACCGGCTGGGGGCAAGCGGCAGGTCAGGTCCGGGCCTATGATCTGAAATGCGACGATCCGGCGGCTGTGGCGCTGCCTCGGATGCGGGCCGGGCGCTGTGATGTTGCCTTGGCCGATAACCGGGCCGCCGCGCTTGGCGGCGCGGGGGTGGTGTTCTGCCTCGTCACTGCCGATTGCGCCGAACGCGCCGCGACCGAGGCAGCGCCGCACCTTGCCCCTGGCGCGCTCTGGTTTGACGGCAACAGTTGTTCGCCGGGTGCCAAGCGGCGCGCGGCGGCGGTGATCGAGGGTGCGGGCGGGCGCTATGTCGATCTTGCGATCATGGCACCAGTGCATCCGAAACTGCACCGCACGCCCCTGCTGATCGCCGGTCCTCACACCGCACAGGCGGGGGCGGCGCTGGACGCGCTCGATATGCCTTATGGGGTTGCCGGTGGGCAGGTGGGGGATGCCTCGTCGATCAAGATGATCCGCTCGGTGATGATAAAGGGGATGGAGGCGCTGAGCGCGGAATGTCTGCTGGCGGCACGGCGGGCGGGGGTAGATGGGGCGGTTCTGGCCTCATTACAAGCCTCGAACCCCGACATCGACTGGCCCCGACAGGCAGCCTATAATCTTGAGCGGATGATGGTCCACGGTCGCCGCCGCGCGGCTGAGATGCGCGAGGTGGCGGCGACGCTGACTGAACTGGGCCTGCCCGATGCGATGGCGCGGGCGACGGTGGACTGGCAGCAACGGATCGGCGATATGAAGATGAGCGCAGGCGAAGACAGCTTTGCCACTCGTGCCGATATGGTTCTTGGAGCCTTCGGTGGAATGGGCAAGCCGGAAGCGGGCTGACCTTTCCCTCCGGGCACGATCCGCGCCCGGAGGGAGGCTTATTTCAGGTTCGGAATTGCCGTCACGATCTGCGGAACCATCGTCAGCAGCAGCACCGCCCCCGGCATGATCCCGAGATCCTAAAAAGCCGCAACCTCTCGCAAAAGAGAGAAGTCGATGACCTTCAGCTGCAGCAAAACGGAGAAGACCGGCTTGGGGGGCAAGGGTCCGGCAAATATCTTCCAGCTTTCCGGTCGTGTTGCGTATCTCAAAGCTCGCGCCGTAGGACTAGCGCCTGTTGACGTTCACGGCAAACGAATGACGGTTGCGGCGATGGCGATGA
>NZ_JAUNTJ010000018.1 GCF_030538755.1 Paracoccus sp. (in: a-proteobacteria) | reverse complement strand
GGTGATGGAGATGGAGCTGAACCATCAGGGCGCGCGCAATGCCGGGCGGCCGATGTTGCTGGAAGGCGGGCTGGACTGGCGGCCTATGGGCTTCAGCCCCAGCGATATGGAGTTTCACGAGACCAAAAAGGCCGCCGCGCGCGAGATTGCGCAGGCTTTTGGTGTGCCGCCGATGCTGATCGGCATTCCGGGGGATGCGACCTATGCGAATTATGCCGAGGCGCATCGGGCGTTCTATCGTCTGACGGTTCTGCCTTTGGCGACGCGGGTTGCGGCGGGGGTCGCGTGGTGGCTGTCCGAACACCTGGGCCATGAGATCGAGTTGCGCCCGGACCCGGATCAGATCCCGGCGCTGGCGGCGGAGCGCGATCAGCAATGGGCGCGGATTTCGGGCGCTTCGTTTCTGACGGATGCGGAAAAGCGGGCCTTGCTGGGCCTTGCGCCGCTGGAAACGGATGGGTGAGGCGATGGAGGGATCGCGGTTCGTCAAGGATGCCTTTGGCTGGCACGACCAGCGGTTCGAGGCGCAAGAGCGGATCATGGCCTTGCAGTTCGGCACCGTCGAAAAGCGGCTGGAGCGCATCGAAGTGCTGATCGAGCGGCTGGAAAAGCGCCTGTGGGTGACGGTTTACGGTGTCGTTGCCGTGATCCTGACCCAGGGGGTGCAGAGCATTCTGGATTTTGCGCCAAGGGGAATTTGACCATGGACATGGGGTTGGAACTGAAATTCGCCGGCGGCTCGCCGGTGCTGACGGAGGGGTCGGTCATCGAGGGCTATGCCAGCCTGTTCGGGATCACCGATCAGGGCGGCGATGCGGTGGCGCCGGGGGCTTTTGCCGCCAGTCTGGCGCGGCTGGCGGCCAAGGGCGACAAGGTGCGGATGCTGTGGCAGCACGATCCGGCCAAGCCCATCGGCGTCTGGGACGAGATCCGCGAGGATGACCGTGGGCTGTGGGTCAAGGGGCGGTTGCTGCCCGATGTCGCGCTGGCCCGCGAGGCGGCGGCGCTGATTGCGGCGGGGGCGATCGACGGGCTGTCGATCGGCTATCGCACCATCCGCGCCGAACGCGATCAGGCCGGGCGCCGCAGCCTGAAGGAAGTCGAATTGTGGGAGGTGTCGCTGGTCACGTTCCCCATGCTGCCCGAAGCCAAGGTTGGCCGCAAGGATGCGGATGACCTGCGCGAGATGGCGGCGGTGTTTGCGCGTGCGGCAGAGGCTTTGCGCGGCGCGTGACCGGCGACGGACGGGCCGGGCAGGTTCAGGGTGGCAGCCCGGCTGCCCGGCCGGATGACGATTTCGGGGCGTGCGGTCGCACGCTCCGTCACTTGGGGGCGCGAGGCCCCGACCTTGCGATGAGGAGAAGTCGATGACCGAGGTGAAGGCCGCGGCCGGGGGCGATGCGCCCGGCGAACTGAAAGGGGCCGTTCTTGGGTTTGTGAGCGAACTCAAGAACTTTCGTGAAGATATTGAAAAGAAAATGCAAGCACAGGACGAACGCATGACCATGCTGGACCGCAAGACCGCTATCCGGGGCCGCGCCCCTCTGTCCACCTCGGCCGAGGTGGAAGTGCCGCATCAGAAGGCGTTCAACGCCTATCTGCGCAACGGCGACGATGCCGCGCTGCGTGGCCTGCCGGTCGAGGAAAAGGGCCTGACCGTCGCATCTGACGGCGGTTTCCTGGCCGCGCCGCAGGTGGCGGAACAGGTGCAGGTCGTGCTGACCGGCGCTGCCTCGCTGCGCAAGCTGGCCAATGTCGTCACCGTCGAAAGCGCCACCTATGAGGTGCTGGTGGACAAGGCCGACACCGCTGCTGGCTGGGCCACCGAAACTGCCGCGCCCGAAGCGCAGTCGCCGGGTGTGGAACGGGTTGTGATCCCGGTTCACGAACTGTCGGCCATGCCCAAGGCCAGCCAGCGTCTGCTGGATGACGCGGCTTTTGACGTGGAAGGTTGGCTGGCCGAGCGGATCGCCGACAAATTCGCCCGCGCCGAAGCGGCGGCCTTTATCAACGGCGATGGTCAGGACAAGCCGCGCGGTCTGCTGTCTTATCCCACCGCTGACATTGGCAGCGAGGGGGATGGTCAGATCGGCGCTGTTGAGTCGGGCGATATCGGCACCTTGCTGGCGGATGATCTGATCGGGCTGGTTTATGCGCTGGCGGCGGAATACCGGGCGAATGCGGCCTTTGTGATGAACTCGAAAACCGCTGCGGTGATCCGCAAGATGAAGGATGGCGAGGGTCGCTATATCTGGACCGATCAGTTCGCCGCCGGTCAGCCCGCGCTGTTGCTGGGCTATCCGGTGATGATCTCCGAGGATATGCCGGACATCGACGTTGGCAAGCACGCGCTGGCCTTTGGCGATTTCCGCGCGGCTTATACCGTGGTCGAGCGTCCCGATCTGCGCGTTCTGCGCGACCCCTTCAGCGCCAAGCCGCATGTCCTGTTCTATGCCACCAAGCGCGTTGGTGGCGGTGTCACCGATTTCCGGGCCGTGAAGCTGATGAAAATCGCCTGATCCTTGGGGATCAGGCGAGACAGAGAGCCGTGCCGGGCGCGACGGGCCGACCGGCAGCATGTTGTCCGCACGTGCCGGATTCCGGCGCGCGGGCGCGGCTCTCTGATCTTGCTGTGTAAAGGTGCGGGCCGTCCGGTGGGGCGGCCCTTTTTAATCTGGATGACGGATACGGCGGACGGCAGGACGGGAGGTTCGGAAAAGTGATGCTGATCGAGGAAACGGCGCCTGCGGCGGAGGTATTGCCCGTCGCCGCATTGCGCGACCATTTGCGGCTGGGATCAGGGTTTGATCTGGCCGAGGATGCGGCAGAGACGGCGGCGCTGGCGGGCTTTCTGCGCGCGGCGATTGCCACAATCGAGGCGCGGACGGGCAAGGTGTTGCTGACCCGCCGCTTTCGGATGCAGGTGAACGACTGGCGCGACCGGCTGGGGCAGACGCTGCCTCTGGCGCCGGTGCTGGCGGTCGAGAGGATCGAGATCAACGACGGGCGCGGGATCGCCACGGAACTGCCAGCCGAAAGCTGGCGTCTGTTGCAGGACCAGCAGCGCCCGATGATTTTGCCCGCCGGGGTCATGCTGCCGCATGTGCCGCGCGCGGGCTTCGTGACGGTGCAGTTCGTGGCGGGCTTTGGCGAGACATGGGACCGCGTGCCCGCTGATCTGGCGCAGGCGGTGCTGATGCTGGCGGCGCGATATTACGAAGATCGCAGCTTTGAGGGATCGCGCGGGGCGATGCCTTTTGGCGTAAGCGCGCTGATCGAAAAGTGGCGTCAGGTGCGCACTCTTGCCGGGCGGGGGGCGCGCTGATGGCGGCGACACCAAGGTTGACGGTGCCGCTGGTGCTGGAGGCGCGCGACAAGCGGCCCGACGGCATGGGCGGGTTTGTTCTGGAGTGGCGGCCTTTGGGCCGTGTCTGGGCCGAGATGAAGTCGGGTGCCGGTGCCGCCGCGCGCGACGAGATCGGCCCGGTTGCCAAGGTCGGCTGGCGGATCACGCTGCGCGGTGCCGGCGTGGGCGACCCGCGCCGTCCGGCGGCGGGGCAGCGGCTGCGGATGGGCCAGCGGTTGTTCGCCATTCAGGCGGTGGCCGAACGCGACATGCAGGGGCGCTGGCTGACCTGCTTTGCGACAGAGGAAGATCAGACATGAGCTATGCCGCGACTATCGCGCTGCAAGGTGCGGTTTATCAGCATTTGCGACTCGATCCGGCTTTGGCGGGTCTGGTGGGCGATGCGATCTTTGATGCGATGCCAATCGAGGCCCCTACCGGCACCTATGTCGCGCTTGGCCCCGAGGATGTGGCGGATGCAGGCGATTACACCGCCCGTGGGTCGCGTCACGATTTTGTGGTTTCGGTTCTGACAGGCGCGGACGAAGGCGGCGGATTTCGCACCGTCAAGGCCGCTGCCGCCGCGGTTTCCGACGCGCTGGAGCGCGCCGATCTGCGGCTGGATCAGGGCCATCTGGCAGGGCTGTGGTTCCTGCGCGCACGCGCGCGTCGGGATCGCAAAGGAGCGGCGCGGCGGGTTGATATGACCTTCCGCGCCCGGATTGATCTGGGCTGAGGAGACAGTGATGGCAGTGCAGAATGGGCGCGATCTGCTGATAAAGATGGATATGACGGGCGATGGCTCGTTCCAGACGATTGCGGGGCTGCGCGCCTCGCGGTTGAATTTCAACGCCGAAACAGTGGATGTCACCAGCCTGGAAAGCGAAGGCGGCTGGCGCGAATTGCTGGGCGGCGCGGGTGTGCGCAGTGCCAGCGTGTCCGGTTCGGGCGTGTTCCGCGATGCGGCGACCGACGGGCGTGCGCGGCAGATCTTTTTCGACGGCGAGGTGCCGCGGTTTCAGGTGGTGATCCCGGATTTCGGTATCGTCGAGGGACCGTTTCAGATCACCAGCCTGGAATATTCCGGCAGCTACAACGGCGAGGCGACCTATGAGGTCAGCATGGCCTCGGCCGGGGTGCTGGAGTTCACGGCGCTGTGATGGCCAATCCGATGGCGGGTGAAGTCGATGTCATGCTGAACGGCGAGGTGCGCATGGCCAAGCTGACGCTGGGGGCCTTGGCCGAACTGGAACAGGATCTGAAGGCCGAAAGCCTGCTGGCCCTGGTCGAGCGGTTCGAGAAGGGCCTGTTTTCGGCCCGCGATGTTCTGGCTGTTCTGGCGGCAGGGCTGCGGGGCGGCGGCTGGGGCGGGCGCGCCGATGATCTGCTGTCGGCAGACATCGGCGGCGGCCCCTTGGCGGCGGCGCGGCTGGCTGCGGCCTTGCTGGCGCGTGCGTTCCGGTTGCCGGAATGAGCAGCCTTGCGCGCCCAAGGGGGCTGGATTGGCCGGGGCTGATGCGTGCGGGCATCCGGGGGCTGGGGCTGCGCCCGGCTGAGTTCTGGGCGCTGACCCCGGCTGAACTGGCACTGATGCTGGGCGTCGAGAGCGGCGCTGGCCATATGACGCGCGACCGGCTGGCAGAGCTGGCCGCGCGCTTTCCCGACCGGCCCACGGGGGGCTGAGGGATCATTCATTTCAGGGGGCAGGGCGCATGGCGGATGCGAACCAGTTCGGTGACGATTTGGACGGCTGGGATCAGGCTGGGACGCAGGCCAGCCGGGTGACAGCGGAATTTCAGGCAGAAATGGCGCGGCTGCGCGATCAGGCGGTCTATACCTCGCGCGAGGTGGACAAGCTGGCTTCGGGCCTGGGCAGCGGGCTGAGCCGTGCCTTTCAGGGCGTTGCGCTGGACGGGCTGAAGCTGTCGGACGCGCTGAAGGGGATTGCGCGCAGCATGGCGGACACCGCCTTTTCAATGGCGATGAAGCCGGTCGAAAATGCGCTGTCGGGGGCGCTGTCGAATGGCATTGCGGGGATGCTGTCGGGGGCTGCGCCTTTCGCCAAGGGCGGTGCATTTACCGAAGGGCAGGTGATGCCGTTTGCCAAGGGCGGCGTGGTCAGCGCGCCGACCTATTTCCCGATGCGCGGCGCCACCGGCCTGATGGGCGAGGCAGGGCCAGAGGCGATCATGCCCTTGCAGCGCGGGCCGGATGGGCGGCTGGGCGTCGCGGCCGGGTCGGGGGGGCGTGCGGTGAATGTCACGGTCAATGTCTCGACCCCGGATGTGGCGGGGTTCCAGCGCAGCCATGCACAGATCGCCGCACAGCTAAGCCGGGCGATGGCGCGCGGTGATCGTAACGGGTGAGGAGTTTCACATGGCATTTCACGACATCAGATTTCCGGCGAACCTGTCCTTTGGGTCCGTCGGCGGACCCGAGCGGCGCACCGAGATCGTGGCGCTGACCAACGGGTTCGAGGAGCGCAATTCGCCCTGGGCGCACTCGCGCCGCCGCTATGACGCGGGCATGGGGCTGCGGTCGCTGGATGATATGGCGCGGCTGCTGGATTTCTTTGAGGCGCGTCAGGGGCAGTTGCACGGCTTTCGTTGGAAGGACTGGTCCGATTACAAAAGCTGCCCGCCCACGCGCGCGGCGCGGTTTGACGATCAGGTGATCGGGGCGGGTGACGGCGTAATGACGGCGTTTCAGTTGCAGAAATCCTATGTGTCGGGTCCGGCGCGTTATGAGCGCCCGATCCTCAAGCCTGTTGCCGATACGGTGCGTGTCGGCATCAGCGGGGTCGAGCTGTTCGAGGGCATCAGCTATACGGTTGACCACGAAGCAGGGGTCGTCTCGCTGGCCAGCCCGCCGGAAAGCGGTGCCGTCATTACTGCCGGGTTCGAATTCGACGTGCCGGTGCGTTTTGACACCGACCGGATCGCCATTTCGGTCGCCTCGTTCAAGGCCGGTGAATTGCCGCAGGTGCCGGTGATCGAGGTGCGGGTATGAGCGCGACCTGTTTTGCCCGCGCCTGGGCGATTACGCGGCGTGACGGCGTGGTTCTGGGCTTTACCGACCATGACAGCGTGCTGGAATTCGACGGGATCAGCTTTCGCCCCGAACATGGCATGTCGGCGATGGCGCTGGTGCAGGCTGCCGGGCTGTCGGTGGACAATACCGAGGCTGAAGGCGCGCTGACCGATGACGCGATCACCGAAATCGACCTGATGGCCGGTCGCTGGGACGCTGCCGAACTGATGATGTGGGAGGTGGACTGGACCGCGCTGGACACACGGCGGCTGGTCTTTCGCGGGTCGCTGGGCGAGATCGTCCACAGCCGTGGTGCCTTTCGCGCGGAACTGCGCGGGCTGAGCGAGCCGCTGAACCATTCGCGTGGTCGGGTGTATCACCCGCGCTGCTCGGCCGGGCTGGGGGATGGCCAATGCGGGGTTGATCTGCTGCGCGACGGTTTGTTTGCGCGGTGGCCGCTGGCAAACTGTGCCGAGGGGCGGCTGTTCCGCTTTGCCGAAAGCGGATTTGAGGCGCGCTGGTTCGAACGTGGCGTTCTGCATGTGGAAACCGGGGCGGCGGCGGGGCTGCGCGCGCGGATCAAGAACGACCGCGCGCGCAGCGGCGGCGGGCGCGAGATCGAGCTTTGGTCGGCACTGGCGATCATACCCGAACCGGGCGATGTGATCCGGCTGACTGCCGGTTGCGACAAAAGCCCGCGCGCCTGCCGGTTCAAGTTCGACAACTATCTGAACTTTCGCGGCTTTCCACATCTGCCCGGTGAAGACTGGCTGGCCGCGCCGCAAAGCGGAGCGCGGCGGGTGGATAATTCGGGCTATGAGCGGGCGAATATCTGGGCACTCGCGCCGGAGGATACCTATGGCGCATGATGTGGTTGCGATTGCGCGGGGCTGGATCGGGACGCCCTATCATCATCAGGCCAGCGTCAAGGGGGCAGGCAGCGATTGTCTGGGCCTGATCCGTGGCATCTGGCGCGATCTGAACGGTGGTTGCGAACCCGAACAGGCCCCGCCCTATACGGCGGACTGGGGCGAGATCGGCGGGCAAGAAGTGCTGATGCAGGGCGCGTTGCGGCATCTGCATCCGGTGCCCGCGACCGCCCCGGACATGCCCGGCGAGGTCTTGCTGTTTCGGATGCGGCAGGGGGCCATCGCCAAACATCTTGGCATTCTGGCCCGCACGGGGCCAGCGGCCAGCTTTGTCCATGCCTATGAGCGGCACGGGGTGATCGAAAGCCCGTTAAGCGGGCCATGGCGCGCGCGGATCGCGGCGCGTTTCCGGTTCCCTGAAACCAACTGAACCAAAAGGAGGCCCGAATGGCCACGATTCTGCTGTCTGCGGTGGGCGCTTCGGTCGGAGGCGGGTTTGGCGGCGCGTTTCTGGGCCTTACGGGCGCGGTCGCGGGGCGTGCGGTCGGCGCGACCGTGGGGCGGATCATCGACCAGAAACTGCTGGGCGGCGGCTCGCGCGCGGTTGAGACCGGGCGTATCGACCGGCTGCGCCTGCCGACGGCGGGCGAGGGGCAACCCATTCCGCGCATCTGGGGGCAGATGCGGTTGCCGGGGCATGTGATCTGGGCAACGCCTTTGCAGGAAATCCGCCGCTCGCAGGGCAGCGGCAAGGGCAGCCCGCAGCCGCGCGTGACCGAGATCAGCTATATGATGTCGGTCGCGCTGGCGCTGTGCGAGGGCGTGATTCTGGGCGTGGGCCGGGTCTGGGCCGATGGCGAGGAAATCGCGGCGGCTGATCTGAACATGCGCGTTTATCATGGCGATGACACGCAGATGCCCGATCCGGCGATTGCCGCGGCCGAGGGCGATGCCGCCCCTGCCTATCGCGGCACCGCCTATGTCGTGCTGGAAAATCTGGCGCTGGAACGCTGGGGCAACCGGATGCCGCAACTGACGTTCGAGGTGACGCGCGCCGCGCAGGACGGCAGCGGGTTGCCGCGTGACGTGCAGGCGGTGGCGATGATCCCCGGCACGGGTGAATATGCGCTGGCGACGACTCCGGTCACGTTCGATTTCGGGCTGGGCGAGACGGTTTCCCTGAACCGCAACACGCCGACGGGGGGCACGGACTTCAGCGCCTCGCTGGATATTCTGGGGTGCGAGCTGCCCAATGTCGGCTCGGTCTCGCTGATCGTGTCGTGGTTCGGTGACGATCTTCGCATCGGGAATTGCACGGTGCAGCCCAAGGTCGAACATGCCGATCTGGACGGCTCGGAAATGCCCTGGCGTGCCGGCGGGATCACGCGGGCCGAGGCGCGCGAGGTGGCGCAGGTCGATGGCCGTCCGATCTATGGCGGCACCCCCAGCGATCAGTCGGTGATCGAGGCGCTGCGGGCCATTGCCGACAGCGGGCGCAAGGCGATGTTCTATCCGTTTATCCTGATGGAGCAGATCGCCGGAAATGGCCGCCCCGATCCTTATGGCGCGGCGGAACAGCCGGTCATGCCGTGGCGCGGGCGCGTGACCACGGCCATTGCGCCGGATCGTGAAGGCACCACCGATGGCACCGCTGCGGCGGATGCCGAAGTTGCGGCGTTTTTCGGACGCGCGCAGCCCGGCGATTTCCGTCGCGAGGGCGACCGGATCATCTATTCCGGGCCGGAGGAATGGTCTTATCGCCGGTTCATCCTGCATTACGCACATCTGTGCGCGGCCTCGGGCGGGATTGATTCCTTTCTGATCGGGTCGGAAATGGTGGCGATGACCCGTATTCGTGGGGCCAACGGTCGCTATCCGGCCGTGGAAGGTCTGATCCGTCTGGCGCGTGAGTGCCGCGAGATTCTGGGGCCGGATGTCAAGATCGGCTATGCCTCGGACTGGTCGGAATATTTTGGCCATCACCTGCCGGGCGGCGATGTGCGCTTTCATCTGGACCCGCTGTGGGCGGATGATGCGATCGACTTTGTGGGCATCGACAACTATATGCCGCTGTCCGATTGGCGCGAAGGCGAGACCCATGCCGATGCGCATTGGGGCCGGATCGACAACCCGGCTTATCTGCGCGCCAATGTCGCCGGGGGTGAGGGGTTCGACTGGTATTACGCATCCGACGCGGATCGTGCGGCGCAAATCCGCACGCCGATTCAGGATGGTGCCCATGGCGAGGACTGGGTCTGGCGCTATAAGGATCTGCGCGGCTGGTGGGGCAACACGCATCACGAACGCATCAACGGTGTGCGCCAGCAACGCCCGACCGCCTGGGAACCGGGGCTGAAGCCGATCTGGTTCACGGAATACGGCTGTGCGGCGCTGGACAAGGCGACGAACCAGCCGAACAAGTTTCTGGACGCCATGAGTTCCGAAAGCGTGCTGCCGCATTATTCCAACGGGCGGCGGAACGATGCGTTGCAGGCGGCCTATGTGCAGGCCTTCACCAGCTATTGGCGCGACCCGGACAACAATCCGGCGCGGCAGGGCGGGGGCCGGATGATCGACATGTCGCGCGCTCATGTCTGGTGCTGGGATGCGCGGCCCTTTCCGGCCTTTCCCGCCCGCACTGACCTGTGGAGTGATGGTCCGGCGTGGGAACGCGGACATTGGCTGAACGGTCGGGCCGGAGCGGTGGCGCTGTCGGCGGTGGTGGCCGATCTGTGCCGCGAGGCGGGGATCGCGGCCTTTGACACCTCGGGGCTGTCGGGCGTGGTGCGCGGCTATGCGTTGCAGGGCGGCGAAACCGGGCGCGCGGCGATGCAGCCGCTGATGCTGGCCTATGGCTTTGATCCGGTCGAGCGCGACGGCAAGCTGAGCTTTGTCATGCGCGACGGTCGGGTGACGGCCGATCTTGGCCCTGATGATATGGCGATTGCGGGCGAACTGTCCGGCCCGGAAACGGCGCGGGCGCCGCAGTCGGACATCTCGGGGCGTATCCGGCTGACTCATATCGAGGCGGGCGGCGATTATGCCGTCACCACCGCCGAAACGATGCTGCCGGATGACGATCAGGGTTCGGTCGCGGAAAGCGAGTTTCCCATGGCGCTGACCCGTGGCGAGGGGCGCGAGGTGGCCGAACGCTGGCTGGCCGAGTCGCTGGCGGCGCGCGACACGGTGCGCTTTGCGGTGCCGCCGTCGTGGTCGTCACTGGGGCCGGGCGACATCGTGCGGCTGCGCACGGACAAGGGCGGTGCGCATCGCTGGCGCATCGACCGGGTTGAACGCGCCGGGGCGATCACGGTCGAGGCGGTGCGTGTCGATGCCTCAAGCTATGCCGCGCCCGAAGCGGTCAGCGACAGCCCCGCGCCGGTTGCCTTTCGCCCGGCGCTGCCGGTCTGGCCGCTGATGCTGGACCTGCCGCTGATGAATGGCGACGAGGTGCCGCACGCCCCGCATCTGGCGGTGACGGCAACGCCCTGGCCCGGCTCGGTCGCGGCCTATGTGTCGGTGGGCGAGGATGGCGGGTTCGATCTGAACACCACCGTTCTGCGTCGCTCGGTCATGGGGGTGACGGAAAACGATCTGGCTGCGGCCCGGCCCGGCATGACGGATCGCGGCCCGGCGCTGCATGTGCGGCTGAAAGGCGGCGGTCTGAAATCGGCCTCGCAGACGGGGCTGCTGGCGGGTGCGAACCTGATGGCCATCGGCGACGGCACGCCGGGGCGGTGGGAGCTGTTCCAGTTCCTGACCGCACGACCCGTCGCCCCCGATGTGTGGGAGATCTCGGGCCGGTTGCGTGGTCAGGCGGGGACGGATGCGCTGATGCCCGCCGTCTGGCCTGCGGGCAGCGCGGTGGTGCTGCTGGACGGTGCGGCGCAGCAACTGGACCTGCCGCCCTCGGTGCGGGGGCAGATGCGGCACTGGCGCATCGGTCCGGCCCTGCGCGGACCGGATGACGGCAGCTATCGCAGCCTGTCGGCACCGGTTCAGGGGAACGGGCTGCGGCCCTTGTCGCCCTGCCACCTGCGACTGCAAGGCGGGGTGCTGACATGGGTGCGCCGCACCCGGATCGGCGGCGATGGCTGGGACGGGCTGGACGTGCCCCTGGGCGAATCGCGCGAGGCCTATCTGGTGCGGTTGACCCGCAACGGGCAGGTGCTGTCCGAGACGGTCACATCCGATCCGCGTTTCGTCGTGCCCTCCGAACTGGCCGGTTCCGGCCCGTTCACCGCCGCCGTGGCGCAGCTTTCGGATGAATACGGCGCAGGCCCTTTTGCAAGGAGAGTTTTCGATGTCTCTGAATGACACCCAACGGCTGGGGATGCCGCTGCTGCAACCCGCTCAGGCACAGAAACATGTCACCGTGAACGAGGCGCTGATGCGTCTGGACGGGCTGGTCAATCTGGTGCTGCAAAGCCGCAGCGTCACCGAGCCGCCTCAGACGGTAACGGACGGCGAATGCTGGGGCGTGCCGTCGGGTGCGTCGGGGGATTGGGCCGGTCAGGCGGGCAAGATCGCCATTGGCAGCAACGGCGGCTGGATTTTCGTGCCCCCGCAGGCCGGGATGCGCGCGCAGATCGTCGATCTGGGGGTCGAGGCGGTCCATGATGGCCGCGTCTGGGTTGCGGGTGCGCTGTCGATAGGGCTGTTCGGATCGGCGCTGATGGCCGGCATGACCGAGGCAGAAATCGCCGTCACCGCAGGCACCACGGTGGACACCGGCATCACCATCCCGGCAGGGGTCATGGTCATCGGCGCCGTTGCCCGCGTGACCGATGCCCTCACCGGCAGCCTGACATCGTGGAAGCTGGGCAATGCCGGGGCCGAGGATCGCTTTGGTGGCGGTCTGGGGATGGGGCAGGGGTCATGGGCGCGGGGTCTGCTGGGCAGCCCGATGTCGTTCTACAGCCCCGACACCATCGTGATGACCGCCGAGGGCGGCAGCTTTGCCGGTGGTTCGGTCAGGATCGCGGTTCACTGGCTGGAACTGCGTATCCCCCGCAGCTGACGATTACGGCCCGCCCGCGCTTTCCGCTGGCCTGCATCTGGGCTAAGACGGATGCAGCACAACCAGTGGGCGGGCCGATGAATATTCAGACCAACAGCAAACGCGCCATTTCGCACGACAAGGATGCGATCTGGGCGCAGATTTGCACCGAGGCCCGCAGCGCGGTTCAGGATGAACCGCTGCTGGGCGCGCTGATTCATGCCGGGCTGCTGTATCATCGCAGCCTGGAAGCCGCGCTGGCCTATCGCTTTTCCCTTAAACTTGCCTCGGATGAAATGTCCGAACAGATCCTGCGCGAAATCGCGGATCAGGCCTATGCACAGACGCCCGCACTGGGCGATGCCGCGCGCGAGGATTTGCTGGCCGTCTATGACCGCGATCCCGCGACACACCGGCTGATCCAGCCGATCCTGTTCTTCAAAGGCTTTCAGGCGCTGCAAGCCTATCGCATCGGCCATTGGCTGTGGGAACAGGGGCGGCACGATCTGTCCTATTTCGTGCAGATGCGCTGTTCCGAATGCTTTGGCGTCGATATTCACCCCGCCGCGCGGATCGGAACCGGCGTGATGATCGACCACGCCCACTCCATCGTGATCGGAGAAACCGCAGTGGTCGGCAATGATGTGTCGATGCTGCACTCGGTCACGCTGGGCGGCACCGGCAAAGAAGACGGCGACCGCCACCCCAAGATCGGCAATGGCGTGCTGATCGGCGCAGGCGCCAAGGTGCTGGGCAATATCGAGGTCGGCGACCATTCCCGCATCGCCGCCGGCTCGGTCGTCCTGCATCAGGTGCCGCGCTGCAAAACCGTCGCAGGCGTCCCGGCGCGCGTCATCGGCGATGCAGGCTGTGACGAACCGGCAACCTCGATGAACCAGATTCTCGGCATCGGCGACCCGCCCTGACCCATCTTTGGTCTGAAAATATCCTGGGGGTCCGGGGGTAAAACCCCCGGTCACAGCCGCGCCACAGACACACCGCCTGACCGTTAATACAACCCGCCCGACGACAGCGTGCCGAAATCGGCGCGTTGCGGGATCACGCGGCGCTCGCCGGTCGAGGTGGTGACGTTGCGGGCGCGCTCTTGTTCGGTGGCCTGCCAGGGCAGCGTCACCGGCCCGTCGCCAAAGCCCGACACGATCACCGGAGACATCCAGTCCGGGTCGGTGCCGTTGCGGAAATATTCCGAAATCACATTGTCGCCGGTGGCATTGTCGGGCAGCCGCTGGCCGGTCACGCGGTCGATCTTGACCCAGAAACCACCCGGCGGCACCTTGAACGCCGTGCCGCCGTATTTGCGCACCGCCTGCCGCATGAAGGCGTTGAACACCGGCACGCACAGCGTCCCGCCATAGGCCCCCTGCCCCAGCGAACGCGGCTGGTCATAGCCCAGATAGCAGCCGGCCACGATATTGCTGGTATAGCCGATATACCACACGTCCTTGGCATCGTTGGTGGTGCCGGTTTTCCCGGCCGAAGGCACCGGCAGGTTCACCCCCTTGCCCGAGCCGCGCTTGACCACGCCTTCCATCATCGAGGTCAGCTGATAGGCCGTCACCGCATCCATCACCCGTTCGCGGTTGCTGCCGATCACCGGCGCCTCGCCCGCGGGCAGAGCCTGACGGCCGCAGGTTTCGCAGGTGCGGCGGTCGTGGCGGTAAACCGTATGGCCGCGCCGGTCCTGCACCCGGTCCACCAGCGTGGGTTCCACCCGCTCGCCGCCGTTGGCGAACATGGCATAGGCGGCGACCATGCGGAACAGCGTGGTTTCCTGTGCCCCAAGCGCGTTGGCGAGGAACGGTTCCAGATGGTCATAAACGCCGAACTCCTCGGCATATCTGGCCACCACATTCATGCCGATGTCCTGCGCGATACGGATCGTCATCAGGTTGCGCGACTGTTCGATCCCGGTGCGCAGCGGCGTCGGGCCATAGTGCCGGCCGGAAGCATTCTTCGGCTCCCACAGACCTTGCGGCGTGTTGATGCGGATCGGTTCGTCCACGACGATGGTGGCGGGGGTATAGTTATTGTCCAGCGCGGCGGCATAGACAAAGGGCTTGAAGCTGGAACCGGGCTGGCGCATCGCCTGCGTGGCGCGGTTAAAGCCCGACGACTGATAGGAAAAGCCGCCCTGCATCGCCAGCACCCGGCCCGTGTTCACGTCCATCGCCATGAACCCGCCCTGCACCTGCGGCACCTGCCGCAGCGTCCAGCGGATAAAGCTGCCGTCGCTGTCATTGGTCATGGCACGGACCAGCACCACCTCGCCGGGGCGGACCAGATCGCCCGCGACCTGAGCGCGGCGGCCAAGCGTGCCGTCTTCGTTGCGGCGGCGTGCCCATTGCACGTCGCGGGCGGGGATCCAGTGGCCCTGCGGGTTGTCCTCGATCCCTTCGATGCCGATGCGGGCGTCGCTGCCCTCGGTGGACAGAACCACAGCGGGCAGCCAGCCGGGGATGTCGCGCGGGACATCGGCCTCGAACAGCGCGCCGCGCCATTCGGCCTGATCGGCCAGCGCGGTTTCGGGGATGGTCTGGCCGGTGCCGCGCCAGATGCCCAGACCCCGGTCATAGCTTTCCAGCGCCTCTTGCAGCGCCGACGCGGCGACGGCCTGCAACTGCGGTTCGATGGTGGCGCGGATGGCCAGACCGCCGCCAAAGAACTGGTCCTCGCCAAATTCGCGCGACAACTGGCGGCGGATTTCATCGGTGAAATAATCGCGCGGCGGCAGTTGCTGGCGGAAATCGGGATAGTCGCCGTTCTGCACCGATCGCAGCGGCAAGACCGCCTCGGCCTCGTAGGTGGCCTGGTCGATATAACCGTTCTGCCACATCTCGCGCAGCACATAGTTGCGGCGGTCGGTCACGCGGTCCTTGGCGCGCACCGGGTGGTAACGGCCCGGAGCCTGCGGCATGGCGGCCAGCGTCGCGGCCTCGTGCGGGGCCAGTTCGGCCAGCGTCTTGTTGAAATAGGTCTGCGCGGCGGCGGCCACGCCATAGCTGTTCTGACCCAGAAAAATCTCGTTCAGATACAGTTCAAGGATCTGGTTCTTGGTCAGCGACTGTTCCAGCCGGGTGGACAGGATCACCTCTTTGACCTTGCGTTCGATGCTGCGGTCGCTGGACAGCAGAAAGTTCTTGGTCACCTGCTGCGTGATGGTCGAGGCCCCGCGCACGCGGTCGCCGCCCGTCGCCACCGCCTCGACCAGCGCGGCGACGATGCCGCGCGGATCATAGCCCGAGTGGTGGTAGAAATCCTTGTCCTCGGCGCTGATGAACGCCTCTTTCACCAGATCGGGAATTTCGCTGATCGGCACGAACAGGCGGCGTTCATGGGCGAATTCGTCGATCAGGCGGCCTTCGCCGGAATAGACGCGGCTGATGATCTTGGGTTCATATTGCGCCAGCGTGCGTTCATCGGGCAGGTCGCGCGAATACATCCAGAACACGCCGCCCACCGTCAGGGCGATGAAAAAGGCGGCGGTGACGAACCACGAAAAGATCGCGCCGAAAAAGGCAAGAACAGAGCGGAGCAAGGGACCAGACCTGTTAACAGAATCGCCCCGCTATAGCGGCCCCGGCCCCTTGGGTCAAAGCAACTGTCTGCTATTGGCGCTATTTGCGCAGCAGGTCGCGGCGCGCGGCTTCATCCTCGGCCCACAGCGATACCGCGCCGCTGATGGCCGCAATCATGCGTCCACGCCACACCGGATCGTTCAGATTGGCACGGTCAGTCGCATCGGTGATAAAGCCCAGCTCGACCAGAACCGAGGCCATATCCGGCGATTTCAACACCGAAAACCCCGCGCCCTTGACCGGGCGACGGTGCAGGCTGATCCCCTCTAACGCCATGCGGGAGGTCAGGAATTTCGCAAAGTTTTCCGACCGGGGCTGCGTATCGGCGCGCGCCATCGCCATCAGCGCCCCGGCAAGCTGGTCGTCAGCCCCGTCCAGATCGACCCCGGCCAGCAGATCGTCGCGTTCATGGCGCTGCACCAGCTGCGCCATCGCCCGGTCATCCGCAGACGGGTTCCAGACATAGACGGTCGCGCCCGTCGCCTCGCCCTGCGGCAGCGCATCGGCGTGCAGCGAGATGAACAGATCGGCCCCCGCCTCGCGCGCGGCGGTCATGCGCGATTCCAGCGACAAAAAGCGGTCGTCGCGGCGGGTCAGTTCGACCTCGACCCCCGATTGCGCCAGATCGCGCGACAGATCCAGCGCAAAGCCCAGAACCAGCGCCGCCTCGGTCTGACCATCGGCCTGCGCGCCGGGGTCAAAGCCGCCGTGGCCGGGGTCCAGCATCACCCGCAGCGGGCGTTCACCGGGCGCGGGCACCACAGGCGGCAGATCCGCAGGCGCGGGCAGCATTCGCGGATCAGCACTGGCGCGCGGGGCGAAATCGTCGGGCGAGACCGGGATCAGCGCAATATCCAACAGTGCCCCGCCGTTGGTGCCGTCACTGGTGCGCATCTCGGCGCTGTCGATGCGGTAAGGGCCGGGCAGTTCCGCCACCACCCGCGACCAGTCACGCCGCGCCGCGCCCCAGCGCAGATCGGGCAGCCCCGCCATTCCCGGCACCTGCGCAGGCTGCGCCGCGCCAAATTCCAGCCCGCGAAAATCGACCACCAGACGCGGCGGGCTGTCCAGCAGAAAGGCGCGCCACGGCACGCCCCGGTCCAGCGCCAGCCGCAGCGTGACCGGCGGGTGCGGCGCGCGGCCGAACCATTGCGCGATGCGGCCCGGTGCCTGACCCAGCACGACGGCGGAACCGGCCGCATCCAGATGCGCCGGTTCCCGCGCCGCTGCCGCAAAGGCCGTCAGCGCCAGCATCAGGGCAAGCAACCACGCTCTCATCTGCGGGCCATGAAATCCCGCAGCCGGGCCAACCCCTCGGTGATGTCGGCGGTCGAGCGGGCATAGCTGAACCGCAGCGTCTGCCCCCCGCGCACGGAATCGAAATCCAGCCCCGGCGTCACCGCAACCCCCGCCTGGTCCAGAATTTCCGCCGCCAGCACCCGGCTGTCATGGGTCAGGTCGGACACATCGGCATAAACGTAAAACGCCCCGTCCGGCGGCGCGAAATTGCCAAAGCCAGCCGCCGGCAGCCCCTCGATCATCAGGCGGCGGTTTTCGGCATAGGTGGCCAGATTGGCGCGCGCCTCGTCCTCGCAATCCAGCGCGGCCAGGGCTGCGACCTGGCTGGCGTGCGGCGGGCAGATGAACATGTTCTGCGCGATCCGTTCGACGGTGCGGATATGGCTTTCGGGCACGATCATCCAGCCGATGCGCCAGCCGGTCATGCAAAAGAACTTGCTGAAGGAATTGATGACGAACACATCATCCGAGACCTCCAGCGCGGTGTGGCAGCGTTTGCCATAAGACAGGCCGTGGTAAATCTCGTCCGAGATCACGGCGGTGTCCTGCCCCTGCGCCCGTTCGATCAGGGCGCGCAGTTCATCCAGCCCCAGCATCGTGCCCGACGGGTTCCCCGGCGAGGCCAGCATCAGCCCCTGCACATCCGCCGGAATCTGGTCGGGCAGCGGCTGATAGCGGTTCGCCGCCTCGGTCAGCATTTCCACCGGCTGCACCGACATGGCGCGCATGATCTGGCGATAGCTGGGATAGCCGGGCGCGCCGATGGCCACCTTGTCGCCCGCATCGAACAGCGCCGAAAAGGCCAGCAGAAACGCCCCCGACGATCCGGGCGTCACCACCACCCGCGCCGGGTCCAGATCGACGCCATACCAGCGCCGGTAAAGCCCCGCGATCCCCGCGCGCAGACGCGGCAGGCCAAGCGCCACCGTGTAACCCAGCGGCTGATCCAGCGCCCCGGCCAAGGCCGCGCGCGCCCCCGACGGCGCGGGGGTGGATGGCTGACCGACCTCCATATGGATGATGTGACGGCCCGCCGCCTCGGCACGGGCGGCGGCCTCCATCACATCCATGACGATGAAGGGATCGACTTGTCCGCGGGTGGAGTGACGCATGGCTTGGCCTTTCGGTTTTTCCGGCCTTGTAGCGCGCCGCCGCGCCGGGGTCATCCCCCGACTATTTGGCCCCGACGATTTGACTCATCCCCGCGCCGTGGTCGTCATTGGGGCGGGTGCGGAAGCCATAGTTTTCATAAAACCCCTCGTTTCCGGGGGTAGACATCAGCCCGATGGTCGCGCCTTCGGGGGCGATCTTGGCGATCTCGTCCATCAACGCGGTAACGATCTGTTCGCCCAAGCCCTCGCCCTGATGATCCGGGTGGATCAGCACGTCCTGCAAATAGAAAAACAGCGCCCCGTCGCCCACCACCCGGCCAAAGCCGATCAGCCCGTCCTGCGGATAACGGATGCACACCTGCGCCGTGGTGCCACCAAGGGCGCGCGCCGCCAGTTCGTCGCTAATGGGGGCAGACCCGCAGGCAGCGCGGATAGCGGCATATTCCTGCGGCTCGGGCTTGGAAAAGGTGGTTTCGACCTGGCTCATCGGTTCCTCATGAATGCTGCGGCGCTGTTAGCAGCAGATGGCGGCACCGCCCAGCTAACCTTTCGCAACGCTTCACGCAGCCGTGCGGTTGCGGCGGGCGCTGATCCGGCTATGGTCCCGCGAAACCGAAAGGAAGACGTATGAAACGCCTGATCGCCGCCCTGCTGCTGACCGCCACCCCCGCCATGGCGCTGGACCTGTCCGCCATGACCGACGCTGAAAAAGCCGCCTTCGGGCAGGCGGTGCGCGATTACCTGATGGAAAACCCCGAAGTGCTGATCGAATCGATCAATGTGCTGGAACAGCGCCGCGCCGCCGAAGACGCCCAGAACGACCAGCAACTGGTCGCCGCCAACAGCGCCGACCTGTTCGAGGACGGCCATTCATGGGTCGGCGGCAACCCCGACGGCGATCTGACCATGGTCGCCTTCATCGACTATCGCTGCGGGGTCTGCCGCCGCTTCAACGATGAAATCCACGATGTGACGGAAAAAGACGGCAACATTCGCCTGATCCTGAAGGAATTCCCGATCCTCGGGCAGGACAGCGACACATCGGCCCGCTTTGCCGTTGCCGTGCAGCAGATCGCCGGGGATCAGGCCTATGTCCAGGCCCATGACGCGCTGATGACCCTGCGCGGCCCGGCCACGCTGGAGGCGCTGAAAACACTGGCGGGCGATCTGGGGCTGGACGGCGACACGATCATCAACGCCATGAACACCGAAGATGTCACTGCCGTGCTGCGATCCAACCGGCAACTGGCCGAGCGGATGCGCATCAACGGCACGCCAACCTTCGTCATCGGCGACGAATTGCTGCGCGGCGTGCCGCAGGCCGGACTGGCCGCAACCGTGGCACAGCTGCGCGCGGCCCGCGGCTGAACCCGCCCCGTCTTTCGTTGACAAATATCCTGCGGGGGTGAATTGGCCGCAGGCCAAGAGGGGGCGCAAAGCCCCCTTTCCCGCCGCATCACCCGCGCATCAGCCTATTGCGCCGCCTTGGCCGCCTCGATGGCGGCGGCGCGTTCCTCGACCTGCTGCACGATATGGTCAACCATCTGGTCATTGGTCATCTTGTGGCTCTGCCGCCCGGCCAGATACACCATGCCCGAACCGGCCCCGCCGCCGGTAAAGCCGACATCGGTCATCAGCGCCTCGCCCGGCCCGTTCACCACACAGCCGATGATCGACAGGCTGATCGGCGTCTTGATATGTTCCAGCCGCTGTTCCAGAATTTCGACCGTCCTGATCACGTCAAAGCCCTGACGCGCGCAGGACGGGCAGGAAATAATCTGAACCCCGCGCGTGCGCAGGCCAAGCGATTTCAGGATCTCGAAACCGACCTTGATTTCCTGCACCGGGTCCGCCGACAGCGACACGCGGATGGTGTCGCCGATCCCGGCCCACAGCAGACTGCCCAGCCCGATGGCCGATTTCACCGTGCCGCCAACGAAACCGCCCGCCTCGGTAATGCCAAGGTGGATGGGCGCGTCAGTCGCCTCGGCCAGTTGCTGATAGGCGGCGGCGGACAGGAACACGTCAGACGCCTTGACGCTGATCTTGTATTCGTGAAAATCGTTGTCCTGCAATATCTTGATATGGTCCAGCCCGCTTTCCAGCATCGCATCGGGGCACGGCTCGCCGTATTTTTCCAGCAGGTGCTTTTCCAGCGAGCCGGCGTTGACGCCAATGCGGATCGAACAGCCGTGATCCCTGGCGGCCTTGATGACCTCGCGCACCCGCGATGCGTCACCGATATTGCCGGGGTTGATGCGCAGGCAGGCCGCGCCCGCCTCGGCCGCCTCGATGGCGCGTTTATAGTGGAAATGGATGTCGGCCACGATCGGCACCGGGCTTTCGCGGCAGATCTCGCGCAAGGCCCGCGTGGTGTCCTGATCGGGGGCCGAGATGCGCACGATGTCCGCCCCCGCATCGGCCGCCGCGATCACCTGCGCCAGCGTGGCCCGCACATCGGTGCCGTCGGTGTTGGTCATCGTCTGCACGCTGATGGGCGCATCGCCGCCAACGGGAACATTGCCCACCATGATCTGACGCGACTTGCGCCGCTCGATATTGCGCCACGGGCGGATCGGATTATGAGTCATGGGCGGCCTTTCGCGCTGATGGGCGTCAGATAGGGCTTTGCGCCGCTTTCGGCAACAGCGCGGGCAGATGCGCGGCGGGCAGGATGACCAAAAGCGGGCCGGTGCTGCGGATGCGAACCGGGCCACTCGCCTGATTCGAGGTGCCGATGCGGCCAGCGGGCGCAAGGGTCAGCCCGTCGATGGGCCAGCGCAGGCCGGTGCTGGTGCCGCGCACCTCGGCCAGCGGAAACAGCGATACGCGGGTGCCGGCGGGCAGGTCCAGCCGCAGATCGGGCGAGGCCAGCGCCACGGCATCGGCGGCGGTCAGGATCACGCAGGGCGGTTTGGGGTGGCGGGCCAGCACCGTCATCGCGGCCAGCGTGTGATCGACGCGATGCCCGTCAAAGCCGACCGCGATCACAAAGGGCGCGGCAATCCGCATCAGGCATTTGGCGAAATCGGTGCTGTCCTGTTCGGCGATGTGGTGCAGGTTTTCCGGCGGAATCGCCGCCCGCGCCGCCGCGCTGATGCTGTCGAAATCGCCGATCACCGCCCTTGGCATCAGCCCCGCCGCCAGCGCCGCATCGGCCCCGCTGTCCGCCGCCACCACCACCGGCGCCAAGGCCAGCGCCGCAGCCAGCGCATCCGCATCAACCAGCCCGCCGCCGATCAGCGTGACGCCCTGATCGCTGGTCAGAACCGGCGTCATTCCTCGCCACGGCCAACGCCGCTGAACACGGGTTTCAGCGGGAAGACCCAGCCGATGGCCAGCACCACATACAGCGGCAGTTCGACCCACATCGGCAGATCGCCAAAGCGGTCATACAGCCAGTTTACCAGCCACCAGGCAAAGATCAGATACAGCGGCAGCCCGATCAGCAGGGCCACCAGCGACCAGCGTTTGCGCGATTTCAGGTCCATCATCGCCCTTTCGGCTTTGGAATGGTTGTTGCCGCCCGCGCCAGACGGGCGCGCCAGCGTGGCAGGTTACGCTCGGCCCCGCCCCGGCGCACCGGGCCGAAATAGAACAGCCGCAGCGGGCGCAGCCCGCAAAAGCCCGGCACCTGCCGTTTCAGCCGCCAACCCAGCGGATCGAACCAGGCCAGCCGCAGGAATGGCGGCGGCGTGTCCATGGTGACGATCACATCCGCACTGCGCCCGGCCAGCAGCCGGTCCCACCACGGGCCATCCTTGTGATAGCGAAACGCCCGCCCCGGCAGAAACACGCGCGAGATAAAGCCCGACAGCCGCCCGGCATCGGGGTGGCCGCCGATCAGCACAGCCCGCCGCGTCGTCATCAGTCGGCGAAGGGATCTGTCACCAGAATCGTATCGTCACGTTCCGGGCTGGTGGACAGCAGCGCGACCGGGCACTGGATCAGTTCCTCGATCCGGCGGACGTATTTGATCGCCTCGGCGGGCAGATCGGCCCATGACCGCGCGCCTGCGGTCGATTCGGACCAGCCGGGCATTTCCTCGTAGATGGGGGTGGCCTTGGCTTGCAGCGCGGCGGCGGTGGGCAGATAGTCATAGGTCACGCCATCGACCTGATAGCCGGTGCAGATCTTCAGCGTCTCGAACCCGTCCAGCACGTCGAGTTTCGTCAGCGCGATGCCGTTGACGCCGGAAATGGCGCAGGTCTGGCGCACCAGCACCGCATCGAACCAGCCGCAGCGGCGCTTGCGCCCGGTGACGGTGCCGAATTCGTGCCCGCGTTCGCCCAGACGCTGACCGTCGGCATCATGCAGTTCGGTCGGGAACGGGCCTTCGCCGACGCGGGTGGTATAGGCCTTGACGATGCCCAGCACGAAACCGATGGCCCCCGGCCCCATGCCGGTGCCACTGGCGGCCATGCCCGACATGGTGGTGGACGAGGTGACGTAAGGATAGGTGCCAAAATCGATATCCAAGAGCGATCCTTGCGCACCCTCGAACAGGATGCGTTTGCCGGATTTGCGGGCGTCGGCCATGATCTTCCACACCGGCTGCGCGTAGGGCAGCAGTTTCGGCGCGATTTCCAGCAGTTTGGCGCGCAACGCGGCGCGGTCGATGGGCGTGGCGCCAAGGCCGCTGCGCAGCGCGTCGTGATGCGCCAGCAGGCGGTCGAGCCGGGCGTCCAGCGTTTCTTCGTCGCCCAGATCGGCCACGCGGATGGTGCGGCGGCCCACCTTGTCTTCATAGGCGGGGCCGATGCCGCGGCCGGTGGTGCCGATTTTCGCCTTGCCCGCGGCTTCTTCGCGCAGTTTGTCCAGATCCTGATGCAGCGGCAGGATCAGCGGGGTGTTTTCCGCGATCATCAGGTTGTCGGTGCCGATCTGGACCCCTTGCCCGGCCAGCTTGTCGATTTCGGCGAACAGCGCCCACGGGTCCAGCACGACGCCATTGCCGATCACCGCCAGCTTGCCCTTGCGTACGATGCCCGAGGGCAGCAGCGACAGCTTGTAAACCTCGTTGCCGATGACCAGCGTATGGCCGGCGTTATGGCCGCCCTGAAAGCGGGCGATGACGTCGGCCCGTTCCGACAGCCAATCGACGATCTTGCCCTTGCCCTCGTCGCCCCATTGCGCGCCGACAACCACCACATTGGCCATAATCTGATCCCTTTCGGTTCTGCGATGCCGTGCATGGTCTAACGGATGCGCGCGGGCGGGGAAAGCAGGGATTTCCGTCTGCACCGTTCCGCCCGAAGGTGCGTATTTGGGCAAACAGGAAGCGGCTGGCGGCGATTTTCTTTGCGCGAGGCCGGAATCGGGCGCAGCATGGCGGGATGGATGGGAGAAAGCGATGTGCAATGCCTGTTTGATCGAATCGGTGCGTCGTGACGCCATGTCGCGGCGGCATCTGCTGATGGGGGCGGCGGTGGCCGGGGCGGCGGCGGTGGCCCTTGGGCCGGTGGCGGCGCGGCCTGCGCTGGCGGCGTCATCGGGGCGGGTGGTGGACCTGACCCACGCCTGGGACGAGGCGTTTCCGACCTTTGATGGCAAGCCCGGCATTGCCTATGAGCCGGACAAGGTGTTTGACCGCGACGGTTATCAGTTGTGGAAGCTGACGATCTGGGAACATTCCGGCACTCATGTCGATGCGCCGCTGCATTTTTCGGCTGATGGGGTGTCGGTGGATCAGATTCCGGTGGGGCAGTTGATGTGTCCGCTGTGCATCATCGACATCTCGGCCAAGGCGGCGGACGATCCGAATGCCGCCGTGGATGCCGAAGATGTCGAGGCCTTTATCCGCGACCATGGCGATATTCCGGCGGGGGCGCTGGTGGCGATGCGATCCGGCTGGGCCGCCAGAGTGGCCGATACGGCATATCGCGGCACGTCTGATGGCGCGCTGGCCTTTCCCGGCTTTTCCAGGGCGGCCACGGATCTGCTGGCAGGCATGGATGTGGCGGGGATCGGGGTTGATACGCTGTCGCTGGACCCCGGCAACTCGGCCGATTTCGCGGTGCATTATTCGTGGCTGCCTGGCGGGCGTTACGGGATCGAGAATTTGGCCGGGCTGGACGATCTGCCCGCGACCGGGGCGACGATCTTTGTCGGCGCGCCCAAGCACAAGCGCGGCACCGGCGGGCCTGCGCGCGTGATGGCGGTGGTCTGATGGCTGTGCTGCCCTTGCTGAGCGATGACGACGCCAGCCCCGACGCCCGCGCCACCTTCGATGCCATCCGCGCCGCGCGCGGGACGGATTACGTCAACAATTTCTGGCGCGCCCTAGCGTATGATCCGGCGCTGCTGGCGGCAACATGGGACCGGCTGTCGCAGGTGATGGCCCCCGGCGCGCTGGACCCTTTGGTGAAAGAGCTGGTCTATCTGGCGGTATCGGTGGCGAATGGCTGCGATTACTGCATTCATTCGCATACCGCCGCCGCACAGGCCAAGGGAATGACCGAGGCGCAGCACGCCGAATTGCTGGCGGTGATTGCGATGGCCAGCCAGACGAATGCGCTGGCCACCGCGCTGTCGGTGCCGGTGGACGCGCGGTTCCGCGCGCCTGATGGCGGGGCCTCTATTTGACGGTGATGCGCCCGTCGATCACCGGGGTATAGCCGCCCTGCACCTGCATATAGGTGGCCAGCACCTCGGCCAGATCGGGGCCGAAGTCATAGGCGTCGGTCGCATTCGTCGCAAAGGCGCGATAGCCGTCGCCGCCCTGTCGCATGTAATCGTTGCTGGCAACGCCGTATTCCGCATCCGGGTCGATGGCCGACCATGCGCCGTCGCGGCCCTGCACCTGCACATCGCTGATGCGGCTGCCCGCCGGGGCGGCGGGATCAACCGTATATTTCAGCCCGGCGACCTGGGCAAAGCGGCCTGCGGCCTCTTCATACTGGCTGGCGCCGTTTTCCAGTGCGGCGACCACATCGGCGCCCTTCAGGCGAAAGGTCGCCAGCGTGTTCTGGAACGGCAGGACGGTATAGATTTCGCCCATGGTCACAGGCCCGGCGTCGATCGAGGCGCGCAGCCCGCCGCCGTTCTGGATGGCGATCTGCACGCCCTGTGCGCGCACCCGGTCCAGCATGGCATCGGCGACCAGATTTCCCATCTCGCATTCGCGCTGACGGCAATTGGCGCGGTCGCCGTCGATGGCGGCAGAGGTTTCAGCCACCACCCTTTGCCGCAATTCCTCGATAGGGGCGGCCATCTCGGCGATGCGGGCGGCAAGGGCTTGATCCTCGGGGATCGAGTTGTCCAGCAGGATCGGCTGGCCGCTGGCGCTGGTCAGGTGGCCGCCATCGTCAAAGGTCAGGGTCAGGTGGCCCAGATATTTCGAATAGGCATAGGCGGTCGCCACCGGCACCTCGCGCCCGTCGGCCCCGGCAATCATGGTGGGATAGGGGCCGTCGGCATTTTCCATATCGCCCAGCAGCGTGTGCGAATGGCCGCCGATCACCGCATCCAGCCCCGGCACCTGCGCCGCGAATTCCTGATCGCGCAGATAGCCCGAGTGGGTCAGCCCGATGATCTTGGTGACGCCCTGTCCGGTCAGGTCCTGCACCTGCGATTTCAGGCTGTCGATGTCATCCTGAAAGATCACGTTCGGGCCGGGCGAGGCGGTTTCGGGCGTGTCCATTGCAAGGGCCGATACGATACCGATCTTTTCGCCGCCAACATCCAGCACGGTGTGGCGGTCGATCTTGCCTTTCAGCAGATTCGATTGCGACAGGTCGAGGTTGCCAGAGATCACCGGGAAATCGGCGCCATCGGCCAGCACGGCGGCGCCTTCCGGCCCGTCGTCAAATTCGTGATTGCCAAGCGCCATCGCGTCAAAGCCGATGGCATTCATGAACTCGACCGTGTCCTGGCCCTTGTAGGTGGTATAGAACAGGCTGCCCTGATACTGATCGCCCGCATCCAGCACGATGACATTGCCGCCCTCGGCCCGGATCTGGTCGCGAAGCTGGTTCACCGCAGTGGCAAGGCGGGCAACGCCGCCGAAACATTCACCCGCCGCGCGCGTTTCCGCGTCGCAGGTGCTGTCGAATTCGTTGATCGGCTCGATCCGGCTGTGCAGGTCGTTGATATGCAGCACATGCAGGACATATTCGGCCTGCGCGCTGCCCGCGAACAGGGCCAGCGCAGCGGTCGTGGCCATAAGGCGAAGGGTCATCGGGGTTCCTCGGCTGTCGGTTGTGATGGTGACAGATTGGCGCAGTCGCGGCAGCGGGTCAAACGGCGGATACGGGCTTGACGCGGGCGGGAATGCGGCGACAGATGCGGCTATGCTGATCTACAAGGTTCTTCGTCCCGCTGAATGGGCTGATATGCAGGCAAACGGCCAGACCGCCGGGGCACCGGTCGATTTGGCCGACGGGTTCGTGCATTTTTCCACCGCGGCCCAGTTGCAGGGCACGCTGGACAAGCATTTCCACGGCGCGGGTGATCTGATGCTGTTGGCCTGCAATGCCGGCATGAGCGGCGTGGTTTGGGAAAAATCACGCGGCGGGCAGGATTTTCCGCATCTTTACCGGGCGTTGCAGATGGACGATGTGATCTGGTCGCGCCCCTTGCCGCAAGGTCCGGGCGGGCATGATCCGGGAGAGCTGGAATGACAATGCTGGAAAAGCTGGGGCTGGCCGCGCTGCACCGCATGGACCCCGAACGCGCGCATGATCTGTCGATCAAGGCGCTGTCGCTGGGGCTGGTGCCGCTGAACGGCGGGCCGGTGACGTCTGACCGGCTGGCGGTTCAGGTCGCCGGGCTAAGCCTGCCCAACCCGGTCGGGCTGGCCGCCGGCTATGACAAGAACGCCCGTGCCGTGGCTGCGCTGATGAAGGCGGGTTTTGGCTTTGTCGAGCTGGGGGCCGCGACGCCGCGCCCGCAGCCCGGCAACCCCAGGCCGCGCCTGTTCCGGCTGTCGCAGGATCGCGCGATCATCAACCGCTTTGGGTTCAACAACGATGGTGCGGCGGCGATTGCCGCGCGGATGGCGGCGCGTCCGGCGGGGATTCCGGTCGGGCTGAACATCGGTGCGAACAAGGACAGCGCCGACCGCGCCGATGACTTTGCGCAGGTGGTGCGGGTGGCCGGGGATGCCGCCGATTTCCTGACGGTGAATGTCAGCAGCCCCAACACCGAAAAGCTGCGCGATTTGCAGGGCGCGGATGCTTTGGCGGCGCTGTTGTCGGGCGTGATCGCGGCGCGCGATTCACTGTCTGCGCGCAAGCCGGTCTTCGTCAAGATCGCCCCCGATCTGGACGATGCGGGGATCGCCGACATCGCGGCCGTCGCGCGCGAGACCGGCGTGGACGGCATCATCGCCACCAACACCACCCTGTCGCGCGAAGGGCTGGAACCGCGTTGGCAAGCCGAAGCGGGCGGCCTGTCCGGCGCGCCGCTGTTCGACCGCTCGACCCGCGTTCTGGCGCGGCTGTATCGGGAAACGGGGGGGCAGGTGCCGCTGATCGGCGTCGGCGGCATCGCCTCGGCAGAGCAGGCGTGGCAGAAACTGCGCGCCGGGGCCAGCGCGGTGCAGATTTATTCGGCGCTGATTTATCAGGGATTTTCGCTGGCCGCTGATATTGCGCGGGCGCTGGATGACCGGCTGGCGCGCGAGCGGATCACCCTGGCCGAGTTGAGTGGCAGTGGAGTGGGCGACTGGGGGTGAGGGGGTGCCCAAAGGCCGGGGGCGCTTCGCCCCCCGGACCCCCAGAGGATATTTGGGGACCAAAGATGGTTTATTCGGGGGTGGTCAGTCCGGCGAGGATGCGTGCCCAGGAGCGGGCGCCGCGGTGAAAGCTGTCGAGGTCGTATTTCTCGTTCGGGGAATGGATGCGGTCGTCGTCGCGGGCGAAGCCGACCAGCAGCGAATCCATGTTGAGGATGGTTTTGAAGTCGCCTGCGATGGGGATTGATCCGCCCATGCCGATGAAGGCGGTTTCGCGGCCCCATTCCTTGGTCAGTGCGCTTCGGGCGGTGGCGAAGGCGGGGTGTGTCGTATCCATGTGGCTGGCGGGCGATGCGCCGTGGTCGATGAAGCTCACGCTGCAATCGGCGGGGACAAAGCGGCGGATATGGTCTTGGAATGCCTGGCGGATTGCCTGCGGGTCCTGATCGCCGACCAGACGGAAGCTGACCTTGGCGCGGGCCTCGGCCGGCAGCACGGTCTTGAAACCGTCGCCGGTATAGCCGCCCGACAGGCCGTTGATTTCGGCGGTCGGCTGCGACCAGATCATTTCCAGGCCCGTCCGCCCCTGTTCGCCGATGGGCTGTGACAGGCCGACGCGCGACAGAAATTCGCCGGCGTCAAAGTTCAGGCTGTCCCAGTCGGCACGCTGTTGTTCGGTCAGGTCGCGCACGCCATCGTAAAAGCCGGGCAGGGTGATGCGCCCGCTGTCGTCTTTCAGTGCGGAGAGGGCGCGGCACAGGATCATCAGCGGATTGGCCGCCAGCCCGCCAAAGCTGCCCGAGTGCAGGTCGCGGTCGGCGGCGCGGATCACCACCTCTTGCCCGACGAGGCCGCGCAACTGGGTGGCGATGGCGGGGCGACCGTCGGCATACAGGCCGGTGTCGCAGATCAGCGCGATGTCGGCGCGCAGCTCGTCGGCGTTTTCGGTCAGGAACGGCACCAGCGAGGGCGAGCCGGATTCCTCTTCGCCCTCGAACAGCAGGGTCAGGCCGGGGGGCAGGTCGCCGTGGACATGTTTCCACGCGCGGACGGCCTCGATAAAGGTCATCAACTGGCCCTTGTCGTCGGATGCGCCGCGGGCACGGATCTGGTTGTCGCGGATATGCGGTTCGAACGGGGGGTGATCCCACAGGTCCAGCGGATCGACCGGCTGCACGTCATAGTGGCCATAGAACAGGATGCGCCGCGTGCCGCCGGGGCGGGAATGCGCCACCACCATGGGATGGCCGGGCGTGTCGCGCAGGCTGGCGTCAAAGCCCAGCCGGGCCAGTTCTACCCGCAGCCATTCCGCCGCCGCCCGCACATCGCCCTTATGCGCCGGATCGGTCGAGATCGAGGGAATGCGCAGCAGTTCCGTCAGGCGGTGCAGCGCGGCATCCTGCCCCCGGTCCAGCGCGTCCAGCATGGCGGTAAGGTTGGCCTGATCCGTCATTCCTGAGCCTTTCTCTAGTCTTTTCATGCCCATCAAATAGTCTGGGTGCGGCAATTTTGCCCTGTCTTTTTCCGACTTTGACCTTTATCAAGGCGGAACCTCGCGTGATCTAGACAATGATCGCACCCAGCCAGCTACGCAAGGGACTGCCCGAGATGAATTATGACGCTGCACTCGACCAGGCCATCGGACAACTGCACGAAGAAGGCCGCTATCGCACGTTCATCGACATCGAACGGCGCAAGGATCATTACCCACAGGCGGTCTGGAACCGCCCGGATGGCACGCAGGCCGAAATCACCGTCTGGTGCGGTAACGACTATCTGGGGATGGGCCAACATCCCATCGTGCTGAACGCCATGCACGAGGCGCTGGATTCCACCGGCGCCGGTTCGGGCGGCACCCGCAATATTTCCGGCACCACCGTCTATCACAAACAGCTTGAGGCCGAACTGGCCGATCTGCACGGGAAAGAGGCCGCGCTGGTGTTTTCCAGCGCCTATACGGCCAATGACGCCACGCTTTCCACGCTGCCCAAGCTGTTCCCTGGCCTGATTATCTATTCCGATTCGCTGAACCACGCCTCGATGATCGAGGGGATTCGCCGGAACGGCGGGGCCAAGCGGATCTTCCGTCACAATGATCTGGCGCATCTGCGCGAATTGCTTGAGGCCGATGACCCTGCCGCGCCCAAGCTGATCGCCTTCGAATCGATCTATTCGATGGATGGCGATTTCGCCCCGATCAAGGAAATCTGTGATCTGGCTGATGAATTCAACGCGCTGACCTATCTGGACGAGGTTCATGCGGTTGGCATGTATGGCCCGCGCGGTGGCGGTGTGGCTGAACGCGACGGTCTGATGGACCGGATCGACATGTTCAACGGCACCCTGGGCAAGGCCTTCGGCGTGTTCGGCGGCTATATCGCCGGGACGGCCAAGATGATGGATGCGGTGCGGTCTTATGCGCCGGGGTTCATCTTTACCACTTCGCTGCCGCCTGCGGTGGCGGCGGGTGCGGCGGCCTCGATTCGCTATCTGAAAGGTGTCGGCGGGCAAAAGTTGCGTAATGCGCAGCAACTGCACGCGCGCATCCTGAAAATGCGGCTGAAAGGGCTGGGGATGCCCATCATCGACCACGGCAGCCATATCGTGCCGGTGGTGATTGGCGACCCGAAACACACCAAGGCCCTGTCCGACATGCTGTTGGGCGATTTCGGCATCTATGTGCAGCCGATCAACTATCCCACTGTTCCGCGTGGCACCGAACGTCTGCGCTTTACCCCGTCGCCGGTGCATGATGCCAAGCAGATCGACCATCTGGTGCGCGGCATGGATGCGTTGTGGTCACGCTGTGCGCTGAGCCGTGCAGAAATCAGCGCATAATACGATTCTTGGGTGAAGCCCTCGCAAGTGCGTGATAAGCTGCCGTTAATCAAAAGCTGATATGTCTGTGATTCGGACGGTCGGCGGCAGGCGCAGAATGGGGCAGAGCGAATGAACGGGCTGTGGGCAAAATCCCCGGCGGATGACGGGTTGGCGGATCAGGATGGTTCGGCCTTCTTCGACGATGACGTTCGTCTTGGCGATCTGATGCGCGGCGAACGGGCGACCAAGGGGAAGTCCTTGCTGGATGTGCAGCGCGAACTGCGCATCCGCGCCTCTTACGTTGCCGCGATCGAGAACTGCGATATTACCGCCTTTGATACGCCCAGTTTTATCGCTGGATATGTGCGCTCATATGCGCGCTATCTGGGGATGGACCCGGATTGGACCTTCCGCCGTTTCTGCGCCGAGGCGGGGTTTCAGCCTACGCATGGCATGGCCCCGACAGCGGCCGGTCCCAAGCCGACCCGCCGCCCCTCGGACCCGGCCGAGGCATTGGCGAATCCGCGTGCACTGTTCATTCCGCAACAGGAAAGCTTTTGGGCCTCGGTCGAGCCGCGGGCCGTTGGATCGGTTCTGGTGCTGGCGCTGTTGGTGGCCGGTCTGGGTTACGGCGGCTGGTCCGTTCTGCAAGAGGTGCAGCGCGTCAACCTGCGCCCCGGCGAGCAATCGCCGGGTGTGATTGCGACGCTGGACCCGGTGCAATCGCTGTCGCAGCCGGCGCTGGATGACAATGCGCCGCTGGATGTCGCCGCGCTGCCGCAGCCCGAGGGCTTGGACCGGCTGTATCGCCCGCAAGTGCTGGAAGCACCGGTGCTGACCGCGCGTGACGGGCCGATTGCCGCCATTGATCCGGGCCTGACACAGCCGCCCGCGCCTGCGGAAACCGTGGTTGCGGCGAATGGTGTCGGCGCCAGTTCGGCGCTGCCGGGCAGCACCAGTCTGGCGCAGGCGATGGATTATGGTCCGCAGATACCTGCCGGGCAGTTGGCCGTGCGCACGGTTGCCCCCGATGCCCCCGCGCTGGAGCTGCTGGCGGCGCGCCCGGCCTGGGTGCGGGTGACTTCGGCGGATGGCACGGTTCTGCTGGAAAAGATCATGGACGCGGGTGAGCGGTTTACCCTGCCCAAGCTGGAACAGCCGCCCAGGCTGCGCACGGGCAATTCCGGCGCGGTTTATTTCGCGGTGAACGGGCAGACCTATGGGCCAGCCGCGCCGGGCGCTCAGGTAATCAGCAATGTTGTGCTGTCGGCGGATGCGCTGACGGAAAAATATGTTTTTGCCGATGTCGCCGCCGATCCTGAGCTGGCGCAGATGGTAACGGTTGCGCAGGTCGCCCCCGCGCCCGGTTCGCAGGATGACTAGGGTCGTTTCGGGTGCGGCGTCGCGCCCGAAGATGCGTATTTAGGCAAACAGGAAGCCGCAGGTCAGTTGACCAATTCACCGCGCAGTGAGTTGGGGGCGCTTTCGACGATGCGCACGGGCAGCAGGTCGCCGATCTGGGCGTTGGGGGCGTGGACGAAAACTGCGTGCAGGTAATCGGATTTGCCGACCATCTGCCCGGCTTCGCGGCCTTTTTTCTCGAACAGGACGCCCAGGGTGCGGCCGACCATGCTGTTTTGCGCCGCCTTTTGCTGGCGGGTCAGCAGGGCCTGCAATTCGTGCAGGCGCGTGTCGGTGATGGTATCGGGAACGGGGTCGCGCCCGGCGGCCGGGGTTCCGGGGCGGGGCGAGTATTTGAAGCTGAAGGCGGTGCCAAAGCCGACCTGTTCGATCAGGCGCAGCGTGTCGGCGTGATCCTGATCGGTTTCGCCGGGGAAGCCGGTGATGAAATCGCTGGTCAGCATGATGTCGGGCCGGGCCGTGCGGATGCGGTCGATCAGGCGCAGGTAATCCTCGGCGGTGTGTTTGCGGTTCATCGCCTTGAGGATGCGGTCGCTGCCTGACTGAACCGGCAGGTGCAGATAGGGCATCAGCTTGGCCACGTCGCGATGTGCGTCGATCAGGTCATCGGCCATGTCGTTGGGGTGGCTGGTGGTATAGCGGATGCGGTCAAGCCCGTCGATGTCGGCGATCTGGCGGATCAGGTCGCCAAAGCCGGTTGCACCTTCGCCGTGCCAGCCGTTGACGTTCTGGCCCAGCAGGGTGATTTCGCGCACGCCCCGCGCGACCAGATCGCGTGCCTCGGCCAGAATGCGGGCGGCGGGGCGGCTGACTTCGGCGCCGCGGGTGTAGGGGACGACGCAAAAGGCGCAGAATTTGTCGCAGCCTTCCTGCACTGTCAGGAACGCCGCCGGGGCGCGGCGGGTGGCGCGGGGTGGCAGGTGGTCGAATTTGTCTTCCTCGGGGAAGTCGGTGACGATGGCCGGTGCCTCGCCGCGGGCCATGGCGGGCAGGCGGTGATAGGCTTGCGGCCCGACGACCAGATCGACCAGCGGCATCCGGCGGGTGATTTCCGCGCCTTCGGCCTGTGCCACGCAGCCTGCCACGCCGATTTTCAGGTCGGGGCGTTCCGCCTTGAGCGGTTTCAGCCGGCCCAGGTCGGAATACAGTTTTTCCGCCGCCTTTTCGCGGATGTGGCAGGTGTTCAGCAGCACCATATCTGCCTGCGCCTGATCCTCGGTCAGTTCATACCCTTCGGCGGCCATCGCCTCGGCCATGCGCTGGCTGTCATAGACGTTCATCTGGCAGCCATAGGTCTTGATGAACAGCTTTTTCGGCGCGTCTGTCATGGGGCGGGTTCCTTGGGTAAGCTGGCCTGATACAACAACACGCGCTGCAATGCAAAGGATGCCATGGACGATCTGCCCTTGACCCCGAATATCGGCCCGGCGGCGGCGTTGCGGCAGCGGTTCGATGCGCTGGTTGCCGGATCGGGCGCTATTCCGCCGGGGATCGAGGCGGTGCGTGAGCAGATCGGCTTGCCTGCGGGGCGGCGATCTGTCTGATCCCGGCGGCGTTTTGCGGCGGATTTTCCCGCGCGGCAGGCAGATTGCCCGCTGCCGCTGCCGCCCATTGAACGGGCGCTCACGCGGGGGTAGCGTGAGCGAAACCTATCCGACAGGAGCCAAAGATGACCGAGGTCAAGCCGCAAAGCTGGGAAGCCCGCGCCGAAGAATATTCCATGTATGGTTTCACCGATCTGCCCAGCGTGCATCAGCGCGGGACCGTGGTGGTGACGCATGGCGAAGGCCCGTATATCGTTGATACCAATGGCAAACGCTATCTGGATGCGAACTCTGGCCTGTGGAATATGGTGGCTGGCTTCGATCACAAGGGGCTGGCCGATGCGGCCAAGGCGCAATACGACCGCTTTCCGGGGTATCACGCCTTTTTCGGGCGAATGTCCGATCAGACGGTGCTGCTGTCGGAAAAGCTGATCGAGGTGTCGCCGTTTTCGCGCGGCAAGGTTTTCTATACCAACTCGGGGTCCGAGGCGAATGATACCATGGTGAAAATGCTGTGGTTTCTGCACGCCAGCGAGGGCAACCCCAAGCGGCGCAAGATCCTGACCCGCTGGAACGCCTATCACGGCGTCACCGCCGTTGCCGCCAGCATGACCGGCAAGCCCTATAACGAGGTGTTCGGCCTGCCGATGGACGGGTTCATCCACCTGACCTGCCCGCATTACTGGCGCTTTGGCAACGAGGGCGAGACCGAGGAGCAGTTCACCCGGCGGCTGGCCGACGAGCTGGAGCAGGTGATCGCGCGCGAGGGGGCCGACACCATCGCCGGGTTCTTTGCGGAACCGGTGATGGGCGCGGGCGGGGTGATTCCGCCCTCCGAGGGCTATTTCCAGGCGATCCAGCCGATTTTGCAGAAACACGGCATCCCGTTGATTTCCGACGAAGTGATCTGCGGTTTCGGGCGCACCGGCAACACCTGGGGCTGCGAGACCTATGGCTTTGTCCCCGATGCGATCATTTCATCCAAGAACCTGACCGCAGGGCTGTTCCCGATGGGCGCGGTCATCCTTGGGCCGGAACTGTCTGACCGGATGGATGCGGCGGTCGAAAAGATCGAGGAATTCCCGCATGGCTTTACCGCCTCGGGGCATCCGGTCGGCTGTGCGATTGCGCTCAAGGCCATTGATGTCGTCATGAACGAGGGGCTGGCCGATAACGTGCGCCGTCTGGCCCCCCGGCTCGAGGCGGGGCTGCGCGCGATTGCCGAACGGTCGGACAATATCGGCGAGGTGCGCGGCATCGGCTTTATGTGGGCGCTTGAGGCGGTCAAGGACAAGGCGACGAAAACTCCGTTCGACGGCAAGCTGTCGGTCAGCGAGCGCATCGCCAATACCTGCACCGACATGGGTCTGATCTGCCGCCCGCTGGGGCAGTCGATTGTGCTGTGCCCGCCGTTCATCCTGACCGAAGACCAGATGGACGAGATGTTCGACAAGCTGGAACAGGCGCTGAACAAGGTGTTCGCCGAAGTCGCCTGACGCCTGATGCGGCGCGCGGCTCAGCGCGCCGCCCATGGATAGCGCGCGCCGGTTTCGGCGGCGCTGACGATAACTGGCGCGCCGTCCGGGCCAAGGTTGATCGCCAAAGATCCGGTTTTGCGCAGGCTGCCGTGATGGATCAGCAGGCAGGCGAGGCTTTCCGGTGCGGGGCTGATCGCGGCGGCGACCACCAGAATGCGGTTCGGCTGACACTGGGGCAGGGCGCGTTCCTCGGCACCTTTGCCGGTGAAATGCCAGACCTGCCATGTGCCGCCGGGCAGGTCCGCCACGCGGTCTCGGCGGTCGCCCTGCCATGCCGGGCGGGCGGCGGATTGTTCCTGCGTGGCGGTGTCGCCATCTTCGGTCAGCCAGTTGCCGACGACAAAGGCCCCGCCCGAAGGCTTCGACATGGCGCGCCCGGCCGGGGTCATCAGGCCCACCGCCTCGCCCTCGGGGGCGATCAGCAGCAGGGGGCGCTGGACCGTGGCCCAGCCGGTCGTGCCGGCGGCGATCAGGGCCAGACCCGCAGCGAATCCGGCCAGCGGCGCGCCGCGCCGGCGCATATGGCCGCGCCGCCAGGACAGCACGCACAGGCAGCCGCCAAAGCACATGACGGGCATCACCCAAAAGGGCGGCAGCGGCAGGCCCGTCACCGCGCCGCGCAGGGCGGCGACCTGTTCGGCCACGATCAGCATCCATTCGGTGCCGACCCCCATCACCCACAGCGCAGGTCCCGCCAGCCCCAGCGGTGCCAGCAGGGCGGCGATGACTCCGGCGGGCATGACCAGCGTGCCCATCACCGGCACCGCCAGCAGGTTGGCGATCAGCCCGTAATGTGCCATCCGGTTGAAATGCGCCGCCGCCATGGGCGAGGTGACAAAGCTGGCCACCAGCGATGTCGCCAGCAGCATCAGCGGCCCGCGCGTGATCGGCGGCAGGCGCTGTGCGAACCGCGCCCACGGTCCGGCCATCAGGATCAGCGCCAGCGTGGCGCCAAAGCTCATCTGAAAGCCCGGCGAGGCGACCGATTCGGGGCTGTAGATCAGGATCAGGATGGCCGAAACCGCGATGGTGCGCAGCGAGATCGCCCTTCGGTCGGCCAGAATCGCGGTCAGCATCACCGCCACCATCAGGAAAGATCGCTCGGTCGCGACACCGCCCCCCGACAGCCACAGATAGATCGCCGCCGCGATCAGCGCCGCCAGTGCCGCGATCTTGTGCCCCGGCCAGCGCAGGCGCAGCCCCGCGCCCGCTGCCGCAGCAAGGGGAATGCGCATCGACGCGTAAACAAACCCGGCCAGCATCCCCATATGCAGCCCGGAAATCGAGATGATGTGATACAGGTTCGAGGCGCGCATCAGCTCGTTCGTGGCTTCGTGGATGCCGGATCGGTCGCCGGTCATCAGCGCCGCCGCCACCGCGCCCGCCTGACCGCCGATGCGATCCTGCATGGCCTGCGACAGATCCATGCGGACGCGGTGCATGGCCCAGATGCCGCCCTCGGGCGGGGTGACGGTCATCACCGGCGTGCGGGCATAGCCGACCGCGCCGATCTGTTCGAACCAGGCCATCAGCCTGAAATCAAAGCTGTAGGGGCTGGCCGGGCCGGGCGGTGGCCCCAGATGGCCGGTCAGCATCACCCGTTGCCCCGGTGCGGGCAGGTTGTCGGCGGCCTGATCCATCAGCGACAGCCGCACCTTGTGCGGTGTGCGCAGCGGGGACATGTCGCGCAGCACCACCTGATCCAGCGTCAGCCGCATCCGGTCGCGGCCAGAGCGATCCACCATGACCACCCGCCCCTCGACCGGGCCGTAATAGCGGAACTCCAGCACCGGGGCGGCGGTCATATGCGCGCGCAGCCCCGACAGGCCCAGACCGGCCGCGATCAGCGCCGCAGCCATGCCCGCGTGCCGCAGCCATTCCGCCACGCCCCAGCCAAGCCGCCCGGCATCGGCCCAAAGCGGCGCGCGCCACGCAAGGCCCAGCCCTGCCGCGCCGGTCAGCGCCACCGCAACCCAGACCGCCCCGTGCCGCACCGGCGCGGTCAGCCAGATGGCAATGCCAACCGACAGCAGCACCGGCACCCACGGCAGCAACCCGGCCCGCGTGGCGGCGGCAGGCCGGGGGGGGCGGGGCGTGTCGCGCCGTTCGGGCAGCCGCACCTGCTGCGCGACAACCGCCCGCAGCCGGCTGGCGCGGGTTGCTGGCGGGGCAGGGGGATCGGCCAGCGTGGCCATTCTTGTCCTTTCTTAACCGGGACTTTACCTCTGCCGTGCAAGATGGCACGACGATCCTTTCAAAAGCGTTAACGCCCCAGCCACATCCGACCGAAAGACCCGCCATGACCGATGCCCCTGTTGTCACCCGCTTTGCCCCTTCGCCGACGGGCTATCTGCATATCGGCGGCGCGCGGACGGCGCTGTTCAACTGGCTGTTCGCTCGCGCGCGGGGCGGCAAGTTTCTGCTGCGGATCGAGGATACCGACCGCGCCCGCTCGACCCCGCAGGCGACCGAGGCGATCCTCAAGGGGCTGCGCTGGCTGGGGCTGGACTGGGACGGCGAACCCCTCAGCCAGTTTGCCCGCAAGGATCGTCACGCCGAGGTGGCGCGGGCGATGCTGGACGCCGGGCGCGCCTATAAGTGCTTTTCCACGCCCGAAGAAATCGCCGCGTGGCGCGAGGCCAATCCGAACCAGCCATTCCTCAGCCCATGGCGCGACCGCAGCGACCACCCGGATGCGCCCTATGCCATCCGCCTGCGCGCCCCGCGCGACGGGCAGACGGTCACACATGACGCCGTTCAGGGCGATGTGACGGTGCAAAATCAACAGCTTGACGATATGGTCCTGCTGCGCAGCGACGGCACCCCCACCTATATGCTGGCGGTGGTGGTGGACGATCACGACATGGGCGTGACCCATATCATCCGCGGCGACGATCACCTGACGAATACCGCCCGCCAGATCCAGATTTACCACGCCATGGGCTGGGATCTGCCGGTGTTCGCTCATATCCCGCTGATCCATGGCGAAGACGGCAAAAAGCTGTCCAAACGCCATGGCGCGGTCGGGCTGCACGAATTTGCGGCGCTTGGCTATCCGCCTGCGGCGATGCGCAACTATCTGGCCCGTCTGGGGTGGAGCCATGGCGACGACGAATTGTTCACCGATGCGCAGGCCCGCGACTGGTTCGATCTGTCGGGCATCGGACGCGCGCCCGCGCGGCTGGATTTCAAAAAGCTGGAACATGTCAGCGGCTGGCATATCGGGCAGATGTCGGACGATGACCTGTTGAAAACGCTGGATTATTTTCTTTCCGAAACCGGTGGCACGGCGCTTGAGGGTGTGGCGCGCACGCGGGTTCAGGCGGCCTTGCCGGTGCTGAAGGAAAAGGCCCGCACCCTGCCCGCATTGCTGGAACAGGCGCATTTCGCGCTGATCGAACGGCCAGTCATTTGTGACGAAAAAGCGGAAAAGTCTTTGGATTCGGTATCCCGTCGTATGCTGAAAATATTGACTGCCGCAGTGCAGCATGGTAGCTGGAACCGGAGCGATCTGGAGGAGGCCGCGAAGGCCCTGGCCGAGGAGAGCGGCATCGGACTTGGCAAGATTGCAGCCCCGCTGCGGGCTGCCTTGGCAGGACGAACCTCGACCCCCAGCGTGTTTGATATGATGATTGCACTTGGCCGTGATGAAACCGTGGCCCGGCTGCGGGATCAATTCGACCGGGCCTGAACGGCCCCACATTTTGCAGCCCCCGCGACTGCGGCCGGGCTGCCTCAGCAGAGAGGAAGTCGCAACATGGCAGATCTGAAGCCCGCCACGTTGACCATTGATGGCAACGACTATGAATTGCCGCGCCTGCGCCCGACCGCAGGCCCGGACGTTCTGGATATTCGCAAGCTTTACGGTCAGGCAGACGTTTTCACCTACGATCCCGGCTTTACCTCGACGGCAAGCTGCGATTCGACTATCACCTATATCGACGGCGACAAGGGTGAGCTGTGGTATCGCGGCTATCCCATTGAACAGCTTGCCGAAAAATCCCATTATCTTGAGGTCTGCTATCTGCTGCTGCATGGTGAACTGCCGAACCGCGCGCAAATGGAAGATTTCGAAACCCGCATCACCCGCCACACCATGGTGCATGAACAGATGCACTATTTCTTCCGGGGCTTCCGGCGCGACAGCCACCCGATGGCGACCATGGTTGGCGTCGTGGGCGCGATGTCGGCCTTTTACCACGATTCGACCGACATCAGCGATTCGCTCCAGCGCGAGATCGCGTCGATGCGCCTGATCGCCAAGGTGCCGACGATTGCGGCGATGGCCTATAAATATTCGATCGGTCAGCCCTTCGTGTATCCCAAGAATGAACTGGATTATGCCAGCAACTTCTTGCACATGTGTTTCTCGGTCCCGGCGGAACCCTATCATGTGGACCCGGCGCTGGCCCGTGCTATGGACCGCATCTTCACGCTGCACGCCGATCACGAACAGAACGCCTCGACCTCGACCGTGCGCCTGGCCGGTTCGTCGGGCGCCAACCCGTTCGCCTGTATCGCAGCCGGCATCGCCTGCCTGTGGGGGCCGGCCCATGGCGGTGCCAACCAGGCTTGCCTGGAAATGCTGCGTGAAATCGGCACTGTGGACCGCATCCCCGAATATATCGCCAAGGCGAAAGACAAGGACGATCCGTTCCGCCTGATGGGCTTTGGCCACCGCGTTTATAAAAACTTTGACCCGCGCGCCAAGGTGATGAAAGAATCCGCTGACGAGGTTCTGGACCTGCTGGGCATTCAGGATAACCCGACCCTGCAAGTTGCCAAGGAACTGGAACGGATCGCGCTGGAGGACGAATATTTCGTTTCCAAAAAACTGTATCCGAACGTCGATTTCTATTCCGGCATCATCCTGTCCGCGATGGGCTTCCCGACCTCGATGTTCACGCCGATCTTTGCGCTGTCGCGCACCGTCGGCTGGATTTCGCAGTGGAAAGAAATGATCGGCGACCCGCAAAACAAGATCGGCCGCCCGCGCCAGCTTTATATCGGCTCGGATCGTCGCGATTATGTGGGTGTGGACGCGCGCTGATAGTTGCAAGGGGGCGATTGTTCGGCCCTTTGTAAAGTCATGCGAGGTTCTTTAAGCTGGCCGGAAACGGCCAGCTTTTTATTGAGTGTGATTATAACAGGGTAACGAGGTCGCCTGAAAATTCGGTGCTGGGTCATTGGCTGTGGGTTGCAGATAGCGATATTTTAACAATCACCACATAAGAATTGAATAGATTTTGCCAAAGCCCGGATCGCATAATTGCGCCGCGGGTCTGGGGCGTGAAAATAACTCGCCCATGCGTCACTGCTGATAACGCATCAAAAGGCCGTCACGGCCCTTTTATCCGCGACATTTTGTCAGAAAGGATGAACAGCCCCATCCGCTTGTGACCTTGCGAAAGCCGGTGTTTGGTGTCAGACCGTCCGCAACCCGAAAGCTGCAAAGCTGATATGATGAACGAATCCACGAAAATCGCTCTTGTTACAGGGGCATCGCGCGGCCTTGGTGCCGCTATGGCCGAGGCGCTTGGCGCGAGGGGCTGGCATGTTCTTGCCGTCGCCCGCACCACCGGCGCGCTGGAGGAGCTGGACGACCGCATCCGGGCCGCTGGCGGCAGCGCGACGCTTGCGCCCATGGATGTCACCGTCCCCGAGGCGATGTTGCAGCTGACCAAGGCCACGCTGGACCGTTGGGGCGGGCTGGATCTGTGGGTGCATTGCGCCATTCACGCCGCGCCGCTGTCGCTGGCCGCGCAGCTTGATGCCAAGGACTGGGCCAAGGCCGTCGCCACCAATCTGGACGCCACGCGCGGGCTGATGTCGCTGATCGAACCTTTGCTGCGGCTGCACAACGGGACGGCGATGTTTTTTGACGATCCGCACGCCGGGCAGGCGTATTATGGCAATTACGGCGCCACCAAGGCCGGTCAGATCGCGCTGGCCCGCAGTTGGGCGGCGGAAACCGCGCGGCTGGGGCCGCGGGTGATCGTGGCCGAACCTGCTCCGATGGCGACGGCGGTTCGGGCGCGGTTTCACCCCGGCGAAGACCGCAGCAAGCTGGTCGCCTGCCGTGACGAAGCCGCGCGCATCCTGTCTGACGCGGGATACTGACGTTGGCGGGGCCTTAGCCGCCCCAGGTCCTGTCCAGCACCGACAGCCAGTTCTCTGCCGCGATCTTGCGAATCAGCCCGTTGTCATAGCCATGCGCGCGCATGGCGTCGATCAGCCCCGGCAGCCGGTCCACCGAAGCCAGATCCTGCGGCACCAGCGCGCCGTCGAAATCCGACCCGAGCGCCACGCCGTTTTCGCCCAGCCGGTTCAGCAGGTGGTCCAGATGCCGCAGCATCGGCTCAAAGCCCTGAAACGCCAGCCGCCGCCCGTCCTCGCGCAGGAAACTGACGGCAAAGTTCAGCCCGACCAGCCCGCCGCTGTCGGCGATGGCATCCAGCTGGCGATCGGTCAGGTTGCGCGCGCTGGCGCTGATCGCATGGGCGCAGCTGTGGCTGGCGACCAGCGGCGCGTCTGACAGCCGGGCCACATCCCAAAAGCCCGCTTCGTTCAGGTGCGACAGGTCCAGCATGATCCGCAGCGCATTCGCGACCCGCACCAGATCGCGCCCGGCCTGCGTCAGCCCGTCGCCAATGTCGGGCGAGGCCGGAAAGGCGAAGGGCACCCCATGCCCGTATCGGGTCGGCCGCGACCACACCGGCCCCAGCGAACGCAGCCCCATCGCGTGCCACAAATACAGCGCCTCGGGGGTGTCCAGCGCCTCGGCGCCCTCCATATGCAGGATGGCGGCGATGCGCCCGGCGTCCATGGCGCGGCGGATGTCGGCCACGCTGCGCACGATGTCCAGCGTGCCGCTGCGCGCCATCGCCATCAGCGCCGAGGCTTGTGCCATCGCATGGGGCAGGGCGGCGCTATAGGGGGCGGGCGGCGGTAAAGGCATTGAAAACGGAGGATTTTCCATGGCCTCGGCGGCGGCGGGATCGTTTGGCCCGTCCTCGACCGGAATCCAGATGGCGAAAAAACCGCCCGCAAAGCCGCCCGCCCGCGCGCGCGGCAGATCCAGATGGCCGGTGCCGTCGCCTCTGGCCCACAGGGCGGCGGCATCAGGCGCGGTGACGGCGCGTTGCAGAAAGTCGTTATGGCCGTCAAAAACCGCGATCATGGGTGATTCCTTAACCTGTTGCTGTCAGGTTGCATCTTTGCGGGGCGTGGACAATGCCTGCGGCGCACCACATAAACCCGCGAAAGAGGAGCCTTGGATGACCCTGCCACGCCGCCTGATTGTCGCCGCTGTCCTGATGCTGGTGCCGCTGATCGCTGCGGCGCAGGATGTGACCCTGCGGCTGCATTATTTCCTGCCGGACAACAGCTTTGTTCCGGCGAATATCCTGACCCCATGGGCCGACCGGATCGAGGCTGAATCCGGCGGGCGGATCAAGGTGGATCGTTACCCTTCGATGGCGCTTGGCGGGCGGCCCGCCGATCTGGTCGATCAGGTGACGGATGGCGTCGCCGATGTGGTCTGGACGTTGCCCGGCTATACCCCCGGCCGTTTTCCGCAGACCGAAGTGGCCGAGTTGCCCTTTATGTCGCGCGATGCGGGGGCGACCTCGGCGGCGTTGTGGGGGCTGGCGCAGGGCTGGCAGGACAGCGATTTCCGCAATCTGCACTTGCTGGGCATCTGGGTGCATGGGCCGGGCGTGATCCATTCCGCGCGCCCCGTCGCGGTTTTGCCCGATATGGCAGGGCTAAAGCTGCGGGCACCGTCGCGCGCGGCCTCGATGCTGCTGGAAAAGGCCGGTGCCGCGCCCATCGGAATGCCCGCCCCCGCCGTGCCCGAGGCGCTGTCCAAGGGCGTGATCGACGGCGCGCTGCTGCCGTGGGAGGTGACGTCATCCGTCCGGGTGCAGGAATTTGTGCAAAACCATACCGAATTTGAAGGCCCGGCGATCTATAACGCAGTGCTGATGCTGGTGATGAACCAAGGCGTTTACGACCGTTTGCCCGATGATCTTAAAACCGTCATCGACGAGGCATCGGGCGCCGCCTTCAGCCGTCATGCAGGCGCGATCCAGCAAAATGCCGATCAACCACAGCGTGCCGCAACACTGGCGGCGGGCGGCACGATTTCGACCATCGGTGCCGATCAGATCGACCAGTGGCACGCGCTTGGCGATCAGGTCATCGCCGATTGGTCCGCCGCCGCGCGCGGCTTTGACGGTGCGGCGCTGGTAGAGCAGGCGCGTGCGGCCATCGCCGCCGCCGAGGCTGAGGGCCTTGGCGCGCCGGGCGTGGAACCCGTCGCGCCGTGAACGGGATCGTTGTCCTGCTGGCCCGGCATTGCGCGCTGGCGGGCGGTGCGATCCTGCTGGCGCTGGTGGCCGTGACCTGCGTTTCTGTGCTGGCGCGGGCGGGATTAACACTGTCCACGCTGGCCGATATGCCGGCGTGGTTCAGCCGGTTGCGCCCGATACGCGGCGATTATGAGCTGATCGAACTGGGCAGCGCGGTCGCCATCTGCGGCTTTCTGCCGTGGTGCCATCTGGCGGCGGCTCATGCGCGGGTCGATCTGCTGGGCGGGCGGTTTGCGCGCGGGCTGGATCGGTTCTGGGACGCGGCCATCGCCGCCTGCATGGCGTTTCTGGCCTGGCGGATGTGGGAAGGAATGCTGACCAAGCGTGCCAATGCAGAAACCACCTTTTTGCTGCAAATCCCGGTCTGGTGGGCCTTTGCCGCCTGCGCCACGGGGCTGGCGGCGGCGGCGCTGACCGGCGCATGGGTGGCCGCGCGGGGGCGTGCGGCGTGACGAATTTCGAACTCGGCCTGTGGTCCTTGCCTGCGCTGCTGGTGCTGATCCTGCTGCGCGCGCCGGTCGGGCTGGCCATGTTCATCTGCGGTGCGGGCGGGTTGTGGCTGGCCACCGGCAGCCCGGCAATGCTGCTGGCGCGGATGAAAACCGAAACCTTTTCAACATTTTCCAGCTATTCCCTGTCGATCATCCCGATGTTTCTGCTGATGGGCCAGTTCGCTACCCGCGGCGGGATGAGCGAGGCGCTGTTTCGCGCAGCCGGCGCTTTTGTCGGGCATCGGCGTGGCGGGCTGGGGATAGCGGCCATCGGGGCCTGTGCAGGCTTTGGCGCGATCTGCGGATCGTCGCTGGCCACCGCCGCGACCATGGGGCAGGTCGCGCTGCCCGAACTGCGCCGGGCCGGCTGGTCGGGCGGGCTGTCCACCGCCATTATTGCGGCGGGCGGCACGCTGGGCATCCTGATCCCGCCCTCGGTCGTGCTGGTGCTGTATGCGATCCTGACCGAACAGAACATCGGCAAGCTGTTTCTGGCCGCCTTTATCCCCGGCATTCTGGCGGCGCTGTTCTATATGGCGGTGATCCGCCTGTATCTGGCCACCCGCCCGTCCGAGGGCGGCCGCGCCGCGCGCGCGCCATGGCAGGATCGCTGGCGCGCGCTGGCCGGGGTCTGGCCGGTTCTGGCGGTCTTTCTGCTGGTGGTGTTCGGTATTTACGACGGCTGGTTCACCCCGACCGAGGGTGCCGCCATCGGCGCGGCGGCAACCGGAGTGATCGCGCTGGTCTCGGGGCGGCTGAACTGGCGCGGGCTGGGCGAGGCGCTGCTGCGCACTGCCGCAGGCTCGGCCATGGTGTTTTTCATCATTCTGGGGGCGGCGGTGTTCAACGGCTTTCTGGCGCTGGCACAGGTGCCGCAAACCCTGTCGGCCCGGGTCATCGCCTCCGGGTTGCCGCCTTTGGCCGTGCTGCTGCTGATTCTGGCGGTTTATGTGCTGCTGGGGATGGTGATGGACAGCATGTCGATGATTTTGCTGACCGTGCCGATCTTTTTCCCCGTCATCATGGCGCTGGATTTTGGTCTGACGCCGGAACAGACCGCGATCTGGTTCGGTATTCTGGTGCTGGTCGTGGTCGAGGTCGGCCTTATCAGTCCGCCGGTCGGGATGAACCTGTTTGTTCTGGCCGCGATGGCGCCGGATACGCCGGTCGCGGCCACCTATGCGCGGGTGGTCTGGTTCGTGCTGGCCGATCTGATCCGGGTGGCGCTGCTGGTGGCGTTCCCGGTCATTGTGCTTTTCGCGGTCTGAGAATTGCCCTAACCTGATCGGGCAAGCCGGAACAGGAGGCCAGCCATGCCCGATATTCATAAGGATTTCAACGGACAGACTGTCATCGCAACATTCGATGTAACGCCCGGCACCGCGCAGGACGTGCTGGAGCTGCTGACGGATGCCTGGGCCAATGTCATCAGCAAACAGCCGGGGTTTATCTCTGCCGCCGTGCATTTGAATGATGCGCAGACCCGCATCGCCACCTATTCGCAATGGCGCGACCGCAAGGATTATCAGGCCATGCTGCGCACCCCCGAGATGCGCCAGCGCAACCGCGTCATTCACGGCATGTGCAAAAGCTTTGAGCCGGTGATGTATGAAGTGGCCGAGGTCTATCGCAGTTAAGGCGGGATTGGCCCTTTTCAACGCGGCGCGCGGGGTTATGCTGCACTGCGACACAAGGGGAAACATATGGCCGGATGCATCATCACCGTGGCTCAGCAAAAGGGCGGTTCGGGCAAGACGACCGTCGCCGTCAATCTGGCAATCGCGCTGCGGCAGGCGGGGTATCGCGTCGCGCTGATTGATACCGATCCGCAGGGCAGTATGGGCCGCTGGTTCATCGAACGGCTGGGGCGCGTGGGCGAGGATGACGATCTGGAGTTTTCCACCTCGTCGGCATGGGGGGCGTCGTATGAATCGGACAAGCTGAAAAAGCGGTTCGATTTCGTCATTATCGACACGCCGCCCAAGATCGACAGCGATCTGCGCCCGGCCTTGCGCGTGGCCGATCTGGTGCTGGTGCCGGTTGCCTCAAGCCATGTCGATCTGTGGGCCACCGAGGGGGTGCTGGATCTGGCCCGGCGCGAAAAGGCGGCGGTTCTGGTGGTGCTGAACCGCACCCGGCCCAACACCCGGCTGGGGGCCGAAGTGGCTGAAAAGACAGCCGAACTGGGCGCTACGGTGGCGGATGCGCAACTGGCCAACCGCGTTGCCTATGCCGAAACGCTGGGTCTGGGCCTTGGTGCGATCGAGCGGGCCGGGTCTGGGCCTGCGCGCGACGAGATTGCGGCCTTGCGCGACGAAGTTCTGGCGGCCTGCGATTGATCTGCCGGACCGGGGGATTTCACATCCCCCGGACCCCCTGTGGCGTATTTTCGCAAACAGGAAGCCTGCCTAGGTCAGCGGGTGGGTTTGCCGGATCAGCCAATCGCGGGCAGCGCCATCCAGCAGCGGCGACAGTTCCGTGCGGACATGTTGGTGATAGGTGTTCAGCCACTCGGTTTCTGTGGGCGACATCACGCTGGCGTCGATCAGGCGGCGGTCAAAGGGGCATAGCGTCAGCGTGTCGAAGCCCAACATCTCGCGCCCCGGTTCTGATTGGGCCGGGGTGACGGCGATCAGGTTTTCCAGCCGGATGCCGAAGGCGCCCTCGCGGTAGTAGCCGGGTTCGTTCGACAGGATCATGCCGGATTCGAGTGGCAGGGTGCTGATGCGGCTGATCCGCACCGGGCCTTCGTGGACGCACAGCGCCGCGCCGACGCCATGGCCGGTGCCGTGGTCGTAATCCAGCCCCTGCGCCCACAGGAACTGCCGCGCCAGCGCGTCGATATGCGCGCCTGCCACGCCTGTCGGGAAACGGGTGCGGCTGATTGCGATCAGGCCGCGCAGCACGGCGGTATAGGGCGCGCGCGCTGCATCGGGGGCGGCGCCAAGGCTGATCGTGCGGGTGATGTCGGTGGTGCCGTCCGCATATTGGCCACCCGAATCCAGCAGCAGGATCTGATCGGGGCTGAGGGTGCGATTGGTCGCCTCGGTCACGCGATAGTGGATGATGGCCCCGTTCGGCCCCGCGCCGCAGATGGTGTCAAAGCTGATGTCCAGCGCGCCTTCGGCCCGGCGTTCCTGTTCCAGCCGCTGCACCACGTCGATTTCGGTCAGTTTGGCCGGGTCTTGTGCATCCAGCCACGCCAGCAGCCGCACTATTGCTGCCCCATCGCGGCGGTGCGCGGCGGCCATGCCGGACAGTTCGGCGGCGGTCTTGCGCGCTTTGGGCAGGATGGCGGGGTCGCGATCGCGGGCGATCTCGGTCCCGGCTTCGGTCAGGATGCGAAAGGCGGCCTCGGGGGCGGTCTGTGGGTCAAGGCGCACCGGGCCGGGCAGGTCGCGCAGCGCGGCGGTCAGCGCGTCGGGGGGCAGGATGCTGACCTGATTGCCCAGATGCGCCCGCACCATGGGATCGAATTTGGCCGCATCGGCGAACAGCGCCAGCTCGCCGCTGTCGGACAGCACGGCGAAGGATTGCACCACCGGATTGCGGGGAATATCGCTGCCACGGATATTCAGCAGCCACGAGATCGAATCGGGCAGGGTCAGCAGCGCCGCGGTTTGCCCCGCCTCACGCAGGGTTTCGGCAAGGCGCGCGCGACGGCTGGCGGCGGTTTCGCCTGCCAGCGATTCATCATGAATCCGCGCGGCACCCACAGGGGGTGCGGGGCGGTCGGGCCAGATCGCATCGACAAGGTTGCGCTCGACGGCGATCAGACCGATGCCCGCGCCGCCCAGCCCCTGTTCCAGCGACTCGATCTCGGAGCGGGTGTGCAGCCACGGGTCAAAGCCCACGCGCCCGCCGCCGGGCAGCGCCTGCCGCAGCCAGTCGGCGGGCTTGGTTTCGGGCCAGTTGACCGGGGTATAATCGGCGGCGTCCACCTCGGCCCGGACCTGCACGCGATAGCGGCCGTCGATGAACACGCCCGCCGTGGTGGCCGTGACGATGGCAAAGCCGGCGCTGCCGGTAAAGCCGGTCAGCCATGCCAGCCGCGCTTCCGAGGGGGCGACGTATTCGCCCTGATGTGCATCGGCGCGCGGCACGATAAAGGCATCCAGCCCGGCATCGGCCATCTGCGCCCGCAGCGCCGCCAGCCGGGCCGAACGGTTCTGCCCGGCCTCGGGCGGGTCGAAGCTTTGCCAGTTGGTCACAGGATCACCGTCTCCATCACGTCCGGGGTCAGGACGGTGACGCCGGGCAGCGCGTCGGTCAGCGGCTGTGCCGACTGTGCCAGCAGCGGGAAGGTTTTATAGTGGCAGGGGATCACCGTCTTGAAATCAAAGTATTTCTTTGCCGCCCAAGCCGCGCGGTCCATATCCATGGTGAAATGTCCGCCGCAGGACAGGATGCCGATGTCAGGCTGGTGATATTCGCCCATCCAGCCCATATCGGCCATGATGTCGGTGTCGCCGCTGACATAGATCACATGCCCCTCGCCCGCGATCATATAGCCCGATTCGTGGCCCGCGTAGATCGGCCCGTCCGGCCCGTCGAGCGAACTGGAATGCGCCGCGTTCACCATCGTCACCTTGGCCCCGCCCAGATCGAGGGTGCCGCCCTTGTTAAAGCCGGTGCCCTCGATCCCGGCGGTTTTTTCCCAATGGGTTATCAGGTCGTAAATGCCGACGACGGGGATGCCCAGCTCCTTGGCGATGGCCAGCGTGTCGCCGGTGTGATCGCCATGGCCGTGGGTTATCAGAATATGGGTGGCACCGCTCAGCGCCTGATCGCGTTGATCCTGTGGGAACAGCGGATTGCCGGTCAGCCACGGGTCGATCAGGATCACCGCCTGTTCGATTTCAAGACGAAAGCCGGAATGGCCAAGCCAGGTCAGTTTCATGCAATCCTCCTGTGCCGTTTGGCGCAGGTTAGCGGCCTTGGCGGCGGGGGGCCAGCCCCCGGATCGGGCGCGTTGTCAGACCGGGGCGGCGTCATCCAGCCGCAGCCGCACCCGTTCGCGCCCGTTCCATGTGGACAGTTCCAGCTTGCCCGCAAGGTGAAAGCGGCGGCCCTTGGCGCCGATCAGCGCCGGGCCAAGCGGGCCGTTCATCGCGCCCCAGCCCACGGCCTCGAGCGAGGGGCCGCCGGGCGCGCGGAAGGACAGGCGCAGGTGGCCGTCGCCCATCTGACCGGCGCTGTCGATCAACTGGTCGGCAAAGGCAAAGCGCGGCGCGGGGGCCGCCTGCCCAAAGGGACCGGCATCGGCGATCAGCCGCATCAGATCGGGGGTGGCGGCGGCAGGCTCGATCAGGCTGGAAATGCGCAGATCGCCCGCACCCCGGCGGGCATCCAGATCGGCGGCGATCAGATCGGCCAGCCGCGCCATCGCGGCAGGGATCGCATCTTCGGCCACGGTCAGCCCCGCCGCCATCATATGCCCGCCGCCCTTAAGGATCAGCCCCTCGGCCGCCAGCCGCTGCACGGCCCGGCCCAGATCGACGCCGGGCACCGAACGGGCGCTGCCCTTGCCGATGCCGCCTTCGGTGCCGATCACCACGGAGGGCAGGCGGGTTGCCTCTTTCACACGGGCGGCGACGATGCCGACGACGCCGGGGTGCCAGCCCGCGCCCGCCGCCCATGCCAGCCGGGCGTCGTCCCGCGCCTCGACCTGCGCCAAGGCCGCCTGCCGCACCTCGGCCTCGATGGCGCGGCGGTCGCGGTTCAGATCGTCAAGCTGCGCGGCCAGCCGGTCGGCGGTGGCGGCATCGGTGGCCGACAGGCACAGCGCGCCCAGATCGGCGCGGCCCACGCGGCCCCCGGCATTGATGCGCGGCCCCAGCAGAAAGCCCAGATGAAAGGCGCTTGGCGGCCCGTCCAGCCGCGCCACATCGGCCAGCGCGCGCAAACCGGGGCGATCACGGCGCGCCATTACCTCCAACCCGGTGCGCACAAAGGCGCGGTTCACCCCGACCAGCGGCGCGACATCGGCAACGGTCGCCAGTGCCACCAGATCCAGCATCGGGATCAGCGGCACCTCGGCCCGGCCCTGCGCGCGCAGTGCCCGGCCCGCCTGCACCAGCGTCAGAAACACCACGCCAGCGGCACAAAGATAGCCCAGATCGCCGGTTTCATCGGCGCGGTTCGGGTTCACGACGGCAAGGGCAGGGGGCAGCGTCTCGCCGCCCAGATGGTGGTCCAGCACGATTACATCCGCCAGCCCCTGCGCCGCCGCCAAAGCGTCATGCGACAGCGTTCCGCAATCGACGCAGACGATCAGATCATGCGCGGCAGCCAGCGCGGCGATGGCAGGGGCATTCGGGCCATAACCCTCGTCGATGCGGTCGGGGATATACAGCGTCGCATCCCGCCCCTGCGCCCGCAGCCAGTCCAGCAGCAAAGCGGCCGAGGCGCCGCCATCCACGTCATAATCGGCAAATACCGCAATCCGCTGGCCCGACAGCGCCGCCGTCACCAGCCGTTCCGCCGCCACAGCCATATCGCGCAAAGACAGCGGATCGGGCAGCAGATCGCGCAGACGCGGGTTCAGGAAACCGGGCACGCCGTCTGCCTCGACCCCGCGTTCCGCCAGAATCCGCGCCACGGGCAAGGGCAGGCGCGCAGATTGCGCCAAACCCTCGGCCCGGCGGATCAGCGCGTCATCAGGTCCGATCCACCGCCGCCCGCTCAGCGAATCCTCAACCCCCAGAAAGGCACCCATGTCGTCTTTCGTTCCGAAATATCCCGGGGGAATCCGGCCCCTTGGGGCCGGATGGGGGCTGGCCCCCTCTTACTTGATCGGGTTGCGATAGATCACCCGGCGCACCGAACCCGTTTTCGACCGCATCAGAATGGTTTCGGTCTCGATGAAATGCGGCTCGCGCTTCAAGCCGCGCACGATGGAACCATTGGTGACGCCAGTGGCCGAAAAGATCACATCCGCCGTTACCATTTCATCGCGCGAATAGATGCGGTTCAGGTCGGTGATGCCGGCCTTGGCGGCCCGCCCGCGTTCGTCATCGTTGCGGAACAGCAGACGGCCCCACATCTGCCCGCCCATGCATTTCAGCGCGGAGGCCGCCAGAACACCCTCGGGCGCGCCACCGCTGCCCATATACATGTCGATGCCGGTCTTTTCCGGCTCGGCCACATGCATCACGCCCGCCACGTCGCCATCGGTAATCAGCCGGATGGCGGCGCCGGTGGCGCGGACCTCGGCGATCATCTCTTCGTGGCGGGGGCGTTCCAGAATGCAGACGGTGATGTCTTCGGGCTTGACACCCTGCGCCTTGGCCAGCGCATGAACCCGCTCGGTCGGGGTCATGTCCAGATTGACCACATCCTTGTCATAGCCCGGCCCGATGGCCAGCTTGTCCATGTAAACGTCGGGCGCGTGCAGCAGCGTGCCGCGCGGAGCCATGGCGATCACGGTCAGCGCGTTCGGCATGTCCTTGGCGGTCAGGGTGGTGCCCTCCAGCGGGTCAAGCGCGATGTCCACCTCGGGACCGTTGCCGGTGCCGACCTCTTCGCCGATGAACAGCATGGGCGCTTCGTCACGCTCGCCCTCGCCGATGACGACGACGCCCTTGATGTCCAGCATGTTCAGCTGATCGCGCATGGCGTTCACGGCGGCCTGATCGGCGGCCTTTTCATCGCCGCGACCGATCAGCCGGGCCGAGGCATGTGCCGCAGCCTCGGATACGCGGGCAAGGCCCAAAGACAACAGGCGGTCGTTAAAATCGGTTTTGGCGTTCATGGCCATTCCTCCACAAGATGGGCGCGTCGCCGGTGTTCTAGGCCGTGGGTGTATCAAGCTCAAGCGCAAGCGCGTGGATACGCGGCACGATATCGCCCAGGGCGTGATGCACCATCCGGTGCCGCTCGACCCGCGTTTTGCCCTGAAAATCTGGTGAAATCAGGCGGATACGGAAATGCGTCTGCCCCCCTTCGCGCCAGCCCGAATGGCCCCGGTGCTGTTCGCTTTCATCGTTAATTTCCAGCCGCACCGGGTTCAGTGCCGCCAGCCTGTCGCGCATGTCATCCGCTATCATTTTTCCGGCCCCCCTTTCATGTCGCGTCAAAACCCCTAAACTCCTGTTCCCGAGTCGCAAAGGGCAAACATATGACCAGTAACGACCCGTTCGGTTTCGACATTTCCGCCGCCAAGGACAAAAAGCGGCGGTCCAAAGGCAGACGTGGCATGTCGGGGGCGATCGAGACCTCGACCCGGATCTGTGACAAGGCGGGCTGTGATCTGCCCGGCCAGTATCGCGCGCCCAAAAGCCCGCGCAACCTTGAGGACTATTACTGGTTCTGCAAGGATCACGTCCGCGAATACAACCTGAACTGGAACTATTTTCAGGGGCAGAGCGAGGCCGAATTCCAGCAGTTTCTGGACAATGCCACGGTGTGGGAACGCCCGACCAAGCCCTTTGGCCGTGCGGCGCAGGAACAGGCATGGGCGCGCCATGGCATCAGCGACCCGATGGAAATTCTGGGCGAAAACGCCACCAGCCCCGAGGTCCGGGCCAAGACCGCCTCGCGCAAGCTGCCCCCGAACGAGCGTCGCGCCATCGACATTCTTGAGGCGAAAGACAGCTGGACCCGCGCTGAAATTCGCAAGCAATACAAATCCCTGGTCAAGGATCTTCATCCCGATATGAACGGCGGCGACCGTTCCGACGAGGATCGTCTGGCCGAGGTTGTCTGGGCGTGGGAACAGGTCCGCGAAAGCCGGTATTTCCGCGACTGACCGCTGCTTTGCGTCCCGCGATGGCCGGGGGTTTCACCCCCGGACCCCCAGGATATTTAGGGACCAAAGATGGTTCAGGCGGCTTTGCGGCGGCGCAGGCTGGCGGCGGTCAGGATCAGTGTCAGCAAGATCAGGGCCGGGGTGTCGCCCCAGTGCCACCATGGTGTGGCCGGCAGGGCGGCGGGCAGGGCGGCGTCGATCTTGCCCATCTGGTTCAGCGGCAGGCTGGCGCGGGTGGTGCCGTGGGCGTCGATGATGGCGGATACGCCGGTGTTGGCGGATCGGATCAGGGGCAGGCCGCTTTGGATGGCGCGCAGCTGCGCTTGGGCGAGGTGTTGATAGGGGCCAGAGAACCGGCCGAACCATGCGTCATTGGTGATCTGCAACAGCCATGCCGGGCGTGGGCCTTGGGTGCGCAGGTGTTGGGGGAAGATCGCCTCATAGCAGATCAGCGGCTGAAATTCGGGCAGGCCGGGCAGGCTCAGCACCGTGGGGCCGGGGCCGGGGGAATAGCCGTTGCCTTGTTGCGCGGCGAAGGCGGTGATGCCTAAACGGGCCAATGCGTCGCCCCAAGGGATGTATTCGCCAAAGGGGACGAGGTGGAACTTGTCATAGGTGGCGCTTATGCTGCCGTCAGGTTGCACCACGGCGAGGCTGTTGAAAAACCGAGGATATTCCGCGCGCTGGATGCCAAGGATCAGCGTTGCCCCGCCTGCCGACGCCGCCATCTGCGGCAGCACCGGGTCGGCGTCGTTCAGCAGAAAATTCACGGCGGTTTCGGGCCAGATCACCAGATCGGGCGACCCTGGTTGTGATGACAGGTCCAGCAGGCGGCGATAGAATTTCATCGACCAGTCTGGATCCCATTTCAGCGCCTGTTGTGCGTCGGGCTGCACCACGCGCAGTGTGATGGGCGTGTCTGGCGGCAGTGGTGAGGCCAGTCGCGCCAGCCCTGCCGCCCATAGCGCGCCGGTCAGTGCGATGCACAGGGCGGCACCGGGCAGGGCACGGGTGGCGGGTTCGGCCTGACGGCGGCGCAGCAGGCCGGGCAGGGCGGCCAGCAGCATCGTCAGCGCGGACAGGCCGGTGGCACCGATCACGGCGGCTGATTGGGCGACGGGCGTTGCGATCCAGATATGGCCGGTCAGCGCCCAGGGGAAGCCGGTGAAGATCCAGCCGCGCAGCCAGTCGGACAGGGCCAGTGCGGCGGCGATGGCGGCGATGCGGCTGGCGTGGCGGGGGGCGGCAAGGCGATAGGCGGCGGCGGCGGGGATTGCCCAGAACAGTCCTCCGCCCAATGCCATCAACATCAGTGCAAAGGGGGCCATCCAGCCGTAAACTTCGGGCTGGACCAGAAACGGTTCCACGATCCAGACCAGTGCCAGTGCGAACCAGCCCACCCCGGCGGCCAGAGCCTGCCAGAAGGCGCTGCGGGCCGTGGGGGCGCGGGCGATGCGCCACAGGATCAGCGCAAGGGCGGGCAGGGTCAGGAACCACAGGTTCAGCGGGGCCAGCCCGGTCGCCGCGATGCAGCCCAAGGCCGCATCCCCCGCCAACCGTCGCAGCGGAGGGCGGTGACGGCGGCGGACCCGAGGCGGCGTCAGGGAATCGCGCATGGCTGCGCGTCAGGTTTCCGGGGTGGCAGAATCCGGCAGGCTGGCCGCGGGCGCGTCTGCCGGGGCCTCGGCCTCGGGGGCGGCTTTGCGGCGGCGGCGCGGTTTTTTCGGGGCTTCGGCGTCCCCATCCGCCTGTGCGGCGGCTTTGGCTGCGGCGGCCAAGGCCTTGGCGGCTTTGTCGGCCTCGATTTCGGCCTTGGTGCGGCGGCGGCGTTTTTTCGGGGCTTCTGCCGGGGGTTCTGCTGCTGCCTCAACAACGGCAGGTTCGGCAGGTTCGGCGGGGGCGATGTCTTGCGCCGCGTCCTGTGCCGGAGTTTCGACGGCCTCGGGCGCGGGATCGGCGGCCTTGGGCTTGCGATCCGTGCGTTTGCGGCGCTTTTTGGGTTCTTCGGCGGCGGATTCCGCAGCGGCAACCGGGGCTTCCTGTTCGACCGGCTCGCTCGGTTTTTCGATATAGCCGGGGCGGAACACGTTGTTCAGGAATTCGGGCACATGATCGCCCAAACCGACGATCACCGAATCACGGCGGTTGTCGCGGTCGTGGTCGCGGCGATCACGGCGGTTGTCGCGATCCCGTTCGCGGCGGTCCTCACGATCCTCGCGCCGGTCATCGCGCTTGTCGGCCCGTGCCGGTTCCACGGCGGCGGGTGCCGGTTCGTCGCGGCCGGGGCGGTCGTCGCGGCGGCGGCGGTCACGGTCGCGATCACGGCCATTGCGCCCGCCCTTGCGGTCGTCGCGCGGGCGCGGGGCGGCGGTCGCCGCCTCGGACAGGGAAAAGCCCGCCGGAATATCGCCGCGCGGCAGAGCCTGTTTAATCAGCGCCTCGATCGCGGTCAGGTATTTTTCATCGGCCGGCGTGGCGATGCTGATTGCGGTGCCCAGACGTCCGGCGCGGCCGGTGCGGCCGATGCGGTGAACATAGTCTTCGGCGTGCGAGGGCAGGTCAAAGTTGAACACATGACTGACCGCCGGAATATCCAGCCCGCGCGCCGCCACATCGGAACAGACCAGCAGTTTCAACGATCCATCGCGGAACCCGTCCAGCGTGCGCATCCGCTGCGACTGGTCAAGGTCGCCATGGATCGGAGCGGCATCAAAGCCGTGCTTTTTCAGCGACTTGGCCACGATGTCCACATCGGTCTTGCGGTTGCAAAAGATCATCGCATTGGTCAGCGCACCTTCGTCGCGGGCCTGTTCGGCCTGAATGACGGCGCGCAGCAGTTCGCGTTTCTGCTTGGCGGCCTGATCGCGGCGGGTGGGGGTGATCTCGATCAGCTTTTGCGTGATGGTTTCGCTGGTGGTGGCCTGACGCGCCACCTCGATCCGTTCGGGGCTGTGCAGGAAGGTGTTGGTGATCCGTTCGATTTCCGGCGCCATGGTGGCCGAAAAGAACAACGTCTGGCGCGTGAACGGGGTCAGCTGGAAAATCCGTTCAATATCAGGGATAAAGCCCATGTCCAGCATCCGGTCGGCTTCGTCCACGACCATGATCTGAACGCCGGTCAGCAACAGCTTGCCGCGTTCGAAATGGTCCAGCAGACGGCCCGGCGTGGCGATCAGCACGTCAACGCCGCGATCAATCAGCTTGTCCTGTTCGCCAAAGGACACACCGCCGATCAGCAAAGCCTTGGTCAGCTTGGTGTATTTTGCATAAATATCAAAGTTTTCCGCGACCTGAGCCGCCAGTTCCCGCGTCGGGCACAGCACCAGCGAGCGCGGCATCCGCGCGCGCGCGCGGCCACGGCCCAGCAGGGTAATCATCGGCAGGGTAAAGCTGGCGGTTTTGCCGGTGCCGGTCTGGGCGATTCCCAGCACGTCGCGCCCTTCCAGCGCGGGCGGGATCGCACCCGCCTGAATGGGCGTGGGTTGGGAATACCCCGCCTCGTCGATGGCTTTCAGAACCTTGGGATCCAGCTTGAGATCGGAAAACAGCGTCATTCAGGGCTTTCGTTACTGTCGCGCCTGTGGCGCGGTTACGCGTCCGGCCACGGATCGCGCCGTGGCCTTTGAGGGACGCTTGCGCACGCCCCGCATCATTGCCTGCCGGATGCAGGCACGGGTCGCCTAGACGAAACTGAACCGCGCGTCAATGTTTTCGCGCTTTTAACCCGCAATTGACTGCCTAAAAAGCAACCGGATCACCGGGGCGGGCGGTTACAGGATCAGATCTCCGGCCCCGATCTGATCGAGATGGGCCAACTGGATGGCCATATCGGCGCGGATCAGCAGATCAGCACCGCTTTTTACCGTCCACAGGCCAAAGGCCGTGGCGCGATCCGACCAGAGGAACGCCTGTTCGCCGGTCTGATCCGGGTTGGCGTCGATCTGCGACAGGTTCAGCCGGTCAAGGCCGGGCGCAAAGTCGGTGATGACGTCGCGCCCACGCCCCGCTGCGCTGTCGCTGGCGAAATGAAACGCAAAGGTATCGCGCCCTGCGCCGCCGGTCAGCCGGTTGGCCGCCTCGCTGCCATGCAGCAGGTCGTTGCCTGCGCCCGTGGTGGCATTTTCGATGCCGTCAAAGCGGTCCAGCCCCTGACCCGTCTGCACCAGAAACTGACTGCCCAGATCGACATAGAACGCGTCGTCGCCCTGAAAGATCACCGTGTCGATGCCTTCGCCACCGAACAACTGGTCATCGCCCGCCCCGCCGACCAGCGTGTCGTTACCTGCACCGCCGATCAGCGTATCGGCCCCGGCTCCTCCGGTCAGATAATCGTGCCCGGCATCGCCTCGCAGCGCGTCCTTGCCGCCGCCCCCGCCCAGCCGGTCGCCGCCCGCGCCGCCCTCGATCTCGTCATTGCCGGTGCCGCCCGTGATGGTGTCGCGGCCATCGTTACCAAACAAAGTGTCATTGCCCGCAGCACCCGTCAGCACATCGTTGCCGTCCCCGCCAGCAAGCAGGTTGGCGCTGTCGTTGCCGGTCAGCCTGTCATTGCCCTTGCCGCCGGCGATAGCTTCGATCCCGGTCAGGCGGTCGCGGCTGACGCCGGTGTTCTGATAGCCGGTCAGGGCCAGCGAAACGGTGACAGGTGTCTCACCGTAATAAAGCGCCACATCAATGCCTTGGCCGCCATACAGGATGTTGCGTCCCGCCCCGCCGATCAGAATGTCATTACCAGCCCCGCCATCCAGAACGTCATCGCCTTCTAACCCGAGCAACTGATCCGAGCCGTTCTTGCCGCTGATCGTGTCATTCCCGGTCAGGCCGATCAGGCTGTCATTGCCGGACGACCCAAGGATCACGTCATCGCCCCGCAGCGCCAGAGACAGGATAGAATCGGTGCGGCCCGTGGCCACCGCCGCAGCGATTGCCCCTGCATCGACGGACATGCCGGTGATCTTCATGATCGCCTTGTCCGACACCAGCAGCGTGGCCGAAGTGACCGCGCCCATCGGTTTCATCGCGGCATCATAGCTGAACTGCCCCTGATAGCGGGTGGTTGTTGCGGCGCATCAGGGTGCCGCCAAGGCTGGAGGTTTGGAACATGTTCAGCGTGCTAAAGGCGGTCAGTTGGGCCATGACGAAAATCCAGAGGACAGATGCCCGCATATTGCGCCCGGCCGGGATTTTGTCATCGGGTTTGTGGCACCGCGTCATTACGTTTTGCTGCATCGCCTTGCGCGGGTGTGTGAGGGCGCTGTTGACCTGCCCCCCTTGCTGGCGCTAACCGGAAAGCCGCAAATTCAGGTGAGCGTGATGAACCTTTTTACCGAAATGCGCGGGCGTGTGATCGCGGCGCTGGATGCAATGGTGCAGGCGGGCGATCTGCCGCAGGGGCTGGACTTCGCCGCCGTGACGGTGGAGCCGCCGCGCGATCCGGCGCATGGCGACATGGCCACCAATGCCGCGATGGTGCTGGCCAAGCCCGCCGGGAAAAAGCCGCGTGACATCGCCGATGCGCTGGCCGCGCGGCTGACCGGCGGCCCGATCCTTGCGGCCGAGGTGGCGGGGCCGGGCTTTCTGAACCTGCGGCTTGATGCTGCGATCTGGCAGGACGTGACCCGCGCCGCGCTGACGCAGGGCGCGGATTTCGGGCGCTCGGACCTGGGGGCGGGGCAAAAGGTCAACGTCGAATTCGTCAGCGCCAACCCGACCGGCCCGATGCATGTCGGCCACGTCCGGGGCGCGGTGTTCGGCGATGCGCTGGCCGCGCTGCTGGATTTCGCCGGATATGAGGTGACGCGCGAATATTACATCAACGACGGCGGCGCGCAGGTCGATGTGCTGGCCCGTTCCGCGTTTGAACGCTATCGCGAGGCGCATGGCCTGGAACCGCAGATCGCCGAGGGGTTGTATCCCGGCGACTATCTGATCCCGGTCGGGCAGGCGCTGAAAGATAAATACGGCGATGCCCTGCTGGATCAGCCCGAATCCGCATGGCTGGTGCCGGTGCGCGATTTCGCCATCGAGGCGATGATGCAGATGATCCGGCAGGATCTGGACCTGCTGAACGTGCGCATGGATGTGTATTCGTCGGAACGCGCGCTTTACGGCTCGGGCCGGATCGAGGCGGCGATCGAACGCCTGAACGCCGCGGGGCTGATCTATCGCGGCGTGCTGGAACCGCCCAAGGGCAAGCTGCCCGAAGACTGGGAGGCGCGCGAACAACTGCTGTTCCGCGCCACCGCGCATGGGGACGATGTGGACCGCCCGATCCAGAAATCCGATGGCTCATGGACCTATTTCGCCCCCGACATCGCCTATCACTGGGACAAGATCGACCGTGGCTTTGACCAGTTGATCGACGTGTTCGGGGCCGACCACGGCGGCTATGTCAAGCGGATGAACGCTGCGGTCAAGGCGCTGTCCGATGGCCGGGTGCCGCTGGACATCAAGCTGATTCAATTGGTAAAACTGTTCAAGAACGGCGAGCCGTTCAAGATGAGCAAACGCGCCGGCACCTTTGTCACCCTGCGCGATGTCGTGGACGAGGCGGGGGCCGACGTCACCCGCTTTATCATGCTGACGCGCAAAAACGACGCGGCGCTGGATTTCGACTTTGCCAAGGTGCTGGAACAGTCCAGGGACAACCCGGTCTGGTATGTGCAATACGCCAGCGCGCGCGTGCATTCGGTGCTGCGCCGCGCGGCGGATATGGGGGTCGATACCTCTGATTCTGCGCTGGCCGGGGCCGATCTGTCGCGGTTGTCGCATCCGGCGGAAATCGACCTGATGCGCAAGGTCGCCGAATGGCCGCGCCTTGTCGAACATGCGGCCCGCGCGCATGAGCCGCATCGGGTGGCATTTTTCCTGTATGACATCGCTTCTGACCTGCATTCGCTGTGGAATCGCGGCAATGACGAAACCGCGCTGCGCTTTGTTCAGGATGGCGATAAGGACACAACTGCGTCGAAAATTGCGCTGGCACGTGCAGTTGGCGTTGTGATTTCCTGCGGTCTTGCTATCTTGGGGGTTGCTCCGGCAAAAGAAATGCGCTGACAACAGGCGCCGCTGCCAGAGCAGGTTTCGAGCAGGTAACAGCGACCGGGTTAACCGGCGGGCAGGCAGGCTATGGCAGTGATGGACTTCCGCGAAGGCGGATTCGGTTTCACCTTTTCGCGTCAGCGTGGGCGGCGGGATTACGACTTCGAGGAACGCGGCTGGGATGATCTGGCCGATAACTCTGGTCAGATGGCACAGGCACAGTCCGAAGGGCTGTCGGTGCGGCTGGCCAGGCTGACACATTATCTGGGCGCCGTTGTTTCGGTCGGGCTGATGATCGGTCTGGTCTACTGGGGCTGGCAACTGGTGATGCGCGACGTGTCGGGGGTGCCGGTCATCACCGCGCTGTCGGGCGACGCCCGCACCGCGCCCGCCGATCCGGGCGGGGAACTGACCTCTTATACCGGGCTGGCGGTGAACGGCGTTGCAGCGGGTGGCCGCAGCGAACCTGCCGCGCAGGTCGCCATCGCGCCGTCGGCCACCGGGCTGACCGATGGCGATGTGGCCATGGGCCAACTGGGTGCCACGGCCCGCGAACCGGCCAACGGCTCGGACCCGGCGATCAGCTTTGACACCGATCCGATGATTGCGCAAAGCGATGCCGACATGCGCGCCGAACTGGCTGCGGCTCAGGCGATGGCCGCCGCCGATCAGGCCGTGGCCGAGGCGCAGATCCTGGACGCCCCGGCCAGCGAAGGCCCGGTCAACGCCGCAGTGCTGGACGAAAACGGCCAGCAGGCGCAGGCCATGGCCATTACCGATGCACTCGCGCAGGCTCAGGCGCAGGGTGGTCTGACCGCTTCGGTGCGTCCGGCCCCGCGTCCGCGCCGCGCTGCTGCGGTTGCCTCTGCTGCGGCAACCCCGGCGCAGGCCCCGGCTGCTGCCACGGTCGGGGCCGGTTCTGCCGATGCCCCCGCCGCCCGCCCGGCTGCGGTGCAGCAGGCCAGTGCCGAACCCGCCCCCGCCCCCGCACCGCGTGCCGCCACCGCCGCATCGGGCGCACCGCTGGCGCAGATCGGTGCCTTTGACAGCAACGCCATCGCCAACAGCGAATGGGCGCGCCTGTCGGGCAAGTTCGGGTCGCAGTTCAGCGGCAAGGCTCCGGTCATTCAGGAACACCGCGCCAATGGCCGCACCTTCTGGCGGCTGCGCGTGGCCGGGTTCGATTCGCGCGACGACGCCCGCCGCTTTTGCGAGGCGCTGAAATCCGGCGGCACCGACTGTATCCCGGCGACGGCACAGTGACCGGCGCCACGATCCTTGGCGGCATCGCCGGGACCACCCTCACACCGGCCGAGCGGGATTTCTTTCGCTCGGCCGATCCGTGGGGGTTCATCCTGTTCGGGCGCAACGTCGAAAGCCCCGCTCAACTGCGCCGCCTGACCGCCGAGCTGCGCGACGCGGTGGGCCGCGATGCCGTCATCACCATCGACCAAGAGGGCGGCCGCGTGCAGCGCCTGCGCGCCCCGCATTGGCGCGACTGGCCCGCCCCGCTCGACGATGCCGCGCGCGGCGAACGCGCCATCTGGCTGCGCCACCGCCTGATCGGGGCCGAACTGCACGACGCCGGAATCGACAGCAACTGCGCCCCGACACTGGACATCGCGCAGCCCGAAACCCACCCGTTCCTGCGCAACCGCTGCCTTGGCACCGACCCGGAAACGGTCGCCCGGCTTGGCCGGGCCGCCGCCGATGGCCTGCTGGCTGCAGGCGTGCTGCCGGTGATGAAGCACATGCCCGGCCATGGCCGCGCCACAGCCGACAGCCATCTTGAAACCCCACGGGTGACAGCGCCACTGCCGGAACTCGACGCTTGCGACTTTGCCCCGTTCCGCGCCTTGGCCGACCTGCCGATGGGGATGACGGCGCATATCCGCTTTACCACGATCACCGACCATCCAGCCACCGCCGCCCCGCAGGCCATCGCGCTGATCCGCGACCGAATCGGCTTTGACGGGCTGCTGATGACCGATGACATCGGCATGAACGCCCTGTCAGGCACCCCGGCCGAGCGCGCCGCAGCCGCCATCGCCGCAGGCTGCGATGTGGTGCTGCATTGCAACGGCGACATTGCCGAGATGGAACAGGTCGCCGATGCCGCCGGCCTCCTGACCACCGCCGCCACCCGCCGCGCCGACGCCGCACTGGCCCTGCGCCGCCCCCCCGTTTCCGCCGACCTACCCGCCCTCGCCGCCGAATACGACGCAGCCTAAGGCATCTTTGGTCCGAAAATATCCCACGGGGGTCCGGGGGTGTGAAACCCCCGGCTACAACCCTGCGCCTTGACACAGGTTCCGCTTCGACAGACCCTGTGGCACCGTCCAATCAGACCCGCACCATGGCCAGCCAACCCTCCGCCCCGCATTTGCACCCCGTTCCCAGCTCGCCCGGCGCGGATGACGTTGCCGCCCGCCGCGCGGACGAGGCGCTGATCGTTGATGTGGACGGGTTCGAAGGCCCGCTGGATCTGCTGCTGACGCTGGCGCGCACGCAAAAGCTGGATCTGATGAAGATTTCGGTTCTGGCCCTGGCCGAACAATATCTGGCCTTTGTCGATCAGGCGCGCAGGCTGCGGATCGAACTGGCCGCCGATTATCTGGTGATGGCCGCCTGGCTGGCGTTTCTGAAATCGCGCCTGCTGCTGCCCCCCGACCCCGAGGCCGAAGGCCCAAGCGCCGAGGATATGGCCGCGCATCTGGCCTTTCAGCTAGAGCGGCTTGGCGCGATGCGGCAGGCGGCGGCCACGCTGATGGCGCGGGACCGGCTGGGGATCAGCCGCTTCCCCCGTGGCGCGCCCGAAACCGTCACCCGCAACCGGCAGACCGAATGGCAGGCCGGGCTGCTGGACCTGATGCGCGCTTATGCCCGGCTGCGTACGCGGGATGAATTTCGTCCCTATGCCTTTGATCGCAAAGACCTGTTCACCATGGAACAGGCACTAGACCGGCTGCGCGGGCTGATCGGCTATGCCGGAGACTGGACCGACCTGTCCGAATTTCTGCCCGACGGCTGGGGCAGCGGCCCGCGCGCGGCCTCGGCCCGTGCGGCGACCTTTGCGGCCTCGCTGGAACTGGCCCGGCAGGGCCGGATCGAGATCCGCCAGTCGCAGATGTTCGCCCCCATCAGCATCCGCCGCAGGCCGGCATCGACATGACCACAGCCGACCCGACCCGCTTTCCGCCGCCGCCGCTGCCCGAACAGGCCCGCATGGTCGAGGCGCTGCTGTTCGCCTCGGCCACGCCCATGCCGCTGCGGGAAATCGCGGCACGCCTGCCTGCCGGTTGCGACGCGCCCGAAGCCCTGGCGCATCTGCGCAGCCAGTATGACCGGCGCGGGGTGGTGCTGGAACGGATCGGCGAAGGCTGGGCCTTTCGCACCGCGCCCGACCTGTCGTTTCTGATGCAGGATACCACCACCGAACAGCGCCGCCTGTCGCGCGCGGCCACCGAAACGCTGGCGATCATCGCCTATCACCAGCCCGTCACCCGCGCCGAGATCGAGGAAATCCGCGGCGTCGCCGTCAGCCGCGGCACACTGGACCAGTTGATCGACATTGGCTGGGTCCGCGTCGGTCGCCGCCGGATGACGCCGGGCCGCCCCGTAACCTTTGTCGTGACCGAGGGCTTTCTGGACCACTTCGGCCTTGAAAGCGCCCGCGATCTGCCGGGTCTAAGCGAGCTGCGCGCCGCCGGTCTGCTGGAATCGGGTGCCCCCGATTCCCTGTTGCCCGGCCTTGCCGCGCCGTCCACAGATGATGCGGATGACGATGAACCCACCGCCACTCCGCCCGTTGCGGACGATCTTTTCGAGGATGAGCCATGAACATGAACCAACTGACCCGCATCCTTGGCCGGTTCCTGCTGGGCTGGGGCGTGAACGCCGGTATCAAGCGCATGGGCCAGACCCAGGCGCGCCCCGGTGAAACGCGCGAGGAAGCCCGCAAGCGCCAGCAGATCGCCCGCCAGAACAGCAGCCGCACCCGTCAGGCCATGCGCGTGCTGCGCCGCTTTATCCGGTTCTGAATCGCCAAAGCCAGACGGCCGGGTTATGCTGGCCGCCACAGATTCGAGGGTCCGGCATGAGCCTGAAAGACATTGTAAACCGCCTGAAAACCATGATCGGCGGCGCGAACAAGACCACGGCCAAGCCCGCCGCCACCGCGCAAAAGCCGCAGGCCAGACGGGCCGATGTCAAACGCGCCCGACAGGCGGCGCGCACCACCCGCAAGCGCGGCTGAATCCGGCGCGTAAGGCCGCGCTCAGCGAAACTGTTTCGCCAGCTTCAGCCCCTGTCCCTGATAGTTCGAGGCGATGTCGGCACCATAAAGGCGATCCGGGCGCGCGGCCATGCGCTCATACACCAGCCGCCCGACGACCTGACCATGCTCCAGCGCAAAAGGCGCCTCGTGGCAGCGCACCTCAAGCACGCCCCGCGCGCCGGTGCCATGCGGCCCGATGCCAAAGCCCGGATCAAAGAACCCGGCGTAATGCACCCTGAATTCGCCGACCATCGCCAGATAGGGGGCCATCTCTGCCGCATAATCCGCCGGAATCGCGACCGATTCGCGGCTGACAAGAATGTAGAACGCGCCGGGGTCCAGAATCAGCCGCCCGTCGCGGCTGCGCAGTTCGTCCCAGAAATCGGCGGAATCATACGCGCCGATCCGGTCGAGGTCGATCACGCCCGTATGGGGGCGGGCGCGATAGCCGACCAGATCGCCGGTTTCGGGCCGCAGATCGACGGAAAAGCCCAACCCCTCGTCGATCAGCGCCGTGCCGCTGACCAGCGGCTGCGCCTGATGCAGCGCGCGCAGATCATCGTCCGACAGCGCCGCCTGACCCTGGCGCAGGCGCAACTGGTTCAGCCGCATCCCCGGACGCACCAGCACCGAAAAGCTGCGCGGACAGATTTCCGCGTAAAGCGGGCCGTCATAGCCGGGGGGCAGGCGGTCGAATTCGGTGCCGCCATCCGTGACCAGCCGGGTCAGCAGATCCAGCCGCCCGGTCGAGGATTTGGCATTCGCCACCGCCGTCAACCCGTCGGGCAGGGTCAGCCGCTCGATCAGGGGGACCAGATAGACGCAGCCTTTTTCCAGCACGGCACCGCCGGTCAGATCCATCTTGTGCATTTCGAAATCGGCCAGCCGGTCCATGACCCGCCGCCCGGTCCCGGCCAGAAAGCTGGCGCGCAGGCGATAGGCCGTGTCGCCAAGCCGCAGATCCAGACTGGCGGGCTGCACCTGCGCATCGGTGATCGGCGGATCGGCGGTGATGGCCCCGGATGCGATCAGGTCGCCAAGCGCGCGGTCGGGAAGGACTCCGTTCATGTAGGCACCTGCCATTCCATGATGTGAAAATAGGGTATGCGGACGTGTCTTGCGACCTTGGCCGGATCGCCGCCCGAAGGTGAGGGTTGGGCGAAATGGCGCAGGATCAAGCCAAGATCCAGCAGTGCCGACATGTAATATTGCATCGGACGATGCCAGTTGCGCATCCGGATGCCGTCCCATTGCAACCATGCGGCCCGTTCGGTCAGATAGTCGTCAATCACCATGCGTCCGTCGCCAAGCCGCTGGCCCGCTGTGGCAAAGCCGTTCAGATTCGCGATCAGCAACGTGCCGCCGGGGCGCAGGATGCGCGCCATTTCGGCCAGACCGGCGCACGCATCGGGAATGTCGATCAGTGACAGATAGCTGATCGCCAGATCAAAGCTGTTATCCGAAAAATCCAGCGATTCAGCGCGCCCGACGCGATAGTCTCCGTCAGGGTCGCGGCGGCAGGCCTCGTCGATCAAAGCTTCGGTCGGGTCGATGCCGGTGGCCGCGATCCCTTGGGCGCGCATCATCCGGCAGAACCGCCCCTCGCCACAGCCGACGTCCAGCGCCCGGGCAAAACCACGTCCGCGCAGCCGCGCCAGCATCGGTCTGTCCAGCACATGCTGCCGCCCAAAGTCGCCGGTTTCGCCCTGTGCGGCGATCCACGCTGCGGCGGAATTTGCCCAGCCATTATCCATCGCGCTTCCCCCGGATATGCGAACGCCCACCCCGCAAAGGGTGGGCGTTTTCGGAATGGTCGGGCCGGCGAGATTCGAACTCGCGGCCTTCCG
>NZ_JAUNTJ010000001.1 GCF_030538755.1 Paracoccus sp. (in: a-proteobacteria) | reverse complement strand
GGGACTATGGCTATAACCGATTCGTCCCGATCCGGCAACGGACCGCAAGCCAAGGCAGGGCGGCAGATCGCCGCCTCGATATGTGGTGGCCTTAGTTGGCCGGTGCCGGGGGCACCTCAGGCGCGGTCGCGCTGCCCTCGACCGGGGCGGGCAGTGCGACAGGTTCGACAACCGCGGGCGCATCCGCCGCAGGCGTAACGGCGGCATCGGGTGCGGGCGGCGTCACCGGCTGCCCCGCGCCGGGCGGCGGCGCATAGGTCGGCAATTGCGGCAGGTTGCCGCTGGCCGGCGCAGGCGCGCCGGCACCGCCAAAGCGATCCAGCACCGATCCGCCAGACGATTCGCGCGCGGCAATCACCGTCAGCGCGACCGAGGTGCAGAACAGCGCGATCCCGAAAATCCAGGTCAGCCGCGTCAGGGCATTGGCCGCCTGACGGCCCGTCATCACGCCGCCACCACCGCCGCCGCCGCCCATACCAAGGCCGCCACCTTCGGACCGTTGCAACAGCACCACGCCGGTCAGCAGCACGGCAAGGATCAGATGAATCGTCAGGACGACGTTTTGCACGGTCAGCGGCCTTTCATTTGCGGACGTGGCTATCTACTCATCCAAACCGATGAAAGCAAGTCTGGGGGAGCCATGCGCGGCGCGATCATGATTCAGGGAACCGGCTCGAATGTCGGCAAATCGCTGCTGGTCGCAGGATTGTGCCGGATCGCCCGGCGTCGCGGCCTGTCGGTCGCGCCGTTCAAGCCGCAAAACATGTCGAACAACGCCGCTGTCACGGCAGACGGAGGCGAGATCGGCCGCGCGCAGGCATTACAGGCCCGCGCCGCCGGAATTCAGCCGATCACCGACATGAACCCGGTCCTGCTGAAACCCGAAACCGACACCGGCGCGCAGGTGGTGGTGCAGGGCCGCGCCATCGCCCGCGCGCAGGCGCGCGACTATGCCGCGCTGAAACCGCAACTGATGGGCGCGGTGCTGGACAGCTTTGCCCGGCTGCGCGCGGCGCATGATCTGGTCATCGTCGAGGGCGCGGGCAGCCCGGCGGAAATCAACCTGCGCCCGCGCGACATCGCCAACATGGGCTTTGCCCGCGCCGCCGATGTGCCGGTGATCCTGACCGGCGACATCGACCGGGGCGGGGTCATCGCGCAACTGGTCGGCACGCAGGCCGTGCTTGACCCGCAGGACGCCGCCATGATCCGCGGCTTTCTTGTCAACAAGTTCCGCGGCGACCCCGCCCTGTTCGCCGACGGCTATCGCATGATCGAGAACCGCACCGGCTGGCCCGCTCTGGGCCTGATCCCCTGGCTGCCCGCAGCCGCCCGCCTGCCCGCCGAGGACGCCGCCGACATCCGCCCCCTGCCCCGCGACGGCGCGCTGCATATCGTGTGCCTCGGCCTGTCGCGCATCGCCAATTTCGACGACCTCGACCCGCTGGCCGCCGAACCCGGCGTGCGCCTGACCATGCTGCGCCCCGGCCAGCCGCTCCCCGCCGACGCGGCGCTGGTCATCATCCCCGGCAGCAAATCCACCCGCGGAGACCTCGACTTTCTGCGCGAGCAAGGCTGGGACGTGGACCTGATCGCCCATTACCGGCGCGGCGGCCATGTGCTGGGCATCTGCGGAGGCTATCAGATGCTGGGCCACACCATCCGCGACCCCCACGGCCACGACGGCCCGCCGGGCAACAGCGCCGGGCTGGGCCTGCTGAACGCCAGCACCGACATGGCCGGCGACAAGCGCCTGACCCGCGCCACCGGCACCGCGCTCGGCCAGCCCGTCAGCGGATACGAAATCCACATGGGCCGCAGCTCTGGCCCCGACTGCGCGCGCCCCTTTGCCCATATCCCCGAACCGGACGGCGCAATCAGCCCCGATGGCCGCGTCATGGGCACCTACCTGCACGGAATCTTTACCGACGACCGCTTTCGCGCCGCCTTCCTGTCGCGCTTTGGCACCGCCGCCACCGTCAGCTTCGATACCGGGGTCGAAGCCGCCCTCGACGCACTGACAGACCATCTGGAACAACATTTGCAGGTGGACGCCATCCTGTCGCTGGCCCAATAGCCGCCATCGGCATCCCGCCCCCGCAACCATTGAGACCAACAAACCCGCCACACCAACGGCGGGCTTGTTATTTTGCAGGTCTTTCCAATGGCCTGTCGCCCCATCCATCCGATGATCCTGCGCAATTCGCCATGCAGCGTGGCGTGGATTTCCCCCGTTCCGGGCCTGGCGTGAGCACAATCTTCTTGATCGGCATCCGCAAGGCGGCAACTGCCTGCGGTCGCTCCTCGGGCTTAACAAGAGCGGTGGTCAGCGCCGCGCCCTTCTTCGCATAAATTGCAGTAGCACTCGGCAGCAGGTCCGACGCATCCTCGGGAATGTCGGCAAGTTGGTCGGGCAATTCGATCTTGCGGGCTTCCAGCGTACCCGAGTTGCCGTCCTCAACGCGGCCACGGATGCCGCGATGCGTCTTGGCGGCGAGGTCTTGAGGAACAGCGCGTTCATCGTGCCCTTGAGGCCCACATGCAATTCGCTGATTTCCCCTTCGGCCAGCGTGACGATGGGAACGCCGGCGAACTACAGGCGCTTGAACAGCGTCGCCACATCGGCCTGGTCGCGCGAAATGCGGTCCAGAGTCTCGGTCAACATTATGTCGAACTGGCCTGCTTGCGCGCCCTGCAAGAGTGTCTGGATGCCGGACCGAAGGATTATGCTCGCACCACAAATACCGCATCCTTGCAGGTTCCGACGACCTTCCACTTCTCGCGCTTCGCCTGTTCGCGACAGCTGCGCATCTTAAATCATTTCGACATTAACCAGAGGCATATCCTGCGGCCTTGCCGTCATTTGTAGAGATTGCAGATTGCGCCGATGGCGTCGAGACCTCGGTGAAGGTTCTTGCCCCGATCCGTCGCAGGTGGGCTTTCAGCTTTGAGCAGGCTTGCTCTATGGGGTTCAGATCAGACGAGGTAGAGGAACCGGCAGCCGCAGTCGTGCCGTGCCTGCGCGGCATTCTTGTTCCGATGGGTCGCAAGGTTATCAAGAATGACAACGGTTCCGGGGGCGATCTTGGGGATCGGCACTTCACGGATGTCGGCGGCGGCGGCGTGACCATCCATCGCGCCCTTGATGACCTACGGCGCAATCCGCGCGTCCTGCGTCAGCCCTGCATGCCTCAATCGCTGTTTCATAAATGAAAACAACGCGATCAGGTAATGTTGCAATGGCAGAAAGCCGATGTCTGAACCCGTCTGCGCGCTGTTGTCTGACCTTGGCGCGACGGCGTTCAGCGGCAACCAGCGACTTTTTGGTATGTGAATCCGAGCCGTGACAGCAGATTGGCGATGGAGGCGTGATGGACCTGAACGCCCTCTGCATCGGCAAGCGCATCGCGCAGCTCGAAGAGTGTGATGCCGGGGTCCTGAGCGATCAACTCTTCGAGGAACGCCTGATGCGGAGCAAGCCTTCCCTGCCGCGCAGAGGTCCCTGCGGCGCTGCTCCTGCATGGCCAATGGTCCTCACCGATGTGCCACCGTGCGCCCGTGGCAGGCGACACCCTCAGGCGCAATGCCGCCGCACGCCACTTGACCATTCTTCAATAAGCCTCTGAAAACGCACCCGCAGCGCAGATGGGAATGGTGCTGACATGACACACCTTCCTGAACACGACGAATCACAGATCAACCGTCATGGGAATCCCTTGCGATCCAAGTTCAAACCGAAATGCTTCAGGCAGGACAAGGACGAGGGCAAGGGCGGCGTTCCCACCCGCAGGAAGCCCGAACATCCGTTCCAACCTTCCGGGCCAGATCGCCGTGCAGGTGACGAAGAACGTATATGACAGCCTCACCGGTTCGCTGCTCGTGATCCTGCCGGGCGGGCCGTTCCACCGTTCTGGAGCACCTGCCGGGCGCAGACGCCAGCGGCTACGCCGGTCTTGAGAATGGCGTCGATTATCACTGGCAGGATCTGATGAAGGCCGCAGGGCTGTCCACGCTGCTTGGCATGGGCACAGAGCTTGCGACCAGCGACGAAGACCGGCTTATTCGTGCCATCCGCGATGGGCCACAGGATATTGTTATTGTCAATCAGGCGGGCCAGCAGATCGTCCAGCGCCAGTTGCAGGTTGCGCCGACGCTCACCATCCGGCCCGGCTTCCCGGTCAGGATCATCGTGACCCGCGACCTTGTGTTAGACGCGGCAGGAGGTTGACCATGACGAAACGGAAACTCGGCCCGCTGCCCGACAACAAGCTCGTCAAGGTGACGGTGGAACTGCCTGCGCCGCTTCACCGCGATCTGGTCGCCTATGCCGTTGTGCTGGCCTGCGAGAACGGCCAGCCCGTCAGGCATGATCGTGCCCATGCTGGAGCGGTTCATCGCCACGGATCGAGGGGGCGCGAAGGCGCGGGCACTCTTGATTGATCCGCGCTATTGCGTAGACCTAGCGTCAGGCCCCATAAATCTGCTTGAGGCAATTGTATCAACATACCGACTAAGCCATTGGGAATGGCTGGCATTTCCACCGATAAAGTAGACTGGCTGGGGCGGTAGGATTCGAACCTACGGTACACGGTACCAAAAACCGATGCCTTACCACTTGGCCACGCCCCAGCAGTGGAGGCGCTTTTAGCGGGGGTGATCGGGGGGTGCAAGCCCAAAATAGGACGAATTTGACAGACTTGCTGCCACATCGCGCAGGGGCTATGCGCGGGCATGGCTGATTGGGATGTAGCGATACTTGGCGCGGGGGCCGCGGGGCTGTTTTGCGCCGGAACAGCGGTGCAGCGCGGGTTGCGGGTGCTGGTGATCGACCATGCGCGCGCGCCGGGGGAAAAGATTCGCATCTCGGGCGGGGGGCGGTGCAACTTTACCAACCTCGCCACCTCGCATGACAGGTTTCTGTCGGAAAACCGGCGATTCTGCGCTTCGGCCCTTGCGGGGTTCCGGCCGCAGGAATTCGTGACGCTGGTGGATCGCGCCGGGATCGCCTGGCATGAAAAGACGCAAGGGCAGCTTTTCTGCGACGGCAAGGCCACGCAGATCACCGATATGCTGCTGCGCCGCGCCACCGGGGCAGACCTGTGGCTGGAGACCGGCATCGGGCCGGTCAGCCATGACACGGGCGGCTTCCGCATCCAGACCACGCGCGGCACGGCCACGGCGGCGCGGCTGGTGGTGGCGACCGGCGGCAAATCCATCCCCAAGATGGGTGCCACCGGGCTGGCCTATGATCTGGCGCGGCAGTTCGGGCTGCGCGTCACCGACACGCGCGCGGGGCTGGTGCCGCTGACCTTTGCGCAGCAGGATCTGGAGGCCAGCCGCCCGCTGGCCGGGGTGGCGACCGATGCCGCGATCCGCCACAGCGGCGCAGGTTTTACCGATGCGCTGCTGTTCACACATCGCGGGCTGTCGGGGCCGCTGATCCTGCAAATCTCGAACTATTGGCAACCGGGCGAGGGGCTGAGCATCGACCTGCTCCCCGGCCATGACATTGCCGCCGACCTGAAAACGCAGCGTGGGCGGGCGGGCCGAATGCAGGTGGCAACGGCATTGGCCCACCACCTGCCCGAGCGACTGGCCCAAGCCATCGCCGCCGAAACCGGCCTTGCCGCCGCCCGTCTGGCCGATCAGCCCAACACCGCGCTGGACCGGCTGGCCGCGCGCATCCATCGCTGGCAGATCACCCCGGTCGGGACCGAGGGCTATCGCACCGCCGAGGTGACACTGGGCGGCATCGACACCCGCGATCTGGACGCGAAAACCATGCAGGCCCGCAGCACTCCGGGGCTGTTCTTCATCGGCGAATGCGTCGATGTGACCGGCTGGCTGGGCGGGTATAACTTTCAATGGGCATGGGCATCCGGCCATGCCGCCGGACGGGCCTTGGCCGTTTAATCGCTGTCAGACAGCGGCCGGCCAGATCGCCCCTATTCCGCCGCCATTGCCTTTTCCAGTTGCGGCAGGAACCGCTGGGTATAATCCTCGCGGATCAGGGGGCCGGCGTGGCGATACAAAATCCGCCCCTCGCTATCCAGAATAAAGGTCTCGGGCGGGGCGGTCACGCCCCATTCGATGGCCCCGCGCCCGTTCGGATCGGTGGCCATCGCGTGGAACGGATCGCCGTCCTGTTCCAGAAAACGCAGGGCGTTCGCCTCGGGGTCTTTCAGGTCGATGCCATAGACGGGGATGGTCTTGGCCAGTTCGGTCAGCGTCGGATGTTCGGCGCGGCAGGGCGGACACCAGCTGGCCCAAAAGTTCACCAGCTTGACGCCGGGCTGGCGCAGCATCTCATCGGTCAACTGCGTCTTGCCGGGCAGGGTCGTCTGCGGCAACTCCGGCGCGGGCTGGCCGATAAAGGCCGAGGGCAGCGCATTCGGATCGTCGCGGCCCATGCCCCACAGAAACAAGGCCGCCAGCCCGGCAAAGATCGCGGGCGGCAGCAGCATCATCGGCGAGACCTTAGCCATTGCGGTTCTCCTGCGCGGCCAGCGCGGCGCGGGCGCGGGCATTGGCGGCAACGGTCTGCCAGACGATCCCGATCAGCAGCGCAACGGATATGCCATAAGCGGCCAGAACGGTGGTGGCGTATTTGCCCAGTTCAATCATCAGTAACGCGCCTCCCGCGCTTGCAGGGCCGCCAGACGGCGACGGCGAATTTCGGTCCGGGTGCGGATCAGCAGCAAGGTGACGAACAGCAGGAAAAAGCCCAGCATCGTCAGATACAGGGGATAGCGGTAAACCGCGCTCATCCGTTCGCCGGGGGCAACCGACAGGCTGGCGCCCTGATGCAGCCCCTGGTTCCAAAAGTTCACCGCATAGCGCGACAACAGCGCAAAGACCGAGCCGACAAGGCACAGAACCCCGGTCAGATCGGCAGCGCTGTCGGGGTCTTCGACCGCCGACCACAGCGCCATATAGCCGACATAGAACAGGAACAGAATCAGGAACGAGGTCAGGCGCGGGTCCCATTCCCACCATGTCCCCCACATCGGCTGGCCCCAGATCGCCCCGGTAGCCAGCGCAATCAGCGTCATCACCGCGCCGATGGGGGCGGCGGCCTTGGCGGCCAGCGCGCTGACGTGGTGGCGGCGGATGATCCAGATCAGCGAGGCAACCAGCATCATCACCCAGATATTGATCGCCATCATCGCGGCAGGCACATGCAGAAAGATGATCTTGACGGTCGATCCCTGCTTGTAATCCTCGGGCGTCAGAAAGCCCCAGATCAGCCCGCCCGCCACCGACAGCGCAGCGGCGGCAGCGACCCATGGCAGCACCACATCGGATGTGCGCATGAACTTGACGGGGTTGGCGTATTCCCAGATCGACATGTCAATTCCCTACCGTGCGGACCGGGGCAGCTCAAGCCTCGCTCACTTCAGATTGACCCGCAGCGCGGCGGCTGCGGCGAAAGGTATCAGCGCCAGGCTGGCGGCGGTAATGCCCCCCAGAAATGCCAGCGGCGTGGCGATCAGCCCGCCCTCTGCCCCGCGGCGGATCACCTCGGCACCAAAGATCAGCGTCGGGATATACAGCGGCAGAACCAGCAGTGACAACAGCAAGCCGCCGCGCCGCAACCCAACCGTCACCGCCGCCCCGAACGCGCCCAGCATCGACAAGGCCGGCGTGCCGACCAGCATCGAGATCACCAGCGGCGCGACGGCCTGTGCCGGCAAATGCAGCAGCACCCCGAACAGCGGCGCGGCCAGCACCAGCGGCAGGCCGGTGGTCAGCCAATGCGCCAGAGCCTTGACCACGACGACGCCTTCCAGCGGAATCGGCGCCGTGGCCAGCAGATCAAGGCTGCCATCCTCGTGATCCAGCGCAAAGATGCGGTCCAGCGACAAAAGGCAGGCCAGCAGCGCCCCGACCCACAGGATACCCGGCGCGATCAGCGACAAGGTGCCGCCCCCCGGCCCGACGCCAAAGGGAACCAGCGTGCAAAGGATCAGAAAAAACGCCAGCCCAAGGCCAAATCCGCCGCCCGCCCGCGTCGCCAGAATAAGGTCACGGCGTAACAGGGCAATCATGGCGCTTCCTGCACGGTTGAATGCGTATTTGGACAAACAGGAAGCGGCAGGTGTTTCCTGTTTGCATAAATACGCATGAAAACGGCCATCACGCAAACGCCTCGTTAAAGCCGGCGGGCGCGGCGGTGCGGCCGGGGCGGGCGCGGAACGGGCCGAGGTCCAGCACCCGCGCATCGGGCAGGCCAAGGTCGATATGAGTCGCCATCAGCGCCGCTCCGCCCTGCCCCAGATGACAGCGCACGGCATTGGCAAACAGGGCGACCGAATCGGCGTCCAGCGATACGGTCGGTTCGTCCAGAATCCACAGCGGGCGGCCGGTCACGATCAGCCGCGCCAGCCCAAGCCGACGCTTTTGCCCTGCCGACAGGCTGCCCGCCGCGCGATCGGTCAGGCCGGGCAGATTCATCGCCGCCACGGCATCCTCGATATAGCCCGAGCCAAAGATCCGCGCCCAGAAAGTCAGGTTTTCGGCCACCGTCAGCGTCGATTTCAGCCCGTCGGAATGGGCCGCATAGGCCACGGCATCCGGTGGCATAGTGATCTGGCCCTCGACCGGCGGCTGCAATCCGGCGAGCGTCCGCAGCAGGGTGGTTTTGCCGACTCCGTTCGGGCCGCGCAGGATCAGCGCCTCGCCCGCCGACAGGGCAAAGCTGACGCCTTCGACCGCGCGCATCCCGCCGCGGGCAACCGCCAGATCGGTGACGGTCAGCAGGCTCATACCGGGATCAGCGCGCAGGCAACCCGGCGGCCCTCGGACAGGGTGACGTTATAGGTGCGGGCGGCGGCGGGGGTGGTCATGGGTTCGACCATCACCCCCGCTGTTTCCAGCCGTTGCACCAGATCGCGCGGCGCGGGGGCGATCTGTGCGCCCATGCCGATGAACAGCACATCAACCGAACCCGCCAAAGCGGCCAGCGGGGCCGCATCATCCAGCCCGCCCCAGGGCTGCGCGCCCGTCGCCGTGACCAGAACCGGGCCGTTCAGCACCTGCCCATCGACACGAAAGAACCCCGGCCCATAGCCATCGACCGAAACAGCCCCTTGGTAATCGGTGGGCTGGATCTGCATCAGGGCGCGTCCCGGAACCTTGCCGCGCCATCCTCGACCGGCTTTTTCGACCAGTCGCGCTTGACGCCAGTCCACAGCACGATGTTCTTGGCGACATAAATGGTGGAATAGCACCCCACCGTTACGCCCCACAGCATCGCGAACACAAAGCCCCGGATCACGTCGCCGCCCAGCACGATCAGCGCGATCAGTGCGATGGCCGTTGTCACCGCCGTCATCACCGTGCGCGACAGGGTTTCGTTGACGGTCAGGTTCATCAGGTCGATCAGCGGCGTGGTTTTGTATTTAATCAGGTTTTCCCGCAGCCGGTCGAACACCACCACGGTATCGTTCACCGAATAGCCCAGAATCGTCAGCAGCGCGGCGATGGTCGTCAGGTCGAACCTGATCTGGAACAGCGAAAACAGCCCGATGGTCAGCAGCACGTCATGGACCAGCGCCACCACCGCACCGATGGCGAACTGCCATTCGAACCGCAGCCAGATATAGATCAGAATGGCGATGGTCGCCGCCCCCACGGCCTTGAACGCGGTCATAATCAGTTCGTTCGAGACCTTGGGGCCGACCGATTCCACGGCGGTAAAGCGCACCGCCGGGTCCACCTCTTTCAGGGCGGCTTCGATGATGTTCAACTCCTCGGGTGTGACCGATCCGGTCTCGCTTGTGGTGCCGATGCGGATTTGCGCCACATGCCGGTCGGGGCCGAAGGTGGGGTCGAACACCTCGGTGATGGCGACATCGCCCAGATCCAGCCCGCCCAGCACCTGCCGGTATTCGCCGACATCAAAGGCGGTGTTGCTTTCGGCGCGGATCGTGGTGCCGCCGCGAAAGTCGATGCCAAAGTTCAGCCCCATGGTCAGCGTCACGATCACCGAGGCAACCATCAGCACGGCAGACAGACCAAAGGTCAGCCACTGCCAACGGAAAAAGTTGATATGCGTGACTTCGGGGACAATCTTGAGACGAAAGGCCATCAGTGTTTCCCCTTACAGGATCAGTTCTTTGGGACGGCGGCGTTCCAGCCAGATCACGATCAGCAGGCGCGTCAGGAAGATCGCCGTAAAGACCGAGGTGACAAGCCCGATGGTCAGCGTCACGGCAAAGCCCTTGACCGGACCGGACCCCAGAAAGAACATCACCATACCGGCAATGAAGGTGGTCACGTTGGCGTCGATGATCGCGCTCATCGCTTCGCTGAAGCCGTTGCTGATCGCACTGGCGACCCGCTTGCCGTTGCGTAATTCTTCACGGATGCGCTCGAAGATGATGACGTTGGCATCGACGGCCATGCCCACGGTCAGCACGATCCCGGCGATCCCCGGCAGGGTCAGCGTCGCCCCCATCAGCGACATCACCGCCAGAATCAACACGATATTCACCACCAGCGCAACCGAGGCGAACACCCCGAACAGGCCATAGCTGGCAATGACATAGGCGATCACGCCGACAGTGCCGACCATGGCGCCAAGGCGTCCGGCCTCGATACTGTCGCGGCCCAGTTCGGGACCGATGGTGCGTTCTTCCAGAAAGGTCATCTGCGCCGGCAGCGCGCCGGCGCGCAGCAGCACCGCCAGCCGGTTCGCCTCGTCATAGTTCATGCTGCCGGAAATCTGCCCCGACCCGCCGGTGATCGCCTGCCGGATCACCGGGGCGGAAATCACCTGCCCGTCCAGCACGATGGCGAAGGGCTGGCCGACATTGGCCGCGGTATAAGAGCCAAAGGCCCGCGCGCCTTGCGGATTGAACCGGAAATCGACCGAGGGCGCGCCGTTCTGGTCGGTGCCCGGCATGGCGTCGGTCAGTTGTTCGCCCGTCACGACAGGCGTTTCTTCCAGCATATAGAAAAGGTTCGGATTTTCCGCATCGGCCGCGATCATGTTGCCGGGGCCGGGGCGGGCGGCGGCATCGACGCCGGTGCCGATGACCGGGTTGAAGGTCAGCTTGGCCGTGGTGCCGATCAGCGCCTTAAGCTCCTCGGCCGAGCCGATGCCGGGCACCTGAATCACGATGCGGTTTTCGCCCTGCCGGGTGATGGTGGGTTCGCGGGTGCCCACCTCGTCCACGCGGCGGCGGACGATTTCCAGACTTTGCTGGATGGTGCGGTCGTCGGTCAGCCGCTTTTCGGCATCGGACAGTTGCACGGTCAGGACATTGCCCTGCGCCGAAACCGCCAGATCCGACTGCCCTGCCCCGGTCAGCGAGGCGATGGGGTTGGCCAGCGTCCGCGCCGCCGTGACCGCCGCCTGCATCTGGTCGGGGTTTTCCACCTCGATGCGCAGCACGCCGTCAGGGGCGGGCACGCGGCGGATGCCGCCGATGGTGGCCCGCTGTTCGGTCAGCACGCGGCGCAGTTCCGGCCACAGCGAATCCATGCGCGATTTATACACCTCGTCGGTGTGAACCTCGCCCAGCAGATGCGCGCCACCGCGCAGGTCCAGCCCAAGGCTGACCAGCCCGCGCGGCAGCCAGCGGGGCCAGCCCGCCAGCGCGGCCTGTTCCTCGGGCGTCGATGCGCCCCCTGCCCGTTCGATCGCCACGGCGGCGTCGTTGCGCGCCTCGACCCGGCTGTAAAACAGGTTCGGTGCGGCAAATAGAAACCCAAGCGCGCAAATGCCGAAAATGACGATGCGCTTCCAGCGGTCGATCTGAAGCATGGCGGGCGGCGCCCCTTAAACTAAATCAGCTGTTGGCGGCGACCGGAGCAGTCCGGTTCACGACCTGGGAAATCGTCGAGCGCACCACGCGCACCTTGACGCCGGTCGCGATCTCGACCTCAAGTTCGTCGTCGCGCACGGATGTAACCTTGCCGACCAGGCCGCCCGCAGTCACCACCTGATCGCCTTTTTTCAGCGTCGCCACCATGTCGCGATGTTCGCGCAGCCGCTTTTGCTGGGGGCGGATCATCAGGAAATACATGATGACAAAAATCAGGATCAGCGGAATGAACTGCGCGAAGGCAGCGCCGGCGCCGCCCTGACCTGCGGCCTGAGCATAAGCGGGGGTGACGAACATATACGGTCCTTTCGGTATGGGACGGGGCTGGCACCAGCGGCCCGGCCCTCAACAGAATCCGCGCGGACCCTAAACGCGGCGCGCGGCAATAGCAAGGAAACCCCGCGTCTGTCACCCCGTCGTGACAGGCCGCGCAGCCGATGGACTTGGACGCGGTGCTGTGGCAGGCATCAGGCGGGCAACAGGGGGCATCCGATGACCGAACAGACTCAGGCGCAGCAGCAGATCCAGCGGCTGATCGGCATCATGGCCGAGCTGCGCGACCCCGACCGGGGCTGCCCGTGGGACATCGAACAGGATTTCGCCTCGATCGCGCCCTATACGATTGAAGAAGCCTATGAGGTCGCCGACGCCATCGACCGGCAGGCATGGGATGAACTGCCCGGCGAATTGGGCGATCTGCTGTTGCAGGTGGTGTTTCACGCCCAGATTGCAGCGGAACAGGGCAGGTTCGATTTCGCCGATTGCGCGCGGGCCATTTCGGACAAGCTGATCGCCCGCCATCCGCATATCTATGGCGACGAAAGCCGCGACAAATCCGCCGCGCAACAGGTCAAGGATTGGGAAACCATCAAGGCCGCCGAGCGCGCCTCGGGGCAGGCCAAGGGGGTGCTGGATGGCGTAGCCATGGGCCTGCCCGCCCTGACCCGCGCCGTGAAGCTGCAAAACCGCGCCGCGCGGGTGGGCTTTGACTGGCCGGGCGCGGCGGATGTTCTGGAAAAGATTTCCGAGGAAACCGCCGAACTGGTCGAGGCGCGCGACAGTCTTGGCCCCGACGCGATGGCCGAGGAATTTGGCGATCTGCTGTTCGTCATGGCCAATCTGGCCCGCCATCTGGACATTGACCCGGAACAGGCGCTGCGCGCGGCCAATGCGAAATTCACCCGCCGCTTTGCCGCCATCGAGGCCACGCTGGCCGCGCAGGGCCGCACGCCTGCCGATAGCGATCTGGCCGAGATGGACGCGCTGTGGAACGCCGCCAAGGCGGCCGAGCGCGGCTAGATCAGCGCCTTGCGCAGCATGTTCAGCGCCACCAGCATCAGGAAAAACGCGAAATAGCGTTTCAGCCGCACCGGGTCGGTGCGATGTGCCAATGCCGCCCCCCAGGGGGCGGTTATCAGCGTCATGGCGATGGTCAGGCCAAAGGCCAGCAGGTTCACCGAACCCAGCGTCAGCGGCGGCGCGTTCTCCATCGGCATGAACAGGAACAGCAGCACCGAGGGCACGGCGATGATGACGCCAAAGCCCGCCGCTGTCGCCACCGCCTGATGGATCGCCCGGCCATGCAGCGTCATCAGCGGCACGCCGATCGACCCGCCGCCGATCCCCAGCAGCACCGAGACAAAGCCGGTAAACAGCCCAAAGCCCGCGCGCGACACGCCGGTGGGCATCTGCCCGGCCAGCCGCCACCCCGGCCTGGACACCGCCATATAGGTCGCGATCACAAAGACCAGCACACCAAAGATCAGCACCAGCGTTTGCGTGCGCAGCGCCGAAACCGTCAGCGCCCCGACCAGCGCGCCGATGGCAATGGCGGGCGCCCAGCCCTTCAGCACCGCCCAGTCCACCGCGCCCTTGCGGTGATGTGCCAGCACCGACCGGATCGAGGTGACGATGATCGTCGCCAGCGAGGTCGCCAGACACATCTGCATCAGTTGCGGCCCGTCATATCCCGCAGCGGTAAAGATATAGACAAAGGCCGGCACCAGAATGATGCCGCCGCCCACCCCCAGCAATCCGGCCAGCACTCCGGCAAAGGCGCCGGTGAAGATCAGGGTCAGAATGGGCAGGATCAGGTCGGACATCGCGCTCTCCTTGTGGGTTGGGTTGTCCTAGGCTGTCGGCGGCGGCTTGGCCAGCCCTTGCCAGAGGCTTGTCGTGCCGGATGAGACGGTTGCGCCCGAAGGTGCGTATTTGGGCAAACAGGAAGCCGGGCGCGGTTTTCCGCAGGCGGGGTCGTTTGGGCGTTACGGGGCGGGGTGCCCGGCTGGTGTGACGGCGGCCAGCGCGGCGTCATAGACCTCGATCCCGCCTTTGGACGCGCCCTCTGACAGGCTGCGTTTCCAGCCGCGCGCGCCGGGCAGGCCGTGGAACAGGCCCAGCATGTGTCGGGTGATCTGATGCAGCCGCCCGCCCGCGGCCAGATGCGCTGTGATCCGCGGGCGCATGGCCTGCGCCACCTGCGCCGGGTGGGCAAAGGGCGGCGCGTCGCCCCACAGCGCATCCGCCGTGCCCAGAATATCCCATGGCTGGTGATAGGCCGCGCGCCCGATCATCACCCCGTCCATCACCGCCAGATGATCGCGCGCCTGATCCAGAGTGCCGATGCCGCCGTTGATCGACAGGTGCAGCCCCGGAAACGCTGCCTTCATCGCATGGACCAGCGGATAATCCAGCGGCGGGATGTCGCGGTTTTCGCGGGGCGACAGGCCTTGCAGCCATGCTTTGCGGGCGTGGATCGTCAGCCGCCGCACGCCTGCGGATTGCATGGTTTCCAGAAATGCGGGCAGCACCTGATCCGGGCTTTGGTCATCCACGCCGATGCGGCATTTCACCGTGATTTCAGCGCGGCTGACGGCCTGCATCGCGGTCACGCAATCGGCCACCAGCGCCGGGTTTTTCATCAGCACCGCGCCAAAGCAGCCCGATTGCACCCGGTCGCTGGGGCAGCCGACGTTCAGGTTGATTTCGTCATAGCCCCAATCCTGCGCGATCCGCGTTGCGTCGCGCAGTTGCGCCGGGTCTGATCCGCCCAGTTGCAGCGCCAGCGGGTGTTCGGCGGCGTCGTAATCCAGCAGCCGCGCCCGGTCGCCATGGATCACTGCAGGCGCTGTCACCATTTCGGTATAGAGCAAGGCCCGGCGCGACATCAGCCGGTGAAAGCCCCGGCACAGCCGGTCGGTCCAGTCCATCATCGGGGCGACGGACAGCAAGGGCGCGCGCGGGTCCATGGGGTTTCCTTGGGCAAAACGCGGGTTTTAGCGGCGCGGTGCCGGTTTGGCCAGCCTCAGTCGCCGGCGACGCGCAGCACGATCTTGCCGATATGTTCGCTGCTTTCCATGCGGCGATGCGCCTGCGCGGCGTCGGTCAGGGCGAATTCGCTGTCGATCAGCACTCTGACCGCGCCGGATTCGACCTTGGGCCACAGCCGGTCGCGCAGTTCTGCCGCAATGGCGGCCTTGGCCAGATCGGATTGCGGACGCAAGGTTGCGCCGGTCACGGTCAGGCGGCGCAGCATGATCTGGGCAAAGTTCAGTTCCGCCTTGGCCCCATCCAGAAAGGCGATGAAGACCAGCCGCCCATCATCGGCCAGTGCCTTGATATTGCGCGGGATATAGCTGCCGCCAACCATATCGAGGATCAGATCGGCCCCACCCTGCTCGGTCAGGGCCGCGACGAAATCCTGATCGCGGTAATTGATCGCCGTGGCCCCCAGTTCAGCGCAGGCGGCGCATTTTTCGGGCGATCCGGCGGTGGCAAAGACCCGCGCGCCAAGGCTGTGGGCGATCTGGATGGCCATGGTGCCGATCCCCGACGAGCCGCCGTGGACCAGAAACCGCTCGCCCGCGCGCAGGCCGCCGCGCATGACCACGGTGGACCAGACGGTAAAGGCGGTTTCCGGCAGGCAGGCCGCCTGTTGCAGCGTCAGCCCCTGCGGCACCGGCAAGGCGTGATCCTGATGGCAGACCGCATATTCCGCATAGCCGCCGCCGGGCAGCAGCGCCGTCACCCGGTCGCCCTTGCGCCAGCGGGTGACGCCTGCGCCAAGGCCGACGACTTCGCCCGCAGCCTCTAGCCCCGGCAGGTCGGATGCGCCGGGCGGGGCGCGATAGGCCCCCTGCCGTTGCAGCACATCGGGACGGTTCACCCCGGCATAGGCGATGCGGATCAGGATCTGGTCGTTGGCGGGCACCGGCACCGGGCGGCGGGCGGGGCGCAGAGCCTGAGGGCCGCCGGGTTCGGCGATCTCGATGGCGTTCATGGCGTCGGGGATCATGCTCATGCCTTGCCCCCCTGCGCGCGGCCCGGCAGATCGGCAGGTCCTTGCGGCGCGCGGACCCAGCCGGTGGCCAGATCGGCCAGCATCGCCACGCCGGGCACCTTGCGCGCTGCGGCCTTGATCTTTTCGAACCGCATCACCCCGTCGATCCGGCGGTCGATAAAGGCGCGGGTGTCGTGCCCGCCCTCGCTGTCGTCGCCCAGCCAATACAGTGCTGCCGCGCTGTGGACGCCTGCCAGAATCGCGCGTTTCGAATACCAGTTCACATCGTCAGAGCTGTCGCCCAGCCCGGTCCAGATCGTATCCGCCGTTTCCCACATCAACCGCGCCGCCAGTGCCGCATTCTGCGGCAGCGCCAGCGTGGCAGACGCTGCGCGCACCAGCTCGCGGTCGGACAATTCCAGCCGGTGCCAGACCGCCGCCGCCACCTTGTCGCGGAACCGGCCCTGCGGCGGGGTATCGGCCAGCCAACGCGCCAGCGCGGCATCGCCGCGTCGGTGCAGGCTGGCGGCCAGCCCGGCCCCGCCCATCGGCACCAGCACCCGCGCCAGTTCCGGCGCGATCCCCAGATCGCGCGCCCCGGCGGTCAGGGCGCGGTCGTTCATCCCCTCGAACGGGACATGGATCAGGGCGGCGTCGATCAGGGCATCTGTCTGGGTCATGGTTTTCCTCGGTCACTGGACAGGCGGGCGCGTTGCTGATAGAAGAACGGTTCCTGCAATCTTTGCAACTCTAACCTAGGAAGGTGGTGACAACCACATGCAGGTCAACGTTCGTGATAATAACGTCGAACAGGCGCTCCGCGCACTGAAGAAAAAGCTTCAGCGTGAAGGCGTGTTCCGCGAGATGAAGCTTCGGCAGCATTTCGAGAAACCGTCGGTCAAGAAAGCCCGTGAAAAGGCCGAGGCCGTCCGCCGTGCCCGCAAGCTGGCCCGTAAAAAGGCCCAGCGCGAAGGCGCGCTGTAAGACAGCGAACCTTGTAAGGTTTGAAACCCCCGTGGCGCGGCTGCGGGGGTTTTCTTTTGTGCGGCTGCGCCCAAAGATGCGTATTTGAACAAACAGGAAGCGTTACACCGGCAGCGCCGTCGTTTGCTGCACGGTCCGCAGCGCGAAAGAGGACTGCATCTGTGCCACCCCCGGCAGGCGGGTCAGGTGCTGGCGGTGGATGCGGGCGAAATCATCGGTGTCTTGCGCGACGATTTTCAGCAGATAATCGGCTGTCCCCGCCATCAGGTGACATTCCAGCACATCGGGGATGGTGCGGACGGCGCGTTCAAACGCCTCAAGCACTTCGTCAGCCTGACCGGACAGGGTGATTTCCACGAAAACCAGCGTCGGGCGGCCCAGTTTGCGCTCATCCAGCAGGGCGACATAGGCGCGGATCAGGCCGGATTGTTCCAGGCGTTCCACCCGGCGATGGCAGGCACTGGCCGACAGGTTCACACGGGCGGCCAGATCGGCATTGGTGATCCGCCCCTCGCGCTGAAGCAGGGTCAGGATGCGGCGGTCTGTTGCGTCAAGGTCCATGGCTGCCCGGAACTGCCGGGCGGCAAACGTCCCGGCGCAACGATCTTGCATCCGGGCGGCGCCCCTCGCAACATGGAATGTCAGAGCAAGCATCGCCAAGGCGGAGGACAGGATGAAGATCGGATGCCCCAAGGAAATCAAGCCGCAGGAATTTCGCGTCGGTCTGACCCCTGCCGCCGTGGCCGAAGTGGTGGCCCACGGTCATCAGGTGCTGATCGAAACGGGCGCGGGTCTGGGCGCGGGCTTTGACGACGATGCCTATCGCACGGCAGGCGCGCAAATCGCCCCGGATGCGGCGGCGGTGTTTGATGCGGCGGAACTGATCGTCAAGGTCAAGGAGCCGCAGGCGGCAGAACGCGCGATGCTGCGGCGCGGGCAGGTGCTGTTTACCTATCTGCACCTTGCACCCGACCCCGATCAGACCCGCGACCTGCTGCAATCGGGCGTCACAGCCATCGCCTATGAAACCGTGACCGATGCGCGCGGCGGCCTGCCCTTGCTGGCCCCCATGTCCGAGGTGGCGGGGCGGCTGGCGCCTCAGGTCGGGGCATGGGCGCTGCAAAAGGCCAATGGCGGGCGCGGAGTGCTGTTGGGCGGTGTGCCGGGCGTGCGGCCCGCACGGGTGGTTATCATCGGCGGCGGAGTCGTGGGCACGGCGGCGGCGCGGGTGGCCGTGGGGATGGGAGCGAATGTCACCGTGCTGGATCGCTCGCTGCCGCGCCTGTCCTATCTGGACGATGTGTTCATGGGCAAGCTGACCACGCAATATTCATCCGTCGCCGCCGTTACCGACCTGTTGCCAACCGCAGATATGGTCATCGGCGCGGTGCTGATCCCCGGCGCGGCAGCCCCCAAGCTGGTGACACGGGCACAGCTTGACCTGATGCAGCCCGGCGCGGCGCTGGTGGATGTGGCGATAGATCAGGGCGGCTGCTTTGAAACGTCGCGCCCGACCACGCATCAAAACCCGATCTACGAGGTGGATGGCATCATCCATTACTGCGTCGCCAATATGCCGGGCGCGGTGGCGCGCACCTCGACGCAGGCACTTGGCAATGCCACCCTGCCCTTTGTGCTGGCTCTGGCCGGGAAAGGCTGGCGCAGCGCCATCACCGATGACCCGCATCTGCGCGCCGGGCTTTCGACGCATGACGGGCGGCTGACCTCGCCCCCGGCAGGCGAGGCGCTTGGGATTCAGGCCGTGACACCAGACGAGCTTCTGGCCCAGTGATCCGCGCCGCTTTCTTTGCGTATTTAGACAAACAGGAAACAACCCGCGCCGCTTCCTGTTTGGTCAAATACGCACCTTGGGGCGATCCGCATGAAAAAAGGGCGCGCCCGCAGCGGGGTGCGCCCTTTCCGTATAAACCAGTCTGAAAATCAGACGCGGGTGCCACGGTCGGCCAGCAGATCGCGGATCTGGGCCAGCAGTTCTTCCTGGGTCGGGCCTTCGGGGGCGCCGGGCACTTCTTCTTTGGCCGAGGCGGCGTCCTTGATCCGGTTCACCCCTTTGACCAGCAGGAACACGACAAAGGCGATGATGAGGAAGTTGATGACGGCGGTGATGAACGAGCCATAGGCGAACACGGCCGCGCCCGCATCCTGCGCCGCTTTCAGCGAGGCATAGTCGGTCGAGGTCAGGTTGATGAACAGGTTCGAGAAATCAATCCCGCCGGTAATCAGGCCGATGACCGGGTTGATGAGGTCGCTGACCAGCGAGGTCACGATGGCGGTGAAGGCCGCACCGATGATGATACCAACGGCCATGTCCATGACATTGCCCTTGGCGATGAAGTCCTTAAATTCTTGGATCATGAGTTTTGTCCTAGATTCCTGTTACGCGCTAACGTTGCGGGCGGGCCAATAACACAATCGTTAAATTCCGCCAACCAGAGAAAGTGAACCGCATGTCTGAAACAACCGGCCTGCAAGGCTTCCCCATCACCCGGCGCTGGCCGCCGAAACGGCCCGATGTGATCCAGCTTTATTCGCTGGCGACGCCCAACGGGGTCAAGGTGTCGATCATGCTGGAGGAACTGGGCGTCCCTTATGACGTTCATCGCATCAGCATCGGCGACCCTGCCGACCAGATGACGCCCGAGTTTCTCAGCCTTAATCCGAACAACAAGATACCAGCAATTCTTGATCCTGACGGGCCGGACGGGGCACCGATGGGCTTGTGGGAATCGGGGGCGATCCTGATCTATCTGGCTGACAAGTATCAGCGGTTTCTGCCTGCTGCCGGGGCGGCGCGCTATCAGGTGCTGCAATGGCTGATGTTTCAGGTCGGCGGGGTCGGGCCGATGTTCGGGCAGCTTGGGTTTTTCCACCGCTACAAGGGCCGCGAGATCCAGGACCCCCGCCCGCGTGAGCGGTATTACGCCGAAAGCCGCCGGATTCTGGGCGTAATCGACGGGCAACTGGCAGAACGCGACTGGATCGCGGGGGATTATTCCATCGCGGACATCGCCATCGGCCCCTGGGTGCGCAATCTGCGCACGGGCTATGACGCGGCAGAACAGGTGGGGCTGGACGATTTCGCCCATGTCGCCCGCTGGCAGGAACGGTTCCTTGCGCGTCCGGCGGTGCAGCGTGGGCTGCTGATTCCGGCAAACCCTGACTGAGCCACCGCTGCGGATGGTCAGGGCGTCATGCTGCGCCCTGACCGGATCAGATCATCAGTTCGCCGCGCCTGCCTCGGCCAGTTTGGCGTCGATGATACCCTTCAGGTTGTCCCACGACTGATTCGGCACCTGTTCGCCCGCGATCATAAAGGTCGGGGTGGCGTTGATCCCGTCGGCGGTGGCATTGGTCTGGAAGGTGGAAACCAGTTGTTCGACCTTGGCGGTATCGTCCCAGCAGGCGTTCATCTGGTCTTCGGTCATGCCGGCTTTCAGGCCGATCTTGCGCAGGTTCGCGGCAATATCGTCGCCCGACTGGCTGGACAGCCAGGTTCTTTGTTCTTCGAACAGCATGTCGGACACGGCATAATATTTGTCATCGCCGCCGCAGCGCGCCAGAATCCCGGCCCACAGGCCCACGGCGTCGAAATAGACATCGCGCTGTGCAAAGCGCACCTTGCCGGTATCGATATATTCCGCCTTCAGCCTGGGAAAGTTGTCGTTGTGGAACGCCGCGCAATGACCGCAGGTAAAGCTGGCATATTCATAGATCGTCACCGGCGCATCCTCGGCCCCCAGATAGATGTCGGGCAGGGTCGCGGGGGCAGCCTGTTCGGTCGCCGGGGCGGTCTCTTGGGCAAGGGCAGGACCGGCAAAGACCAGCGCAAGCGCGGTCAGGGTGGAACGAATCAGCATGAAATGTCCTTTCAGGATTTGCGCGACAATCTGTCAGCGTGATTAAGGGTCAGGCGCGCCATTGCCGCAGCAAGGGCCGGGTCTGCAAACTGTTGCGCCACGGTTTCGGCGCGCGCCAGCGTGGCGGCATCGGGTCCGCGCGGCTGGGGCGGCGCATGGGCAAAGGGGGCCGCGCCCTCGGCAAAGCCCTGCGGCGCGGATTGCGTGATCGAGATGCGCTGCACCGCGTTATAACCATAACAGGCATTGACGCGGGCGCGCAGATCCTCGGCCCGCATCTGCACCAGCGGCGCGGCGGGACCAGAGGTCAACAGCACCAGCGTCGCCCCGAATCCGCCCTTGCCATGGGTGATCCGCACCGGCCGGGCCAGCGCGGCAAGATCAGCGCCCGCGATTTCCGCCCATTGGGTCAGCAGGCGCGATACGGCAAAGCCGCGCCCCTCGGCCGCGCGCTGCACCTGCCGCGACAACAGGCTGGCCGCAGCCTCGAACCCGCGCTTGCGGCGGGGCGGGGTGGCGCTGGTGCTGTCTTTCACGCGGGACATGGGTGCCTTAAGGGTTAAGCAATGTCTTTTCATTAAAAGCGCAGACGGCAGGATGAAAGTGCAAGCAGGCGCAACATGGCTGAATTATGCGTGACGCAGCGGTGATCGCGACCGCTTTGCTGGGCTGGTATGACCGCCACGCCCGCGTGCTGCCGTGGCGCGTGCCACCGGGCGGCGGGCGGGCCGATCCGTATCGCGTCTGGCTGTCCGAGGTGATGTTGCAGCAAACCACCGTGGCGGCGGTAAAGGGTTATTTCCTGCGCTTTACAACGCTTTGGCCGACCGTTCACGATCTGGCGGCGGCCCCGGATGCGGCGGTGATGGCCGAATGGGCCGGGCTTGGCTATTACGCCCGCGCCCGCAACCTGATCGCCTGCGCGCGGGCGGTTGCGGCGGCGGGGGGGCGCTTTCCCGACAGCGCCGATGGCCTGCGCGCCCTGCCCGGCATTGGTCCCTATACGGCAGCGGCCATCGCGGCGATTGCCTTTGAGCAGCCGGAAACCGTGGTCGATGGCAATGTCGAACGGGTTGTGGCGCGGCTGTTCGCGGTGGAAACGCCCCTGCCTGCCGCCAAGGCCAAGCTGCGCGATCTGGCCGCCATCCTGACCCCGGCGCTGCGCCCCGGCGATTATGCGCAGGCGATGATGGATCTGGGCGCGACGATCTGCACCCCGCGCAACCCCGCCTGCGGCATCTGCCCGCTGATCCACCATTGCGCCGCGCGGGTGGCGGGCATCGCCGCCGATCTGCCCCGCCGCACACCCAAAGCGCCCAAGCCGCAGCGCAGCGGCACCGTCTGGGTCGGGCTGACGCGCGATGCGGTGCTGACCGAAACCCGGCCCGAACGCGGCTTGCTGGGGGGCGTGCTGGCCTTCCCCTCGACCGGCTGGGACGGGTCGGACCTGCCGCCCCCCGCCGTCGCGGGCTGGCGCAAGATCGGCGAGGTGCGGCATGTGTTCACCCATTTCACCCTGAACCTGACAGTGATGCGCGGCACCCTGACCGGCCCGCCCGAACGGGGCGGGCTGATCCCCTTGCGTGATTTCGACGCAGGCGCCTTGCCCGGCCTGATGCGCAAGGTCTGGGTGCTGGCACAGCCGGATGCAAAGGGCTAGGCTGCACACATGAAAACCCCCGCCGCCCTGCCCTTCTGGATGTCGCTGCTGCTGGTGCCCCTGGCCGCCTGGGCCATGTGGCGCGGCGGCTGGTGGTGGGCCTGCCTGCCGCTTTACAGTTGGTATCTGGTCACGGGGCTGGACCTGCTGCTGGGCCAAAACCGCGACAATCCCGACCCCGACACGCCCGAAGCCGCGCTGTTCTGGCACCGCGCCATCACCGTGATCTGGGCGCCGCTGCAAGTCGCGGTGATCTTTGCCGGTATCGCCGTGGCCGCCAGCGGGCGGCTGAGCGGCTGGGAACTGACCGGGCTGTTCTTTGGCATCGGCGTTCTGTCCGGCACCATCGGCATGGTCTATGCCCATGAATTGCTGCATCAGAAACCAGCATGGGAACGGGCCTTGGGCGACCTGCTGCTGGCCTCGACGCTTTACAGCCATTTCCGCACCGAGCATCTGCTGGTGCATCATTCATGGGTCGGCACCCCGCGCGATGCCGTCAGCGCCCGCTATAACGAGGGGTTTCACCGCTTTTTCTGGCGTGTGCTGACCACCGGGCCGCGCAGCGCCTTGCGGGCCGAGGCGGCGCGGCAGGCCCGTGCCGGGCGCAGCCCATGGGACCGGCGCAACCCCTTCTGGCGCTATGCCCTGCTGCAAGCGGCGATGATCGCGCTGGCCGCTGCGATCGGCGGCTGGCTGGGGGCGGCGCTGTTCATCTGGCAGGCCTTCATCGCCATCTGGCAGTTGGAGCTGACCAATTACGTCGAACACTATGGCCTGACCCGCCGCCATCTGGGCGAGGGGCGTTACGAACCCGTGCGCCCGCATCATTCATGGAACGCCGATCATCGCGCCTCGAACTGGCTGCTGATTAACCTGCAACGCCACTCGGATCACCACTTCCGCCCCGACCGCCGCTATCCGCTGTTGCAGACCTACACCTCCGATCAGGCCCCCGCCCTGCCGATGGGCTATCCGGCGATGACCTTTCTGGCGATGATCCCGCCCCTGTGGCGGCGGCGGATGAACCCGCGCGTGCGGGCGTGGCGGCGGCAGTTCTATCCCGATATAGCGGACTGGACACCGTATAACCGGGGCACCCTGCCACAACCGCGCGGCAGTTAATGACAGTGAACCACGCCGCGGCTGTTATCCATATGGCAGCACTGCCCCGGAGGCGAGGATTTGCGGCAGCCGCCCCCATGCGCAAAGGCATCAGAGGCGGCAAAGGACAGCGACATCAACGCCGTCAGCAGAACAAACAGATATTTCACGGCAGCCCTGCCACCTGTTAACGAATCGTTAAAGGGTGGCAGGCAAGGCGCGTCGGGGGAAACTGGCTTTATGGTCGGGGCGGGGCGCAAAATACCCCGCCCTCGCTGCCGTTACATCAGGCCAGCGCCGCCCGCACCGCATCCGCCAGCGGGGTCGTCGGCCGCCCGATCAGCGCCGCAAGCTGGCGGCTGTCGTCGAACAGCGCGTCCTGCGCGGCGGCGGCATCCCAGCCGGCAATCGCCTGCGCCAGCCCTTCGGGCAGGCCGGCACCCACCAGCGCAGCGGCATAATCGGCCTGCGGCAGATCGGCATAGGGGATGTCGCGGCCGGTCTGGCGCGAGATCTCGGCCGCCAGATCGGTCAGCGTATAGGGCGCGTCGGCGGCCAGTTCGTAGATCTTGCCTTCATGCCCCGGCGTGGTCAGCACGACCGCCGCCGCCTCGGCCAGATCGCGGCGCGGCACCGACGAGATGCGCCCTTTGCCCGCACTGCCCGCAAAGGCGCCATTCGCCAGCGCCGCCGGGATCGAGTCGGTGTAGTTTTCGCTATACCAGCCGTTGCGCAAAATGGTGAAGGCAATCCCCGAATCGCGCAGCTCTGCCTCGGTCTCGCGGTGTTCACCAGCCAGATCGAGGATCGACGTATCCGCGTGCAGCAGCGAGGTATAGATGATCCGCCCCACCCCTGCGGCCTTGGCGGCGGCGATCACATTGCGATGCTGCACGGCGCGCTGACCGATCTCGTTCGAGGAAATCAGCAGCAGCGTATCGACACCTTGCAGCGCGGCGCCAAGCGTTTCGGGGCGCGTATAATCGGCAGCGCGCACCGGCACGCCCAGACCTGCGGCCTTTTCGGGCGAACGCACCAGCGCGATGATGTCGGCATCCGGCGCACGCCGGCGCAGATCTTCGACGACAAGCTGTCCCAGTTGCCCCGTTGCGGCGGTGATGGCGATGGTCATGGTAATCTCCGTTTCCTTGATCTGTGTTTGACTTGCGACAGCAGATAACGCATACACTTACCAAAAGTAAGAACGCACAAAAATGTAAGTATGAAAAAAGTTTCATCCCCCCTGTCAGAGCAGATCGCGCGCGGCGATCTGATGGCCGCCAACTGCCCCTCGCGCGGGGTGCTGAAACACATGACCAGCCGCTGGGGCGTGCTGGTGCTGATCGCGTTGCAGGGGCGGGTGCTGCGGTTTTCCGAACTGCGCCGGATGATCGGCGGGGTCAGCGAACGGATGCTGGCGCAGACGCTGCAAGGGCTGGAACAGGATGGCATGGTGCGCCGCCAGGCCCTGCCGGTGGTGCCGCCGCATGTCGAATACAGCCTGACCCCGCTGGGGACCGAAGGCGCGGACAAGCTGCGCGCATTGGCCGACTGGATCGAAACCAGCCTGCCGCGCATTCAGGATCACCAGAACAATCCGGCGGCGCAGGACGGTTGAGCCGAAGAAAAATACCCCGCCATGCGCACAGGCATGGCGGGGCAAGTTGGTTCCGGCCGCACGGCTAGCGGTGCCGGAACTCTGGCGAAACCAATATCAGTTGGGGCGGGTCTCATCCGCCATTTCGGCGCGGATCTGCTGGCGCAGCATGTCGATGGGGACCATCTTCCCCTCGCGCTTGAAATGCCAGTAGGTCCAGCCGTTGCAGCTTGGCGCGCCTTCCAGCGCGGCGCCGACCTGATGGATACTGCCCTTGGCATCGGCATCCGGGGCGATCAGGCTGCCATCGGCGCGGACGCGGGCCTTGTGGCGGTTGCCGATGGAAAACAGTTCTTCGCCGGGGCGCAGCATCCCGCGTTCGACCACCTGACCAAAGGGCACGCGCGGCTCGGCGCGCTTGCTGGCGGTGGTGGCCAGCGCCTCGCCGTCAAAGCGGCGGACGCGGGCCAGACGCCGGGCGGCAACCTCGCGGTAGGATTCCTCGCGCTCGATGCCGATGAAATCGCGGCCCAGCATCTTGGCCACCGCGCCGGTGGTGCCGGTGCCAAAGAACGGGTCCAGCACCACATCGCCGGGGTTCGTGGTGCCGACCAGCACGCGATACAGCAGGCTTTCGGGCTTTTGCGTCGGGTGGGCCTTGTCGCCGGATGCGTCCTTTAACCGCTCACCCCCGGTGCAGATCGGCAGCACCCAGTCGGACCGCATCTGAACCCCTTCGTTCAGCGACTTGAGCGCCTCATAGTTGAAGGTCGGCTTGGCATTTTCGGATTTCGAGGCCCAGATCAGCGTCTCATGCGCGTTGGTCAGCCGTTTGCCGCGGAAATTCGGCATCGGGTTCGACTTGCGCCAGATGACGTCGTTCAGCAGCCAGAAGCCCTGATTTTGCAGCTCGGCGCCCACGCGGAAAATGTTGTGATAGCTGCCGATCACCCAGATCGCGCCGTTGGGTTTCAGCAGACGGCGGGCGGCGGCCAGCCAGTGGCGGGTAAAGCTGTCATAGGCGGCAAAGCCCGAAAACTGGTCCCAGTGGTCATCCACCGCATCGACCTTGGAATTATCGGGCCGGTGCAGATCGCCGCGCAGTTGCAGGTTATAGGGCGGGTCGGCAAAGATCAGATCGACCGAGGCTTCGGGCAGGCTGTTCATCACCGAAACACAATCGCCCGCCAGAATTTCGTTCAGCGGTAACGGTCGCGCCGCAGCGCGTTTTTGCTTGATCGTCGTCATACTGCCCTTGCCTTATCCACGCCGGTCTTGCGCCAGCCTGCCTGTGGATAACTATGAGTCGCAGACGATTCGCCGTCAATTTCTTTTTTGAATCAACAGGTTGATATTTACCCTTGCCACAAGATGTTGTGGATAGGTTTGAATGACCGCCTATGGTGTGGGGTCACGCCCAGATCCAGCAGCGCCTTTTTATGCGCGGGCGTCGGGTATCCGGCGTTCACATCCCAGCCATAGCCGGGATGCTGTTGCGCCAAATCCACCATGATCCGGTCGCGCACCACCTTGGCCAGAATCGAGGCCGCCGCGATCGACAGGCAGCGGGCATCGCCCTTGACCACCGCCTGCGCCGGGCAGCTCAGGTCGCGCGGCAGGCGATTGCCGTCGATCAGCGCGAAATCAGGCGGTGTGCGCAGCCCGGCCAGCGCGCGGCTCATCGCCAGATGCGCGGCATTCAGGATGTTCAGCGCGTCGATTTCGGCCACATCGGCATGGGCAACGGCGCAATCGGCATTCGCCAGCAGCCAGTCGGCCAGCGCCTGCCGCCGCGCCGCCGTCAGCCGTTTTGAATCGTTCAGGCCGGGCGGAATATTCGCCGGGTCCAGCACCACCGCCGCCGCCGTGACCGGCCCGGCCAAAGGGCCGCGCCCGACCTCATCCACCCCGGCGATACGGCTGTGGCCTGCGGCGATGGCGGCGGCTTCATGGGTGAAATCGGGCAGGCTCATGCGGTGATGGTGACGGGGGGGATCGCCACTTCCTGAAGGTTGAGGCCGGGGCCGTCGCGGTCGATGACCAGAAAATCCGCCGGGTGATCCAGCGGCGTCAGCACCCCGTGCCAGACGCCCGCGCGCAGGTTCACCCCCATATCGGCAGGCACCAGAAAGGCCAGCGGCGCGCCGGGGCGGCCATCGTGATCGGGCGCGACCACCGACAGCCACGGCCCCGACAGGCGCAGCGGCATGAACGCCTGACTGCCCAGCGGGTGCCGTTCCAGCAGGGTGCAGACATAGGGCAGGCTGACCGGCTGGCTGCGAAACAGCGAGATGATCGCCTCGCCCTCGCCGCGCTGAACGGTGGCCAGCGCGTGATGCCGTTCGCAGCGACCGGCGTTTATCATCCGGTCGGGCGCGGCGCGCGGGGTCAGCAGATCGCCAAAGGGCGCAAAGGCCGTGGCAGAGATCGGGCGGGCGGTGATCGTGGTCATGCCCGCAGCCTAGCCCAGCCCCGCCAGCGCGTCGAGGATCAGCGCCATCATCCGCGCCTGCACCCAAGGGGCCGACAGCGCCGCCACCTCGGCCCGCGCGGCGGCAGACATTTCGCGGCAGCGGGCGGGGTTGGCGCGCGCCCAGTCCAGCTTGGACTGCACGTCGGCACAGCCGCGCTGCAAGGGGATGTAATGTTCCCACGGGCGGAAACGGCCGGAATAATGCACCTCCCACCCGTCCATTTCCGACAGCAGCACCGACTGGCGGTTGATCGCGTTCAGAAAGCCGGTCGGGTGGTCATAACCCGCCATCGAAATCTGATAGCGGAAGCGGTTGAAATAGCCCGCCCCGGCGGCAGGCCGGATCAGAGGGGCCAGAAACGGGTCGTCGGCGTGCTGGCGCAGCGACCATGCCAGCACCAGCCCGATGTCGAAATCGGGGTTGTCGATATGCTGGCGCACAAAGGCAAAGCGGGGGATGCGGTGCAGATCCTCCAGCATCGCCTGCCGCGCGGTATCATCGGCAGCGGCCAGTTGCGCCAGCAGGATATGCGAGGTCGGCCCGGCGGGGCGGCCCGCCGCCGGTTCCGGTTCCACCCGGCCCGAGATATTGCCGCGCCAGACCGCGCGATCCTGCTTTTCGTCCCACGGGATCGGGTCGGGGCAATCGGGCCGGGCATAGGTCGCGCCGCCCGGCTGGTGAAAACCGGGCAAGGGCCACAGCACCACGTTGCGCGCCCCGCTGCGGCGGTTATGGGCCAGCACCGGCTGACCGATGGGCCGCCCCTGATCGCTGCCGATACGGCGGCCGTCCTCCATGTCGATACGCACCGGGTCACGGCGACCCAGCGACAGGATCTGGTTGATGACGCCCTCGACCCGCTCCAGCTTGTTGTGGTGGCCCGGCTGCGCAAAGGCGCGCGGCGCGCCGTCGCGGTCGCGCGGACCGATCGCCACGGGCCAGGGCGCGCCATCCAGCCGCGTCACCTGCCCGCCGCCGTCCCATTGCGCGAACAGCGGCGACACGCCCGCCAGCCCGACAGCGGCATCCGGGGCCAGCCCGCGCAGGCAGAACGCGGCCATATCCTCGGCCAGACCGATGCCGGGCGGGGGCGAGGGGCGCAGCTGCGGCGGGCGGTCTTCGTCCAGCAGAGCCAGCAGCGTGCCGGCATCATGCGCCGCAGGTGGCGGGTGCCAGTGCAGGCGCGGCGGGCGGCGCGGCAGGTCGATCAGCGGCGCCAGATGCCGCGCCAGATCCAGCGGCGTTTCGCGATCCAGATCCAGCCGGATCAGGCGCGGATCGCCGGGGGCGAAAAAACCATCGACCGCCGCCAGATGGTCGTTCCAGTCGCTCAGCCAGATCTCGGGCAGGTCGGAAACGGCACAGTTCAGATGATGCGCATAGGCCCGCGCCACCGCCCCGCCCCGGCGCGACAGGCGGTCGGCGATCCAGCCCTCGGGGTCGCGGGTGGTCAGGATGAACGCCGCCTCGGGGCGCTGCGCGGCGATAAAGGGGAAGGCGCGCCAGCCCTCGATCAGCGGGCGCTCCAGCCGGTTGATGCGGTGCAGCCCGGCAAACAGACGCGCCCCGCCCCAACGCCGCAGCGGCACGGTGCCGGTCGCCTTGGCATGCGCGATGCCTTCGGCCAGCCGGCCTTCCTCGTGGCAGGCGGCGGCATGGCCGTTCAGCCGGAACATCTGCACCAGCCGTTCCTCGCCCGTCCAGTCGGGACCGATGTGGAAAAAGACCGGCCGCGCCGTCATCCGCGCCCCTGCACCAGATCGGCCGGGCGCGGCAGCAGCACCGTCAGCAGCCCCAGCACCGGCAGGGCCGAGCAGATGTTGAACACAAAGATCAGCCCGCGCGCATCCGCCAGCAGCCCCAGCGCCGCCGCCGAAATTCCGCCCATGCCAAAGGCAAAGCCAAAGAACAGCCCGGCAATCATCCCGGTGCGCCCCGGCACCAGTTCCTGCGCGAACACGATGATCGCCGGAAAGGCCGAGGCAAGGATCAGCCCGATCACAAAGGCCAGCGCACCGGTCGGCACCAGCCCCACATGCGGCAGCAGCAGGGTGAACGGCAGCACGCCGAGGATGGAAAACCAGATCACCCGCAGCGTGCCGATCCGGTCGCCGATGATGCCGCCCAGCATCACCCCCGCCGCCATGCCGCCAAGGAACAGAAACAGCATGATCTGCGCGCCACGCGGGGCCAGACCGAATTTCTCGATGGTGAAAAAGGTGAAATAGCTGCTGAGCAGGGCGGTATAGATATTCTTGGTAAAGACCAGAATCGCCAGCACGATCAGCGCCCGGATGATGACCGGGCGCGCGGCGGCGGGCAGCGGCTGCGCCACGGCGGCAGCGGCGCGGCGGCGGCCTTCGGCCCATGCGCCGACGCGGGCCAGCACGATCACCCCCACCGCCGCCGCCAGCGCGAACCACGCCACCGCCGGGCGGCCCAGCGGCACGACGACAAAGGCCGCCAGCAGCGGCCCCGCCGCCTGCCCGGCATTGCCGCCCAGTTGAAACAGCGATTGCGCCGTGCCGAACCTGCCGCCGGAAGCGATCCGCGCCACGCGCGAGCTTTCGGGGTGGAACACCGAACTGCCTATCCCGATCAGCATCGCCCCGCCCAGCAGCATGGCATAGCTGCCCGCAAAGGCCAGCAGCAGCACGCCCGCCAGCGTCGATGCCATGCCAAGGGCCAGCGATCGCGGCTGCGGGTGCCGGTCGGTGACGGCGCCGACCACGGGTTGCAGCAAGGACGCCGTGACCTGAAAGGCAAAGGTCAGAAACCCGATCTGGCCATAGCTGAGGCTGAATTCCGCCTGAAGCAGCGGATAGATCGCCGACAGCAGCGACTGCATCACGTCATTGACCATATGGCACAGACTTATGGCGATCAGCACCGGCCAGACGGTGGCCCGGACTGCCATGGCGGGCGGAGGAACGGCGGACATCTGGATTTCCTGCGGATCAACGACTTGCGCCAGCCTTAGCAGCCGGTCACGGCAAAGCAAATCCCGGCATGTGCAGTTGCGCCAGCCCAGCCCATACAACCTGCGCCATATATTACCTCTTTAATGCAAAAAATCGCTGAACTGTCAAGTCTGCTTTTCTTGTAGATATTGGCAGGTTCACGGCAGGCAAACAGGACATCACTATGCTTTGCAACGGAATACTTAGCAAAAAGACCAAACTGCATGGCGCGCATTCCAGGAGACGTGGCAAGATCATTGCGCGGGGTTCAGGCCAATGGTCCGAAACCTCGCATGAACACATGGCAATCTGTCCGGGCCGAGGTGCTGGACCGCATCCGTTCGGGCAAATGGGCACCGGGCGAGCTGATCCCGACCGAACAGGAACTGGCGGTGGAACTGGGCTGCGCCCGCGCCACCGTGAACCGCGCCTTACGCGAACTGGCCGACAGCGGCATCGTGGAGCGCCGCCGCAAGGTCGGCACTCGCGTCACCACCACGCCATCGCGGCGGACGGTTCTGGAAATCTCGGTCATCCGTCAGGAAATCGAGGCGACGGGCGCGGAATACGGCTATACCCTGCTGGAATGCGGCACCGTGATCCCGCCCGAACATGTCGCGCTGGCCTTGCAGATCGCGCCCGACCGGCGGGTGATGGCGGCGCGGCTGCTGTATCTGGCCAATGGCCGGCCGCATTGTTCGGAAACGGTCTGGCTGAACCTGACCGCCCTGCCCCCGGTCGAGTGCGAGAATTTCGCCATCGCCTCGCCGCATGAATGGCTGGCACGGAATGTTGCGCTGACTCATGGCCGCTTTAGCATTCTGGCCGAAGCCGCCGGGACCGAAACCGCCAGCAGCCTGCAAGTGCCCTCCGGCACCCCCTTGCTGACCATCGAGCGGACGAACTGGTCCAACACCATGCCGGTATCCTATTCCCGCCAGTCCTATCCCCCCGGCCATCGCCTGATTTCCGAAGACTGATTGCGTCCCGCGACGCGGGGGGCCAGCCCCCCAATCCGGCCAAGGCCGGATTTCCCCCCGGGATATTTGGGGACCAAAGATGGGTCGGCATGATCCCGCTGATGCAAATGTGAATCGCCAAGGGCAGCGAGGGCTGGCGCTTGTGCCGGGAAAGCCGCATTACCGGGCAAACCGAACGGAGTCCGCCATGTCCCTGCGTCTGATCGCCCTGTGTTCCCTGTTGCTGTCCTCTGCCGCCGTGGCGCAGGATGTGCCGTTTTCGGCCGCAGACATCGAGGCCGCGACCTATGGCGGCGGTGATCTGCCTGCGGGGCGGTCGGCGCTGACGGCCAAGGTGCAGATTCTGCTGGACCGCAGCGGCACCTCGCCCGGTGTGATCGACGGTTTCAAGGGCGGGATGAGCGAAAGCGCGATCAAGGCCTTTGAACGCCGCGCCGGGCTGCCGATGGACGGGATCATGGATCACGCCGTCTGGGCCATGTTGCAAGCCTATGCCGAACGTCCGGTCACGCAGGACTATACCATCACCGCCGCCGATGCCGAAGGGCTGGTGGACGCGATCCCGGTCGATTACGCGGAAAAGGCGCAGATGAGCCATATGGGCTTTACCAGCATCGCCGAAAAGCTGGGTGAGCAGTTCCACATGGACGAAAGATTCATCGCCTTTCTGAACCCCGGCGTCGATCTGGTGCCGGGCGCGACGATCAGGGTGATGGCCCCCGCGCCACGGCTGCGGGGCAAGGTGGCGGATATTTACATCGACAAGGCGACCCGCCGCGTTGCCGCCTATGATGCCAATGGCCGGATGCTGGCCGATTATCCGGCGACCGTGGGCTCGGATGCCACGCCCTCGCCTTCGGGCGAGGTGATGGTGCGGGCGGTGGCGCTGGACCCGACCTATACCTATAACCCGTCGCGGAATTTTCAGCAGGGCAGCAATGACCGCGTGCTGGTGGTGCCGCCGGGGCCGAACGGGCCGGTCGGCACGGTCTGGATCGACCTCAGCAAGCCGACCTATGGCATTCACGGCACGCCCACGCCGTCGCAACTGTTCCGCAACCAGAGCTATGGCTGCGTTCGGCTGACCAACTGGGATGCGCGCGAGCTGGCGCATCTGGTGCAGCCGGGCGTGACGCGCGTGCATTTTCTGGAACCGGGCGTGACCATCGCCGATGCCACCGGCGTCACCGTGCCCGTGGCTGTGCCGCAAACCCCGGTGGTGACGGAAACGACGGCAGCGGCGGAAACTGCGGCGGACAAGGTGCAGGAAAACACCACCGAGGAACTGGCCGATCCGCTGGCACGCGCCTTGGGCGATGCCTTGCCGCAAGATACCACGATTATTCCCGCGCCCGCCGGGGGATTGTGATGGGGTTGCGGCTCTGGGTGCTGGCGGCGGCTGTGGCGGGTGCCTCTGCCGCGGTGGCGCAACCTGCGTCCCAGCCGACACCAGACACCCGGCCCCCGACGCGGCCAGAGGCGGCGCCTGAACCCGCGCCCGAGCCGCCCCAGACCGCAGCGATGGCGCAGCCTGCCGCACCGGGGCGCGAGCAGTTCGCGACCAGCGACTTTGACCACTCGGCCTGTCTGCTGGCGCTGACGATGCTGGGCGTGCGCTATCAGGAACAGCCTCCCGTGACCGACCCCGACAACAGCGGTTGCGGCATCGACCGCCCGGTTCTGGTGCAGGATATTCAGCCCGGCATCACGCTGCATGGCGGCGCGGCGATGCGCTGCGAAATGGCGCGGTCGCTGGCGCTGTGGACGCGCGAATTCGCGCGCCCCGCCGCCGCACGCCTGCCCGGTGCCCCGCAGATCAGCGGATACCGGCTGGGATCGACCTATCAGTGCCGGGGGCGGGTTGGCGGCGATGCCGGGTCGGGCAGAATGTCGGAACATGCCTTTGGCAATGCGCTGGACATCATGGCCTTTACCTTTGCCGATGCCCCCGATCTGGCGGTCGAGCCGCGCGAAGGGTCGGGCCAGCCCGAAATGGCGTTTCAGCGCGCGGCCCGTGCGACCGCCTGCCTGTTCTTTACCACGGTTCTTGGCCCCGGATCAGACGAGGCGCATGACGACCACCTGCATCTGGATCTGGCACAGCGGCGCGGCGACTGGCGGCTGTGCCAGTAATCACCGCTGCGTGCGTTCCAGATCGAGATAGGTCGGATCGAACCGCGCCAGCCGGGTCAGGCCGTTCCAGTCGAGGATCTCGATTTCGGTGCCCTGCCAGCGAATCAGCGCGCGATCCCGCAGGTCGCGCACCGCCCGGTTGATATGGATGGGCGAGTAACCAAGAATATCGGCCAGTTCCCGCTGCAACAGCGGCAGGGAAAAGCGCATCGAATCCGCCGCGCCGACCGCGTTCAGGCGGGTGTAAATCTCGCACAGCAGATGCGCCAGATGCGCGCTTGACCGCAGCGAGGCCGCCGCGACCAGCCATTGCCGGTGGATCGCGGCGTCGATCAGGGTGGACATCCACATCAGCCGCGTCAGATGCGGATGCGTTTCGGTGATCTCGGTCAGCTCGGTGTGGTTGATAAATTCGACCTCGGTCGGGCCGACCGAAACAACCGAATGTTCCAACCCCGCCAGAACAAAGCCATGCAGATCGACAAAATCGCCCGGCACATGCAGCGCCGTGATCACGCGATCATCGGGGCGGCCGACCAGTTGATGCGACCGCGCCGACATGCCGCGCAGCATCATGCAACTGCGCTGAACCTGACGGTCGAACGGGATGATAACCTCGTCCGGGCCGAACATGACATGTTCGGTCGGGATCGCCCGCAAACGCGCGATCGCCTTGTCGTCAAGCGTGTCACGGCGTTGAAGATAGCGGATGAAATACTCAGTGATTGCCAAATCCCGCCTCCTCTTTAGCTGGCGGACATTTGCAAATAGACACTGACGGCGCAATGGGCGCACCGCCATGTCTAACATTGATTAAGACCGGCTGACCAATTTGCCTCAAGCCTTTCTAACCGCTGATTTTGCTGGGCCGGAAAGACGCAGCGACTGATCCAGCAAGGCAAAACTGTCGGCGCAATTCCGCGTGCGGCGGGTCACGAATTCGTCAAGCTGAGGCCACAGCCTGACCGCCTCGTCCAGCTTGGGGTCTGCGCCCGGCGAATACAGGCCGGCACGGATCATCAGTTCGGATTCGCTATAGGCCCCCATTGCCGCGCGGGCATGGGCGATCAGCCCGTTTTCCACCGCACTGGCCGCCGCCGGCAAAGACCGCGACACCGACCGAACCACATCCACCGCCGGAAACCGCCCGCGCTCGGCGATGGCGCGATCCAGCACGACATGGCCATCCAGCACACCGCGCAAGATGTCGGCCACGGGTTCCTCCATATCCGAACCGGCGACCAGAACGCTGAAAATGCCGGTAATATCGCCCGTCCCCTCGACCCCCGGCCCCGAGCGTTCGGCCAGCCCCATAATCAGGTTCGAGGTCGAGGGCGGAAAGCCGCGATAGCTGGGCGCTTCGCCCCCGGCCAGCGCGATTTCGCGATGCGCCTCGGCAAAGCGGGTGATCGAATCGGCCAGAAACAGCACATGCCGCCCCTGATCGCGGAAATATTCCGCCACGGTCATTGCCGCCCAGGCACAGCGCCGCCGCACCAGGGGCGACAGGTCCGAGGTCGCCGCCACGACCACGGCGCGCGCCATGCCCTGCGGCCCCAGCGTTTCTTCCACGAATTCGCGCAGTTCGCGGCCGCGTTCGCCGATCATCGCGATCACCACGACATCGGCCTGCACCCCCTTGGCCAGCATCGACAGCAGCGTGGATTTACCCACACCCGAGCCGGCGAACAGGCCGATCCGCTGGCCTTGCACGATAGGCAGCAGCGTGTCGAACACCGCCAGCCCGGTATCCAGCCGCGCGCCCAGCCGGCGGCGGCGGGCGGCAGGCGGCGCATCGGGGCGATAGGGCATCGGTCGCAGACCCTGCGGCAACACCCGCCCGTCCAGCGGTTGCCCAAAGGGATCAATGATTCGCCCGATCCATGATTCGCAGGGCGCCAGCGTCGGCGCGAACAGCAGTTCCGTCGGCGCGCCGATCGACAGCCCCTCGACATGGCGTTCGGGCAGGATGCTGGCATGGCGCTGCGACAGGCCGATCACCTCGCCACCGACATTCCCGGAAGGCATTGAAAACGAAACACGATCCCCGACAGAAGCGTGCCCGTTCAGCCCGCTGACACTGATCGTTCCAGCCCGGATCGCCTGCACGCGCCCATGATAGCGGGCCGCACGCGCGGCCCTGATCCGGGTGGCGATAGATTCCAGTTTTTCCATCTCAGCACTCTCCTGTCTTGCGAATTTCTGCCGCGTCGAAAGGGTTTCTAAACCATTCGGGGTTAAGACCGGGTTTATCGGAACCAGGGAGAAGCCTCGGTGTTTGAAAGAATTACGACGTTGAAAATGGCACGGGCCATGACGAATCACGCTGTGGCCCGACAGGTGGTGACAGCCCGCAACATCGCCAATGCCGACACGCCCGGCTATCAGGCCAAGGATCTGGAAAAGTTTGCCGACAGCTATGGCAGGCCGTCCACCTCGGGCATGAACGCGACCCGTGCGCGCCATATCACCGCACCGCTGTGGTCCGGTGGCAGCCCGCGTATCATCGCGGAAACCGAAGGTGCCTCGCCCAACGGCAACACCGTCACCATCGAGGACGAGATGATGCGCTCGGCCTCGGTCAAGCGGCAGCACGATCTGGCCCTGGGGATCTACAAATCGGGGCTGGACATGCTGCGCACCAGTCTGGGCCGGGGCTAAGCGATGGATCGCATCTCCGCCACAGAACTGGCCGCATCCGGCATGAAGGCACAGGCCGAACGGCTGCGCCGCGTGTCCGAAAACATCGCCAATGCCGACACGCCCGGCTATCGCCGCAAGCTGGTCAGCTTTGAAGAACAGGTCAGCTTTGGCCGCCCGACCGGCGGCGTTCAGGTGGGGCGCACCCGGCTGGATCAGACCGAACTGCCGCAGGTCTTCGACCCCGCCCACCCAATGGCGGACGAGACCGGATACTATGCCGGATCGAACGTCAGCCTGATCGTCGAGATCGCCGATTCCCGCGAGGCCAGCCGCAGCTATGAGGCGAACCTGCGGGCCTTTGAACAATCACGTCAGATGGGATCGTCCCTTCTGGAACTGCTGCGCCGCTGAAAGGATTTCAGATGATTACGACGGTAAACGCCGCCAACGCCTATGCCACCGCCCGCCGCGCCACCGCACCCGATGGCCCGGCAGAAGGTCAGGTTTCCCCGCAACTGCGCAACGCCGCCGACGAATTCGGCGCGATGATGCAGCAGGCCGACAAGACCGCCACCGCCACCATGGCAGGCAAGGCCGACACCCACGATCTGGTGCAATCGCTGGCCGAAACCCAGCTGGCGCTGGAAACGGTCGTCGCCATCCGCGACAAGGTGGTCGAGGCCTATCAGGAAATCCTGCGGATGCCGGTGTAAGGCCGCCCCGATGGACGAGACGATCCTCTTTGACATGATGCGTCAGGCGCTGCTGCTGGCGGTGCGCATCTCGGCCCCGCTGCTGATCGTGGCGTTGGTGGCCGGTGTCATCATCGGTCTGTTTCAGGCGCTGACCTCGGTTCAGGAAATGACGCTGACCTTCGTGCCCAAGGTCGGGCTGATGCTGATCGTCTTCTGGGTCACGATGAGCTTTATGACCACCGCCCTGTCCGATTTCTACACCGGGCAGATCATCCCGCTGATTGCCGGAAGCTGAGCCATGGACAACGCCATCTATGCCACCCTGACCCGCCAATCGGGTCTGATGAACGAAATGCGCACCGTCGCCAACAATATCGCCAACGCCAACACCAACGGTTTCCGCCGCGAGGGGGTGATCTTTTCCGAACACCTGACCGCGCTGGACCGGCGCGGCGATACGCTGTCGATGGCCAATGCCCGCGGGCGGCTGGTCGATCTGACCGCCGCGCCCGTCAGCCAGACCAACGGCACCTTTGACGTCGCCATCGAGGGCGAGGGCTTTTTCATGGTCCAGACGCCCCAAGGCAACCGCCTGACCCGCGCGGGCGCCTATATGCTGTCACCCGAGGGCGAGCTGATGAACGCCGAAGGGCATCGCCTGCTGGACGAAGGGCAGGCCCCGATTGCCATCCCCGGCGGCGTTGACCGCATCGCCATCGGTCCCGACGGCACGGTGTCCGCCGACGGCCAGCCGGTGGCGCAGATCGGCGTCTTTGCCGAACCCCCGCGCGAGGACATCACCTATACCGGCGGCACCCTGTTCGTCCCTTCGGGCGAGGTCGAGCCGCTGGAAAACCCCCGCATCCTGCAAGGCTTTCTGGAAGATTCCAACGTCAACCCCTTGCAGGAAATCAGCCGCATGATCGAGGTGCAGCGCGCCTACGAACTTGGCCAGTCCTTCCTTGACCGCGAGGATCAGCGCATCCGCAACGTCATCACCGCCATGAGCCGCTGAAAGGTTTAACCCTATGAAAGCCCTGCAAATCGCCGCCACCGGCATGAGCGCCCAGCAAACCCGCGTCGATGTGATTTCCCACAACCTCGCGAACATGTCCACGACCGGCTATAATGCCCGCCGCGCCGAATTCGCCGATCTGGCCTATCAGCAGGTGACGCGCCCCGGCACCATCACCGCATCCGACGGCACCATCGTTCCGGCCGGCGTGCAGCTTGGCCTTGGCGTGCGCCCGACCGCCGTAACGGTGAACCTGCAACAAGGTTCGCTGACGAATACCGGCAATGATCTGGATCTGGCCATCGAGGGTCTGGGCTATCTGGAGGTCACGCTGCCGTCCGGCATTTCCGCCTATACCCGCGACGGCGGGCTGAAACGCACGGGCGAGGGGCTGATCGTCACCTCGGACGGCTACGAGGTCGCGCCGGGCATCACCATCCCGGCCGAGGCGCGGTCCATCGCCATCAACGCCCAGGGCGAGGTTTACGCCTATTTCAACGACCAGACCGAACCGGAGATGCTGGGCCAGATCACGCTGGCGGGCTTTGTGAACGAAAAGGGGCTAGAGGCGGTCGGCTCGAACCTGTTTCTGGAAACCATGGCATCCGGCCCCCCAATGGTCGCCGCGCCGGGGCTGGAGGGTCTGGGCACGCTGCGGCAGGGCTATCTTGAGGAAAGCTCGGTCGATGCCGTGCGTGAAATCACCGAACTGATCAAGGCGCAGCGTGGCTATGAACTGAACTCCAAGGTTATCACCGCCGCCGACCAGATGCTGGGCGCAACGGTGCAGGTGCGCTGATGCGGGGGCTGATCCTTGCCGCCCTGCTGGCCGCTGCCGGCCCGGCGCAGGCCGAAGGCTGGGCCGCCGCCCGCACCCTGCCGGCCGGAACGGTGATTTCCGAATCCGACCTGATCCGCACCGCCGACGCGCGCGGCATCAGCGATGCCGGGCAGGCCATCGGGCAGCAGACCCGCTTTACCATCTACGAAGGCCGCCCCGTCACCGCCTCGGGCCTGCGCGCCCCGCGTCTGGTGGACCGCAACCAGATCGTGCGGCTGGCCTATGAGCGCGGCGCGCTGCGCATCGAGGCCGAGGGCCGCGCCCTGTCCGAAGGCGCAGCGGGCGATGTGATCCGCGTGATGAACACCGCCTCGCGCAGCACCGTGACCGCGCGCGTGAACCCCGACGGCAGCGTGACCGTCACCAACTGATCCATGAATGGAAGAATCCTCGTGAAAACCGCCATCAAACTGATCTGCCTGACGCTGGCCGTGGCCGCCTGCGGGCGCACCGACCATCTGGGCAAACCGCCGACCATGACCGAACCGCAGGCTTCGGTCGAATTCGCCGCCATGACCAATCCGCCGCTGGAAATCACCCCCAGCACCGGCCGCCCCGAGGCCGCCGCCTCGCTGTGGGAAAGCTCTCAGAACTCGCTGGTGGGCGATCGCCGCGCGACGCAGCGCGGCGACATTCTGACGGTGGTGATCCAGATCGACGACCGCGCCGAAATGTCGAACACCACCGGCCGGTCGCGCAAAGCCTCGGACGAAGCTGGCATTTCCTCGCTGGCGGGCATTCCGCAGCGGCTGGACAGCAAACTGCCCGAAGGCGCGACCATGGCCGATCTGGTCGATATGGATTCGTCGTCCACCTTCAAAGGCACCGGCAATATCTCGCGCCGGGATAAGGTCACGCTGCGCGTGGCGGCCACGGTGCTGGACCGCCTGCCCAACGGTGTGCTGCAAATTCAGGGCACGCAAGAGGTGCGCGTGAACTTCGAGATGCGCGAACTGACCGTCAGCGGCTTTGTCCGCCCCGAAGACATCAGCCGCCGCAACGAGGTGGCCTATGACCGCATCGCGGGCGCGCGGATTTCCTATGGCGGGCGCGGCCAGATCAGCGATGTGCAGCAGCCGCGCTATGGCCAGCAACTGGCCGACATCGTTCTGCCCTATTGAGGTTCAGCCATGGTCAAGAAAATTCTGATGCTGGTGCTGCCGCTGGTGGCGTTCATCGGCGGCGCTTTTGGTGGCGACATGCTGCGCGGCGGGGCCAAGGCCGATGCCGCCGCCGCAGCCCCGGACGATGAGGGCCAGAACCACGCCGCCGCCCCGCACGAAGCCCCCGCCGCAAACGGCGCCGAGGGGGCAGCGGTTGAACTTGCGTGGTTCGGCTTTGCCAACCAGTTCTTTGTGCCCATCGTGCGCAACGGCAAGACCGATTCGATGATGATCCTGACCGTCTCGCTGGAGGTGACTGGCCCCAGCAGACCCAAGGTCGAAAATATGGAGGCGCGGCTGCGCGACGCCCTGCTGCGCTCGCTGATGATCCACGCCAACACCGGCGGGTTCGACGGCAACTTTACCGCCGATGCCCGGCTGGAGCCGCTGCGCTCGACCTTGCTGAACGCCGCGCAGCGGGTGGCCGGGCCGGATGTCCACGCCGTCCTGATCGAAGACATCGCCCGCAAAGAGGTCTGACCCGGTTGCGGCGCGGGCGCGGGAATGGCACACCCGCGCAAACCGAAAGGGCGCCGATGCCGCAGATCGTGATCCTGATGGCCACCTATAACGGGGCGGCGTTCCTGCCCCGGCAACTGGCCAGCATCGCCGCCCAGACGCATCGGAACTGGCGGCTGATCTGTTCGGATGACGGATCGACCGACGATACGCGCGCGGTGATCGCCGGTTTCGCCGCCGGCCACACGCCGGGGCAGGTGCAGATCATCGACGGCCCGCGCGCGGGGGCGACCGCGAATTTCCTGCACCTGATCGCGCAGGCGGCACCGGGCGCATGGCTGGCGTTTTCCGATCAGGATGACGACTGGCACCCCGACAAGCTGCACCGCGCCGTGGCGATGACCACGCCCCGGCCCGGCCCGGCGCATTATTCCGCCCGCACGCTGATCTGCGATGCAGATCTGAACGTGCTGACCGAATCGCCGCGCTTTGCCCGGCCATTCGGATTGCGCAATGCTTTGGTGCAGGCCTGCACGGCGGGAAATACCAGCGTCTTCAACCCCGCCGCTGCCGCAATTCTGCAAGCGGGCGCGGCGGCGGCGCGGGCGGCACATGTGGTGTCGCATGACTGGTGGGCCTATCAACTGATTGCGGGCGCGGGCGGCGCGATCCTCAAAGACGATACGCCGGTACTGAAATACCGTCAGCACGGCGCGAACGAGATGGGGCGCAACGACACCGCCGCCGCCCGACGCAAGCGGCTGGCCATGCTGTTCGACGGCAGTTTCGGCGGCTGGCTGGCGGCGAATCACGCGGCGCTGACCGGGGCGGGCGATCTGCTGACCGCCCGCAACCGCGCCGTGCTGCACGATTTCGGTGCCGCTCTGCACGCGCCCGGCCCCGTGGCGGCGGCGCGGCTGGCGCGGCTGGGACTTTACCGCCACGAAACCGCAGGCACCGCCGCGCTATATGCCGCCGCTGCGATGGGGAGACTGCGGTGCGTTACAGCAGGTGATGCAACCGGCGATGGATCAGCGGGATAATCCCCCAGATCATCGCACAGACCACCAGCGGCACCAAGATCAGCGTCCGCACCGGCAGCGGCCAGCCCGGCGTCAGGGCAATCAGGACCATCAGCCCCAGCGTCACCAGCGGATAGACAAAGGCGAACACCAGCAGGGCCAAGCGAATACGTGAGGGTTGAGCGGCGGGCGTGGTCATGGCAAAACACCTATCGAGACGTCGCGTCTCGATTAATAGAACGGATCGTTCCGATATGCAAGCACAAACCTCGCCGGCCGACACAGCGCGCGCCTCGATCGGTGCCCGCCGCAACCCGGCGACCGAAGCGGCGGTTCTGGATGCGGCGATGCAGATCATCGCGGAACAGGGCTTTGCCAGCCTGACGATGGAATCGGTCGCGCGCCGTGCCCGCGCAGGCAAGGCCACGCTTTATCGGTGGTGGCCCAGCCGGGCGCATCTGCTGTTGGCGCTGTATTCGCGAGCCAAATCGGCGCTGCCCGAACCCGACAGCGGCGACATGATGCAGGATCTGACCGCACATCTGGCCGACATGTTGCGGCAGTTGAACGGCAGCGACGGGCAGCAACCGCTGGCCCCGCTGCTGCGGCTGTTGATCGCCGAGGCGCAGACCGATGCCACCGTCCGGCAGGCGCTGGAACAGCAGCGGCAGGAAAGCTGGCTGCATCTGGACCATATCTTTGCGCGCGCGCAGCAAAGGGGCGAACTGAACCCGGCGTTGTCGCCGCGACAGGCGGCTCAGCGGCTGATCGCGATGCTGTGGTATCTGCTGCTGACCGACGCCCTGCCCGCGCCGGATCAGGCGGCAACGCTGGTCAGAACCCTGACCGCCGATCTGCGCGCCTGATTAACCCAGCAACCGGCCCAGATAGCGGCCATAATCGTTCTTGGCGAATTTCGCCGCCCGGTCGCGCAGCTGATCGGCGCTGATCCAGCCCTGCTGGAACGCGATCTCGTCGGGGCTGCCGGTTTGCAGGCCCTGCCGGTTTTCCAGCGTGCGCACGAAATTCCCCGCATCCAGCAGGCTGGCGTGGGTGCCGGTGTCCAGCCAGGCATAACCACGCCCCATCAGTTCAACCGTCAGCGAGCCATCCGCCAGATAGCTTTCCAGCAAGGTGGTGATTTCCAGCTCGCCCCTTTCGGACGGTTGCACCTGTGCGGCGCGTTCCGGCGCGGTGCCGTCGAGGAAATACAGGCCGGTCACGGCATAGTTCGACGGCGGCACCGGCGGCTTTTCGATGATCGAGCGCACCCGCCCGTCCGCATCGAAATCGACCACGCCATAGCGTTCCGGGTCAACCACATGATAGCCGAACACCTTGCCGCCGGCTTCCTGCGCGCTGGCCTCGGCCAGCATCTTGCCCAGACCGACGCCGAAAAAGATGTTATCGCCCAAGACCATAGCCGAAGGCGCGCCGTTCAGAAAATCGCGCGCCAGCAGATAGGCCTGCGCCAGCCCGTCGGGGCTGGGTTGCACGATCCATTCAAAGCGCAGCCCCCATTGCGACCCATCGCCCAGCAGGCGCTGAAACTGGGCCTGATCCTCGGGCGTGGTGATGATCGCGATCTCGCGGATGCCGGCCAGCATCAGCACCGAGATCGGATAGTAGATCATCGGCTTGTCATAGATCGGCAGCAGTTGTTTCGACACGCCCATGGTGATCGGATACAGCCGCGTGCCCGAACCGCCTGCCAGAATAATGCCCTTGCGCTGCATGTGTTAACCTTTCAACTCGGCCAGAACCTTGGCCAGACCAGCGCGCCAGTCGGGGCGCGCAACACCAAAATCGGCCAGCAGACTGTCGCAATTCATCCGCGAATTGCCCGGACGGCGTGCGGGCGTGGGATAGGCGCTGGTCGGAATATCCTCGACCACCGGGGAAAGCCCGGCCTGCGCGAAAATCTCGCGCGCGAAATCGGCCCATGACACATCCGGCGCACCCGAGAAGTGGTAAACGCCGCCGTCCTTGCCCGCCTGCATCTGCCCGGCCATCGACACCAACGCATCGGCAATTGCCGCCGCCGGGGTCGGCCCGCCGATCTGGTCGGCCACGATGGTCAGCCGGTCGCGTTCCGCCCCCAGCCGCAGCATGGTTTTCACGAAATTCGCGCCATGCGCCGAAAACACCCAGCTTGTGCGCAGGATCGCGGCGCGGGCGCGGCTGGCGCGCACGGCTTCTTCGCCCGCCAGTTTCGTCGCGCCGTAAACGCCCAAGGGGCCGGTGGCATCGCCGGGTTGCCACGGACGTTCGCCCGAACCGTCGAACACATAATCGGTCGAGACATGCAGAAACGGCACCCCCAGCGCGGCGCAGGCCCGCGCCATCGCGCCCGGCGCCTCGCCATTGACCAGCATCGCGGTATCCGCGTCGGTTTCGGCCTTGTCCACTGCCGTATAGGCGGCGGCGTTCACCACCACCGAGGGCGACAGCTCCATGATCGCATCGCGGCAGGCCTCGGGGCGGGTCAGATCGGCGTCATCCCGGCCCAGAAAGCGCGCATCCGGCGCGCGGCGGGCCAGTTCGCGGGCGACCTGCCCGGTTTTGCCGAAAACCAGCATCATGCCTTGCCCAGCCGCTGGCCCACACCTTCGCGCGACAGCAGCGGTTCCCACCAGTCGCGGTTGGCCAGATACCATTCAACCGTGCGGCGCAGCCCCTGAGAGATGGTGACCGAGGGCCGCCAGCCCAGTTCATCCCGAATCCGCGTCGGGTCGATGGCATAGCGGCGGTCGTGGCCGGGGCGGTCGCTGACAAAGGTAATCAGCTTGCTGTGCGGCGCGCCTTCGGGGTGCAATTCGTCCATATGGGCGCAGATCACCGCCACAAGGTCGATGTTCTTGGCCTCATTCTCGCCACCGATGTTATAGCTGCGGCCGATTTCGCCCTTTTCCAGCACCAGCAGCAGCGCATCGGCGTGATCCTCGACATAGAGCCAGTCGCGGATGTTGCCGCCGTCGCCGTAAACCGGGATCGGGCGGCCATGCAGCGCGTTCAGGATCACCACCGGCACCAGCTTTTCCGGGAAGTGGAACGGGCCGTAATTGTTGGAACAATTGGTCAGCACCACCGGCAGGCCATAGGTTTCGTGCCAGGCTCGCACCAGATGATCGCTGGCCGCCTTGGACGCCGAATAGGGGCTGCGCGGGTCATAGGGCGTGGTTTCGGTGAACTGGCCGGTCTCGCCAAGCGATCCGAACACTTCATCGGTCGAGATATGGTGAAAGCGGAACCCCTCGGGCCGGCCCTCGCGCGTCCAGTAATCGCGGGCGGATTCCAGCAGGTTATAGGTGCCGGTCACATTGGTTTCGATGAACGCGCCCGGCCCGTCGATGGAACGGTCCACATGGCTTTCGGCGGCAAGGTGCATCACCGCATCGGGGCGGTGGGTCTGAAACACCCGGTCCAGCGCCGCGCGGTCGCGAATATCGGCCTGTTCAAAGGCATAGCCGGGATCGCCCGCCACGCTGGCGACGTTTTCCAGATTGGCCGCATAGGTCAGCACATCGAGATTGACGACCTGATGCCCGCGCGCAATCGCCAGCCGCACCACGGCCGAGCCGATGAACCCTGCCCCGCCCGTTACCAGAATCTTCATGCCTGCCCCCCGAATGGCGATGTCCAGTCAGCAAAGGCGGGCGCCGCCGCATCCTTTTCCGACAGCACCGGCGCATCTACGCCCCAGTCGATCCCCAGCGAATCCCACCGCACGGCCCCGTCGGCATCGCGGTTATAGTGATCGGTGCATTTATAGACGATCTCGGTATCCGGTTCGCGGGTCACAAAGCCATGCAGGAACCCGGCCGGAATCCACAACTGCCGCCCGTTTTCGAACGACAGTTCCTCGCCCACCCACTGCCCATAGGTCGGGCTGCCGATGCGCGCATCCACCGCCACATCGAACAGCCGCCCGCGGCCACAGCGCACCAGTTTGCCCTGCGCGTGGGGCGGGGCCTGATAATGCAGTCCGCGCAAGGTGCCGATGGCAGATGACATCGAATGGTTGTCCTGCACGAATTCCGGCAGGCTGACCCCGGCCTGTTCCAGCGCACGGCGGTTCCAGCTTTCGGAAAAAAAGCCGCGCGCGTCGCCGTGGCGCGCCGGGGTGATGACCAGAACATCCGGGATAGCGGTTGGTTCTATACGCATTATCGACCTTACTCGTCACAATCGACCGCGCTTATAGTGCCGTCTTGTGGTCAAGTCACCCCTCTGCATGGCGGGGTCTGTCCGTCTTGTGTCAAATGCGCTGTTTTTCCAATGTTGTCGCAGAATGACCTGCGTGTTAGGCGGCAATATGGTCTTGCCATCCACAGACAGGGTTTTTGCACGATATGAAAACACTGACCGCGCGACAGCTTGCAACCTATCTGACCTCGACCTATTGGGCGGAAACGGGGCAGATCGCGCGCAAATGGCATCTGGATTCGTCAAAAACGGTCAGTGTTGACAGCGCGTTCCTTTCGGACGAGGAAACAGCGATCGCCAAACTGGCCCTTGACGCATGGTCCTCGGTTTCGGGGATCACCTTCACGCCAAGCAGGTTTATTGGCTCGTCCTCGATTAAGCTGACGGATTTCGGCGGCGGCGCCTATACCGAATCCACGATGACGACGACGGGACGGTTGGTTTCGGCCGAGATCAACGTCGATTCATGGTGGTCGGTGCATTACGGCAGCAGCCTGAACAGCTATTACATGCAGACATGGGTGCATGAAATCGGCCATGCTCTGGGTCTGGGGCACGCCGGGCTTTACAACGGTCAGGCGCGCTATGGCCGCGACAACTGGTTTGCGAACGACAGTTGGCAATTGTCGGTCATGTCCTATTTCGCGCCGGACGATAACCCCACCATCAACGCATCCTATGCCTATGCGGTCACGCCGATGCCTGCCGACATCATCGCGATCCATCAGATCTATGGCAAGCCGACCGGCGTGGCGACCGGCAACACCACCTATGGCTGGGGCAGCAATACGACCGGCATTCACAAGGCCGTGTCGAACTGGATCAAGGCGGGCGATTATCGCAAGCCGATCATGTTCACCATCTACGATCAGGGCGGGGTCGATACGATCAACATGTCGCGCGACACCAAGGATCAGGTGGTGCGGCTGGGGCAGAACCAGTTTTCCGACATTCTGGGCCTGAAGGGCATCATGGGCATCGCCTATGACACCGTGATCGAGAATTATTTCGCCGGCAGCGGCAATGACCATATCACCGCCAACGGGGCCTCCAACCTGATCCGGGGCGGTGCGGGCAACGACACCATCCTTGGGGTGGGCGGGAACGATACCATCCGGAGCGGCTCGGGCTGGGACCGGATCGAGGGCGGCTCGGGCAATGATCTGCTGTATGGCGAAAGTGGGCGCGACACCCTGTTCGGCGGTAATGGCAACGACACGCTGCACGGGGGCGACCACGCCGACCGCCTGTATGGCGGCAATGGCAATGACGTTCTGTGGGGCGGCAACAACGACGACCATCTGGACGGCGGCACCGGCAACGATCTTCTGAATGGCGGAGCCGGCAAAGACACGCTGAACGGCGCGGCGGGTAACGATACGCTGAACGGGGGGCCGGGCAGTGATCTGTTGCGCGGCGGCGATGGCAACGACCGGCTGCATGGCGACAGCGGCAATGATGTGCTGAACGGCGGCGCGGGCAATGACACGCTGCACGGCGGCGATGGCGACGACTCGCTGCACGGCGGCACCGGGCATGACAGCCTGATGGGCGGCAGCGGCAGGGATCTGCTGTCGGGCAGTTCGGGCAATGATACGCTGATCGGCGGGGCCGGGGCGGATACGCTGACGGGCGGGGCCGGGGCCGATCTGTTCGTGTTCCGCGCGCTGTCCGATTCCAGGGTCAGCGCGCCCGATGTCATCACCGACTTCAACGCCGCGCAGGACCGGCTGGATCTGTCGGCCCTGCGGCTGACCTTTATCGGCGACGCGGCCTTTACCGGCGGATCGCGCCAACTGCGCACCCAGCAGGAAGGAAACGACCTGCGGCTAAGCGCGGATCTTAACGGCGACAACCGCGCCGATTTCGCCATCCTGCTGCAAAACCTCGGCGCATTGCCCGACGGCGCGCTGATCCTGTAGGGGCCTTGGGGGGCAAACCGGCCAACGCGGATGCGGGGCACGGGGGACACAGCCGCCCTGCCCGGCATCCGTCGGCAAATCCGCGCCGCCTCGCCCGCCGCGCATGTGCCAGTCAGGGCGGGCACGGCAAGGCAACCTGCCCTGCCCGTCATCCGGCAGACCACGCGCAACGCCTCGCGATTACCTGCCCAGGCCGCCCCCTTGTCACGGCAAAACGCCCCGCGATTGCGGGGCGTTTGCTTTGGCAGCGTTGTCAGGCGGCGGCGATATAGACCTCGGCCTTGCCGGGCGGCAGGGTCACATCCACCGACGCGCGGCCCCAGCCTGCGGGCATCTGCTCTGACAGAATCGACACCGTATCGGCGGTTTGCGCGGTGATGTTGCTGTCCAGCAGATCCCCGGTCATATAATGCCGCGTCCAGCGTTTTTCGCCCTGCGACAAGCGCACCCTGACCTCGTGCGAGCGTTCGGCATCGACATTGACAAAGGCCAGCGCCTGTTCGCCGTTGTGACGCTCGATCAGGTAAACCCGCACCACATCGCCCTGCGCCGTGCCACCCTCGTCATGCAGCACATCCACGACCTGCGGCGGCAAGACCCGGATGCGCCCGGTCAGATGCTGGTTGGCAAAGCAGAACCACTGATACGGCGGGTTGAACGCGCCGCCACGATCCCAACTTGCCCGCGCCTTCCAATGCTCGCCCTCGCCCAGCGTGAAAAAGTTGGTGCTGTGGATACCGGCAGCGGCGTTGAACAGGAACGCATCCAGTGTCGCCGTGCCCGCCGCCACCGATTTCATCAGCCGTTCCTGCCCTTCGCGCTGTTCGGCGGTCACGGAGTGGCCGTTCAGCCCGTTCAGGACATAGCCCGGCCCGGCCTCGTAATGCAGCGGGCGGATCGGCTTGGCGCGGCCTTCGGATGCCGTGCGGCACAGATCGACCAGCCGTGCCATGTTGCGCAGCCGTGGCGGAACCGTGCCCGCCTGAACCGAGGTATTGGCCAGCATCTTGAACACCGCCACAGGGTTATCGACCGAATACGCCTCACTGACGCCGCTGTCCCAACCGCCGTTGTAATCGGCATAGCCGATGTAATCGGCATGACGCGAGGCCGCGATGCTGCTGGTGTTCCACGCCGTGCTGACGGACCAGCCGCCCAGATAATAGTTGAACTTGCCGCCGTCATAGCCGCGCGCCGCCATGATCCCTTCGGCCGCGCGGTCCAGCAGGGCACCGTTCCAGGTGCCGCCGCCAACGCCGCCCGCTTCGGTCAGGGTATAGAACGCCGCTATGCGGTTCCACGGCTCGTTGCCGACCTCGATACGGATGCTGTCGAATTCGTCCTGCCACGGCCTGATCTGCCCCTGACTGACACGCAGCGCCGCGCCGCGCTGTTCCGGGCTGTCCGGGGCAGCGGGGTCGTAAGGCGAACACAGATAGCCGCCCAGCATCTGCCAGTCCTGATCGCGCGACCATGGCGGTTCGACCTGAATCCACGGGTTCAGGATCGAATGCCCGACACGCGCCGCCATATCGCGCCCTTCGGGGCTGTCGCGCAGGTCTTTCAGGATGCGCAAATGCTGCGGCAAGGAACAGCCTCTGGTCGCAGGGATGCCGGTTTCGGCCAGAAAATCCTCCATGCTGTAGGTCCAGGGGTTGGTCTTGCAAAAAACGTGAAAGCGGATGTGGCTGGCGGCACTGGCCAGCATGACCTTGCGTTCCTCGGCGGTGGCGGCAAAGGGCGCGGTGCCCGCCTCGCAAAAGGTGATCTGGCGTATGTCCAGCTGCACCGGCCCCCGCACAACGATCTGCGTCATCCGCGCACCCGGCGATTGCAGCATACTGGTCGGGGTAAAGATGTTGTCGCGCACCGTCCATTCGGTCGTGACCTCGCGCGTCATGTTGCTGACGCCCACCTCTGCCACCCGCAGCGTCAACTGCGTGGGGGCCGCCGCTCGCATCACCGTATGGATGTTGTAAGACCGCGCCGGGTCAAGGACGTGATACCATGATGCTTCGGTGCCGGAATGAGTCGCAGCTTGAATGGTGTGGCTGCGCCCCTCGGCCACATGCAGCCGGACGAAGGGGCCACCCTCGTCGGACATGAACTCAAAGCTGACGCCTTCGGGCATCATGTCTGCCAGGTTGCCAATGCCCGAAACCCCGAACCGCCCCGCAGCCGAGGCTTCCCACAGGCGGTCGGTGATAACATCCTCGCGCCGGTAACGGTGGTCGAACGACTTGCGAAAGGTGAACACATCGGTTGCCCGCATGAACGAACTGTCCGCGACGGTCAGCGTTTCGACCTGCTCAAAGCTTGGGTCATAGGACCGGCCGATCACATGCCGCCGACCCGGCACCGGAGTCCAGTTGATTTCGGCAGTGCGGCTGTCGTTCTGCGGCGTCACCGACAGCCCTTCGGGCACCGGCAGCGCCGGGTTCAGCACCTGCTGGTGAAAGCTGTCTGCCTCGATCAGCGTGGCCTGGTCAGTGGCGTCCTTGACGCCGCGCCCGGTGCCGACGGTAAAGGCCACCGGCGCCGACCATGGCCCGCGCTGGCCCTGTTCATCCAGCGCCGCAACCGCGATCCAGACCACGCCCCCGCGCCGCCACCACTCGTCGGGCGACCAGCGATAGCTGCCCATCCCCGGCGGCAGCGCCAGCCTTTCGCCGTGAAGCGGGTTAACCTGCCGCACCACGCTGCGCGTCACCGTGGTGCTGCCCACCTGTATGGCGCGGCCGTTTTCGTAACGGAACGCCACCACCTCGGCACCATCCAGCCAACCGCTGACCCAAGAGTCCCAGCCGCCAATGCTATTGCGCGGGAAATGCAGGATATTGCGGTCATGGTCGATCGAGTCAGGCTGAATCTGCCGCACCATAAGGGGCGGCACAAACCGTCCCTGCATGACATTCGCCTGCCGCGTAAAGGCGTTCCCCAGAAAGTCAGCCGTGGCGGTATGCGCCTCGGGTTCGGCACTTCCGCCGTCGCGGACAAAGATCAGGTTGCGGGCCGTTTCCAGCCCTTTGGTCGAAATGTGATAGGTCACGGGCCGCCCCCTTATGCCAGATCGGTGATGAAATCAGGTGCCCCCGCAGTGCCGTGGTTGACTCCGTCATAAACGTCGATCAGCGGCTGTCCCAGAACGGTGCGCGACACCTCGGGCTGTTTCAGCCCACCGTCAGCGCGGAAAAAGATCTCGCGCGCCTCGTCGCGATTGACGGCAGTACCCAGCCACAGTGCGGTGCGATGCAGATCGTGGCTGCCACGGGCCTGCGCGCTGCCGGTGCCAAAGCCCAGACGCAGGCCGGTCGAAAAGTCGGCACGAATGACACGATCACCAACATTTATCACGGCACCATCCCGCCATTCGCCATTGTTGATGCGCGCCGTGGAATAGGCCATCCGCGCCCCATCAGGGCCAAATGCCCCCAATCCAAGGATCACATCGACCAGATCACCGGGGGACAGAACAACATTCATCGGCAAGGTCTGTGCAAAGCCGCTGGTGGCGTTGCCCGTTGGCTGATCTGCACGCAGAAAGGCCCGCAGCGCCCCCGTCGCACTGGATACGTTGATCTGGAACCTGTTGCTGAACTGGAACATGCTGTCGCGCCAGTCGGTCGTCCCGGCCTGTGGGTCAAAGCGGAACCGCGTCATCACCAGCGCCTGCTGCACATCCGCAAAGCTGCGGTCCCAGCGCATCATATCACCCTCGCCCGCGTTAAAGCGCATGGTTTCGGGCGAGAACAGGCTTTGGGCCTGCACGGTGACACGTTGCGTCAGATCCGCCTGCTGCTGAACCGAGGCAAGGTTGACCAACCGCACCACCATGTCGATCCCGGCATCCATCTGCAACAGGTCGCGGGTAAAGCTGGCACCCGTCCCGGCCACAGCGCCGTCCACTTCCCAATCGACAAAGACCGACACCGGGTCCGCCTCGGGCCAGGCATACAGCCCGTCGCGCGTCACGGTAAATGTGCCTGCGGGCGATTCCGTCACCTGGGGCAGGCGCAGAACAACCGGATGACCGGCCTCGATCTGGTGGCTGGCGATGGTATATTCGCCGTCATGCTCTGTTCCGCTCAGCGCAAAGATGATGTCGCCACTGTCCAGCGCCCGCACCTCGCGCGCCTCGCCCGCGCTCAGCTTCAGCGGCATGACCGCAGGGGGCGCGACAACCGCCGCCGTCACGGTCAGCGCGAAATCGGCACCCGCCGTGCCCGACTGCACCCGCAGCGGCCACAGGCCCGCCTGCGGCATCGCCACCAGCACCAGTTCGGCACCCCCGTCAGTGGCGATCAGTTCGGCAAAGCCGTCGCCGCCGCTCAGCACCCAACCGGCACCCGTGCCGCCCGAAACCTCGGCCAGCCGCAGCGGCAGTTCCGCGTCCACGCCGATCCCGGCGGCGCCTGGCGACAGCAGCACCGGCGCAGCCTCGGCCAGATCGGCAACCGTCAGCGCAAAGCCCGCCTCGGCCACGCCTGCCGGGTTGCGCACCTGAATCTGCACCGCGTGATCGCCGGGGCCGGGCATCGCGATCAGCATCAGCCGCGCGCCCATGCCCGCCGGTTCCAGCGCGCAGAATCCGTCAGCGCCAATCAGCGACCACTCCAGCGGAGCGGTGCCATCGCTGACCAGCGTGGTCAGCAGCAGCGGCAGTTCGGCGTCCGGCTGCACCTCGGCCATCACCGCATCCAGCGTCAGGGTGCCGGGCGGGTTCAGCTCGCCCGCCACGGTCAGCGTAAAGCCGGCCTCGGCCACGCCCGCCGCATTGCTCGCGGTGATCTGCACGCTGTGGTCGCCCGGTTCCGGCATGGCCATCAGCACCAGTTGCACCACGTCGTCTTCCTCGGTCAGGATCAGCGCCTCGCTGCCCGTCACCGCCCATTCCATCGGGGACGAGCCATCCGCCGCCACATTCGCCAGCACCAGCGGCAGCGCCTGATCCGGCACCACGCGCACGGCCTGCGACGACAGAACCACCGGCCCCGGCGCAACGGTGGCCTCGGTCACGATCAGGTCGAACAGCGCACGCGCCATCCCCGCCGCATTCGCGGCACGCAGCGCCACCGTGGTCACGCCCGGATCGGGCATGGCGATCAGGCGCAGTTCCAGCCCATCTTCGCCCTGTTCCAGCGCAAAGGCATCACCCGGCTGTTCCAGCGCCCAATCCAGCGGGGCCGATCCGTCCGCCGACACCACCGCCAGAACGCGCGGCAGTTCGGCATCCGCCGCCACCACCGCATCCGCCGCCGACAGCATGACATGACCCGGCGCGCGGATTTCCGGCTGTGCCACGGTCAGCGCAAAGCGCGCCTCGGCCGCGCCCGCCGCGTTGACGGCGCGCACCACCACCTCATGGCTGCCCTCGGCGGGCATGGAAACCAGTTGCAGCACCGGAACCGCGCCATCGGTGGCAATCGCCACATGCGCGCCCAAGCCCTCGGCCACCCAGTCCAGCGGGCGGGTGCCATCGGCAGACAGCTCCGCCAGAGCCAGCGGCAGTTCGGCATCGGTCGCCACATCCGCGCCGCCATGGCTTGGCACCACCAGCGACGGAGCCAGCCGCGCCACGCTCAGCAAGGCGCTGGTCTGCGCCGTGCCCAGCGGGTTTTCCGCCGTCTCGACCACCTCGATGCTGCGGTCCAGATCCGCTTCGGTCAGGCCGAACTCCAGCGCCTCCAGCGGTTCGGAAACCCCGTCGCGGATCAGGCGATAGCTGACCGACACATCCGGGAACCCGGCATAGACGCCCGGCACCACGGTGATCGTTTCCCCCGGCAGCGCCGCGCCCGACAGCGCCACGCCCACCTCGGCCACCGGCGCCGAAGGCACCACCGCGCGCCGCAGAACCGAGCTGCCGTCAGCGCGCAGCAGCGCCACATCCGCCGCCACCCCCGCGCGCACGATCACGGCGCGGTCGAATTGCCCGAAAAAGCGTTGCAGGCTCATGCCGCTTCCCCTTCGACCAGATACAGCGCCTCGACCAGCGTGCCGGCCTGCTGCCGCTGGGCAAAAACGTCTGCGGTGATCGGGATGATCCGGTTCAGCCGGGTTTCGCGGGCGATGTTGTTCATCAGCAGCAGATCGGCCAGATCCAGCGGCCCGGCGCTTTCCGGCACGAACAGCGCCGGTTCGATCAGATCGGGCTTGGCAGCACCGGCCTTTTGATATTCCACCCGATAGGTGCTGCCCACGCGCCCCCTTTCGTTCGGCCACAGCCTGACGCCCGAAAACTCGCCCTCACCGTCCAGGGGCACGGTCTGCGCCGCCGGTTCAATAACCCTCGATCCATCGAAATCACGTTGCGACAGCGTGAAAATCAGCGTCCCCGAAACAGAGGACACCCCGTCCTGACGATCGAAATTACCCTTGAGTTCGACGGTGGTGAGCATAGCGATCTCCTGTTATGGTTGCCCCAGCGGACAGCCTGCGCATTTCAAGCAGGAGAGCCGTTCTGTTTCTAAAAGGTTATCAACCGGAAAACAGATCGCGCGTTGCGCGATATTGAAAACAAACGATTAAAAAATATGCGCAACGGTTTCAGGCAGGTCGAATCGGTTAATGTTTCCGCTACGTTCCCGCGCTAATTTAACCGCCTTTCAGCCAGTTCCAGATCCTCGGCGCGGTTGACGTTGAAAAACGGGTCGCCCTGCCCCGGTGCCACGTCCCAGATCACCAGCCGCGCGCCCTGCGATTCGGCCCAGAGCTGCACCCGCCGCTGCCCTGCCCCAATGGCGGCGCGCAGATCATCGCGCAGCGCCACCGGCCACAGGCCCAAGACCGGATGCACCCGCAGCTGCCCGCAGTCGCGGCTGGCCGCCAGTGCAAGCCCGCCGTCATCCGCCAGCCGCTGCACCAGATCGCCCGGCAGAAACGGCGTATCGCCCGCCGCCGTCAGCACCCGCACCGCCCCCAGCCCGGCGGCCCAATCCATCGCGGCCAGCACTCCGGCCAGCGGGCCGGGCTGATCCGCCACCGGATCGGGCAGCACCGGCAAGCCCAGCCCGGCAAAGCGCGCCGGATCGCCGTTCGCATTCAGCGCCAGCGGCCCGCATTGCCCGCGCAGCCGGGCCGCGACATGGGCCAGCATCGGCCGCCCCGCCAACAGCCGCAGCCCCTTGTCGCCCCCGCCCATGCGGCTGGATTTGCCGCCCGCCAGAATCATCGCCGGAATATCGCGCATACGGCCCCCTTTTCAGATCGCCGCAGTCTAGGCGCGGCAGATCGGATCGGCCAGCAGGCGCAGACCGTTCAGTCCACCAACAGCGCCCCGCCCCTACGCCCGATTACCGCCAAGCCGCCGTCGCAAGGCCAAGCATCGTGGCTGGCTTTCAAGGCTGGCTGGTGCCAACTTGCCCTGCCTGCCCGCGCGCCGCAATAGGGCGCGGCAAATTCACCGCCTAGCGCGCCCAGCCCATCGCGGCGAAATCACGACCCATGGCACGGCTCAGATCCTCGGTCGAATCATACAGCAATTGCAGGGCGTAATGCGGGTTATGCACATGCGCCCCCTTGTCCGAGGTGACGAATTTCCAGTTATACGCCGCCTTCAGCAAACGCGGAGTCCAGGCGTTATAGGCCACCCGCGCCCCCTCGGCTTCGTCGATCACGCCATCGTCATTGGCATCGGCAAAGAAATAGGGGTGCCGCCCGGCGTCATAGATCATCGGCGTGCCCGCCACCTCGCGCGCGTAATCAAAGATCACCTGCTTCAGCGTAAAGGCATTCGCGGCGATGTCATGGCCGATGCCCTTGGCGGTGTCGCCGCTGCCGTCATGGCTGGCGCGCGACAGGCGGATCGTCATGGCATCCGCCGCGCCGTGGCAGGTCTGGCAACTGTCCTGCACCACCTCAAGACTGTGCGGATCGTGGCAGGCGGCGCAGGTCTGCACCGGCGGGGCGTGGGTAAAGCGCCCCTCATAGGACTTACCGTCATATTCATAGCCCAGCCCGGCATAGCCGCCCAGCGCCATCGCCGCCGCAGTCCCGTAATGCGGGTTGATAAAGGACAGGTCGGCATTGGGCAGATCCTCGGCCTTTTCGGCCACCGCCTCGGTAATGGCAGACCCCGAGGCGCGGCCCTGATGGCAGGCCACGCAAGACGCCTCGCCGCCGCGGACGGGGTGCATATCGCCGGTCGGCAGGCGCACCTCGCGGATGTCGCCGATGCCGGGGTTGTGGCAGGTGTCGCAGTCGATCACGCCGCCCACGGGGGTCGGCGGCACCTCGCCAGAGGGGCTGCCGTCCAGCCCGTGATAGGCGCGAAAGCCCGCGCCCGAATGGCAGGCGGCGCAGGCGGGGGGGATGGTGCCCGCCTCGTTCCAATTGGTAAACGACCGCGAGGCGGCATCCGCGTGCCCCGACCGCGCCCAGGCGGCGATTTCGGCAGCATTGCCGATCTTGATCTGTTCGGGGTTCAGCGGCGCGACGCTGGGCAGCGTGTAGGCCGGGGCCGCGCCCCCATCAACTGCCGGGGCCGCTTCGGCATCCGCCGCCGCATCGGGCGCGGGGGCCGTGTCGGCGGCGTCTTGCGCCATGGCCGCGACAGGCAGCCAAGACAGCGCCCCCGCCAGAATCGTCACGCCAATCAGTTTCTTCGCTGGAAAGGTCTTCACGTGTCGCCCCCAAAGGTTGATGCGCCGGACCGAACTTGCTAACTTTCAGGGTAACGGAAAACGCCACTCTGAACAACCCTGACCCCAAGGGATCGCCCGTGACGACAGCCTTCCGCAGCGGTCTGGCCCTGCCCTTTGGCGGCCCGGCCACAACCTTGGCAGAGCCGGAACCGGCCCTGACCGAAGAAGCCGCGCTTGGCCCCGGCTTCCCCCCCGATTTCCGCGTCGATCCGCTGGTGGAACAGGGCGAGATGGTGGCGCAGGGTCAGCCGGTCCTGCGCGACCGCCGCCACCCCGACCTGTGCGTGACCGCGCCGATGGGCGGGCGGGTGGCGCGGATCGACACCGGGCCGGGGCGAGTGCTGCGCTATGTGCTGTTCTTTCGCGATCAGGGGGCCGACCGGCACCGCTTTGATACCGCCCGCGTGAACGGCGGCGCTGGTGTGGCGGCGCTGATGCTGGCGTCGGGGCTGTGGACGGCCTTGCGGCAGCGGCCCTTTGGCGGCTTTCCCGCGCCCGGCACCCGCCCGGCGGCGATCTGCGTGATGGCGCATGATACCCGCCCCGGCGCGCTGCCCCCGGCCATGGCGCTGCGCGATGCCCAGGACGATTTCGCCCGTGGCCTGACCGCGCTGGCCGGCCTGACCGATGGCCCACTGCTGCTGGTCCAGCCGCCCGGCCCGCCGCTGGCCGATACGCCGCGCCTGCGCGTGCTGCCCGCCGGGCCGCTTCATCCGCAGGGGCTGGCCGGAACGCATATCCACGCGCAATTCCCCGCCCGCCCCGACGCCCCGGTGTGGGAGGTAGACGCCCAAGAGGTCGCCGTCCTCGGTGCCCTGCTGGCCAGTGGCTATCTGCCCGAAACCCGCATGGTGGCGGTGGGCGGGCCAGCCGCATCGGGGCAGCGGGTGCTGCGCTGTCAGCCGGGGGCCGACCTGCACGGGCTGGCGCAGCCGGTGATGCAGCCCGGCCCGGCAATGATCCTGTCAGGTTCCGCGCTGGACGGGGTCGAGGGGCGGTTTCTGTTTCTGCGCGACCGTCAGGTGACGGTGATGCCGCGCCCGGCCCCGGCAGCCTCGCCGCACTGGTTCCGCGCCGCGCTGGCCCGCATGTCGCGCCCCGCGCCGCTGATCCCCACCGCCGCGCTGGAACAGGCGCTGGCCCCCAGCCTGCCCGCCATCCCGTTCCTGCGCGCCCTGTCGGCGGGTGATGACGACGCGGCGCAACGCTTTGGCGTGCTGTCGCTGCTGGAAACAGACCTTGCGCTGGCCGATTACGTCACGCAGGCCGACCCGCCGCTGGCCTCGGTGCTGCGCGGAATGCTGGACCGCATCGCAGCCGAGGGGGGCGCGACATGACCGTGACCAAAGGCATCTGGTCGCGCGAAACCGTGGCGCTGATCCTGATCGCGGCGATGCTGCCCATCGTCATCACATGGCTGCTGGCCGCGGGGCCTGCGGTGCTGTCGCGTCTGGTCTTTGTGCTGGTGCTGGCGGGGCTGTGGCATCTGGCCTTCATGCTGGCGCGGGCGCAGCCGCCTTCGTTCGCTGGGGCACTGTCGGCCATTGCCATCGCGCTGCTGGCACCGCCGCAGATCGGGCCGGTCGCGCTGCTGCTGTCGGTTAGCTTTGGCGTGGTGGTGGCGGAGCTGATCTTTGGCGGCTGGGGCCGCAACATCCTGAACCCGGCCACGGTGACGCTGGCCTTTGTCAGCTTTGGCTTTCCGGCCGAGCCTTGGGCCACGCCCGACCCGCAGATCGGCTGGGCCGCGATCCCGGCGGCGCTGATCGGCATGGGCTTTGGCGTCATCAGCGCCCGGCTGATCGGCGGCGCGCTGATCGGGGCCGGGCTGGCGGCACTGGCGGGCTGGCCGCTGGCGGGCAGCTTTGCCACCGCCGCGCTGGTGGTGCTGGTCATGCTGGTGGCCGACCCGGTGGCCAGCGCCGCCACCAGGCTGGGCCGCTGGCTGACGGGCGGGCTGTTTGCCCTGCTGATGGCGGGCTTTGCCGCGCATTGGACCGGCGGCAACCCGGTGCAGATCGCCGTTTCGGCGGCGCTGCTGACCTCGCTGGCGGCACCGCTGCTGGATGAAACCGCGCTGGCATTCTGGCGCATCGCCCGGAGGAAACGCCTTGGCCTTTGATCCGAACCCGATCAGCGCGTGGCGGCGGATGCTGGCGCTGCCCAATGACAGCCGGGGCAAGACCGTCGCCATCGCCTTTGTCACCGCCGCCGTCTGCGCGCTGCTGGTGACGGCGGCCACGGTGACGCTGCGCCCGATCCAGACGGCCAACCGCGCCGCCGAACAACAGGCGCGGCTGGAATCGCTGATCGCCGCCATCCCCGGCATGTCGGACCTGCTGGCGCAGTCGGGCGATGCGGCGCTGTCCACCGTCGTCGTCGATCTGACCACCGGCCGCGCCGCCCCCGACATCACCGCCGAAGCACTGCCCGATACGCTGACCAACCCCGCCAGCCATACCGCGCTGACCCCGGCGCAGGATCTGGCCGGTCTGGGCAGCCGCCCGGATTACGCACAGATCTTCATCGCCCGTCAGGGGGCGGGCGGGCCGGTCGATCTGGTGATCCTGCCGGTCGCGGGCGCGGGCTATGACGGGGTGATTCAGGCCATGGTCGCCCTGCGCGGCGACGCCCGCAACATCGCCGGCATGACCATCACCAGCCAGTCGGAAACCCCCGGCCTTGGCGCGCGGATCACCGAACCGGCGTGGCAGGCGCAGTTCGCGGGCCTGCCGGCGCTGGATGATCGCGGCAGCGTGCGCTTTGCCGTGGCGCGGGGCCGCGCCGCCACCGAATACGAGGTGGACGGCATCACCGGCGCCACCCGCACCTCGAACGCGATCACCAACATGATGCGCTTTTGGCTGGGGCCAAACGGATACGGCCCGCTGCTGGACGCCATCCGCCGCGGGGAATTCTAGGCCATGGCCCGCCCGCTGCTGCACATCCTGACGGAACCGCTGATCGCCCGAAACCCGATCACCCTGCAAATTCTGGGCATCTGTTCGGCGCTGGCGGTCACGACCTCGGTTGCCACCGCGCTAACCATGTCGGCCTCGCTGACGGTGGTGCTGGTGCTGGCGGCGGTCATCATCAGCACGATCCGGCGGCATGTGCCCGGCTCGATCCGGCTGATTGTGCAGATCGTCATCGTTGCATCACTGGTGATCGTGATCGACCAGATGTTGCAGGCATGGCTGTATGATGTCAGCCAGCAACTGTCGGTCTTTGTCAGCCTGATCGCCACCAACTGCCTTGTTCTTGGCCGGACCGAGGGCTTCGCGCTGCACAACCCGCCCCTGCCCTCCGCCGTCGATGCGCTTGGCAGCGGGTTGGGCTATTCGCTGGTGCTGATAACCATCGGCGCGTTGCGCGAACTGTTCGGCACCGGGCATCTGCTGGGCTGGCAGGTGCTGGTCACGACCGAAGCCGGTGGCTGGTTCACGCCGCTGAACCTGATGCTGCTGGCCCCCAGCGGCTTTTTCCTGCTGGGCGGGCTGGTCTGGGCCATCCGCAGCCTGCGCCCCGAACAGATCGAGCCGCCCGAGGCCATCGCCCCGCACCCCGGCGAGGTGCGCAGATGAGCGATCTGTTCGCCCTGTTCCTGCGCGCGGCGCTGGTCGATAACATGCCGCTGACGCTGTTTCTGGGGCTTTGCACCTTTCTGGCGCTGTCGCGGCGGGTCGAAGCGGCGGTCGGGCTGGGGCTGGCGGTGATGTTCGTGCTGGGCGTCACGGTGCCGCTGAACCACCTGATCCATGCCGCCGTGCTGGCCCCCGGCGCGTGGGCTTGGGCCGGGATGCCCGATCTGGACCTGTCCTATCTGGCGCTGATCGCCTTTATCGGCACCATCGCCGCCTGCGTGCAATTGCTGGAAATGGTGCTGGACCGCTGGTTCCCGGCCATCCATGCCTCGTTCGGGGTGTTTTTGCCGCTGCTGGCGGTGCAATGCGCGATTCTGGCGGGCAGCCTGTTCATGGTGGAACGCCGCTATAGCCTGACCGAAAGCGCGGTATTCGGGCTGGGCAGCGGCGCGGGCTTTGCGCTGGCGGTCGTCATGCTGGCGGCGATCCGGGCGCGGCTGGCCTATGCCGACCTGCCCGGCGGTCTGCGCGGGCTGGGCATCGCCTTTTTCATCACCGGGCTGATGTCGCTGGGCTTTTCGTCCTTTGCGCAAGTGGTGATGCCATGACCGAGATCGTCCTTGGCACGCTGGTCATCATCGCGCTGCTGCTGGCGCTGACGCTGGGTCTGCTGGCGGCGCGCAGGCGGCTGGTGCCGCAGGGTGCCGTCACCGTGACCGTGAACGACAGCCACCAGATCAGCGCCGCGCGCGGCGACCGGCTGTTGCCGGTGCTGCATGGCGCGGGCATCGCCATCCCGGCGGGCTGCGGCGGGGCGGGCACCTGCGGGCTGTGCCGCGTTACCGCCACGGGCGAGGGCGCGGGCGACCCGCTGGCCACCGAGCGCGGCATCCTGTCGGGCGCGGAACGGCGCGATCATGTGCGGCTGGCCTGCCAGCTGACCCTGCGCGGGCCGGTGGATGTGCAGGTCAGCGGCGGTGTGCTGTCGGCAGGCAGCGCCGAATGCCGGGTGCTGTCGAACCGGATGCTGGCCCCGCTGATCCGCGAACTGGTGCTGGAACTGCCGCCAGACTACCCGTTCGATTTCCGCGCTGGCGGCTTTATGCAACTGACCGCGCCGCCCTATGATCTGGATTTCGCCCGGATCGAGGTCGCCCCCGAACACCGCGAGGCATGGGCCGCCGCCGGCTGGGACCGGCTGCGCGGCCAATCCGCCCTGCCGGTGACGCGCGCCTATTCCATCGCCAACCGCCCCGCCGATCAGGGCCGCGCCGTGTTCAACATCCGTCTGGCCGTGCCCCCCGCCGGGCAAGAGGGCGTGATCCCGCCCGGCATCGTATCGTCCTGGCTGTTCGCGCTGAAACCCGGCGACAAGGCCGGGATTTCCGGCCCGTTCGGGGAATTCCACGTCCAGCCGACCGACCGCGAGATGATCTTTATCGGCGGCGGCGTCGGCATGGCCCCGCTGCGCGCGATGATCCATGAACAGCTTGGGCAAGGCACAGCGCGCAAGATCCGCTATTTCTATGGCGCGCGCACCGCCGCCGATCTGTTCTATGTGGACGAGTTTCAGGCACTGGCCGCCGCGCATCCGAACTTTGGCTGGGTGGCGGCGCTGACCGAACCGGCACCGGGCGACAAATGGGACGGGCCGACCGGCTTTATCCACGAAACCGTGCGCCGCGCGCTGGCCAGCCATCCGGCACCCGAGGATTGCGAATACTACCTCTGCGGGCCGCCGGTGATGATTTCCGCCGTGCTCGCGACCCTCACCCGGCTGGGGGTCGAGCCGCACTCGATCTTTAACGACGATTTCGGAGCGTGAGACCATGACACAGACCGCATCCCTGCGCCCAAGCCGCCGCGCGCTGATCGCCGGGGCGGGCGTCATGCTGGCCGCGCCCGCGCTGCTGGCCGGTGCCCCGGCGACGCAGCGCCTGACCGGGCGCGCTTTTGGCAGCGGTTGGGCCATCACCCTGCCCGATGCCGCGCCGCTGGCCGGGCTGCACGCGGCGGTGGATGATGTGCTGGCCGGGATCGACCGGCAGATGTCGCCATGGCGGGCCGACAGCGACATCACCGCGCTGAACATGGCCGGGGCCGGGCCGCGCGATCTGCCCGGCGACACCGCGCAGGTTCTGGCCGCTGCGCTGCGGCTGGCGCATGACAGCGGCGGGGCCTTTGATCCGACGGTCGGGCCGCTGGTCGCGCGCTGGGGCTTTGGCCCGATCCGGCAGGGCGACCCGCAGCCCGACTGGCGGCATCTGACGCTGACGGGGCAAACCGTGACCAAGGCCACCCCCGGCGCCACCGCCGATCTGTGCGGCATCGCCAAGGGCCACGCGCTGGACCGTCTGGCCGCGCTGATGGCCGGGCGCGGCGCGCATTGGCTGATCGACCTTGGCGGAGAGCTGGCCGCAGGCGGGCAGCACCCCCTTGGCCGGGCATGGCAGGTTGCGATCGAGGGCAGCCCCGGCGCAGCCGCCGAGGTTCTGGCGCTGCGCGGCGGGATGGCGGTGGCGACTTCGGGCAGCGGTGTGAACGGCTATGATCTGGGCGGGCGGCGGGTCAGCCATATCATCGACCCCGCCAGCGGCACCCCGGCGCAGGGCGGTCTGGCGCAGGTCAGCGTCATCGCCCGCTCGGCGCGCTTTGCCGATGGCTGGGCCACCGCGCTGTTCGCGGCGGGCGAGGCGCGGGCGCTGGACATGGCCCGGCAGCACGGGCTGACCACGCTGATGCTGACCGCCGATGGCCGCCGTCTGGAAACCGGCGATCTGGCCGCGCATCTGGCCTGACGCGATGGAGTTCCTGTTCGCCATCCTTGTCATCGCCCTTGCCGCCGGAGGGCTGGCACTGGGGCTGGTCTTTGGCCGCCGCCCGGTCAGCACATCCTGCGGCAGCATGGATTGCGTGCCCGGCCTGCGCTGCACCGACTGCCCCAACCGCACAAAGGACAGCCCCCCATGACCATGACCAGCGACAGCATCGGCACGATCATGCGCCGCGATTTTCCGCGCCTGAGCGCCGATATGCCGATCCGCGACGCCGCCGCGCTGATGCTGGATCAGGGCTTTGCCGCCGCGCCGGTGGTGGATGACGCGGGCGCGCTGATCGGTGTGCTGACGCAGAAAGACTGTTTCCGCCCGGCGCTGAACGCCAGCTATTACCGGCAATGGTCCGGCACCGTCGCCGATCAGATGAGCCGCACCCCCGTCACGCTGGAGGCCGCGACCGATCCCGTCACCGCGGCGCAGGCGTTTCTGGACCATCCGCATCGCAGCTTTCCGGTGATGCGGGACGGGCAGTTGGCGGGGCTTTTGCTGCGCGCCGATCTGCTGGCCTATCTGCTGCGGCTGGGGTGAGCGGGCGGCGCGGTCGTGCCCCAAGATGCGTATTTGGGCAAACAGGAAGCGGCGGTCAGTTGCGCAGGCCTCGCATCCGGTGGATCTGGTTCAGCAATGTGGCGGGGCCGTGGGTGCGCAGCATGTCGGCAATCATCCCGGCATCGCCGCGCAGCCCGCGCCACAGGCCATGTTTGTGATGTTTCAGCGGGCTGGCGACTGTGGGCCAGCGGATGACGGCCAGCGGCAGGTTTTCGCGGATGATGAGGCTGTTCAGGAACACTTCGAACCCGAAGGGCGGCAGGCTGTTCAGGCGTGGGATATGCGGTTCGATCAGGGCGCGGGGCAGCACTCTTTCGCCCGAGATGTAATCCAGCCCGATCAGCCGCCACAGCGCCGGGGCATTGCCGCGCAGGCTGATGGCGACCTGCGCGCGCCCCTGTTCGACCGGGGCGATCAGCGCGCCGAGGTGATCGTGGGTCAGGCCGATCAGGTCGGCATCCAGCAGCAGGATATGGCTGCCCCGTGCCTGCATCAGACCTGCGGCCAGCGCGGCGGTCTTGCCGGCGTTGCGCGGCTGGCGGATCAGCCGGGTGCCGGGCACCGACGCCGCCTGCGCCGCTGTGTCATCGGTCGAGCCGTCATCGACGATCAGCGTTTCCGCCACGCCGGGGTGGGTGGCGGCGATCTGGGCCACGCTGGCGACGCGGGGGCCTTCGTTATAGGCGGGGATGATGCAGCTTAGCCGCATCACGCCACCCCGCTGTCCGTGCCATAGCGCCGCCCCAGCCACCAGCCGCCCGCCAGCAGCATCACCACCAGCATCGCCAGCGAGACCGCCGCGATCCAGCCGTTGACCTGTTCCGCCGCCCAGCCAAAGGACCAGCCGATCACCGTGAACAGCAGCGTCTTGGGGATGGTCGCCACCGTGTTCCACCACACGAACCGCCCGAACCCCATGCGCGAGGCCCCCGCCGCCAGCAGCACCGCCGCCCCGGCGGAATGGGTCAGCTTGCCGATGACCAGCGCGCGGGCACCGTGATCGCGGAACACTCGTTTCAGCACGCGGCGGCGGTCGGGCGTCAGGCCAAGCCGCCGTTGCCAGCGTGGCGACAGGCCGTGGCGGCCCAGCCAGTAGAACCCGGCATCGCCCACCACATCGGCCACGACGCAGACGATATAGACGCCGAGGATGCTCATCAGGCCCTGCCGGGCGAACCATGCGGCGATGACGGTGACGATCGGGCCTTCCAGAATGGCTATGGGAAACAGCACCGCCAGGCCATAGCTCTGGATGACGGCGCGGATCGTTTCCAGATCCATCAGCCCTGCCCCTGCCCCCCTTGCGCGCCGCCGCCGGGCGTTTCGGTGACGACATTGCCGCGCCAGACGATGGGGGCGTCGCGCCAGCCCTTGGCCCACATCGGCAGTTGCCACAGGTCGCGCACCACCCATGCCAGCACGTCGGCCGCGCTGTGGCCCCAACCCGCGCAGCGGGCCAGAAACCATTCGCTGCCATACCAGATCAGCAGAAACGGCAGGATCGCGCCCGGCCATGCGACCGCCAGCATCGCCACATTCGCCACCGGCCCGCTGAGCGGTTCCGAGGGGTAGATCGTCGGAAAGCCTTCGCGCCGCAGTTGCGCCCAGCGGGCCTGACGTTTCCACACCTCGCCCGCCGTGCGCTGCCCCAGCAGTTGCGTGAAGGGGCGGCGGACGGTGCGCACGCGCAGACCTTCGCCCCGGATCAGGTGGGTCGAGGCGACATCCTCGGCCTTTTTGCCGGCCAGCGCCATCATGCCGCCGCGTGCGCTCAGCCATTCGCGCGGATAGGCCAGCGTCTTGCCCTGCGCAAAGCCGATGCCAAGGCTGTCGGCCCCCAGCAGCCAGCGGGCCTGAAAGCTGTTCAGAAACGCCGCCTCGACCCGCGCCCAGAAGTTATGCGCATCCACCCCGACACCGGGCGAGGACACCATGCCCACCCCCGACGCCCGGCAGGCCAGCACCTGCCGCAGATAATCGGGCGGCAGCAACAGGTTGCTGTCGGCAATCACCACCCAGTCGCCGGTGCATTCGGCCCAGCCCTTGACCAGATTGTTCAGCTTGGGATTGCCGCAGACCGGGTTGCGCCCGATCATCAGCCGCGCGTTGACGTGGGGATAACGCTCCATCAGGCGGCGCAGCACCGGGATGGCGGCGTCGTCGGGATCATCGGCGCAGTGGATCAGTTCGTATCCCGGCGTATCCTGCTGAAATGCCGATTCAAGGTTGCGTTCCAGCGCATATTCCAGCCCGCAGACCGGGCGCAGCAGCGTCACCGGCGGCATATCCTGCGGCGCGACGGCTTCGGGCGGCACCGACAGGCGGCGCGTGACGACCAGCACATTGAACAGATGCAGCCCCAGCGCGGCCAGCACGATCAGCAACAGAACGGTGGTCAGGATGCTCATGCCACGGCCTCGATCTGCGTGGGGTGGGTGTGGGTGCAGGGCATCGCGTTCCAGCGGATCAGCCGCAGCGTGCCGTCATGCGCCTCGGTCACGGCGGAACAATGTTCGACCCAATCGCCGCAGTTCACATAAAGCATGTCGCGATCGCGCAGCAGCGCGGGTTTGTGAAAATGCCCGCAAACGATGCCGTCAAAGCCGCGCGCGCGGGCCATATCGGTCAGCCGGTCCTGAAACCTGTCGCGCGACCGGATCAACCGGTTGAACCGTGCCAGCGCCGCTTCCAGCCCGTCCCAGCCGTCGCGGCCCAGACGTTCGCGCACGATGTTGATGCCGTGGCCAAGGCGGCGGATGCCCGCCTCGACCCAACTGCCGGCCTTGGACAACATGCCCAGCCGGTCGGAAAAGATGTCGCAGCAGTCGCCATGCGTCACCAGCAGGCGCACCCCGTCAGCGGTGCGGTGAGCATCATGCGGCAGGATGTCAAAGCCGAACATCGCGGTGCCGGTGTGGTGGCGGAAAAAGGCGTCGTGGTTGCCGGGGATATACACCACCCGCCGCCCGGCCTGCGCGCGGCGGGTCAGCAGGCGCAGCACCTGATGATGCGCATCGGGCCAGTTGGCCCCCAGCGGGCGCCATGTGTCGATGATGTCGCCGACCAGATAGATGGTTTCGGCGTCATGGCTGTTCAGGAAATCCAGCAGCCGCGCCGATTTGCACCCCAGCGCGCCCAGATGCAGGTCAGACAGGAACAGCGTGCGGAACTGCGCAGCGGGACGAGGCCTCGGGGCTGATCTGCCAACAGCGCCGTCATCCATCTTTCTTGCCCCCCGCGTGCATTGACCTGTTCAATCAGTAAACCAGACGTTCTTGTATATCATCCGACAGAACGCACCGGCCAGTGCAGTTTCACCAGATCCGTGGCAAAACCGCAACTTATTCATGCACATAGCGGCCCGGAGCTGCATCATGCGCAGATTTGCCGCCCCGCATTCGCGGCGGGGCCACCATGGCCGGGTCCAGCGCCGACAACCAGTCGGCCCATGCCTGCCACCACGATCCGGGCTGTTTCGGCGTATCGGCGATGAACGCATCCGGGTCGGGTTGCAGATCGCCCGCCTTGCGCCCGATCAGCCGATATTTGGCGCGCGGATTCGACGGCGCGGCCACGATCCCGGTGTTATGCCCGCCCGAGGCCAGCGCGAATTGCACATCCCCCGACAGCAGATACATCAGCTTCCACACGGATCGCCACGGCGCGATATGGTCATGTTCGGTGCCGACCAGAAAGGCCGGAATCTGGATGTCGGCGGGAAAGACCGGCTTGCCACCGGCGTCGAACCGGCCTTCGGACAGGTCGTTGCCGATGAACAGCCGGCGCAGATATTCCGAATGCATCCGGTAGGGCATCCGGGTGGTGTCCTTGCTCCACGCGGCGATGTCCGAAGGGTCTTCGCGTTCGCCCAGCAGATATTCGCGGGTGATGCGCGACCAGATCAGATCCTGCGAACGCAGCATGGAAAATGTCCCGGCCATGGCGCGCTGATCCAGATAGCCGCGTTCGAACATCATCGCCTCCAGCAGGGCGACCTGTGCTTCGGTCGTCAGCAGGGTCAGCTCGCCCGCTTCGGAAAAATCGGCCTGCCCGGCCAGAACCGTCATCGAGGCCAGCCGGTCGTCGCCATCACGCGCCATCGCCGCCGCCGCCACGGTCAGCAAGGTGCCGCCAAGGCAATAGCCCAGCCCATGCGCCCTGGCCGCGCCGGTGGTGGTCAGCACGGCATCCAGCGCCGCCATCACATCCTGACGATAATCGTCAAAGCCGGTGTCGCGATCCTTTTCGACCGGGTTGCGCCAGGACATGCAGAACACGGTGAACCCCTGCCCCACCAGCCAGCGGATCAGCGAATTTTCCGGCGACAGATCAAGGATATAGTATTTCATGATCCATGCCGGAACCAGCAGGATCGGCGTGGCGTGAACCTGTTTGGTGGCCGGTGCATATTGGATCAGCTCCATCATGCGGGTGCGCAGCACCACCCTGCCGGGGGTCAGCGCCACCCGCTGGCCCGGTTCGAACCCCGGCAAGGGACCGCCGCGATTCGGCGTCAGCAGCCCGACCAGATCGCGCAGCCAGAAACCATAGCCGTCCATCAGGCTTTGCCCATGGGTGTCACGGGCGCGTTTCAGCACCACCGGGTTCAGCCACGGAAAGTTCGAGGGCGACATCATGTCCAGCCACTGGCGGCTGGCAAATTCCACGATGCGTTCATGTTCGCGCGACACGCCTTTGACCCCGGTGGTCGCGTTGTGCCACCATTGCTGGGTCAGCAGAAACGACTGCCAGACGGCGCTGAACGGCATGTCCTGCCATTCCGGCGCGGCAAAGCGGCGGTCCTGCGGCAACGGCTCGATCCGCTGGCCTTCGGTGCCCATCGGGTCGTTCAGCCCCGCCAGCAGCCGCCGCGCCTTGCGCATCGCCTTCCAGTGCAGCGACATCTGCTTGCCCGGCGACATCGCCAGATGCGTGATCCAATCCGCCAGCGCCGCCTGAAACGCCGGGGCCGACAGGCCGCCCGTCAACCGCCCCAGCGCCGCCATGGCCAGCCGGTCCAGATCGTCGAACAATTGCTGCGGGTCCGGGGTTTGCTGGCTGTCCTGCATGGTCATGGAAGGCCCCTCAAGCTGTTCAGTCTGGATTGTGTCGCAAAAACATGACGTTTCAGTAAAGAGGCCATGTCACCCGCCACCGGAACAGGCAGCGAATCCCGTCCCTTCAATGCGTTACGCAGCGTCATAACTGGCGAACACGGCACCGCGCCACGCTGCCACAGTCGCCCAAGGGGGGCACCAGTTCAACCTGAAAGGAAAGTGGTAGCGGAGGAGGGATTTGAACCCCCGACACAAGGATTATGATTCCTCTGCTCTAACCAACTGAGCTACTCCGCCACGGGTGACGGCGGATGTAAGGCGCGGCAAAGGGGGCGTCAAGGGCCTTTCTGACCATTCCGGCAACGCAATCGTGACTTTGCGCCAAACCCACTCCCGCGCCGATCCGGAGATCACGCATGACGATTCCCCACACCCGCCGCCCGCGAACTGACCCCGGATAAGGCGCAGCGCCTGCTGCCCCTGATACGCGACGCCCCGAAACCGCTGCCGATCCACGGCAAAAGCGGTGCCGCCGCGCACGCCCTATGGACACGACATGGGAAACGATGGAACCCGCCTTCGGCATCACCGACAGCCAGGCGACCCGCCAGCGGGCATCTTTGGTCCTTAAATATCCCCGCCGGAGGCTCCGGCAGGGCAATCCGGCACCAGGGGCGCGGTCAGCCGCGCGCCCGCACCACCTGTAACAGCGGCATGACATCGGCCATTTCCGGCCCATGCGCCTGCCCGGTCAGTGCCTTGCGCAGCGGCATGAACAGGCCCTTGCCCTTGCGGCCGGTGGCCTCTTTCACGGCGGCGGTCCACTCGCCCCATGTTGCGTCGGTGAACGGACCGGCAGGCAGCAACGCCATCGCCTGCGCGATGAAATCGGCATCCTCGGGGTCGATGACCGGATCGGCACCCTTGGCGAAAATCTCCCACCAGCCGGCCAGATCGTCCAGCCGGGTGATGTTCTGGCTGGCCACGCGCCAGAACCGTTCGGCCAGATCATCCGGCACGCCCAGTTCCGCCACCCGGCCCCGCACCGCATCAAAGGACAGCGCCTGATTGCGTTCGCGGGTCAGCGGCCACAGGTCTTCGGCATCGAATTTCGTCGGCGAAGCGCCGAATTGCGACAGGTCAAAGCCCTCGGCGATCTCGTCCAGCGTCATGCGCAACTCGACCGGCTGGCTGGACCCCAGCCGGGCCATCAGCGACAGCAATGCCTCGGGTGCGACACCATTGGCGCGCAGGTCGCGCAGCGACAGGGTGCCAAGGCGCTTGGACAATTCCTCGCCCTGCGCGCCGGTCAGCAGGGAGTGGTGGGCAAAATTCGGCACCGCGCCGCCGATGGCCTGAATGATCTGGATCTGCGTGGCGGTGTTGGTCACATGGTCGGCGCCGCGCACGATGTCGGTCACACCCATATCCACGTCATCGACCGAACTTGCAAAGGTATAAAGCACCTGCCCGTCGGCGCGGATCAGCACCGGGTCGCTGACCGAGGCGGCGTCGATCGAAATATCGCCCAGAATACCGTCGGCCCATTCGATCCGCTGCAAATCCAGCAGGAACCGCCAGTAACCGTCGCGGCCTTCGGCGCGCATCCGGGCCTTGTCATCATCCGACAGATTCAGCCCGGCGCGGTCGTAAACCGGCGGGCGGCCCATGTTCAGCAGCTTTTTACGCTTCAGGTCCAGTTCGGTCGGGGTTTCGAACACTTCATACAACCGGCCCGAGCCGCGCAGCTCGTCGGCCACGGCGGCGTAACGATCCAGCCGGTCGGACTGACGCTCGACCCGGTCCCAGGTCAGGCCCAGCCATTCCAGATCACGCATGATCCCGTCGGCATATTCCTGTTTGGACCGTTCGCGGTCGGTGTCATCCAGCCGCAGAATAAAGGTGCCGCCGGTCTTGCGGGCGATCAGGTGGTTGAACAGCGCCGTCCGAAGGTTGCCGATATGCAGGTATCCGGTGGGCGATGGGGCGAAACGGGTGGTGGTCATGGGCGTCTCCTGTCCGCTTCGCTCTTTCATACGCTGGCGATTTTGTCCATATGAGGGGCCGGATACGAAAGGGACCGAGATGAGCGACTGGGACGACCGCCAAGCCCCCTCTGCCGCCGGGATCGAGGCGATGGCCCGCGCGGCGATGGCCGCCCTGCCCGCAGAATTCGCGCCCCATGCGGCCGAGGTGGCGCTGCATGTCGATGAATTTGCATCCGAAGAAATGCTGGACGAGCTGGAAATCGACGATGCGTTCGAACTGACCGGGCTTTATGACGGCATCCCGATGACGGAAAAATCGGTCAGCGATCAGCCGGTCGGGCCGGATACGATCTGGCTGTTCCGCCGGCCGATTCTGGACGAATGGGCCAGCCGCGGCGATGTCAGCCTTGGCGATCTGGTCCGCCATGTCGTCACCCATGAACTGGCGCATCACTTCGGCTGGTCCGATGATGACATCGCCCGCATCGACAAGTGGTGGGAATAATCCATGACCCAACAGGCGCCGATCCTGACGATCACCCTGAACCCCGCGCTGGATCTGTCCAGCGCCGCCGATACGGTGGAACCGGAACTGAAGCTGCGCTGTGACAAGCCGGTGGTCGATCCCGGCGGCGGCGGCATCAATGTCAGCCGCGCGATCAAGGTGATGGGCGGCAAATCCACCGCTCTGGTCGCATTGGGCGGGGCCACGGGCACCCGAATCGCCGATCTGCTGCGCGCGGGCGGGCTGAATGTGCTGCGACTGACCGCGCCGGGCGAAACCCGGCAATCGCTGGCCGTGACCGACCGCAGCAGCGGCACGCAATACCGTTTCGTGATGCCGGGGCCGGAATGGCACAAGACCCAGGTCGCGGACGCCATGTCCGCCATCGCCGAGGCCGCGCGCGCGGGCGGCTGGGTCGTGCTGTCGGGGTCTAACCCGCCGGGCGTTCCCGCCGGTTTCGCGCAGATGCTGGCGGTGCGGCTGAAAGACAGTTCGGCCCGGCTGATCGTCGACACCTCGGGCGAGGCGCTGCGGACCGTTGCAGGTTCGTCAACCCCGGTTGACGTTCTGCGCATGGACAGTTTCGAGGCCGAAACGCTGGCCGGTCGCGAATTGCCGCTGCGGACCGACAGCGCCGCCTTTGCCGCCGGTCTGGTGCGCGACGGCGCGGCGAAATCGGTGATCGTGGCGCGGGGCAAGGATGGCTCGGTCATTGCCGGGCCGGATGGCGCGTGGCACGCCGAAGCCGCCGCCGTGCCGGTGCGCAGCAAGGTCGGCGCGGGCGACAGTTTCGTTGCCGGTTTCACGCTGGCCACCGCGCGCGGCTGGACCGTGCCCGAGGCACTGGCACTGGGCGCGGCGGCGGCCTCGGCTGCGGTGATGACGCCGGCGACCGAGCTGTGCAAGGCCGATGATGTGCAGCGCCTGTATGCGGAACGGGTGGTGACGCGGCTGTAGGGCGCGGCTCAGGTGGCCGGGCCGGCCTGTGGTTTGGCCGGGTTGCCTGTGTTGGCCGGTGATCGCCGGGGGCATTCTGCCCCCGGACCCCTGAGGATATTTATCAGACCAAAGATGGGGCCGGGGTGGTATGAAAATGGCCGCCCCGAGGGACGGCCACGGATTATCCGGGGTGGGGGCGGATCAGGCTGCTTCGGCCTCTTCCGCGGCCATGCGGCGTTCGCTTTCTTCGCGCGACAGGGCGACCGAGGTGCGCACGCCCTTGGACACGAATTCCATCAGCCCTTTGACCACCCGTTCGTTCGGGTCGATCCCGGCGCAGGACAACACCTCGCGCCCGTCGCGGGACCGCGCCCAGCGGGCGATCTGTTCGGGGCCGTTGCCGTATTTCTTGTCATCAGCGATGGCATCATCCAGCGCAGCCAGAACCACGGCTGCAAACAGTTTGCGGGCGCGTTGCCCCTGTTCAAAGTTGAATGCGGAACCATCAACGAAATCGCGCATCTGTTATGTCCTGTTCTTGTCTTTGCCCGAGAGTCGGGGGGCGGGCCGGGAATGCGAGACGCCGATCCCCGATCAGGTATTTTTTGTCTGTCCGACAGTGCAGACGGGATACCGCTGCATGCGGCGATTCGGTATGTGCCCGAATGCAGGGCTGTCATGCAAAAAATGCATGGCAATCGCAGCCGGGTTTCGCAAGGTTATCAAAGGGGGTGATCTGGACCCCATGGCTGATTCGCCGCCTTGACAACGCTGGCGGGCCATGCCGTCGCCGGTATGGCCGTTGTTGCATATAGGGCGGCATTGCAGCGGTTCAACCCTGCCGCCGCCTGCCTAGCCGCTGACGAATTCGCGCACGAAGGGTGTGGCCGGGCGTGATTTTATCTCATGCGGCTGGCCGATCTGTTCGATCCGGCCCATCGACATGACCACCACCAGATCGGCCAGTTCCATCGCCTCGTCCTGATCGTGGGTGACAAAGACGGTGGACAGGCCGGTCTGGTCGTGGATGTCGCGCAGGCCCTGCCGCAGTTCCTTGCGCACGCGGGCGTCCAGCGCGCCGAAGGGTTCGTCCAGCAGCAGCATCTGCGGCTCGATCGCCAGCGCGCGGGCCAGTGCGACCCGCTGGCGCTGACCGCCCGACAGTTGGCTGGGGTAACGTCCGCCGATCTCGGGCAGTTGGATCAGGTTCAGCAGGCGCGCGACGCGGCGGGCGATTTCGGCCTCGGGCGGGCGCGATTTGCGCGGGCGGGCGCGCAGGCCATAGGCGATGTTGTCGAACACGGTCATGTGCCGGAACAGCGCGTAGGACTGAAACACAAAGCCCGCGCGGCGTTCCTGCACGCTGAGCCCGGTGGCATCGGTGCCGTTGAACAGCACCCGGCCCGAGGTGGGAAACTCCAACCCGCCCAGAATGCGCAGCAGGGTCGTTTTGCCCGACCCCGACGGCCCCAGCAGCGCCACCAGCGCCCCCGAGGGGATGGACAGCGACACCGGGTGCAGCGCGGTGGTGGACCCGAATTCCTTGGCGATTTCGTCGATCTCGATCTGCATCGGTTTCCCCTTAGTGACGGCGGGTTGCGGCAAGCTGATCCGCATGGCGGATTTCCAGCGCGGTTTTCAGGGCAAGCGTCAGCAGCGCCAGCCCGGCAAGGACGGCGGCCATCGAAAAGGCCGCGACCGACAGATATTCGTTATACAGCATCTCGATGGTGATCGGCATGGTCGCGGTCTTGCCCCGGATCTTGCCCGACACCACCGCCACCGCGCCGAATTCGCCCATCGCACGGGCATTGGCCAGCAGCACTCCATACAGCAGCGCCCAGCGGATATTCGGCAGGGTCACGGTCAGAAACGTGCGCCAGCCCGATGCGCCAAGGGTCAGCGCGGCCTCTTCCTCGGCGCGGCCCTGTTCGACCATCACCGGGATCAGTTCGCGCGCGACAAAGGGAAAGGTGACGAACATCGTCGCCAGCGCGATCCCCGGCAGTGCAAAGACGATGGGATAGCCCGATGCCACCAGCCACGCCCCCAGCGTCGTATTGGCGCCGAACAGCAGCACAAGGCACAGGCCCGCCACCACCGGCGACACCGAAAACGGCAGGTCGATCAGGGTAATCAGCACCGCCTTGCCGCGGAAATCGAACTTGGTGATGAACCACGCGGCGGCCAGACCGAAGACCACGTTCAGCGGCACCGAGATCGCGGCGACGGTCAGCGTCAGCCGGATCGCCTGCTGCGCATCGCGGTTGCCAAGGCTGGCCACGGCGGCGGCAAAGCCGCGCGCCAGTGCCTGAGCAAAGATCACCGCCAGCGGCGCAAAGACCAGCAGCGTCATGGCGGCAAAGGCCAGCCCGGTCAGGGTCCAGCGCAGCCATGCGCTTTCGGTGGTGGGGGCGCGGAACGGGCGCACCGGAACATGCAGGGATGTGTCAGACAAGGCCGATCCTCCTCTGGCTCCAGACTTGAATCAGGTTGATGACCAGCAGCATGATGAACGAGATGGTCAGCATGGCGATGCCGATGGCGGCCGCGCCGTCGTAATCGTATTCCTCTAGCCGGATCACGATCAGCAGCGGGGCGATTTCCGTCTGCATCGGGATATTGCCGGCGATAAAGATGACCGAGCCATATTCCCCCACCGCCCGCGCCAGCGACAGCGCAAAGCCGGTCAGCGCGGCGGGCATCAGCATCGGCAGGATCACATGCGTAACCGTCCGCAGGCGCGAGGCCCCCAGCGTGGCCGATGCCTCTTCGACCTCGCGGTCGATTTCCTCGACCACGGGCTGCACCGTGCGGGTGACAAAGGGCAGGCCGACAAAGATCAGCGCGATCAGGATGCCCCATTGCGTATAGGCGATGCGGAACGGCGAATAGCCAATGCTGACCGCAAAATCCGCCGCGATCCGGCCAAGGAACCCGTTGGGCGCATAAAGCGCCGTCAGCGCGATCCCCGCCACGGCGGTCGGCAGCGCAAAGGGCAGGTCAACGGCGGCATCCAGCAGCCGCCGCCCCGGAAAGCGATAGCGCACCAGCACCCAGGCCAGCAACAGCCCGATCACCAGATTGACCAGCGCCGCCAGCGCCGACAACCGGAACGACAAGAACAGCGCCGCCCAGACCCGTTCACGGTTGATCGCATCCCACACCGCCGCCGGTCCCGCCGCCGCCCCATGCGCCAGCAGCGCAAAGATCGGCAGCAGCACGATCAGCGACAGCATGCTCAGCGTGATCCCCATGCTCAACCCCCGGCCCGGCATGGGCGAGGGTTGAAAGATTGCCGCGCGCGCCATGGTCAGCGCCGCGTGTAGATCTGGTCAAAGATGCCGCCCTCGCCGAAATGCTCGGGCTGCACTTTGGGCCAGCCGCCGAAATCGGCGATCGTGACCAGCTCTACCTCGGGAAAGCGCGCCACATCCGCCGGATCAGCCGCCGAATCGTCCCACGCGCGGTAGAAATGTTTATAGGCCAGCGCCTGCGCCTGCGGCGAATACAGGAAATTCAGGTATTCCTGCGACAGCGCCTGCTGATCGTCGCCCGACTGCCCCGCATCGACCAGCGCCACCGGCGGCTCGGCCAGAATCGAGACCGAGGGCACCACGATGTCGAACGTCCCCTCGCCCAGTTCCTTCAGCGCCAGATGCGCCTCGTTTTCCCAGGCCAGCAGCACGTCGCCGATGCCCCGCTGGGTGAAGGTGGTGGTCGATCCGCGCGCCCCGGTATCCAGCACCGGCACGTTGCGATAGATCGCGCCGACGAATTCCTGCGGATTCTGCCCGTTACGCTCGGCCCAGGCCCATGCCGCCAGATAGTTCCACCGCGCCCCGCCCGAAGTTTTCGGGTTCGGCGTGATGACCTGCACCCCGTCCTTGGTCAGATCGCCCCAGTCGGTGATGCCCTTGGGGTTGCCCTCGCGCACAAGGAACACGATGGTCGAGGTATAGGGCGAGCTGTTATGCGGCAGCCGCGCCTGCCAATCCTCGGGCAGCTTGCCGGTGGCGGCGATCTGGTCGATGTCGGATGCCAGCGCCAGCGTGACGACCTGCGCGTTCAGCCCGTCGATCACCGCCCGCGCCTGCGCGCCCGACCCACCGTGCGAGGTGTCGATGGCCGGGGCCGGATGCCCCTGTTCCTGCCAGTGCTGCGCAAACAGTGCGTTGTAATCACGATAAAATTCGCGCGTCGGATCATAGCTGACATTCAACAGTTCCTGCGCAGCGGCGGGCAGCGCGCCACCCATCCCCACCAACAGCACCACAACCGCGGCCCCCGCCCTGACCGACTGGCGACGCATCAGCGCGACGGCAAAATCCTGGGTTATCGTCATCGTCATTCTCCCTCAGGCGAAACTTTCCCGATAATGACGACAGACAAAATCGTGTTTGTCGAGAAAAATCTCGACTGACCCGATGGGGTTTTTGGATTCACGAAAAAGCCGGGAAAATCTTCTGCTCTTCCCGGCCACAGACGGAATATCTTTGCTGCTTTTGGCGGCAATCGCCCCGCTGCCACACCCTAGCGCGGCGAATCATCCTCGCCGAACAGGCCCTTCAGCCCGCGCGTCAGCAGATTGCCGACCTTGGGCCGGGGCTGGTGCATGAAGGGCAGCGGGCGGCACACCTCCATCGCGGCAATGCCAACGCGCGCGGTCAACGCCCCGTTCACCACCCCTTCGCCAAAGCGTTTCGACAGCCGCGCCAGAATGCCGCCACCGGCGACGGTGTGGATCAGATCGTCGCCCGCCGCCACCGCGCCGGTGGCCACCAGATGCGTCATCACCATCCGCGCCAGCCGCCAGCCGCCAACCGTGCCCGCGCGACCGCCGTAAATCTCGGCAATGCGGCGAATCATCCGCAGATTGGCGGCCAGCGCGGCGGCGACATCGGCAAAGGCCAAAGGCACCAGCGCGGTGGTGGCAGCCACGGTGCGCGCCGCCGCCTCGATCTCGCGCCGGGCGGCCTGATCCAGCGGAGCCAGCAATTCGGTTTCCGCCAGCGCCAGCAGGGTTTCGGCGTCCAGCGCCTCGTCCTGACGTTCGCGCAGACGGGTGCGGCCCCATTCCATCCCGTCACGCCCGGCAAACAGCGATTGCAGCCGGTCCGCCACACGGCGCGCCGCCCCCAGATCCGCCGCCGCCAGGGCCGCGCCAGCATCGCGCTGAATGCCGTCGATGCGGGCAAAGCGCCGCCACGCCAGCCATTCCCGCAGCGCCATCCCCAAAGCCGCCAGCGTAAAGGCCGCGAACAGTGCCACCCCCACCCAGCCCAGCAAGGGATACCGGGTCAGCAGGTTGCTGATATATTGCAGCGCCGCCACCGACAGCAGAAAGGTCAGCAACGCACCGCCCGCCTGCAAAAAGAACCGCGTCAGCCGCGACGGCCCGCCCGAGGTCAGCCGCATCATCATCTCCATCGTGCGCGGCTGCGGCAAGGGGCCGGGGTCATCGCCAATCAGAGGCGCATCGGCAGGATTCGGCGTGGGTCCGGCACGATCCGCCTGCGCCGCACCCGACGCGCCCTGCGATGGCTGCACATGCGGGACAGCGGCCTGCGGCGGCTCCTCGCCCGCAAAAGGGCGCGGATCGGGGCGCGGGGCGCGCCCGTCAGACCCCAACTCGATCAACACCGGCCCGCGCCGCGTTTCCTGGGTCATTGCAGAACCTCCGATGCTTCCTGTTTGCCCAAATACGCACCTTCGGGCGGGGCCGCGCCGCTCATAGCCGATCGCCGATCAGAAATTCCGCCGCCCGGTCCAGCCGGATATGCGGCGGCCCGTCGCCGGGGCGCAGCGTGCCTGCGGCGGGGGCAAAGTTCATCACCCCGTAATCGCCATCCAGCCAGCGATCCGCCCCCTGCCGCGCGGGCGACAGCAGAACCGAAGGGTCGGCGGGCAGATCGCCGGGATAGAACGCCGCCTGCCGCCCGTCCATCAGGGTGCCGCGCACGGCGGGCAGATCGACGCCATCCTGCTGGATCACGTCCTCGGTCGTGGTGCGCAGGGCGGCGATGGCCATGGCCTCGGTCCGGGCGCCGGAAAAATCGGCCCGGTCGCGGGCTTCGCGCAGCATGGCCGACAGGATCGCGGCAAGGCGCGGGTGCTGGACATGGTTCAGGTGATCGGCCTTGGTCGCGGCGAACAGGATGCGATCCACCCGCCGCGTGCCCAGCAATTGCGCCAGCCAACCGGCACGACCGGGGCGGAACGCGGTCAGGATGTCGGCCATGGCGCGGCGCATGTCCTCGACCGCCTGCGGACCGGAATGGATCGCGCCCAGCACATCGGCCAGCACCACCTGCCGGTCGATCCGGGCGAAATGGTCGCGAAAGAACGGCCGCACGACGCGGGATTTATAGGCATCGAAGCGGCGGCGGAATTCGCGATACAGCGGCGCAGAGGACAGGCTGTCGGGCAAAGGCGCAAAGGTCAGCGCGGGCGATCCGGCCATCTCGCCGGGCAGCAGGAACCGGCCCGGTGTGCAATCCGACCAGCCCGCATGGCGCGCGGCGCGCAGGTGGTCGGTATAGCTGGCAGCCAGCGATTGCGCCGCCGCTTCGTCAAAGGGCGTGCTGCCCGACAGCGCCGCCACTGCCGCCAGAAAGGCATCCGCGCCGGGGCGGCCCTGCATCCGCTCCAGCGTTTCGGCAGACCAGGCCGCAAAGTCGCGGTCCATCAACCGCAGATCCAGCAGCCATTCGCCGGGATAATCGACAATATCCAGATGCACCGTCTGCATCCCCCGCAACCCCGACAAAAGCCCGCGCGACTGCACCCGCAGCGACAGGCGCAACTGGCTGACATGGCGCGTGCCCTCGGGCCAGTGCGGGTCGGGGCCGGTCATCGCGGCCAGATGGCGTTCGTAATCGAACCGAGGCACGGTGTCGTCGGGCTGCGGTTGCAGCCACGCCGCCTTGATCGAGCCATCGGCGGCGGCGCGCAGCGCGTGCATCCGCCCCCGGTCCAGCAGATTGGCCACCAGCGAGGTGATGAACACCGTCTTGCCCGCGCGCGAAAGCCCGGTGACACCCAGCCGGATCACCGGATCGGCCAGACCCAGACCCTGCATCAGATCGCTGCCAATGCTCATCTTTTTTCCTTCGTTACGGCAAGGGCAAGATAGGCAGGCGCAGCCCCGATGTGTAGGGGGCTGCCCCAAGATGCGTATTTAGGCAAACAGGAAGCATGGGCCGGGGCTTTTCGGGGCCGCGCGGATCGGGGATAAGCGGGCGATGACGGATCGCCTGCCCATCGACGACATTCTGCCCGCGCTGCGCAATGCCGTGGCGGCGGCAGGGCGTGCCGTGCTGGTGGCCCCGCCGGGCGCGGGGAAAACGACGCGGGTGCCTCTGGCCTTGCTGGATCAGGTGCCGGGGCGGATCATCATGCTAGAGCCGCGCCGTCTGGCCGCGCGGGCCGCAGCCGAGCGTCTGGCCGAGAGTCTGGGCGAAGCGGTGGGCGGTCGTGTCGGCTATCGGATGCGCGGCGAGACGGTGGCGGGGTCACGGATCGAGGTGGTCACCGAAGGCATCCTGACGCGGATGATCCAGTCTGACCCGGCGCTGGAAGGGGTGGGCTGCGTCATTTTCGACGAGTTTCACGAACGCAGCCTGAATGCCGATCTGGGACTGGCGCTGGTGTGGCAGGCGCGGGCGCTGTTACGGCCCGATCTGGCGGTTCTGGTGATGTCGGCCACGCTGGATGCCGCCCCCGTCGCCGCGCTGCTGGATGATGCGCCGGTGGTGCGATCCGAGGGGCGGGCCTTTCCGGTGGAAACCCGCTGGCTGGCGCGCCCTCTGCCCGCTGGCGCGCGCTTTCTGGACGAGGCAGCGCGGCTGGTCATCGCAGCCGAGTTGGAAACGCGCGGGATGGGCGGGACCGTGCTGGTGTTTCTGCCGGGCGAGGGGGAAATCCGCCGGGTGGGGGCGATGCTGGGTGGCACCGGCTGCGAGGTCTTGCCGCTGTATGGGGCGCTGGACGGGCGCGCGCAGCGGGCCGCTCTTGCGGTGCCGGGGGCGCAGCGGCGCATCGTGCTGGCGACGGCGATTGCGGAAACCTCGCTGACCATTCCGGGCGTTCGGGTGGTGGTGGATGCGGGCCGGGCGCGGCGGGCGCGTTTCGACCCCGGCTCTGGCATGTCGCGGCTGGTGACTGAACGTGTCAGCCGTGCCGAGGCCGATCAGCGCCGGGGCCGGGCGGGTCGTGTGGCCGATGGCATCTGTTACCGCATGTGGGCGCGGGCCGAGGAGGGCGCCCTGCCCGCCTTTGCGCCGCCCGAGATTGCCGTGGCCAATCTGGCCGGGCTGGCGCTGGAGCTGGCGCTGTGGGGGGCGGAGCCGGCTGATCTGGCGCTGTTGACGCCGCCGCCCGAGGGGGCCTTGGCCGAGGCGCGCGCCCTGCTGGCCGGGCTGGGGGCGCTGGATGGTTCCGGGCGGATCACCGCGCATGGGCAGGCGATGGCGCGGCTGCCGCTGCATCCGCGTCTGGCGCATATGCTGATGCTGGCGGGCGAGGGTGCGGCTGATCTGGCGGCGCTGCTGGCGGGGCGCGATCCTTTGCGCGGGGCACCTGCCGATCTGGGGTTGCGGCTGATGGCGCTGCGTGATGCGCGGGCATTTGCGGACCGTCACCCTTGGGCCGTCGATCATGGCGCATTGGTGCAGGCGCGGGACGAGGCGCGGCGGTTGCGCCGGTTGATTGCGTCCCGCGACGGGCGGGGGCCAGCCCCCGCACCCCCGGGATATTTACAGACCAAAGATGCAGGCGCGATGGCGGCGCTTGCCTATCCTGATCGGGTCGGGATGCGGCGCAAGGGGGATGAGCCGCGCTTTGTGCTGTCGGGTGGCAAGGGGGCGGTTCTGGATGGCGGCGATCCTTTGGCCGGGCAGCGGCTGATCGTGGCGGTCGATCTGGACGGTGATGCCCGCGACGCGCGGGTGCGGATGGCGGCACCTTTGGCCGAAGCGGATCTGCGCGCCCTGTTTGCGGATCAGGTCAAGACGGTCGAGGTCTGCGAATGGTCCCGGCGCGAGGGGCGGGTGTTGGCCCGCGTGCAGGAACGGCTGGGGGCTTTGGTTCTGTCGGATCGCATCTGGGATGCGCCCGAGGATGCGGTAGCGCGCGCTGCCTTTGACGGGCTGCGGGCCGAGGGCCTGCCATGGCTGCCGCGTGCCGCGCGTCTGCGGGCACGGATTGCCTTGGCCGGCGGGTTGCCGCCTTGCGATGACGACAGCCTGTTGGCCGATGCGGACTGGCTGTTGCCATGGTTGGGCAAGGCGCGTACGCGGGCCGATCTGCGTGCGCTGGACCTGAGCGACGCCTTGATGGCGCGCATCGGCTGGGACGGGCAGCAGCGTCTGAAATCCGAGGTTCCGGCCAGCTTTACCACTCCGCTGGGGCGGCAGGTGCCGATTGATTACGACCACGCCGATCCCTCGATCGAGGTGCGTTTGCAGGAATTGTTCGGCGTCACCCGGCATCCGGTGGTGGGCGGGCGGCCCCTGCGGATCAGCCTGCTGTCACCGGCGGGGCGGCCCGTGCAGGTCACGATGGATCTGCCGGGCTTTTGGGCCACGTCTTACGCCGATGTGCGCAAGGATATGCGCGGGCGTTACCCGCGCCACCCCTGGCCCGAAGACCCGACCGTGGCCGACCCGACAACGCGGGCCAAGCCACGGGGGGGTTAGGTCAGACCTTTTCCAGCAGCGCCTCGCCCGCCGAGACCGAGCAGGTGCCGGGGCTGTCTTCGATCTGCACCACTTTGAACACGCCGTCGCTGGCCAGTGCGGCAAAGCGTTTGCAGCGGCCATAGAGGCCCGCGGGCGGGGCGTCGAATTCCAGACCCATGGCCTTGGTCACGCTGCCATCGGCATCGGCCAGCACCTGAATGCCCGCCTTGTCCGCGCCGGTTTCCCTGGCCCAGGCCCCCACCACGAACGGGTCGTTGACGGTGATGCACAGGATCGCGTCGATCCCCTTGGCGCGGAAGGCATCGGCGGTGCGGACAAAGCTGGGCATATGTGCATTGGTGCAGGTGCCGGTAAAGGCGCCCGGCAGGCCAAAGATCGCCACGCGGCCTTTGGTCAGATCGGCCAGCGCGACCTCTTTGGGGCCATCCTCGCCCGGCACCAGAACCTTGCCCTGCGGCAGCTTGTCATTCGCCTTGATCGTCATTGCGCATCCTCCTGCGATTGAAACGGCTTGAAGGCGAATATAGGTTGCCGGGCAGGATCAGACCAGTGGGGCACAGATGCGCATCGTGATTGCGGGGGCAGGACAGGCGGCGGCGTCGCTGGCGGCAAAGCTGCGGGCGCTTGGGCACGAAGGGCCGCTGACGGTGATCGGCGACGAAGCCGTGCCGCCCTATCAGCGTCCGCCGCTGTCCAAGGCCTATCTGCTGGGGCAGATGGGGATCGACCGGCTGACCCTGCGCGCCCCGGAATGGTGGGAGGAAAACGGGATCGAACTGCGCACCGGCACCCGCGCCACCGCCATCGACACCGCCGCGCGCCGCGTGGAAACCGATGCCGGGCCGGTTCCCTATGACGCGCTGGCGCTGTGCCTTGGCGCGCGCCCGCGCCGCCTGCCCGATGCCATCGGCGGCCACCTGCCCGGCGTGCATACCATCCGCGACCTGTCCGATGTGGACCAGCTGCGCCCCGATCTGACCCCCGGCGCGCGGCTGGTGGTGATCGGCGGCGGCTATATCGGGCTAGAGGCAGCCGCCGTCGCCCGCAAACTGGGGCTAGAGGTCACGCTGATCGAATCCGCCCCGCGCATCCTTGGCCGCGTGGCAGCGGCGGAAACCGCCGACCTGATCCGCAACCTGCACAGCCGCCACGGCACCCAGATCCGCGAGGGCGAGGCGATCACCCGCATCACCGGCCCCGACCGCGCCACCGGCGTGGAACTGGCCAGCGGCGAACAGATCCCCGCCGATGTGATCGTCACCGGCATCGGCGTTACCCCCGTCACCGACCTTGCCGAAACCGCCGGTCTGGCGACGGAAAACGGCATCGCCACCGACAGCTTTGGCCGCAGCAGCGACTCGGCCATCTGGGCGGCAGGCGATTGCGCCAGCATGCTGACAGACATCGGCTGGATGCGGTTGGAAAGCGTCGGCAATGCCATCGACATGGCCGAGACGGTGGCAGCGAACATCATGGGCGCGGACAAACCCTATATCCCCAAACCGTGGTTCTGGTCCGACCAATACGACGCCAAGCTGCAAATCGCCGGCCTGGGCACCGGGGCCGACCGCATCGTGACCCGCGCGGGCGACCAGCCGGGGAACGGCTCGGTCTGGTATTTCCGCGGCCCGCAACTGATCGCCGTCGATGCCCTGAACGATGCGCGCGCCTATATGATCGGCAAGCGGCTGATCGACGCGGGCCGCACCGCCGACCCGGATGCGATCGCCACCACCCCCGATCTCAAGGCGCTGCTGTGATGCTTCCTGTTTGCCCAAATACGCCCCTTTGGGCGCAACCCTCAGCATGAGAATCGTCGGCGGCAATCTGCGCGGCCTGAAACTGGCCGAGGTCGGCGCGGGCGATGCGGGCGCACATCTGCGCCCCACCACCGACCGCGTGCGCGAGGCGATCTTCAACCTGCTGACCAACAGCCCCCGCCCCGACCCGGTGCCGGGCGCGTGCGTGCTGGACCTGTTCGCAGGCACCGGTGCCCTGGGGCTAGAGGCGCTGTCGCGCGGCGCCGCCCGCATAGCCTTTGTCGAGGACGGCGCCACGGGCCGCGCCCTGATCCGCGCCAATATCGAACGCGCCCGCGCCATGGGCAGCACCGACCTGTGGCGGCGCGACGCCACCCGGCTTGGCCCGAACCGGGGCGCAGCCTATGACCTGATCTTCCTCGACCCGCCCTATGGCAAATCCCTGGGCGAAGCCGCGCTGCAATCGGCACTGGACGGCGGCTGGATCGCCCCCGGCGCAACCGTGGTCTGGGAAGAAAGCCGCCCCCCTGCCCCGCCCGCGCCGCTGCGGCAACTGGACCAGCGCCGCTATGGCGATACGCTGGTCACGCTGCTGACGATGCCGGGAACCGACCCCTAGACAGCCACTCCACCTCACGCACGGCGCGCAACCACCGCCGCCGCCGCATCCAGTGCCCCCGGCCCATGCGCGATCCCCAGCGCGGCCATCCCGGCCTGCATCGCGCCCAGAACGCCCAGCATCTGCACCGCCCCGGCATCGCCCATATGCGCCACCCGCAGCGCATGCGCCGGATCAGCCGCGCCCAGACCGATGCCCAGCGTCAGCCCGGCCCGCGCCTCCAGCCAGCCACGCAGCGCATCCGCCCCCGCCAGCCGCACCGCCGTAACCGAGGCCGCCCGCGCCTCGGGCCGGGCCACGCTCAGCGCCATATCGCCGCCCGCCGACCAGCAGTCAAAGGCCGCCGCCACGCAATCGGCCAAGGCCCGGTGCCGCGCCCAGACCTGCTCCAGCCCTTCCTCGCGCATGATCGCAAGGGCTTCGGTCAGGCCAAAGATATGCTGCACCGGCGGAGTGCCGCCCCAGAACTGCCACAGCTGATCGGCCCCCAGACGCGGGCGCATATCCCACCAGGGCGAGGTCAGCGCCGTCGCAGGCATCGCCGCCGCACGGCCCGACAACCACAGGAAACAACAGCCGGGCGGGCACATCAGCCCCTTTTGACTGGCGGCCAGCAACACATCCACACCCCAGTCATCCATCCGCATCGGCGCACAGCCCAAAGACGCAATGGCATCCACCATCAACAGCGCCGGATGATCGCCCATGGCCTGCCGCAGCGCCGCAATATCGGCCTGCACCGAACTGGCGGTGTCGATCTGACAGACGCAAACCGCCCGGATCGCACGCGCCCGGTCAGCCGCCAAACGCGCCGCCAGACGCGACGGCTCGGGCGCATCGGCACCAAAATCCATCACCTCGACCGCAATCCCCTGCGCGCGCAGCAACCCGGCCCAACCCTCGCCAAAGCGGCCCGACACCAGCACCAGAACCGCATCGCCGGGCGACAACAAATTGGCCGAGGCCGCCTCCCACGCGGCATGACCATTGCCGATAAAGGCCGCCACCGCGCCGCTGGTCCCTGCCAGCCAGCGCAGCCCGTCCATCAGCGCCGCATTCGCCGCCGCCAGATCCTCGCCGTAAATATCGGGCGAGACCCGGTGCATCGCGCGCAACACCCGATCCGGCACGGGCGAGGGTCCGGGGATGGCAACAACGGGGCGGCTTCCGGCAAGGGTCATGGCGGTCTCCTGACAATACGCCCCGTCATCCCGCTGCCGCAATCCAAGGTCAAGACGCGGGCATCTTTGGTCCGATAAATATCCCCGCCGGAGGCTCCTGCCCTTGCCACCCCTTGCAAGGCTGGCAATTTTTCGGGCAAGGACAGCAGCATGAGCCAGAACCAGACCCCGCGCCAGAACCTGTTCCGCCGCATGTGGCGCGATTACCTGCACAGCCACTGGCCGATCATGGCGGTGGCATTCATCTTCATGACGATCGAAGGATCAACGCTGGCCGTCCTGTCATGGATGCTGCAACCGCTGTTCGACCGGGTGTTCGTGGGCGGCGATACCGCGGCGATCTGGTGGGTCGGCGGCATCATCTTCAGCCTGTTCGTGATCCGCGCCGTGACCCTTGTCATCAACAAATCGCTGATAACGCGGGTGTCGATGATGGTGTCCACACGGATGCAGACCGACCTTCTGCGCCATATCCTGACGCTGGACCAACGCTTCTTTCAGGAAAACCCGCCCGGCGCGGTGATCGAACGGGTGCAGGGCGACACCATCGCGGTGCAGGGCATCTGGTCCACGCTGATAACCGGGGCCGGGCGCGATGTGGTGGCGCTGCTGTCGCTGTTCGGGGTGGCCATCGCCATTGACCCGTGGTGGACGCTGGCGGCGCTGGTGGGCGCACCGCTGCTGATCCTGCCCACCGTTCTGGTGCAGCGTTATATCCGCCGCAAGATGCGCGACAGCCGCGCGCAGGCCAGCGCCCGCGCCACCCGTCTGGACGAGGTGATGCACGGCATCCGCACCATCCGCCTGAACCGGATGGAGGCCGAACAGACCAGCCGCTATGCCGCCATCGTCAATCGTATCCGCCGCTATGAAATCAAGATGTCCGCCACCGGCGCCACCATCCCGGCGATGATCGACATCGTGACCGGGCTTGGCTTTGTCGGCGTGCTGGCGCTTGGCGGGGCCGAGGTGACGCGCGGCGAACGCACCGTGGGCGAGTTCATGGCCTTTTTCACCGCCCTGTCGCTGGCCTTTCAGCCGCTGCGGCGGCTGGGGATGCTGGCGGGCAGCTGGCAGATCGCCGCCGCCTCGCTGGAACGGATCTATCAGGTGTTCGACACCAAACCGACCGTCCATTCCGGCCCGCGCCGCGAAGCGCCCGCCGATACCACGCTGCGGCTGGATGACGTCTGGCTGTCCTATGAGGGCAACCCGGTGCTGCGCGGGCTGACATTCACCGCCGAGGCCGGGCAGACCACCGCGCTGGTCGGCCCCTCGGGGGCGGGCAAATCCACCGTGTTCAATCTGGTCACGCGGATGATCGACCCCGAACGCGGGCAGGTGACGCTGGGGGGCGTGCCGGTGCGCGATCTCGATCTGGGCACGCTGCGCGATCAGTTTTCCACCGTGGCACAGGAACCGGCGCTGTTCGACGAATCCTTGCGTGAAAATATCCTGATGGGCCGCCCCGATGCCGGCCCGGCGGAACTGGATCAGGCAGTGCGGGCCGCGCATGTGGCGGAATTCACCGATCTTTTGCCGCAGGGGCTGGACAGCCCGGCGGGGCCGCGCGGCTCGAACCTGTCGGGGGGGCAGCGTCAGCGCATCGCCATCGCCCGCGCCGTGCTGCGCAACGCCCCCATTTTGCTGCTGGACGAGGCGACCAGCGCGCTGGACACCGCCAGCGAGCGGTTGGTGCAGCAGGCGCTGGACGAATTGGCGCAAGGTCGCACCACTCTGGTGATCGCACACCGCTTGTCCACGATCCGAAAAGCCGACAAAATCATCGTTATTGCCAATGGTCAGGTTGCAGAACAGGGCAACCATGACGAATTGATGGCACAGGGCGGGGCCTATGCCCGTTTGGTCGCCCTTCAGTTTGGAGAAGAGTAACATGTCACGCAAGATCATCCGGGTATCAGGCCCCGACCGCGAGACGTTCTTGCAAGGTCTGGTCACGAACGATGTGCGCCATACGCCCTGCTGGGCCGCGCTGCTGTCGCCGCAGGGCAAATATCTGGCCGATTTCCTGATTATCCCCGATGGTGACGACAGCCTGCTGATCGACATTGATGCACGGCTGGCCAGTGATCTGGTGCGGCGGCTGACCATGTATCGGCTGCGCAGCAACGTCGAGATCGCCATGACCGACATGACCGTTGGCATCGGCAGCGGCCATACTCCTGAAGGTGCGATCCCGGACCCGCGGCACTATGCCATGGGCTGGCGCAAATATGGCAGCAGCGGCAGCGACGGCACCAATTGGGACGCGCTGCGCGTGGCGCATTGCATCCCCGAAACGCTGGTCGAACTGATCCCGAACGAAACCTATATCCTGGAAGTCGGGTTCGAGCGGCTGCACGGCGTCGATTTCCGCAAGGGCTGTTACGTCGGGCAAGAGGTCACGGCCCGGATGAAGCACAAGACCGAACTGCGCCGGGGTCTGGTGCCGGTGCGCATCGACGGCGCGGCCCCGGTCGGCACCCCGGTGATGCGCGACGGGCGCGAGATCGGCACCCTGTTCACCCAAAGCGGCACCCGCGCCATGGCCCTGATGCGGCTGGACAAGATGGGCACCTCGATGTCGGCGGGCAACGCGCGCATCTACGCCGCCGCATGAGCGCGGGGCCGGACAATCCGGCCGCCCCTGCGGATCGCATCCGCAAGATCATCCATATCGACATGGATGCGTTCTATGCCTCGGTCGAACAGCGCGACAACCCCGACCTGCGCGGGCAGCCGGTCGCGGTGGGCGGTTCTGCCCGGCGCGGGGTGGTGGCCGCCGCCAGCTATGAGGCGCGGACCTTTGGCGTGCGTTCGGCCATGCCCTCGGTCACGGCGCGGCGGCGCTGCCCGCAACTGATCTTTGTGCGCCCCCGGTTCGAGGTTTACCGCGCCGTCAGCCAGCAGATCCGCGCGATCTTTGCCCGCTTTACCCCGCTGATCGAGCCGCTGTCGCTGGACGAAGCCTATCTGGACGTGACCGATCACCTGCCCCCCGGCGGCAGCGCCACCGCAATCGCGCGCGAGATCCGCGCCCTGATCCGCGCCGAAACCAGCCTGACCGCCAGTGCCGGGGTCAGCTATAACAAGTTTCTGGCCAAGCTGGCGTCAGACCGCAACAAGCCCGACGGGCTGTGCGTCATCACCCCCGCCGAGGGGCCAGAGTTCGTTCTGGGCCTGCCGGTCGGGCGGTTCCACGGCATCGGCCCGGCGACGGTCGCGAAAATGGAACGGCTGGGCATCCGCACCGGCGCCGATCTGCGCGCGCAGGATGCCGCCTTTCTGACCGCACATTTCGGCAAGGCGGGCCGCTATTACCACGACATCGCGCGCGGGGTGGATCACCGGCAGGTGCGCCCCGACCGCATCCGCAAATCGCTGGGGTCGGAAACCACCTTTGCCGAGGATATTCACGGCAGCGAGGCGGCGTTGGCCGCGCTGTCGCCCATCGTGCAAAAGGTCTGGGGTCAGGCCGCCCGCGCCGGGCTGAACGCCCGCACCCTGACGGTCAAGATCAGGTTCGCCGATTTCCACCAGATCACCCGCGCCCGCAGCCTGCCCCGCCCGATCGCCAGCGCCGACGAGATGCAGCAGATCACCGGCGAGCTGATCCACGCCGCCTTGCCGGGGCAACAGGGGCTGCGGCTGCTGGGGGTCACACTGTCGGGCTTTGACCAGCCAGAGGCGGCAGCGCCGGACGGGCAACTGGGTTTGTTCGACTGACGCCTGCGCCCGGCAAGCGGGGGCCAGCCCCCGCACCCCCGGGATATTTGGGGACCAAAGATGAGGCGCGTGGCTTTTGCACATCGCGCAGAGGAGGGGCGCGGGCGGCTTGCACCACCAAGGGTTTAACTGTATCGCATCGCCATCAAACGAGGGTAATCAAGATGAATGATGCGCCGCGCATTGCCGTTATCGGATTGGGCTATGTGGGGTTGCCGCTGGCTGTGGAATTCGGGAAACATTTCGACACCATCGGCTTTGACATCTCGGAAACGCGGGTGGCCGAGTTGCGGGCCGGCAGCGACCGCACCGGCGAGGTGGATGATTTAAGCCAGTCGCCGCATCTGCGTTTTGCCAGTGCAATTGATGACATTCGCGGTTGTTCGGTGTATATCATCGCCGTGCCGACCCCGATTGACGGCAATCACCGCCCCGATCTGACGCCGCTGATCCGCGCCTCGGAAACGGTGGGGCAGGTGTTGGGCAAGGGCGATGTGGTGATCTTTGAATCCACCGTCTATCCCGGCGCCACCGAAGAAGATTGCGTTCCGGTGCTGGAGCGGGTTTCAGGGCTGCGCTTTAACGAGGACTTCCACGTCGGTTACAGCCCCGAGCGGATCAACCCCGGTGACAAGGCGCGGCCTTTGCCGATGATCGTCAAGGTCACGTCCGGGTCTACCCCGGCGGTGGCAGATTTCGTCGATGGTTTGTATCGCACGATCATCACCGCGGGCACCTTCAAGGCCAGTTCGATCCGCGTGGCCGAGGCGGCCAAGGTGATCGAGAATACTCAGCGTGACGTGAACATCGCCTTGATTAACGAACTGGCGATGGTCTTTGCCCGCCTTGGCATCGACACGTCCGAGGTGATCGACGCGGCGGCGACCAAGTGGAACTTCATGCGGCTCAAGCCCGGTCTGGTCGGCGGGCATTGCATCGGGGTTGACCCGTATTACCTGCTGCACCGGGCCGAAAAGGCCGGCCATATTCCCGACATCATCCGCATCGCGCGCGAGATCAACAACGGTATGCCGCGCGAGGTGGCGCGGCGGCTGGTGCAGGCGATGATCGGCAAGGACATGCAGATCCGCGGCGCGCGCGTGCTGGTTCTGGGCGCGACCTTCAAGGAAAACTGCCCCGACATTCGCAACACCAAGGTTGTCGATCTGACCGCCGCGCTGCGCGACTGGGGGCTGGAGGTCGATCTGACCGACCCCGAGGCCGACCCGGACGAGCTGGCGCATGAATATGGCGTCACCCTGACCCAGCCGCAGCGGGGCGTTTACGATGCCATCATTCTGGCGGTTGCGCATGATGACTTTGTGTCTGACGGGCCAGAGCCGCTGCGCGATTACCTGCGCCCCGGCGGGGTTTTCTTTGACATGAAGGCGGCCTTTCCGACCGATCAGTCGGATCTGCGGCTGTAAGGCCGGATCATGGCGGGCGGCGATCAGCCTTGGCGGCATCTGGACGGTCTGGGCCTGTTCGACGCCGGCTGGTATGCGGCACGCTATCCCGATGTTGCGTGTTCGGGGCTGTCGCCGCTGGATCATTACACCCGTCTGGGCCATCTGATGGGGCGCGATCCGGGGCCGGGGCTGCGCGGGGCGTTGCTGGCCGAGGACATGGCGGGGCGGCGTGCCGGGCTGGACCTCTGGCTGCGCGACGGGCCGCCCGATGATCTGTGGCGGCGGGTGATGGTGGCCGCGCGCGGGATCGCCGCCAGCGAAGGGCTGGATCAGGCCGCGCAGATGGCCCGCACGCATCTGGGCGACAAGGCGCTGCGCCCGCTGCACCTGATCGCCGCCGATCTGGCCTTGCGCGACAAGGCTGACGGGCGGCAGGCGTGGCTGGGTCATCTGAACGCCTATCTGGCACCGTGGGGCATTGCACCGCTGCGGCTTGACCCGCAGCGCGCGCGCCTGCTGGACCGGCTGACAACCGATCCGCTGCCGCCCTGCACCGGCGGGCCGCTGGTCAGCGTCGTGATGGCGGCGTGGAATGCCGCCGATACGATCGCCGCCGCCGCGCGCTCGATCCTGAACCAGACATGGCGCAATCTGGAGCTGCTGATCGTCGATGATGCCAGCACCGATGCCACTGCCGAGGCGCTGCGGCAGATTGCGGCATCCGACAGTCGTGTGCGGGTGATCCGCAACGCCCGCAATCTTGGCCCGTTCGTGTCCAAGAACATCGCCATCTGTCAGATCGCGCGCGGCGACTGGATCACCGGGCATGATGCCGACGATTGGGCGCATCCGCAGTGGATCGAGCGGCATCTCTCTGCCGTGCTGCGCAGCGAGGGCGCGATTCTGGCCAGCACGGCGATGATGCTGCGCATGGGCGCGGCGGGGCATTTCGGCAATGTGATCCCGGCCAGCCTGCATCATGCGCCCGACGGGTTCCGGCGGCGGGCCTTTGTTTCGGCGCTGTTTCATGCCGATACGCTGCGCGACCGGCTGGGCTATTTCGACAGCGTGCGCTTTGGTGCCGATGGCGAGATGATCGCCCGCGCCCAAAGCCTGCTTGGCCCCGCATGGCGCAATCTGGATGTTTTTGCCATGCTGTGCCTCGATGCGGCTGACAACCTGACCAACGCCCCGGCCAGCACCCTGCACCAGAGCGACGGGGCCAAGGGGCCGCGCCAGATCTATAACGAAAGCTGGCGCGACTGGCACAGCCGCGCCGGGACCGATGACAAGCGGCTGGACTTTCCCCAGAACACGCGCCGCTTTCCGGCGCCGCCTGCGATGATCGTGCCTGCCTCGCTGATACCAGTCGCCTGCCGCCCAGACCAACCGGAGCCTGCCGATGCCTGAAACCCGCACCAAGCTGGCCGACGCCATCCTGAAAAGCAAAGCCTTCGACCCCGAATTTTACCGCCGCCGCTATCCCGATGTCGATATGTCGGGGCTGGACCCGGCGCAGCATTATCGCCGCTATGGCGTGCTGATGCGGCGTGCGGCGGGGCCGGGGCTGGCCGAAAACCCGGCCCGGCTGGCCGACTATCTGCCACCGCCACGCGCGCGGCAATCGCTGCGCATGGCGGCGCGCATGGCCGAGGAATACGGCTATGACGTGGCCGTGCGCTATGCTAGGGCGCATGTGCCGCAGGAAACCGCCTATACGATCGACACCCTGCGCGCCAATCGCGCGCTGGCGGCGGGCGATCGGGCGGGCTGGCTGACGCATCTGAACCGCTATATCGGCCATTTCGGTGCCGCCCCGATCACATGGGCCAAGGACGCGGGGGCCGAGGGCGCGGGCACGCATCTGATCGACCGTTTCAGCGCCGACGGGCTGGTCCCTGTGACGGGCGGGCCGCTGGTGTCGGTCATCATGCCGGCGTGGAATGCCCAAGCCACCATCGCCGCCGCCGCGCGGTCGGTGCTGAACCAGACATGGCGCAATCTGGAACTGCTGATCGTCGATGATGCCAGCACCGACGGCACCTGGGGCGAGATGCAGCAGATCGCGGCCAGCGACAGCCGCGTGCGCATTTTGCGCGGGCGGGTGAATGCGGGGCCGTATGTGGCCAAGAACATCGCGCTGACCATGGCGCGTGGCGACTGGATCACCGGCCATGACGCCGACGACTGGGCGCATCCGCAGCGTATCGAGCAGCATATCGGCGCGATCCTGTCGGCCCCCACCCCGCCGCGCGCCTCGGTGCCGAAAATGGCGCGGCTGAACCCGGATGGGGTGGTGGTGCGGTTTGCCGTCGAATCCAGCTACAGCACCGATGGCGTGACCCGGATGTGCCCCATCGCCACGACCTTCCGCACCGATTTCCTGCGCGACACTCTGGGCGGGTGGGATTGCGCCCGCTTTGGTGCCGACAGCGAGCTGATGTCCCGGACAGAAACCCTGATCGGGGACGAATTCACGCGCCTGTCCCTGATCGCGATGTTCGCCATCGAGATGGAGGGCAGCCTGACCAACCATCCCGAATCGGGCATCAACCCGGAAACCGGCCTGTCGCAAACGCGAAAGGATTACGCAGCGGGCTGGCGGCAATGGCACGCCACCCTGTCGCCCGATCAGCCCGAGGCGGCCCGGCTGCATTTCCCGCCCCAGCCCGGCACGCCCCGCCCGTTCGCCGCCCCACAAGGCGGCGCGGTGCCCGATGATGTCGTGCGCCACAATTTGGCTGCGATGACCGGGCTTGAATCAACCACGACCGAGGCCAAATGACCAATACCCCCGCACCGCGTCGGCTGATTTTGCATGTGGGCCAGACCAAGGCCGGCAGCACCTCGATTCAGAACTATCTGGAAACGCAGGCCGATACCCTGATCGGCCATGGTTTTCTGTTTCCGCGTTCGGTGCTGTCGCGCCAGAGCAGGTGGGATCAGGAACGGACACCGGGGCATCTGTCCCTGCTTGGCCTGACCAGCGAGGGACAAACGACAGAATTCGACGCCGAACTGGCGGCGCACCCGGACACGGCGGTGATTTTTAGCGCGGAAAACCTGATTGCCGATGTCCACGACGCTGCGCTGCAACGACTGCACGATCATTTCGCCGGGTGGCAGGTGGATATTGTGGCTGTGCTGCGGCCCCAGTTCGACTGGCTGAAATCGCGCTATATTGAAAATGTGTTAAGCGGCTATCGCGCCATCGTTCAGCCCTTCAGCGATTTTCTGGCAACCGAGTTCGATCGCGGCGCCGTCTGCTATGACGCGCGGCTGGCGCATCTGGGGCGGATCATGGGGGCGCGCTCGGTTCGGGCGATACCGTTTCACGACCCTGCCGCGCCGCTGGTCCGGCGCTTTCTGGATGAGATCGGCGCGCCTGTCACCGACCCGGCACTGGCCGATGCCATCCACGCCAACCAGCGCGAAAAATCGCTGGTCCTGATTGAAACCAAGCGCCGCCTGAACGCCTTGATGCGCGACATGACCCCGCCCGAGCGGTTAGAGGTCGAACACCACCTGCGCCAGACCGCCAAAGCCCTGCCGCCCAAGGCTTTGGCCGCCGCCCTGCCTGCGGTTGCGATGCCGCAATGGCAGGTTCAGGCGATGGCGCAGGGCAATGCGGCGCTGGTGCAGGCGGGGGTTCTGGATGCGCCGCTGCCCTTGGGGGATGCGGGGGCCGAACCGGCGGATGACGTGGCCGACCTGCTCGAACCGGCGGTGCAGGCGCTGTTCACCACCGCGCTGCGGCAGGCCGCTGGCGTCGCCGCCCGCACCGGGGACGCGGCGCGTTTCGCCAATACCGCCCTGTCGCTGACCGAGGCCGAGCTGGACGCGCTGATGCCCTGGTGGCAGACCAGCGGCGTTTCGGTGCATCTGCGCGATCCGGGGCTGGCGCGGCTGTTCGCCTGTGCGGCGGGGCGCTGGTCGCTGTTGCTGCTGGCCGATGACGCCACGCTGATCGAACAGGCGCTGACCCATGATGAAATGGCCACGGCCTCGTCCGTCACGGTTCTGGCGCAGGATCAGCCCGATGCGGCGCTGTGGGATCAGATGCGACCGCTTGGCCCCTTGCTGCTGACCGCACCCGCGCAGGCGGCGGGCGAAGCGGCCTTTGCGGCGCTGATTGCCGCGCTGTCGCCCGCCCGTATCCTGCTGACCCGCGCCACGCCGGCCGAGCCAGCCGGGGCGCTGCCCCCCGGCTATCGCCCGCGCATGATCGGGCGGCTGATCCTGCTGGAACACCACGGCTGCGCCGATATGTCCCTGCCTGTCCATTCTGACCCGCAAAAGGCCCGCGTCCCATGACGATCACATCCGAACCCGCCCGCCACGACGCATCGCGCAACCTTGCCGCGCTTTGGACCCCGGCCTTGCTGTGGCATCCCCGGTTTATGGGCGACGGCGCAACCACGCCGCTGATTCCGGCGCTGTTCTGGCTGACAGAGCGGCTGCGGCCCCGGCGGGTGCTGGCGCTGAATACCGGCGATGGCGCGGCGCTGTTTGCGGTCTGTCAGGCGCTGGACAAGGCCGCCGACGCCACATCAGGGGCGCGCGTAACCGGCTGGGGCCGCTGGAGCGATCAGGCCACGGGCCGCGCGCTGACCGCCGTGCCCGACCGGCTGCTGCGCCATGCCGAACAGTTGTATCCTACGCTGCTGCGGCTTGAGATCGGCGATGCCCCTGCCCCCGGCCCCGCCTCTGATCGCCCGGATCTGATGCTGATCACGCTGGATGCCGAAGCCGGGGCGGATGCCGACACGCTTGCCGCGCAGATCGGCGATTGGCGTGCGGGCTTGGCTGATGGCGGGCTGCTGGTGCTGATCGGCGCTCCGGGCGGGCTGACGGCACAGATGCGCGCCGGGCTGTGGCTGGATGTTGGGGCCGGGCTGGCTCTGTTTGGGGCGGGCGATGATCTGCCTGCGGCCGTGGCCGATCTGGCGGCGGATGCGCAGGATGGTCACGCCGCCGACGCGATCCGCTGGATGTTCCGGCAATTCGGCGCGGTGGCCGAAACCGCCCGTCACGCCGCCATACAAGAACGGCGGGCAGGCACGCTGGCCGACAAGGCGCGGGCGGCGGGTAAGGAACTGGCTCAACTGCGCCAGTCATGGGACGCGCGCGGGCTGGAACTGGCGCGGGCGCAGGCGGCGCTTTATGCCGCCGAAAACCCGCATCCCCGGCTGGCCGAACTGGCCGCCGAACTGGATGCCGCGCGCGCCGAACAGGATCACGTCGCGGCGCAGGTGGCGCAGGAACGGCAGACCCGCTTTTTCGAAACCTCCGCGCTGACGGCGGAACTGGAACGCATCCGGGCGCAGGCCGACAGCGCCGCAGCCGAGGCGCAGGCTCAGGCCCATAAGCAACTGACCCAAGCACAGGCCCAGACGCGCAAGCAACTGGCCGAGGCGCAAAGCGCGCATCAGCGCGACAGCAAGGCCAGCAGCAGCACCATCGCCACCCTGACATCCGAGATCGCGGCGCTGAAAAAGCGGCTGGCCGATCAGGAACGCGCCCTGTCCGCCTACAAGGCCGAGGTGCTGGCCAGCACCTCGTGGCGGCTGACGGCGCCGGTGCGGGCTGTGGGTAAAATGCTGCGGCGGCGCTGACCCCGCACAACCGCCGCCGGCTGTGCAGGGCAGATCGGCCGTCAGGGGGTCCGGGGGCAGAATGCCCCCGGCGTCGCGGGACGCAATCAATCGCGGCAATCAGTCGCGGCGCGTCAGCATCGGCCCCATACCGCGCCCGCCCAGAATGTGCAGATGGAAATGCGGCACCTCTTGAACGCCATGTTCCCCGGCGTTGGTGATCGCGCGAAAGCCCTGACCACGGTCCAGCGCCACGCCTTCGGCCTGCGCGACCTGACCGCTCAGCCGCAGGAAACCGGCCAGTTCGGCCTCGCTGGCGCGGGCGCAGAAATCGTCAAAGCTGACATAGGCCCCCTTGGGGATCACCAGCACATGCACCGGCGCGGCGGGGCTGATGTCGCGAAAGGCCAGTGCGTGGTCATTTTCGGCCACCTTGTCGCAGGGAATCTCGCCGCGCAGGATACGGGCAAAGATGTTCTGATCGTCATAAGCCGGGGTCATGGGCTGTCCTTTCAGTCGGCAAACAGATGCGGCGTTTCGGCCAGATCATGCGCCAGATCGCCGGAAACATCCAGAAACCGGGCCAGCGCGGCGGCATTGGCCTGACTGTCCGCATCGGCGCGAATCATCTCGAAGCGGCGCAGGTTCATGTCGCGCAGGGTCTCGACCTCATGCGCCAGATCGCGGCGCATGACCGGGATCAGCGATTCGATCCGCCCGGCCGAGGTATCCGCCCCGACCAGACCAATGCGGGCCACATGGCCGCGCAGGTAATCGTCGCTGAAATCGCAGTCGATATGCAGCACCCGCAGATCGGCGCGATCCGCCGCCAGATCGGCCAGAACCTCGGCATTCGCCGGGTCCAGACAGATCACCAGCCGACCGGCGTCAAAGTGCTGCATCAGCATCGCGATCATGGCGCGGCGATGGTGGTGCCGCTTGTCCCAGCCCTGTTCCAGCCCGCCCAGATCGGGCAGGTTCGCCTCGGATTCGTTGAACAGATAGTCCACCGCCGGAATCCCGGCCCGGTCGCGGATCGCCTGCGTCAGCCGCTTGGCAAAGTGCCATTTCTTGCACAGGATCACATGCAGCACATGCCCGCGCCCGACCTGCGCCGAGGCTTCCCATGCGCGCCGCCCAAAGCGCAGCCCGATACGCCCCTGCCGGGTCAGAAAGCCGTGCAGCTCGCGCCCCTCGCCGGAAATGGCAAAGTCGCGCCGCGCCGATTGCCACAACTGGCCCAGCCGTTCCTTCAGGTCCAGCGCCTCGGGGCTGATCTTGCGCGCGAACAGGTAATCCTGCCCCAGCAACAGGTCATAGTGATCGTTGTAAAACGTCACCGGCATCCCGTAATCGGTGAACATCAGAAAGGTCAGCGTCCGGGTGCGAATCTGATCGCGCGGCACCAGATGTGGCACCAGCGTCTGGAAAAACGTCTCGTCGGGAATCCAGGTGGTGGCAAAAAACCGCAGGATGTCGCGCCGGGCGTCGCAGAAGGTCAGGATTTTCTCGATCGTTTCGCGGCGCAGGCACCACCACTGGCTGCCGATCATTATCCGCAAGCCGTCAGGAATGGGCCGCGACCAGCCCATGCGCTGTTGCCATTCCATACTGCGATAGAACCAGGTTTTCTGGCGGCGTTCGTTGAACCAGTGGCGATAGATCAGCCGTTCTTCCTTGATCCCGGTCTTGATCCAGTCGCTTTCGAAAAAGTCAAAGGATTCAATATAGTCGCAATCCTCGCGGTCCAGCAGATCGCGGGCAAAGCCAGCCGATTTCACCGGCATGCAATCGCCCGACAGCATATAGAAATGCGTGGCCTGCGGAAAATCCGCCGCCGCCGCGCGCACCGCCTGCAAGGTGGCCGCGACCAGCGACCATTCACCCCAGCCACAGCGCACCCGCTTGCGCGCAAATGTCACGCCCGGATTGTCGGCCAGTTCGGCGCGGATGCGGGCGTAATCGTCTGATTTGGCATGTGCATCGAAATGAATCGCGACGAAGTCGCCCGTCTCGGTCAGTCGGCGGGCCTGCGCGATGATACCTTCGGGGTCCTTGTGGCACAGCAGAATAAAGGCGATCCGCGCCATATGGCTCCATCCGCAAGAATATGTGCAGCTTTTGACCGAACCCGTTGAAAGTTCCGGTCTGATTTGCTTTGTGTCTGTGAATGATTTTAGCCGTCTCGGCAAGCACCGGCAGGCACAACAGCCAGAAAAGGCAGAGTAACATGGGGTTTCCGGGCGTCTGGATGACCGAAAGCGAAAGCATGATCTATCGGGTGGTGCCGAAATGCGCCTGCTCGTCCATCGGTCAGATCATGTTCCACTCCGATCATGGGCGCTATTTCGACGGTGACATCCACGACGCGAAAGACGGGCTGCACAAATGGGCGCGCCGCGAAAGCGAGGATGCGATCGAACGTGCCGTGCGCGCACATGACGCGGTGGTGTTCACCTGCGTGCGCAACCCCTACAGCCGCATCCTGTCGTCCTTTTTCGACAAGATCGCCGGGATTCAGCGCAACGGCCGCCGCTATCGCGGCAATCTGGTGCCGCAACTGATCCAGCGCTACGGGGTCGAGGTGGGCAGCCCGGATGACGGCTTTGACTTTGATCAGATCAAATCCTTCCGCCGCTTTCTGCTGTTCGCGCGCGACACCATCCGCTGGCGCCGCCCGATGGAACCCGACATCCACTGGTCGGCCATGTCGGGCCACATCTCGACGTTCATCGTGAACGGCGGGCGCTACGACCAGATTTTCTTCACCGAAAAGTTCAACGAAGGGATGCAGCGCGTGCTGGATGCCGCCGACACGCCCGTAACCATGGACGTGGAACAGGTGCCCAAATTCAACGAATCCGAAGGGCACGGGCCAAAGCGGGCGCATAAGGTCAGCGACTATTTCGACGATCTGTCGCGGCATCTTGTCTGGGAAATCTACAAAAAGGATTTCCAGTTGTTCCGCTATGACTTCGACAACCCCGACAACAAAATGCCCAAGGGCGAAGTCGATCTGGACGAGGTTCACGCAAAGCTGGGCCGCTGATTCCGGCGGGCCTGCCCGGCCCAACGCATCCCGATATGCCCGAAACGAAAACGGCGCCCCCGTTACCGGAAGCGCCGCGATCTTGCCCAAAGGCCGGGTCTGAAATCAGACCGCGCCTTTGATAAAGTTCACCGCATCACCAAAGGTCTGGATGGTCTCGGCTGCATCGTCCGGGATCTCGATGCCGAATTCTTCTTCAAAAGCCATGACCAGCTCAACCGTGTCGAGGCTGTCCGCACCCAGATCATCGATGAACGAGGCGGTTTCAACCACCTTGTCTTCGTCAACGCCCAGGTGTTCCACCACGATCTTCTTCACGCGATCAGCGATATCGCTCATGTCACTTCCTCATGTTCGCGGGCATCCGCCCAACAGCGCCGCCCCTTTGCCCATCACGGGACTCCGGCGGAGCAACGACAGCCGAGGGCGGTTTCCCTTCGGCCTTACGCCGGGGATATAGCAAGCCAAGCCCCCCATGCAACCTTAAACAAAGCAATTCAGACAGGCAGTTCACCCTTTGGGCAGAATGCCGGTCCCGGCTCAGATCATCGCCATGCCGCCATTCACATGCAGCGTGGTCCCGGTCACGTAACCGGCCTCGACACTGGACAGGAACAGAACGGCGGCGGCGATTTCCTCGGGCGTGCCCATGCGGCCCGACGGGATCTGCACCAGAATCTTGCTTTTCTGATCGTCGGTCAGCTTGTCGGTCATGGCGGTGCCGATGAAACCGGGCGCGACACAGTTCACGGTGATGTTGCGGCTGGCCACCTCGCCCGCCAGCGACTTCGACATGCCAACCAGCGCCGCCTTGGCAGCGGCATAGTTCGCCTGCCCCGGATTGCCACGCGCCCCCACGATCGAGGTGATATTCACGATCCGCCCCCAACGGGCACGCATCATCCCCTTCAGAACGGCGCGGCACAGCCGGAACGAGCTGGTCAGGTTCACATCCAGAACCTGCTGCCATTCCTCATCCGACATGCGCATGAACAGATTGTCACGGGTGATTCCGGCGTTGTTCACCAGAATATCGACAGCCCCCATCACATCCGCCGCCGCCTTGGGCAGCGCATCCACCGCCGCCGCATCGGACAGATCGCACGGCAGCACAAAGGCCCGCTCACCCAGCCGGTCCGCCAATTCCCGCAACGGCGCCTCTCGCGTGCCCGACAGACCCACCGTCGCCCCGGCCCCATGCAGCGCCTCGGCAATCGCACCACCGATCCCACCCGAAGCGCCCGTCACCAGCGCCGCCTTACCCGTCAGATCGAACATCCCTGCCTCATCTTTGGTCTCTAAATATCCCGGGGGTCCGGGGGCTGGCCCCCGGTCCCACCTTAGCCCTTCAGCGCCGCCAGATCACCCGGCACACCAAAGTTCCGCACGGCCACATCCGGGGCAATCCGCCGGATCATCCCGGACAGAGCCTTGCCCGCGCCGATTTCCCAAAACTCGGTCACGCCGCCCTCGGCCATATTGGCCACCGACTCGCGCCAGCGGACCACGCCCGTCACCTGCTCGACCAGCAGGCGGCGGATCGCGCCGGGTTCCACCACACCTTCCGCCCGCACATTGGCGACCAAAGGCACCGCAGGCGCGGCAATCTCGACCGCGGCCAGCGCATCGGCCATCACGGCGGCGGCAGGCTGCATCAGCGAACAATGAAACGGTGCCGACACCGGCAGCATCAGCGCCCGCTTGGCGCCGCGTTCCCTGGCCAGTGCGGCGGCGCGTTCCACCGCATCCTTATGGCCGGAAATCACTACCTGCGCCGGGTCATTGTCATTGGCGGCCTGACAGACCTCGTCACCCGCCGCATCGCGGGCCAGTTGATCGACAGCCTCGAAATCCAGCCCCAGAATGGCGGCCATCGCGCCCTGCCCGACCGGCACCGCCTCTTGCATGGCCTGACCGCGCAGGCGCAGCAGCCGTGCCGTATCCGCCAGCGTCAGCGCGCCCGCCGCGCACAGCGCCGAATATTCGCCCAGCGAATGCCCGGCCACAAAGGCGGCATCGGTGACGGCAAAGCCCTCGGCCTCCAGCGCGCGCATCGCGGCAATGGATGTGGCCATCAGCGCGGGCTGCGCGTTGCGGGTCAGGGTCAGCGTTTCGGCATCACCTTCCCAGATCAGCGCCGACAGGCTTTCGCCCAAAGCTTCGTCCACTTCGTCGAATACGGCCTTTGCCGCCGGATATGCGGCGGCCAGATCGCGCCCCATGCCGATGGTCTGCGCGCCTTGGCCCGGAAAAACGAATGCCCGCATGATTTTCCCCTGATTATTACCAGCCCGGTCTAGCCTGACCACCGCCCCGAAACAAGAAGGGCGAGGCAATCGCCCCGCCCTTTGCAGTCCAGAATCAAGGCCGGATCAGCCGACCAGTTCCAGCCCCGAGAAAAAGAACGCGATCTCGCGCGCGGCCGATTCCGGGCTGTCGGAACCGTGGACCGAGTTTTCGCCCTTGGACAGCGCGAAATCCTTGCGGATGGTGCCTTCGGCGGCCTCGGACGGGTCGGTCGCGCCCATCACTTCACGGTTTTTGGCAATGGCGCCTTCGCCTTCCAGCACCTGCACGACCACGGGTTCCGAGGCCATGAATTCGCACAGCTCGCCATAGAAGGGGCGCTCTTTGTGTTCGGCATAGAACTGGCCAGCCTGCGCCGGCGACAGGTGGATGCGCTTGGAGGCGACGACGCGCAGGCCGGCATCCTCGAACTTGGCAACGATCTTGCCGGTCAGGTTGCGCTTGGTGGCGTCGGGTTTGATGATCGAAAGGGTGCGTTCGGTGGCCATGATGTCCTCGATTGGCTGTCGCGGGCCGCGCCCGCGTCACAAGATGCGCGCCGGTTATCAGCCCAGCCGCGCGGGCGCAAGTTCGGGCCAGCCGCCGCCGTCCATTGCCTCGGCCAGAATCGCGGCTGTCACCGGACCAAGGGTAAAGCCCTGATGCCCGTGCCCGAAATGCGCCCACAGCCCCGGCTGGCCGGGCACCGCGCCGACCACCGGCAGCATGTCTGGCATACAGGGGCGCTGCCCCGACCAGACCGGCCCGGCGGGATCGCCCGCCCCCAACAGCCCGCGCGCCGCCGCCCGGCCACGCGCCAGTTGCGGCGGCGCGGGGTGCGGGCTGCGGCGCAGATCGGCGGCGGTGCAGATACGCAGCCCGGCGCGCATCGGCGTCATCACCACACCATGATCGGCATCCATCAGCGGGCGGCTGAGCGGTGCGGCATCGCTGAAATGCTGGTGATAGCCGCGTTTCAGGATCATCGGCACCCGCAACCCGAACCGTGCGCAAAGGCCCGGCGACCATGGGCCAAGCGCGATCACCGCATGTTCCGCGCCCTGCCCCGCCGCGCGCCATCCCGCACCGTCACGCGCCAGATCGGCCGCATCGCCCTGCACGATCTGCCCGCCGCGCGCCGCAAACAGCGCCGCATAGGCCGCAACCAGCCCAGCCGGATCGGCGCAGGTCCATGTGCCGCCCCACAGCACCGCCCCGGCCAGCCGCTGGCGCAGCCCCGGCTCGGCCATGGCCAGCGCATCGGCGTCCAGCACCTGCGCCGGCACGTCGTAATCGCGCAGAAAGCGTTCGGCCAGCGCCGCCGCCTGCGCCATCCCGGCAGCGGTGCGGTGAATTTCCAGATAGCCGTTGCGCCGGATCAGCGCATCGGCCCCCGCCGCCGCAACCCATGCCGCATGAGCCGCCGCCGATCCGGGGATCAGGCGGCGATAGGTCGCCACCGCGCGGGCAAAGCGCCCCGCCCGCGAATGCCCCGCATAAGACAACAGCGCCCGCGCCTGCCCCAGCACGCCAGCGGGCGTCCAGCGCACCTCGCCGCTGCGGCCCATGGCGATGCGGGCCAGATCGCGCGGGGCCAGCGGCATGGCATAGGGTTCGACCGCCTCGGTCTGGATGAACCCGGCATTGCCGTGGCTGGTTTCCTGCCCCGGCCCGCGCCGGTCGATCAGCACCACATCATGGCCGCGTTCCTGCAAGGCCAAGGCAGAGGACACGCCGACCATCCCGGCGCCAAGTATCAGAACGCTGCTCATGTCATCCTTTCACGGCAGGCAGAGATGGCGCGCGACAGCGCCGGGCGGATGTCGGCGGGCGGGGCATAGCCGTGCCCGGCGGCCAGCGCGCTGGAGATCAGCTTGGCCCGCATCCCCTCGGGCCGGGTCAGATCATGGGTAAAGCGCCCGCCCCAGCCGGCCAGTTCGGCAACCAGCGCATACCATTCGCTCACGCTGCGATCCCCGCCCGCGCCGGTGTTCAGCACCGGCGGCAGGTCGGCCAGACGGGGCAAGGCATCCAGCACAAAGCGGGCCAGATGATCGGCGTCCAGAAACTCGCGCCGGGCCTGCCCGCTGCCCCAGATCTGAACCGTGTCGGCCCCGCTGGCCTGCGCGGTCAGCACCTTGTGGATTGCCGCCGCCAGCAGATGCGCGCCGGGCTGGCCAAAGTGATCGTCAACGCCGAACAGGTTGCAGGGGATAAGCGTGCGATAGGCCCTCCCCGATCCCGACAGGTAATCGCACAGCCGTATCCCGGCCAGCTTGGCCAGCGCATAGCCTTCGTTCGTGGGTTCCAGCGGCGCGGCCATCAGATCGGCTTCGACCAGCGGCTGGCGATAGTCGCGCGGATAGACGCAGCTTGAGCCGATGAACAGCAGCCGCCCCACCCCCGCCGCAGCAGCGCCGGTGATGACGGCATCGTTCATGCGCAGGTTATCGGTCAGAAACCCCGCCGGATCGGCGATATTCGCGGCGATCCCGCCCACGCGGGCGGCGGCGTGGATCACGGCATCGACCGGGTTCGCGACCAGCCAGGCGGCCACCGCCGCCCGGTCGGTCAGGTCCAGTTCGGCACGGGCGGGGGCGATCAGCGTGATGCCGCCGCCCGCCTGCCGCCGGATCGCCCGACCCAGCAGCCCGTTCCCGCCGGTCAGCCAGACGCGCATCAGTTCCGCGCGTAAACGTCTTCATAGCGGATGATGTCATCCTCGCCCAGATAGGCGCCGGTCTGCACCTCGATCAGCACCATCGGCACCTTGCCGGGGTTTTCCATCCGGTGGACCGAGCCAAGCGGCACATAAATCGACTGGTTTTCCGTCACCAGCGTCACCTTGTCATCGACCGTCACCCGCGCGGTGCCGCTGACCACAACCCAATGTTCGGCGCGGTGGACATGGCTTTGCAGCGACAGCGCCGCGCCCGGTTTCACCACGATCCGCTTTACCTGAAAGCGGTCGGCCAAGGCCAGCGTTTCGAACCAGCCCCACGGGCGATGATCGCGGCGGAATGCCTCGGCCTGTTTGGCACCCTTGGCCTTCAGCGCGGAAACCGCCTGCCGCACGTCCTGCGCGCGGTTCATATCGCCGACCAGAACCGCATCGCTGGTGGCGACGACCATCACATCCTTCAGCCCGATGCCGACGATTTCGAAATCGTCATGTTCACAGCGCAGCAGCACGTTATCGCAGTCAATCGCAGTGGATTGCGCATCCGTCACCACGCCCCGTTCGGCGGGGGTATCGCCCTGCGCCTCGCGCCAGACGGCATCCCAGCCGCCCAGATCGGACCAATGCGCGGAATAGGCGACCACGGCCAGATTGCCGGCCTTTTCCATCACCGCATAGTCGATGGATTCGTCGCCCAGCCCGTTCCACGGGTCCGCCGCCAGCCGCAAAAAGCCCAGATCGGTCTGCGCCTGATCGACAGCGGCCTGCACCGGGTCAAGATAGGCGGGCGCGTGGTCGCGGAAGGCCTGAATCATCGTATCGGCGGCGAACAGGAAAATCCCCGCGTTCCACAGGTAATTGCCCTCGGCCAGCATTTCAGCGGCGCGGGCGGCGTCAGGCTTTTCGACAAAGCGGCGCAGCGGCAGCGCGCCCTCGCCGGTGCCTGCGACCTCAAGATAGCCATAACCCGTTTCAGGCCGCGTCGGCGTGATGCCAAAGGTGACGATCTTGCCGTCGCGCGCCGCAACCGCGCCGGTTTCCACCGCCGCACGGAACGCATCCGCATCGGGGATCACATGATCCGAGGGCGCGACCAGCAGCAGCGCCTTGGGGTCGCGCCGTGCCGCCATCAGCGCCGCCGCCAGCACCGCAGGCGCGGTATTGCGGGGCGAGGGTTCGATCACGATGGCGTCAGGCACCATGCTGATCTGATCCAGTTGTTCCGCCACGATAAAGCGGAAATCCGCCCCGGTCATCACCACCGGCGCGGCATAGCCCGCACCCGACAGCCGCCGGGCCGAATCCTGAAACAGCGAGAAATCGCCGGTCAGATGCGCGAATTGTTTGGGAAAGCTTTTGCGCGACACGGGCCACAACCGGGTGCCCGATCCGCCCGCCAGCAATACGGGGATAATATCGTTACTCATTCCAGAACTCCGAATGCGCGGCGTGCAAGCCGCTCTGTTTCCAGCAGGCGCCGGTCCTCGGCCACCATTTCGGCGACCAAATTCGCAAAATCGGTGCGGTGCGTCCACCCCAGACGTTCGCGCGCGCGCGAGGGATCGCCTAAAAGGCGTGGCACCTCGGTCGGGCGGAAATACACCGGGTCGATACGGATCAGGGCGCGCCCGCTGGCCGCGTCATGGCCGGTTTCGTCCAGCCCCTGCCCGCGCCAGTCCAGCGTGATGCCGACCTGCGCAAAGGCGAGGCGGCAGAAATCGCGCACCGAATGGCAGGTGCCGGTGGCCAGAACGTAATCGCCCGGCGCATCCTGTTGCAGCATCAGCCACATGCCCATCGCGTAATCGCGCGCATGGCCCCAGTCGCGCAGCGCATCCAGATTGCCCAGATACAGCGTCTCTTGCAGCCCCAGCGAGATCGCGGCCACGGCGCGGCTGATCTTGCGGGTGACAAAGGTTTCGCCGCGGCGCGGGCTTTCATGGTTGAACAGGATGCCGTTGCTGGCGTGCATCCCATAGGCCTCGCGATAGTTGCGCACCGTCCAGAAGGCATACAGCTTGGCCGCCGCATAGGGCGAGCGCGGGTTGAACGGCGTGTCCTCGTCCAGCGCGGTGTCATATTGCCCGCCATACAGTTCAGACGTGGATGCCTGATAGAACCGCAGCCTGTCGGTCAGGCCCAGCAGGCGCACTGCCTCAAGCATACGCAGGGGGCCGATGGCGTCCACCTCGGCGGTGTATTCGGGCTGGTCAAAGCTGACGCGGACATGGCTTTGCGCGGCAAGGTTATAGATCTCGTCCGGGCGGGTGTCGGCGATGATGCGGGTCAGCGTCGTGGCGTCAACCATATCGCCGTAATGCAGATGCAGGCGGCTGCCGGAATGCGGATCAATCGACAGATGGTCGATCCGCCCGGTGTTAAAGCTGGAGGACCGGCGCTTGATCCCGTGAACCTCGTATCCCTTGGCCAGCAGCAGTTCGGCCAGATAGCTGCCGTCCTGCCCGGTGATGCCGGTTATCAGCGCGCGTTTCGTCATGCCCTGCCCTTTGCCACGGCATCCATCACCTGCGCCAGCCGGTCAAGCTGGGCGGCGATCGGGTAATGGTGGTTGCCGGTGAACAGCCCCTCGCTGTCGATCCGGTCGGCCACGGGCGTCGGCCCGGCGACGCTGTGATCCAGCCGCGCGATCACCGGGTTGCGCAGGAAATTCCCCGCCACGACGGGCCGCGATTCGATCCCCGCCGCCGTCAGCGCCGCCACCACGTCCGCCCGCCGCCCGGCCAGCGCGCCTTTCAGCAGCAGCGCAAAGCCGAACCACGACGATTCGCCGGTCTCCGCCTGAATATCCACATGCGGATGCCCCGCGAACAGGCGCTGAAACTGCGCGGCATTGGCGCGGCGCGCGGCGACAAAGCCATCCAGCTTCGCCAGTTGCGTCAGCCCGACCGCGCCCGACATTTCCAGCGGGCGCAGGTTCCAGCCCGGCAGCACAAAGCGGAACTGCCGCGCAAACGGGTCGGGATCGAGGGGCAGATGCGTGTCATCGGGCAGGCCGCGCGTCCAGCCATGCGCACGCAGGGACAGCATGTTGTCATAAAGGCGGCGGTCGTCGGTGATGACGACGCCGCCCTCCATCGTGCACATATGGTGCGAGAAAAAGGTCGAGAACGTGCCGAACAGGCCAAAGGCCCCCGCCGCGCGCCCGTCCATCCGCGCGCCCATGGATTCGCAGTTATCCTCGATCAGCAGGATGCCCGCAGCGTCGCAGATGTCGCGCAGCCGGGTCAGTTCGGCAGGGTTGCCCAGCAGGTTCACCGCCAGCACGGCGCGGGTGCGCGGGGTGATGGCAGCGGCGACCTGATCGGGGTCGATGTTCAGCGTGTCGGGCCGCACATCGACAAAGCGCAGCCGCAGCCCCATCTGGCTGACCGGAAAATAGGTGGTGGACCAGCTGACGGCGGGCACGATCACCTCGTCCCCCGGCTGCCAGCCAAGGTCGGGGTGATGAAACGCCGCCGCCAGCCCCAGCAGATTGGCCGCCGACCCGCTGGAGGCCATGACGGCAAAGCGCGCCCCGAAATGCGCGGCAAACGCCGTCTCGAACGCGGCGACCCGTTCGCCCATGGTGAACCGGCCCGAGCGGATCACGTCTTGCAACGCGCCCGTCTCGGCCTCGTCCCAGGTGGTGGTGGCCAGCGGATAGAACAAATTCAGCCCTTGATTGTCCGCCGTTGGCGATAACGGAAAACGCCGCTCAGGCCAAGGGGCTGCGGCGGTCAGCGGGGCGCAGGGTGTTTCCTGACCAAAGGAACCGCCGCAATCCCCGCCGCATCACAGGGTTGCAGAAAACTGATGCAGCGGAATGTCACCTCGATCCGGTCAAAATCCATTCCGCGAAGGCGCGCCCATGGCCCAAGGGTTTTACCGCCCTTTTGCAGCGATACCTTGCGCCGCAAAAGGGCGTCCGGCCTGGTGACAAGGCCATTCAAAACAAAAACATGATCGGGCGATTGCATCAGCACCACCCGGCATTCCGCATATCCGCCGGTAAAATATTCAGATGTTTCATGGCACATGCCACTGACAACCGAAATATCTTTCAGCAGAAATTCCCCTTGATCGCGAACGGGCGAAACCTTGCCCCAAAGAACAAAGGCCCCGCCCGCGATAATGGCAATCAGCGCGACACGGATTGCGCGACGCATGATTTACTGACGGCCAGCCCGACCAGAGCCATCTGTATCTCGCAGTTTTCGCCAAGGCCGCTGCGTGTCCGGCAATGGCCGGTTCGCGACATTTTCACCGGGAACTGGCGGATGACGGGGTTGTTTTCCGCCTCGCGCGTGGGGCGCAACAGGGCAACATCGCCCGAATTGTCGCGCCCCTTGATCTTTTTATACGACCAGCCATCGAAATCGGTAAAGAAAACATATCCATCCGGCGCCACCACCTCGACCCCATGAGAAATGTTTCCACCATCACAATTGGCCCGTGCCGTTCTGCCAACGCCGGTATTTTTCGCAGCCCCGGCGCAAACATCCACGACGACCTGCATGTCATTCAGACTGCACGCCAAAGACACCCCCGGCAATGCACAAGAAAAGCAAACTGCAACAACAGCCATCCTCATTGAACCACCCTCCATGATACATTCAATATGAATATATCAATTCAGGCGATTCGGCTATTATTTTATCGCCTGCCCGGAAATATAAGTTTCCGCCACCGCGCGATCATCGCCCATGGTTTGCAGAATGAACAATTCCTCGGCCAGCGTTTCGGCGCGTTCCATGCGCAGCGCCATGGCGGGGGTGGCGCGGGCGTTCAGCACCACCAGATCGGCATCGCTGCCGGGGGCAAGGGTGCCGATGCGGTCCTGCATCCCCAGGGCGATGGCATTGCCGCGCGTGGCCCAGTGAAAGCTGGCAAAGGGGTGCATCCGGTGCCGGTGCATCTGCTGCACCTTGTAGCCCTCGGCCATGGTTTGCAGCATGGAAAAGCTGGTGCCGCCGCCGACATCGGTGGCGATGCCGGTCACGATCCCCGCCGCGCGCAGCCCCGCCTGATCGAACAGGCCCGAGCCCAGAAACAGGTTCGAGGTCGGGCAGAAAATCGCCCGGCAGCCGGTTTCGGCCATGCGCGCGATTTCGCGCGGGGTCAGATGCAGGCAATGCCCCATCAGGCTGCGCGGCCCCAGCAGGCCGTGCTGGTCGTAGATGTCCAGATAGTCGCGCGCCTGCGGATACAGCGACAGGGTATAGGCGATCTCGTCGTGGTTTTCCGACAGATGCGTCTGGATGTGGCAATCGGGGTTTTCCCGCGCCAAGGCCCCCGCCGCCGCAAGCTGTTCCGGGGTCGAGGTAATCGCAAAGCGCGGCGTGATCGCATAGCGCAGCCGCCCGCGCCCGTGCCAGTCGCGGATCAGCGCGGCGCTGTCGTCATAGCTGGCCTGCGCAGTATCCTGCACGGCGGGGATGGCGTTGCGGTCCATCATCACCTTGCCCGCGACAATCGCCATATTGCGCGCTTGGGCGGCGGTGAACAGCGCCTCGGCGCTGGTCTTGTGGACGGAACAAAAAGCGGCGGCGCTGGTGGTGCCATGGGCGATCAGCTGATCCAGAAACAGCCCCGCCATCCGCGCCGCATGGGCCGGGTCGGCATAATCCGATTCCGCCGGAAAGGTGTAATCGTTCAGCCAGTCCAGCAATTGCCGCGCCCAACTGGCGATCACCTGAATCTGCGGGAAATGGATATGCGGGTCGATAAAGCCCGGCAGGATCAGATGCGGCCTGTGATCGGTTTCGGGCAGGCCATCGGCGCGCAGATCGGCATAATCGCCCACCGCCTGAATCCGGCCCTCGGCAATGATGATCGCCCCGTCGGGGTGATAGCGGTGGTTGTCCGCCGTCTCGGCAGGGTCGGCGTGAAAGCCAAGGACGCGGCCCCGGATCAGATGTCGCATGGATATGCCTTCGGGCAAGAGATGGTAAGGGTGGCGATGATTTCGGCGGCGGTCATCGCGGCGATGACCTCGGGCCGTTTGTCGGGCGGCCCGCCTGCGCCGATGGGGCAGATCAGCCGGGCCGGATCAAGGCCCCGCGCGCGGGCAAAGCGGGTGAACTGCGCCCGTTTCGTGGCGCTGCCGATCATGCCGATATAGGGCAGGTCGTCGCGGGCCAGCGCCTCGGCCGCCAGCAGGAAATCCAGCGCGTGATCGTGGGTGACGATCACCACGGCGCTGCCGGGGCGGGCGGCGCGGATTTCGGCCTCGGGCAAGGGGGTCAGCCGGGCGGACAGGCCGGGCGCGCGCGCCAGTTCGCCGGCGCGGCTGTCGATCAGCAGCGGGGCCAGCGGCAGCAAGGCCAGCGCGCGGGCCAAAGCGCGGCCCACATGCCCGGCACCAAAGATCAGCACATCAGGGCGTGGCGGTTCGGGGGGCATCGCCTGAACTGCGGCCAGCGACAGGGTAACGCGGCCCCCGCAGCACTGGCCGATCTCTGGCCCCAGCGGCACATCCATGCGGGCGCGGGCTTCGCCATGCACCAGCATCTGCCGGGCGCGGTCGATGGCCATATATTCCAGCGCACCGCCGCCGATACTGCCCTGCGTGGCATCCGCGGTGACGGTCATCGCCGCGCCAGCCTCGCGCGGGGTCGAGCCTTGCGCCGCCTCGATCCGCACCCGGATCATGGGCGCAGCCGTTCGATGGCGGTCAGCACCCGTTCCGGCGTGGCGGGCGCATCCAGACGCGGCGCACGAGCGTAATCCGCGACCGAGGCCACGGCATGGCCGATCGCCTCGAACACGGAGATGCCCAGCATGAAGGGCGGCTCGCCCACCGCCTTGGACCGGCCCACCGTCGGTTCGGCATTCACACTATCGGCCAGCGCCACGTTGAAGATGCGCGGACGGTCAGATGCCAGCGGGATCTTGTAGGTCGAGGGCGCATGCGTGCGCAGCCGCCCGTCATCGGACCACCACAGTTCTTCGCTGGTCAGCCAGCCCGCGCCCTGCACGAAAGCGCCCTCGATCTGGCCGATGTCCAGCGCCGGGTTCAGGCTGCGGCCCACGTCATGCAGGATGTCGCTGCGCAGGATGCGATATTCGCCGGTCAGCGTATCCACCGCCACTTCGGAACAGGCAGCCCCGCAGGCAAAGTAATAGAACGGCCGCCCCTTGCCGGTGGCGCGGTCCCAGTGGATTTTCGGCGTCTTGTAAAACCCCGCCGCCGACAGATGCACCCGCGCCATATAGGCGGCGCGGATCGCCTGTTCCCACGGAATCGCCGTATCGCCCGCCATGATCTGCCCCGGCGCAAAGCGCACCTGATCCGGCGGGCACTGCCAGCGCTCGGCGACAAAGGCCACCAGCCGCGCCTTGATCTGGTCAGCGGCATCCAACGCCGCCATGCCGTTCAGGTCGGTGCCACTGGACGCCGCCGTGGCCGAGGTATTGGGCACCTTGCCGGTGGATGTGGCGGTGATCCGCACCCGGTCCAGCGGGCATTGGAACGCATCGGCCACCACCTGCGCCACCTTGGTGTGCAGCCCCTGCCCCATTTCCGTGCCACCGTGGTTCAGCGCGATGGACCCGTCGGCATAGACATGCACCAAGGCCCCGGCCTGATTGAAATGCGTCGCGGTAAAGCTGATCCCGAACTTGACCGGAGTCAGCGCGATACCGCGCCGGATCACTCCGCCCCGTGAATTCCAGTCCAGCACCGCCTGCCGCCGGGCGGCGTAATCGCAGCCCTGTTCCAGCTGATCGAACAGGCCGGGCAGCAGGTCATCCTCGATCTGCTGGTGATAGGGGGTCAGGTCGCCGGGGCGATACAGGTTGGCGCGCCGCACCGCCAGCGTGTCACGGCCCGTGGCATAGGCGATTTCCTCGATCATGCGTTCGGCGGTCAGCACGCCTTGCGGGCCGCCAAAGCCGCGAAAGGCGGTGTTGCTGACCGTATTCGTCCGCATCGGATGGCTGGACAGCCGGACCGAGGGGTAGAAATAGGCATTGTCGGCATGAAACAGCGCCCGATCCGTCACCGGACCCGACAAATCCGCCGAAAAGCCGCAGCGCGCCGCCAGATCGGCCTGAACGGCAGCAATGCGGCCCTGATCGTCGAAACCTACCTGATAATCCACCACGAAATCATGCCGCTTGCCGGTGGCGATCATGTCATCGTCGCGGTCGGGGCGGATTTTCACCGCCCGGCCCAGCCGTTTCGCGGCGATGGCGGCCACGCAGGCGAACAGGTTCATCTGCGTTTCCTTGCCGCCAAAGCCGCCGCCCATGCGCCGCACCGAAACCGTCACCGCATGGCTGGCCACGTTCAGCGCATGGGCCACCATATGCTGGACCTCGCTGGGGTGCTGGGTGGAAACGAACAGCGACACCTCGTCCCCCTCGCCGGGCAGGGCAAGGGCGATCTGGCCCTCAAGGTAAAAGTGGTCCTGCCCGCCGATGGCGATGCGCCCGGAAATGCGATGCGGGGCGCGGGCCATGTCGGCCTCGGCATCACCACGCCGCAGGGTCAGCGGATCAGTGACATAGCCGGTGCCCGCCGCCTGCGCGTCCTGCGGGGTCAGCACATGGGGCAGCGGATCGTAATCGACCCCGGCCAGACGCGCCGCCCGGCGGGCCTGATCGCGGGTCCGGGCGATGACGGCAAACAGCGGCTGGCCCCAGAACCGCACCACGCCATCGGCAAGGATCGGGTCGTCGCCAAGCCCGTTCGGCGACACGTCATTCACCCCCGGCAGATCCGCCGCCGTCAGCACATCAACCACGCCCGGCGCGGCCCGCACCGCATCCAGATCCAGCCGCGCGATCCGCCCATGCGCGCATTCCGACAGCCCCAGACAGGCGTGCAGCGCATCGGCGGGCAAAGGCAGATCGTCGGCATATCCCGCCTGCCCGGTCACATGCAGCGCGGCAGATTCATGCGGAATGCTGCGTCCGGTCATGGCTGCACCTCCTCCAGCCGCACGGGCGCGCCCTGCCCCGACTGTTCCAGCCAGAACCGCCGGATCAGATTGGCCGCGACCTGCGCGCGATAGGCGGCACTGGCGCGCATATCGCTCATCGGGGTGAAATCGCCCGCCACCGCATCGGCAGCAGCCTGAAACGCCGCCTCGGCAAAGGGCTGGCCGCGCAAGGCCGCCTCGGCCCCGGCGGCGCGTTTCGGCACACCCGCCATGCCGCCAAAGGCCAGCACGGCATCGGTGATGGTGCCGCCCCGCACCTCGACCCGCATCCCCGCCGCAACTGCGGTAATGTCCGAATGCGCCCGCTTGCTGACCTTATAGGCCGCCAGCCGAGCGTCAGGGCCGGGGCGCGGAATGATGATCTGCTCCACGAACTCGCCCGGCGCGCGGTCCTGCCGGCCATAGTCGATAAAGAAATCCGCCACCGCCAGCCGCCGCCGCACATCGCCCCGCCGCAGCACGATCTGCGCCCCCAGCGCGATCAGCACCGGCGGCGTATCCCCAATGGGCGAGCCATTGGCGATATTGCCGCCGATGGTGCCCATGGCGCGCACCTGCCCCCCGCCGATCCGCAGCCAGTAATCGCGCAGCGCCGGAAAGTCGCGCGCAATCAGCGGCAACGCCTCGGCATAGGTCACGCCCGCGCCCAGCCGGATGTCAGGGCTGCCGGGGCTGGCCTCGACCCCCTTCATCAGATGGCCGGTCAGGATCGCGGGGGAAATGTCGCGCAAATGCTTCGTCACCCACAGCCCGACATCCGTGGCCCCGGCCACGATGGTCGCCTGCGGATGTTCCAGCAGCAACGCGGCCAGATCATCGGTATCCGCCGGAATGATCGCCCGGTCCGCACCCCGCGCCACATCCACCCGCCCGCGCGGGATCGCCGCCAGCCGCGCCGCCATCGCCGCACGACCCAGGGCCAGCGCATCCGCCTCCTGCCCGCGCACCGCCGCCGCAGCCAGCGCCGCACGGATGATCGGGGCATAGCCGGTGCAACGGCACAGATTGCCCTGCAAGGCGGTCTCGACGCCCGCTTCACCACCCCCGGCCCCGCTATGCCACCAGGCACAAAGCGCCATGACAAAGCCCGGCGTGCAAAATCCGCACTGGCTGCCGTGATGATCGACCATCGCCTGCTGCACCGGATGCAGCCCGCCATCCGCAGCGCGCAGATGCTCGACCGTGACGACATGACAGCCATGGCACGAGGCCAGCAGCCGGATACAGGCGTTCACCGGCTCGTAAACCAGCCCCGCATCCGTCATCCGGCCCACCAGCACCGTGCAGGCACCGCAATCACCCTCGGCGCAACCTTCCTTGGTGCCGGTCAACCCCCGGTCCAGCCGCAGAAAATCCAGCAGAGTATCCCGCGCGCCAATCCGATCCAGCACCACGTCATCATCATTCAGAACAAATCTCAGCGCGCTCATGGCTTGCTACTTTCCATCACTTGCCCAGCTTTGCCGCATCGCCCCCCGAACACAACCTGACATATCTTTGGTCCAGAAATATCCCGCAGGGGTCCGGGGGTGCGAAACCCCCGGCTTTGGGCGGCTCATCCCCGCATGGCGGCACGATACCAGCGGATGATCGCATCCCGCTCATCCGGTTCCATGAACGAGACATTGGCCGGCGGCATGGCTCCGGTCACGCCCGATTGCAGATAGATCGCGCGGGCATGGCGGGCCACATCGGCGGGGGTTTCCAGAAACACCCCCTTGGGCGCATGGTAAAGGCCCGGCCAGCCGGTTTCGCGCGCATGGCACATCGAACAACGCCCCATCACCGCCGCGGCTGCATCATCAAACCCCTCTGCCGCGGCAAAGCGCGCCTCGGTCGCCGTCAGCGCGCGGTTGGCCGAGGCGTCATGGCTTTCCTGCCGCAACCCGGCCGAGGACAGCGCCATGATCGCCACGAACAGCATGGCGGTAACGGCCCATGTCCACCACCGCATCCCCTTGCGGGCGTGCATGGTGTTGAAGAAATGCCGGATCGTCACCCCCATCAGAAACACCAGCGCCGCGATCAGCCAGTTATACCGGCTGGCAAAGGCCAGCGGGTAATGGTTCGACAGCATCAGAAAGATGACCGGCAGCGTCAGATAGTTGTTATGCGTGGACCGCAGCTTGGCGATCTTGCCGTATTTGGGGTCAGGCACGCGCCCGGCCTGAAGATCGGCCACCACGATGCGCTGGTTCGGCATGATAATCAGGAACACGTTGGCAGTCATGATCGTCGCCGTGAACGCCCCCAGATGCAGCAGGGCGGCGCGGCCGGTAAAGACCTGATCGTAGGCCCAGCCCATCACCACCAGCGCCGCGAACAGCAGCAGCATCAACACCGTCGGGCGCTCGCCCAGGGGCGATTTGCACAGCGCGTCATAGATCAGCCAGCCGACCGCCAGCGACCCGGCCGAAATCAGCACCGCCTGCCAGATCGCCAGATCGGCCTTGGCCGGGTCGATCAGATACAGATGCGCCCCCGCCCAATAGACCACCGCCAGCAGCGCAAAGCCCGACAGCCAGGTCGAATAGCTTTCCCATTTGAACCATGTCAGATGTTCCGGCATCCGGTCCGGCGCGACCAGATATTTCTGGATATGGTAAAACCCGCCGCCGTGAACCTGCCATTCCTCGCCATGCGCCCCCTTGGGCAGATGCGGGGCCTTTTGCAGCCCCAGATCCAGCGCGATGAAATAGAAGGACGATCCGATCCATGCAATCGCGGTGATGACATGCACCCAGCGGATCGCGAACTGCGCCCATTCCCAGATGATGATGCTGTCCGGTATCATCCTAGCTGCCCCGATAGGTCGAATAGCCAAAGGGCGACACCAGCAGCGGCACATGATAGTGGTCGTCCTGCGACATGCCAAAACGGATCGGGATCACATCCAGAAAGCGCGGGCTTTCGGGCGCAATCCCGGTCGCGTCCATCCATGCGCCTGCGTGGAACTGTAACTCATAGACACCGGGGGCAAAGTCATCCTGCGGCAGGATGGGCCGGTCGGTGCGGCCATCGGCATTGGTGCGCAGCCGCGCCAGTTCGGTGCGGGTGGTGCCGGTCAGACGGAACAGCACCACCTCCATCCCTGCGGCGGGCTGCCCGCGCGCGGTGTCCAGAACATGAGTCGTCAGATAGCCGGGCATATTGCCTCCTTCCCTTTGGGGGATAGTGCCGCGCCTGCGCGCCGGGGGCTAGTGGCTTGCCATCCGGGCGGCAGCACCGGCGGCGGCACGGTCCGGTTCGGGGGTGCCGTTAAAGAGCCAGTTCAGCACCACCGCGCTGACCGCCGCCAGCAGGATGCCCGAATGGATCAGCGGATGGATGGCATCGGGCAGCCATTGCCTGAACTGCGGCGCGACCAGCGGAATCATCGCCACCCCGACCGACACGGCCACGATCAGCGCATTGTGCCGGTTGCCCTGAAAATCGACCTTGCCAAGGATGCGCACGCCGGTCGCGGCCACCATGCCGAACATCACCAGCCCGGCCCCGCCCAGAACCGTGGTCGGCAGCGATTCGACCAGCGCGCCCATCTTTGGAATCAGCCCCAGCACGATCATGATCGCCCCACCCGCCACGCAGACGAACCGCGACCGGATGCCCGTCACGCCCACCAGCCCCACGTTCTGGCTGAACGAGGTATAGGGAAAGGTGTTGAAAATCCCGCCCAGCAGCGTGCCCAGCCCATCGACGCGCAACCCGGCAGCCAGTTCGCGCCGACCAATGGGGCGGTCGCACATCTCGGACAAAGCCAGAAACATGCCGGTCGATTCGATCATGACCACGATCATCACCAGAACCATGGTCAGGATCATCACCGGGTCAAAGGTCGGCATGCCGAAATGGAACGGGATAATCGGGCCGAACCATGCCGCCTGACCCACCTTGGCGAAATCCATCATGCCCAGCATGGCGGCGACGCCGCCGCCCACCACGATACCGATCAGCACGGCGATATTGGCCCAAAACCCCTTGGCAAAGCGCGATACGATCAGGATCGTGCCCAACACCAGCGCGGCGATCAGCAGGTTTCCGGGCGTCGCATAGGCCGGGTTCGGCACTGTCGCGGCCAGCCGCGCGCCTTGTGGCATGGCCCCGGCGGCAATCGCCTGATCCAGCATCGCCTGCTGCGCCGGATCGACCAGCATCGGCGCGGTCGGCCCGGCCTGCAAACCAAAGATCCAGTTGATCCCGATGGGCATCAGGCTGATGCCGATGGACAGGATCACCGTTCCGGTGACGACCGGCGGAAAAAAGCGCAGCATCCGGCTGACCACCGGCGCCAGCAGAATCGCGATCAGCCCCGCCGCGATCACCGCCCCGAACAGCGCCCGCGCACCCTCGGTGCCGCCGGTCTGCCCGGCAATCGCCACCATCGGCCCCACGGCGGCAAAGGTGACACCCATCATCACCGGCAGGCGGATGCCGAAATATTGCGTCGCGCCAAAGCTCTGGATGATCGAGGCGATGCCGCACACGAACAGATCGGCCGAGATCAGAAAGGCCACCTCATGCGGGGGCAGGTTCAGCGCCCGGCCCACGATCAGCGGCACGGCGATGGCCCCCGCATACATCACCAGCACATGCTGCATCCCCAGCGTGAACAGACGCGGCGCGGCAAGAACATGATCGACGGGATGGCGAATCGTGTCGGCCATTTCGGCTCCTTTTTCCGGGTCGGCATGTGGGTGCGGGCCACCCCGTGGCAGAGGTCGCCCACGCGGATATGCCGTGAACCGTATCAGAAAACGCCCTGTGCGGGGGCTGATAAATGAAATTCCGCCCGGCCGGCCGCCGCATTCCGCCGCTGTGCAGAAATCGGGCAGATCCGGCGGCGCTGCGCCCGGCCTGCGGGCAGAACGCCGCCCTGCGTCGGTTCAACCCCTTGGCATCCCCGGACATTCCCCTATCCTGCCCGCCCTGACGACAGGAGCAGAAAGATGCCCGAACAACCGCGCCGCCGGGGTCGCCCGCCCAAAGCCAAGCCCGCCGCCCCCGCCACCGTTCAGGTGCTGGACCGGGCGCTGGACCTGCTGGACCGCATCGCCCGATCCGGGGCCGCCGGGCTGACCCTGACTGAAATCGCGGCCCAGACCGGGCAAGCCGCCTCGACCGTGCATCGGCTGCTGGCCTCGCTGGGGGCGCGGGGCATGGTCGATACCGACCCGGCCACACAGGTCTGGTATATCGGGCCGGAAACCTATCGGATGGGCGCGGCCTTTCTGCGCCGGGGCGGGCTGGCCGAACGGGCTGCGCCGATCCTGCGGCGGCTGATGCAGGCGACCTCGGAAACGGCCAATCTGGGCATCCGCGATGGCGATGCCGTGCTGATCGTGGCGCAGACCGAAACGCCGCGCCCGATCCGCGCGCTGTTCCCGCCCGGCACCCGGCTGCCGCTGGCGACCTCGGGGCTGGGGCGGGCGATCATGGCGCTGGACACGGACGCGGACGATATGGAACTGGTGGCGACCCGCGCCCGCGGCTTTGCCCTCGACCGCGAAGAGGTCGAGCCGGGAATGCGCTGCGTCGCCGCCGTCGTCACCGATGCACAGGGCAGCCCCATCGCGGCGATCTCGATCAGCGGGCCGACCCACCGCGTCGGCCCCGAGCATCTGAAAACCCTTGGCGCCGCCGTGACCGAGGCCGCGCGGCAGTTGTCACAGGCCATGGGTGCCGCGATGCCGGATTAAGCGGCCTCGGCTGGGGCTGAACCCATTCATCACGCGGTTGCAGGGCGGTCGAGCGGTTGCGACGTGGTGGCCCCCGCACGATCAGGTCGGTTTCGGCCTGATAGGACCAGCTTGCATCGTCGTGGCAGGTGATGGCGATGCGATAGCGTTCGGTGCGGAAGGCCTGATCCAGAAACTCATTCGTGGTGATGCCGTAGGTCGCCGCACCCCGCCGCGCCTCGACGGAAAAGCTGCGCGCATCCGCCGATGCCCTGCCCGCCGCCAGCAGCGATTGCCCGCGCAGAATCGCCAGCGTCTGCAAGCTCAGCCCCGTGGCCGGTTCCCATAACCAGTAACCAACCTGATCGTGAAAGATCGCGGCCTCGTTCGGGGTGGTGATATGGATGTGATAGCGCAGCCCATAGAACACCTGCGGCCCATTTGTCTGCGGGTCGATCGGCGCCATCGTGATGGTTTCGGTAAAGGGCTTGCGCTGTGGCCCGTCGGCCTTGGGGCTGGAATCCTGCCCTGCGTCCGCCCGCCATGTTCCGGCCAGCGGGCGCAGCGGGCCAAGGTTGGCAGGGTATCGGGATCGGCATCGGATTCGGCAAAGATGTCGGCAGGCAGGCGCATCGCAGCATCCTTGTTCAGGCTATGCCCAAGAATTGACCGCCCGCCGCCCCCCGGTCTGGCCAGCCCGCGCCGCCCCCTTGCCCTTGGCCGCGCAACCGGCTTTGCTGACAGCAACAATGCGAAAGGAACCCCGATGCGCTACAGCCGCGACATGCGAGGCCATGGCCCCCGGCCACCCGATCCGCAATGGCCGGGCGGGGCCAGAATCGCCGTGCAGATCGTCGTGAATTACGAAGAAGGCAGCGAAAACAGCATCGAGCATGGCGATACCGCATCCGAGGCCTTCCTGTCGGAAATCATCGGCGCGCAGCCCTGGCCGGGGCAGCGGCACTGGAACATGGAATCCATCTATGACTACGGCGCGCGGGCGGGGTTCTGGCGGCTGTATCGGCTGCTGGCGGATGTGCCCGTCACCGTCTATGGCGTCGCCACCGCGCTGGAACGCGCGCCCGAACAGGTGGCCGCGATGCAGGCGGCGGGCTGGGAAATCGCCACGCACGGGCTGAAGTGGATCGACTATCGCGATACCCCGCGCGAGGTCGAGGCCGATCACATCGCACAGGCGATCGCCCTGCACCGCGCCGTCACCGGCAGCCGCCCGCTGGGGTTCTATCAGGGGCGCACCAGCATGAACACGGTGGCGCTTGGCTGCGAGGAAGGCGGGTTCGAATATCTGGCCGACAGCATCGCCGACGACCTGCCCTATTGGCATGTCCACAACGGCAGGCCGCAACTGATGGTGCCCTATACGATGGACGCCAATGACATGCGGTTTTCCTCGGGTCAGGGGTTCGGCACCGGCACCGATTTCCTTGACTATCTGCGCGACAGCTTTGACATGCTGTATGCCGAAGGCCGGGCGGGCGCGCCAAAGATGTTCAGCATCGGCCTGCATTGCCGGCTGGCCGGGCGTCCGGGGCGGGCAATGGCGGTGCAGCGGTTTCTGGATCACGCCCGCGCCCATGACGGCGTGTGGTTCGCCACCCGGCTGGACATCGCCCGGCATTGGGCCGCGACGCATCCCTATCAGCCGCGCCTGCGCCCCTCGCAGATGGATCGCGCCGCATTTGTCGATATGTTCGGCGGCATCTATGAACATTCCCCCTTTATCGCGCAGCGGGTGTTCGAGGCCGAAATGGGCGCGGTTCACGACAGCGCCGCCGGTCTGGCCGCGCGGATGGCGCAGATCTTCCGGCAGGCCTCTGATGACGAAAGGCTGGCCGTGCTGCGCGCGCATCCCGATCTTGCGGGCAAGCTGGCGCAGGCGAAACGGCTGACCGCCGAATCCACCGCCGAGCAGGCCAGCGCGGGGCTGGACGCGCTGACCGACGATGAGCGCGCGGCCTTTACCCGGCTGAACGCCGCCTATACCGCCAAACACGGCTTTCCCTTCATCATCGCCGTGCGCGACCATGACAAGGCGGGCATCCTTGCCGCCATGCAGCGCCGCGTCGATCACGACACCGCAGCCGAACGCGCCGAGGCCGAACGTCAGGTCATGCGCATCGCCGCGCTGCGCCTGAGCGAGGTGCTGACATGACCCCCCCCGACACCGACGCCCGCCGCGACACCGGGATTGGCGCAGGCAGCGCCCCGGCCCCCGGCACGGGTGGCCCCGCCGATCAGCCGCCCGCGGGCGCGCCGACCGGCGATCCGGTCCGCATCACCCAGCCTGTCGCGCCCGGTCCCTATGCCGGGCCGGTGGCCGGACTGCCGCCGCAAAGCGGGCTGACCACCGATACCGCCGTCTTTACCAACGCCTATGCCGTGATCCCGCGCACCGTCATGCGCGACATCGTAACCAGCTATCTGCCCGGCTGGACCGGGATGCGCATGTGGATGATCGCGCGCCCGTTGTCGGGCTTTGCGGAAACCTTCAGCCAATATATCGTCGAGCTGGCCGAGGGCGGCGGCTGCGACACGCCCGAGGACGACCCCGAGGTGCAATCGGCCCTGTTCGTCACCGGCGGCGATCTGGATGTCACCATCGACGGCCAGACCCATAACCTGCACCCCGGCGGCTTTGCCTATATCCCGCCCGGCGCGGCATGGTCGGTGCGCAACGCCACGCCCGGCAACTGCGGCTTTCACTGGTGGCGCAAACGCTGGCAACCGGCGGCGGGCATCGGCAAGCCCGACGTGATCGTGGTGCAGGAACAGGACGTTGCGCCCTCGCCCATGCCCGATACCGATGGTGCCTGGGCCACCACCCGCTTTATGGACCCGGCCGATCTGCGCCACGACATGCACATCACCATCGTCACCTTTCTGCCCGGCGGCACCATCCCCTTTGCCGAAACCCATGTCATGGAACACGGGCTGTTCGTGTTAGAGGGCAAGGCCGTCTATCGCCTGAACCGCGACTGGATCGAGGTCGGGCCGGGCGATTTCATGTGGCTGCGCGCCTTTTGCCCGCAAGCCTGCTATGCTGGCGGGCCGGGGCGGTTCCGTTACCTGCTGTATAAGGACGTCAACCGCCACGCGCCGCTGTGGCGGAACGGTTAGCCCGCCGTTCCCCCGGCGGGCTACGCCAGGTCAGATGCAGCGCCCGCCATCGACGGTCAGGGCCGCGCCGGTAATCATCCCCGCCTCGTCCGAGGCAAGGAAGCAGGCGGCGTTGCCCAGATCCTCGGGCGTGGAAAAGCGGCCAATCGGGATGGTGGACAGGAATTTCGCCCGCATTTCCGGCGTGTCCTCGCCCATAAAGCTGGCCAGCAGCGGCGTTTCGCCCGCCACCGGGCACAGCGCGTTCACCCGGATGCCTGCCGGGGCCAGCTCCACCGCCATGGTGCGGGTGGCGGTAATCATCCACCCCTTGGACGCATTATACCAGTTCAGGCGCGGGCGCGGCGACAGGCCCGCGGTCGAGGCCACGTTGATGATCGCCCCCGCCCCGGCAGCCTTCATCTGCGGCACCAGCGCGCGGGCCGTCAGGTAAACGGATTTGCAGTTCACGGCGAACACCCGGTCGAATTCGTCCTCCGCCACATCCTCCAGCGGGGTGGGCAGATGCGTGATCCCGGCGTTGTTCACCAGAATGTCGATGCGCGACATCGCCTTGACCGCCGCCTGCGCCATGGCCGCAACCGAAGCGCCATCGGCCACGTCCACCTGCTGCGCGATACCGCCGGTTTCGGCGGCGATGCGGGCGGCGGCCTCGGCGTTCAGATCGGCGATCATCACCCGCGCGCCCTCGGCCACGAATTTGCGCACGATCCCGGCCCCAAAGCCCGAAGCGCCCCCGGTGACGATCACGGTCTTGCCTTGCAGTCGCATCTGGTTCTCCTTTAGCTGACAGGTCAGCTTAGGCCCGACAGGCGGCACGGCAAGGGGGATTGATGCAGATCACGGATCATCGGCTGGATATGGGCGATGCCACGATTGCGGCGCGGGTCTGGCACCCGGATGCGGCGGCGGGCCTGCCGGTGCTGATGCTGCACGATTCGCTGGGGTCGGTGGCGCTGTGGCGCGATCTGCCCGAGGTGCTGGCGCAGCAATCGGGGCGCATGGTCGCCGCCTATGACCGCGCCGGATACGGGCAGTCATCGCCGCAGCAGGCCCTGCCGCCGCTGGATTTCATCGCGGCCGAGGCCGCGCGGATCGTGCAACTGGCCGATGCGCTGGGGCTGGACCGCTTTATCATTGCAGGCCACAGCGTCGGCGGCGGCATGGCGGTGGAAACGGCGGCGCAATATCCCGACCGCGTGGCGGGGCTGATAACGATTTCGGCGCAGGCTTTTCTTGAGGATCTGACGGCAGCGGGTATCCGCGCCGCCAAGGCCATGTTCGCCGCGCCCGAAAACCTTGCCCGCATCGCCCGCTATCACGGCGATCAGGCGCGTTGGGTGGTGGACGCATGGACAGAAACCTGGCTGCACCCCGGCTTTGCCGATTGGTCGCTGAACGCCGCCTTGCCACAGGTGCGCTGCCCGGCGCTGGTCATCCATGGCGAGGCCGATGAATATGGCACAGCCGAACATCCCCGCCGCATCGCAGCGGCAACCGGCGCGCAACTGATGCTGATCCCCGGCGCAGGCCATCTGCCGCACCGCGAGAATACCGCGCAGGTCATGGCCGGGATGGTCGGTTTTCTGCGTGGTTTGCCCTGAGGGGGACCGGCGGTTTGGATAGTTTGCGTCCCGCGATGGCCGGGGGCCAGCCCCCGGACCCCCGGGATATTTCTGGACCAAAGATGAGCAGGGTCGGGCGGCCCCATGCGCAAGCGGTTTGTGCGGGTCGATTGGGCTGCGTCGCTGTGGTGCGGGGGCTAGGTCGCGATTCCGTGGCGGCCGGCGAGATCGGTGAAGAATTGCCATGCGACGCGGCCCGAGCGGGCGCCTCGGGTGGCTTGCCATTCGATCGCCTCGGCGCGCAGGGTTTCGGGGGCGATGGTCAGGCCGGCGGCGCGGCAGTAGCCCTCGATCATGGTCAGGTATTCATCCTGCGAACAGGGGTGGAAGCCCAGCCACAGGCCAAAGCGGTCAGAGAGCGAGACTTTTTCCTCGACCGCTTCGCCGGGGTGGATGGCGGTGGCGCGTTCGTTGTCGATCATGTCGCGCGGCATCAGGTGGCGGCGGTTCGAGGTTGCGTAAAGCACGACGTTTTCCGGGCGTCCGGCGATGCCGCCGTCCAGCACCGCCTTGAGCGATTTATAGGTCGCGTCGTCATGGCTGAAGGACAGGTCATCGGCGAACAGCAGAAAGCGGTGGTCCTGTGCCCGGCCCAGCATGGCCAGCAGGCGGCTGACCGAGGCCAGATCCTCGCGGCTGATTTCCACCAGCACCAGCGGCAGGCCCTGTTCGCGCGCCGCTGCGTGGACCGCCTTGACCAGCGAGGATTTGCCCATGCCCCGCGCGCCCCACAGCAGGGCATTGTTGGCGCCGTGGCCGCGCGCGAATTGCAGCGTATTGGCCAGCAGCGTGTCGCGGGCGCGGTCGATGCCGATCAGTTGCACCAGATCGACGCGGGCGATGGTTTCCACCGGGTCCAGCCGGTCGGGGTCGGGGTGCCAGACATAGGCGGGTGCGCCGGTGAAATCCGGCGCGGGAACGGGCGCGGGGGCCAGACGGTCCAGCGCATCGGCAATACGGGTCAGCGGGTCGGGACCGGTGGTCATGCCTTTTCGTCGTCCTCTACCCACAGGCCCTGTGCGCGCAGGTCATTTTCGCGCCGTTTTTCGATGCGTTTGACCAGCTGGATCGAGATTTCGTAAAGCCCGTAAACCACGGTAAACAGCACGATCTGCGACACCACATCGGGGGGGGTGACGATGGCTGACAGCATCATGATGCCAAGGATGGCATAGCGGCGCACGCTGGCCAGACCGGCGGATTCAACCAGTCCGGCCTTGCCCATCAGGGTCAGGGCCACGGGCAGTTGGAATGACAGGCCGAAGGCCAGAATGAACTTCGTCGTCAGGGCCAGATATTCGCTGACCGAGCCTTGAAACACGATGCCCGCCATCGGGTTGGGGGTGCCTGTCACCTCGTCCGGCAGGGCTATCGGGCCTTGCTGGAAGCCCAGAAAGAAGCTGTAGGCCATGGGCAGGATGATGTAATAGGCGAAGGCCGCGCCCAGAAAGAACATCGCGGGCGAGGCGATCAGGAACGGCAGAAACGCCTGTTTTTCGCTGCGATACAGGCCCGGCGCGACAAAGCGCCAGAGCTGATAGGCGATGACCGGAAAGGCCAGGATGAAGCCGCCCAGAAAGCTGATCTGGATGGCGACGATAAAGCCTTCCTGCAATTTCAGCAGGATCAGCCCGCATCCCTGACCGCGCGTTTCCAGCGCGGCGCAGATCGGGCGGGTGAGGAAGTTATAGATCGGGTTCCACACCATATAGCAGATCAGCATGGCCGAAACGAAAGCCACCAGCGACCAGATGATCCGGGTGCGCAGTTCTTTCAGATGCTCGATCAGGGGGGCCGAGGAATCGTCGATGTCGTCGGGTCGTTTGGTCTGTCCGGCCACGTCAGCCCTCGTTCAGGTCACTGCGGCGGATGGCGCGCAGGCGGCGGGTGCCCGGCGCTGCCTGAGGGGCGGGCGCGGGGGCAGGTGTGGGGGCGGGGGCCGGTGCGGGATCGGAGGCCGGTGCGGGATCGGGCAGATCGGCGGTCGGGACAACTGTGCCGGTCGGGCTGGGGGCCGCAGGATCGGGCCGCGCGGCGCGCGTCGCGGATACCTTGGGGTCCCATTTTTCGAAACGGTCGGCCGCACGGTCCAGCGCATCCAGCCCGAGGTTCTTTTTCGAGGTGATATTCTTGACGTCGCGCAGCGTCGAGGCCGCATCGTCCAGACCCGATGTTTTCGCGGCATCGTCCATCGCCTGCGAAAATTCGCGCGCCATGCCGCGCGCCTTGGCGGTGAACCGGCCAAGGGACCGAAACAGGCGCGGCAGATCCTCGGGGCCGATGACGATCAGCGCGACGACGCCGATCACCAGAAGCTCGCTCCAGCCGATGTCCAGCATGGCGGCGCGGTCCCGGTCAGACGCGATCGGTGGTGTGCGGCGTCACGTCGCGGGCCTTTTCGCCCGGCACGTCCTTTGGTTCGGCGGCGGCCTTTTCGATTTCGTCATTGCCGTCCTTGACGCCTTTTTTGAACGCGGTGATTCCCTTGCCCACCTCGCCCATGAGGGAACTGACCTTGCCGCGTCCGAACAGGACCAGCACGATCACCGCGATCAGCAGAAGGCCGGGAAGGCCGATGTTATTCAGCATGACTTTACCCCTTTGCAGGCAGACAATCCGCCCGACGCATCGTTTTTAGGGTGTCAGGGCCGTGATTGCAAAGCCCGTTTGCGTGATCGGCGCTGCGAAGGGGGGTGGTGATGGGTGTTGGTCTGGGGATGTCACCGCCGCAGGGGGCCAGCCCCCATCGCCGTTCCGGCGATTCCCCCGGGATATTTTTGGGACCAAAGATGGGCTGGCGCGGCTTGGCAGGCGCTGTGTGGCGGGTAATAAGGCGGCATGGAGATGGCCACCTATATCACCGCATTCGTCACGCTGTTCGTGGTGATCGACCCTATTGGCCTGTCGCCGCTGTTCATTGCGTTGACCGGCGGGATGGATGTGGCGCAGCGGCGGCGCGTTGCCTGGCGGGCCTTGGCCGTGGCGGCGGGGTTGCTGACGCTGTTCGGGCTGGCGGGCGAGGTGATCTTGACCGGGATCGGCATTTCCATTCCGGCGTTTCGCATTGCGGGCGGAGTGCTGTTGTTTCTGACCGCCGTGGACATGCTGTTCCAGCGCCGCACCGAGCGGCGTGAGGAACAGGCGCAGGGCAGCGGCGACGATCTGCCCGATCCTTCGGTCTTTCCGCTGGCCACGCCGCTGATTGCCGGGCCGGGTGCGCTGGCCACGATGATTCTGCTGGTCGGGCAGGGTCAGGGGTTGCTGCACACGGCGATGACCGTGCTGGTGATGCTGGCGGTTCTGACGATCATGGGCGTTCTGTTCGCGATAGCGACGCCGCTGGCCAATGCGCTTGGCCGGACCGGAGTCATGGTGATTACGCGGCTGATGGGCATGTTGCTGACCGCGCTGGCGATTCAGTTCATTATCGACGGGCTGAAAGGCTCGGGGCTGTTCGGTTAGGGCTGTGGGCATGACTGCATGGATTGACGCCATCACCGGCACGCCCGAGGGGGCGCGGGTCGCCTCGATCCTGGCGATTTCGGCGGCATTTCTGCATGCTGTCTTTGGGGCGTTGCAAAAAGGGCGGCATGATCCGTGGATCAGCCGCGCGGTGATCGACATCTTTTACGGGCTGATCGCCCTGCCCTTTGCGCTGTTCGTGGTGCCGTGGCCGCAGCCGCATATGTGGCCGATTCTGGCCGGGGTGATGGTGATCCACATCGCCTATAAGCTGGCGCAGGCGCAGTCGTATCAGCGCGGGGCCTATACCGTCGTCTATCCCGTCGCGCGCGGCACCGCGCCGCTGTTTGCCATCCTTGCCGCCACCGCCCTGTTCAACGAGCGTTACAGCCCCGCGCAATGGGGCGGCGTGCTGTTGCTGGTGGCGGCGATCTTTGGCCTTGGGATCTGGAACCTGCGGCGGCTGGATGTGGGGCGGGAAACGCTGATGCCCGCGCTTGGCTGGGCGGTGGTGACGGGCGGGATGATTGCCGTCTATACCACCTATGACGCCTGGGGCATCCGGCAGGCGGCGGACCCGTTCACCTTTCTGGCGTGGTTTTTCCTGCTGGATTCGCTGTTCATGCCGCTGGTGATGCACCGCCGTCTGCGGGCGCTGCCGCGGGCCGAGTGGCGACCGCTGGCGCTGCGCGGGATCACCGGCGCGTTTGTCGCCTTTGCCAGCTTTGGCTCGATCATGCTGGCCACACGGATCGACGATGTGGGCCGCGCTGCGGTGCTGCGTGAAACCTCGACCCTGTTTGCGGCTCTTGTCGGCTGGCTGTTCCTGCGCGAAAAGGTCGGGCCGGTGCGCATGGCGCTGATGGCGGGCATCGCGGCAGGTGCGGTGATCGTGGAATTCGCGGGCTGACGAAAGGACGAACCGATGAACGAACGCTTTCCATGGCTGAAAGGCGCGCTGGAGTGGGGGCCGCTGATCCTGTTTCTGGTCGTGTTCATGCTGCTGCGCAACAGGACGGTGGTTCTGTGGGGGAACGAGTATTCCGGCTTTATCGTCGCCACGCTGATCTTTATCCCGGTGCTGGTGGCGTCCACGCTGGCGCTGTGGCGGCTGACCGGGCATCTGTCGGCGATGCAGATCGTCACGCTAGTGCTGGTGCTGGTGTTCGGCGGGCTGTCGGTCTGGCTGAACGATCCGCGCTTTTTCAAGATGAAGCCGACGATCGTCTATCTGCTGTTCGCGGGCCTGCTGGGTTACAGCCTGATGGCGGGCAAGAACTGGCTGGGCGCGGTGATGTCGGCGGGGCTGAAGATGCAGCCCGAAGGCTGGCGCATCCTGACGCAGCGCATGGCGGTGGCCTTTGTCGGCATGGCGGTGCTGAACGAAATCGTCTGGCGCACGATGTCGGAAACGACATGGGTCTGGTTCAAGACCTTTGGCCTGACCGCGATCCTGTTCGTGTTCATCATGGCCAATGCGGGCCTGTTCAGCCGCTATGCCATCAAGGACGACCAGAGCGGCGGCGGTGCCTAGCGTTCAAGGATCATCCGCCCGCCCTCGATACTGACGCGGGCAAAGCCGGACAGATAGGACATGCCCATCAGCGACACGCCCATATCGGCCCCGTTGACCTGCGCGGCCACGCTGCGGTCGGTGATGGGGCCGATGGTCAGCCGCTCGATCCGCACCGGGGCGCTGTCCACGGGGCCGTTGGCGGTCATCGCCCGCTGGGTATAGGCCAGCGTGCCGGTGTCGAACCCGGCGCGGCGGGCATCGCGTGGCGACAGCACAAGCTGGCTGGCGCCGGTGTCGATCATAAAGTGGATGGGGGTGCCGTTCACCTCGGCCTGGATGTGGAAATGGCCGTCGCGGCCCATCGGCAGTTCGATCCGCGCGCCATCGCCTGAAACCTGCGGGCTGTATTGCCGGTCCTGCCACCAGCTTGCCCCGGCGGCGACCAGCGCGAACAGCATCGCCCATGTCGCGGCCTGCCGCAGCGCCTGCCGGCGGCGGCCCGCGCCCTCGAACACCAGCGCGCCGCCGATGAACACCAGCAGCAGGCCCAGATAGACCAGCCGCGCCCAATCCTGTGCCAGCAAATCGCTCATCCCACGCAGATGGCCTGCGCGGGCGTCATGTGCAAGAGGCAAGGCCGGATCATTCCAGCCGCATCGCCGCCATGATCGGGCCGGGCAGGCCCTGCGGCAGAACCTGTTGAACCAGCACGGCATTGCGGGTGTCGCGCGGCAGGTCGGGCTGCACATCCTGCCCCGGCGAAACGCTCAGCCGCAGCGGCTGGCGGCCATCCCAGTCGGCCAGCTTGTGCAGGCTGACCACGACGTTGCGATAGGTGATGGTGCGGCCATGGTTTTCGCCCGCCGTGATCGCGACCTTGCGTTCGGGGACATAGCCGACCAGTTGCACGGTAAAGGGACCGGGCAGGTCGGACAGGGGCTGAAACTCCAGCAGCAGCCGGGCACCGTCGCGCTGTGGCACCACGGTCAGCATGGCCGGGCTGGCGCGGTGCATATCGACCAGCGCCATCAGATCCGCCGGGCGCGGCGTCAGCAGCGTATCCTGCCCGTCCACGATCACCTGCGGCGTATAGACCGAGCGTTCGCCCGCCGCCGCAGCATAGTTTTTCTGCCGCTGGGTGAACTGCGGGCGGGCAAAGCTGTCGGCCCAGCCCAGATAATTCCAGTAATCGACGTTGAAGGTCAGCGGCAGCACATCGGGCTGACGCGCCAGCTCGGCCATCATCGCATCGGCGGGCGGGCAGCTGGAACACCCCTGCGAGGTGAACAGCTCGACCACCACGGGCAGGCGCGACAGCGGCAGCGACCCGGCATCGGGCACCGCAACGTCCCCGGCAAGCAGCGCGTTTTGCCCCGACAGCCCCCGCGCGCCGATCACCGGCACCTGCGGATGACGATGCACGGGTTCGGGCAGGCTGATCGCGCCGCTCAGCACGCCTTCGATGGCGCGGCCAAGCGCGTCGGATGCGTCGATGCGCACGGAATCGAGCGCCGATACGGTTTCCGCCCGCGCCATTCCGCCGGGCAACAGCGCAACACCGCCCACCAGCGCCAGCAGCCCGGCGGCCAGCGTCGCACGCAACCGCCGCCCCCGCGCCATTCCGCGCCCTGTCATGATTCCCACCTGCGTCATTCCAACAGTGATAGGGTTTTTTCGGGGCCGGGGCCAAATCAACCGTTTGTTAAACACATGTCACCGTGCCCCTTGAGCAACAGAAGATAACAGTGTATGCGATTGCATACCAAAACAGCCGAGCCTTGCTTACCCCGCTCACCTGGGGCAATCAGGGCGGGTGCAGCCGAACCCATCATGATGCAGACAGGGAGGCCCCGATGCCCATCGTCACCGGAACCGACACCGCGAAAACCCGCCGCAAGCTGAGCGCAGGCGGCAAGGATATTTCCTATTACTCGATCCCCGCCGCGACCCAAGCGGGCCTGGGCGATTTTTCGAAACTGCCCGCCAGCCTCAAGGTTGTGCTGGAAAACATGCTCCGCTTTGAAGACGGCGGGCGCACGGTTTCCGTGGACGACATCAAGGCATTCGCCGAATGGGCGGAAAAGGGCGGCAAGAACCCGCGCGAGATCGCCTATCGCCCGGCCCGCGTGCTGATGCAGGATTTCACCGGCGTTCCGGCGGTCGTTGACCTTGCCGCGATGCGCGACGGGATCAGGAACCTTGGCGGCGACCCGCAGAAAATCAACCCGCTGAACCCGGTCGATCTGGTCATCGACCACTCGGTCATGATCGACGAATTCGGCACGCCCCGCGCGTTTCAGCGCAACGTGGAACTGGAATATGAACGCAACCTTGAACGCTATACCTTCCTGAAATGGGGCCAAAAGGCGTTCAACAACTTCCGCGTGGTGCCGCCCGGCACCGGCATCTGCCATCAGGTCAACCTTGAATATCTGGCGCAGACCGTCTGGACCGATACCGACCAGAACGGCGCGACCGTGGCCTATCCTGACACGCTTGTCGGCACCGACTCGCATACGACGATGGTCAATGGCCTTGCCGTTCTGGGCTGGGGCGTCGGCGGGATCGAGGCCGAGGCCGCGATGCTGGGCCAGCCGATTTCCATGCTGATCCCCGAGGTTGTGGGCTTCAAGATCACCGGCGCGCTGCGCGAGGGCGTGACCGCCACCGATCTGGTGCTGAAGGTCGTGCAGATGCTGCGCGCCCATGGTGTTGTGAACAAATTCGTCGAATTCTATGGCGAAGGTCTGGATCACATGCCGCTGGCCGACCGCGCCACCATCGCCAACATGGCCCCGGAATATGGCGCGACCTGCGGCTTTTTCCCGATCGACAACGAAACCCTGCGTTACCTGCGCCAGACCGGCCGGGACGAAGACCGTATCGCGCTGGTCGAGGCTTACGCCAAGGAAAACGGCTTCTGGCGCGATGCCGATTATGCGCCGGTCTACACCAGCACGCTGGAACTGGATCAGGGCGATGTCGTGCCCGCGATTTCCGGCCCGAAACGCCCGCAGGATCACGTCGCCCTGACCGATTCGGCCTATGAGTTCAGCAAGTTCATCAGCGGCACCCGCAAGCTGCCCGAACCCGCCCGCGCCGAGATCAAGGAATGGAACGACGAAGGCGGCGCACCGGCCCCCGATCACCTGCCCGGCCATCTGGACGGCTATAACGCCGGTGCGGTCGAAGGCGCGGATTACAAGCTGCATGACGGTTCGGTGGTGATCGCGTCGATCACCTCTTGCACCAATACCTCGAACCCCTATGTGCTGATGGCCGCCGGCCTGGTCGCCCGCAAGGCGCGCGCCCTTGGCCTGACCCGCAAGCCGTGGGTGAAAACCTCGCTGGCCCCCGGAAGCCAGGTGGTCGAGGAATATCTGAAGGCCGCGAACCTGCAAGACGATCTGGACGCGCTTGGCTTTAACCTTGTCGGTTTCGGCTGCACCACCTGCATCGGCAACTCTGGCCCGCTGGCGCCGGAAATTTCCAAGTCGATCAACGACAACGATCTGGTCGCCGTGTCGGTCCTGTCGGGCAACCGCAACTTTGAAGGCCGGATCAGCCCGGACGTGCGCGCCAACTATCTGGCCAGCCCGCCGCTGGTCGTCGCCTATGCCATCGCGGGCGACATGAACATCGACCTGACCTCTGAACCGCTGGCCTACACGCCCGAGGGCAAGCCGGTGTTCCTGAAAGACATCTGGCCGACCAGCAAAGAGGTCGCCGATCTGGTCGATACCATCGTCACCCGCGAAATGTTCCAGGCGAAATACGCCGATGTGTTCAAGGGCGACGAACGCTGGCAGGCGGTGGAAACCACCGACAGCGAAACCTATGACTGGCCGGCAAGCTCGACCTATATCCAGAACCCGCCCTATTTCCAGGGCATGAGCAAGGACAAGGGCGCGATCCACAATATCGAGGGCGCGCGGGTTCTGGCCCTGCTGGGCGACATGATTACCACCGACCACATCTCGCCCGCCGGTTCGTTCAAGGCGGAAACGCCTGCCGGACGCTATCTGACCGAACGTCAGGTCGCCCCGCGTGATTTCAACAGCTACGGCTCGCGCCGTGGCAACCACGAAATCATGATGCGCGGCACCTTCGCCAATATCCGCATCAAGAACGAGATGCTGGACGGGGTCGAGGGCGGCTTCTCGAAGGATGCCTCGGGCAAACAGGCGGCGATCTATGATGCAGCAATGTCCTATGTCGAGCAGGGAACGCCTCTGGTCGTGATCGGCGGCAAGGAATACGGTGCCGGTTCGTCGCGTGACTGGGCGGCCAAGGGCACCAACCTGCTGGGCGTCAAGGCGGTGATCGCGGAATCGTTTGAACGCATCCACCGCTCGAACCTGGTCGGCATGGGCGTCGTCCCGTTCGAGTTCACGGGCGGCGACAACCGCAAATCGCTGAACCTGACCGGCGACGAGGTGATCTCGATCAGCGGTCTGGCAGGTGAGTTCAAACCGCTGTCGCTGGTTCCCGCCACCATCACCTATGCAGATGGCACGGTGAAGGAAATCCAGCTCAAGGCCCGCGTCGATACCGAGGTGGAAATCGAATACCTCGAAAACGGCGGCGTGCTGCACTATGTGCTGCGCAATCTGGCCGCGTCCTGATCGCGCGCTGACAAGCCAAGGAAAAGCCCCGGTCCGCCGGGGCTTTTCTTTGCGCCCCGCACGGGGTCGCCAAACCACCAGCCCATGCCCCTGACCAGCAAGGCCGCCCATCATGCCCCGCCCCATCCTTGAAATCTGCGTTGACGACCCTCAGGGGCTGGCGGTGGCCTGCGCCAATGGCGCAGAGCGGATCGAGCTTTGCGCCGCGCTGGCCGTAGGCGGGCTGACGCCCGCGCCCGGACTGATCGCACTGGCGCGCGACTGCGGCGTGCCATGCCACGCGATGATCCGCCCCCGCCCCGGCGGCTTTGTCTACACCCCGGATGAACTGCGCGCGATGCAGGCCGACATCGCGGCAGTGCAGGCCGCCGGTCTGCCCGGCATCGTCACCGGGGTCAGCCTGCCCGACGGGCAATTGGATCGCGACGCCATGGCCCGGCTGCGCGACGCCAGCAACGGTCAGGCAACGGTGCATCGCGCCTTCGACCTGGCCCCCGACCCATTCGCGGCGCTGAATATGCTGGTCGATCTGGGCTTTGACCGCATCCTGACCTCGGGCGGGGCGGCAACGGCGGTGGCGGGGGCCGATCGTATCGCGGCACTGGTGCAGGCGGCGGGCGGGCGCATCGAAATCATGCCCGGCGGCGCGGTGGATACGGCTGCGGTGCCGCTGTTACTGCCGCTGGGGGTGGACGCGCTGCACGCCTCTTGCGCAAGGATGCAGCCCGAACCGCACCACCTGGCACCGCTGAACCTGCCGCCACAACGCGCCATGACCGATGGCAGCGCCGTGGCCGCACTGGCCCGCGCCATGGCGCAGAGCTGACCCGCACAACGGATCACACCGGCCTATCGCAAAAACCGCCGCAAAACCGCCCGCGCGCCCGGATCACCCAACGCCGCCACAGCCTGCGGCAAAGGCAGCCAATGCGCCGAATGCCCCGCCTCGGTCGGAGCCGCGCGCCGCACCCCCGGCCGCGCCAGCCAGACGGAACAGACCTTTTCCGCGAACATGTCGTATTCCGGCATGAACACGAAACGCCGATACTGCCCGATCCGCCGCGCCGCACCCATCGTCCAGCCGGTTTCCTCGAACACCTCGCGGTGCAACGCAGCCAACGGATGCTCGCCCGGATCAATCCCCCCGCCGGGCAGTTGAAACTCTGGCACCGGCGCGGCCTGATGGGTCAGCAAAACCTGCCCCCCTCGCAGCAGCAAGGCATAAGCACCGGGCCGCCGCCGGTATCTCTGCCCGGCCACAGGCGGGCGGTCGTAACGCGGGATCATGCGCACACTCCGAAATCTCGACGCAGCTTAACGCCAACCCGCATCACGCAAAACCCGCCCCGTCTTTCGTTTGACAAATATCCCACAGGGGGTGCGGGGGATGTGAAATCCCCCGCTGCGGCGGTGACGTCAAGGCCGCCCTTGGGATCGACGCACCACCGCCCTATATTAGCGCCAACAGCGGCCGCCGCATCAGGCCAGACGCATTTCAAAGGACCAAAGATGAATACGATCAACCAGATCGCATGGGACGACACCGTTCTGCCGTTCCAGCTTGACCGCCCCGACATCCGCGGGCGCGTGCTGCGGCTGGACGGGGTGCTGGATCACATCCTGTCCCGCCACGCCTACCCCGCCCCGGTCGCCGCCGCCGTGGCCGAGGTGGCGCTGCTGACCGCGCTGATCGGCCCCACGATCAAGCTGCGCTGGAAACTGTCGGTGCAGGTGCGCGGCAAGGGCGCAATCCGCACCATCGCCGCCGATTACTATGCCCCGCAATCCGATGGCGCGCCGGCCCGCATCCGCGCATGGGCCAGCTTTGACGAAACCCGGCTGGATGACCGCCCCTTCTTTGACCAGATCGGCGAAGGCTATTTCGCCATCCTGATCGACCAGGGCACGGGCACCACGCCCTATCAGGGCATCACCCCGCTGGCGGGCGGATCGCTGTCGGCCTGCGCATCGACCTATTTCGCGCAATCCGAACAATTGCCGACCCGGTTCCAGCTTGCCTTTGGCGAATCGCGCCAGCCCGGCGACGATCCGACGTTCCGCGCCGGGGGTATCATGCTGCAAACCCTGCCGGGCCAGCCGATGACCACAACCGAGGACGGCGGCGGCAGCGGCGAAGGCGGGCTGATCGAGGCCGCCGACATCCTGCAAGGCGCCGAATCCGAGGATTGGAACCGCGCCAACATCCTGCTGGACACGGTGGAAACGATAGAGCTGATCGGCCCCTCGGTCGCGCCCACCAATCTGCTGCTGCGCCTGTTCCACGAAGAATCGCCGCGCGTCTTTGACCCGCAGCGGATCGAGTTCGGCTGTTCCTGCGACGAAGACCGGGTGCGCGGCACGCTGTCGATCTACAGCCAAAAGGACATCGGCCATATGACCACGCCGCAAGGCACCGTCACCGCCGATTGCCAGTTCTGCGGCGCGCATTACAGCTTTGACCCGCGCAGTCTCGGGTTCGAGGCGACCATCGACGCCCAAGGCAACCCGATCACGGCGCAACCGTGATCCGGCCATGGTCGCCCGATCTGCTGGACAAGGCCCTGTCGGTGACGGCAGGGCCGACCTCGGATTTTGACCTGAACCCGGACGCACCGCCCCCGCAGGGCAGCTTGCGTCCGGCGGGGGTGCTGGCGGCGTTTGATGCCCGTAACGGCCGGCTGATCCTGACACAACGCGCCGCGACCATGCGCCACCACCCCGGCCAGATCGCGCTGCCCGGCGGCAAGGTCGATCCCGGCGATGCCGATGCCGTCGCCGCCGCATTGCGCGAAGCGGACGAGGAAATCGGGCTGAGCGCCGCGCAACTGCGCATCCTGGGCACCCTGCCGCCGCATCGCACCGTGACCGGCTTTGCCGTAACGCCGGTGCTGGCGCTGATCGACGGCGACTTCACCCCCCGGCCCGAACCCGGCGAGGTGGCCGAGGCGTTCTGGCTGCCCTTTGCCCATGTCACCGACCCGGCGCGCTATCGCGTCGAGGGGCGATATTGGCGCGGGCAATGGCGGGCCTATCACGCAGCACCCTTTGGCCCCTATTACCTGTGGGGGGCGACGGCGCGCATCCTGTATGCTCTGGCCCGGCGGATCGCAGCGTGACCCGCGTCAACGCCGCCTTTCTGCATGACCCGGCGCTGATCGCCGTGCTGGACGCGATCGAGGGCGGCGGCCACCGCGCCTTGCTGGTCGGCGGCTGTGTGCGCAACGCGCTGATCGGCGCGGCCGTTTCGGATGTGGACATCGCCACCCCAGCCCCGCCCGCCCGCGTCATGGAACTGGCCAAGGCGGCAGGGCTGCGCCCGGTGCCAACCGGCATCGACCATGGCACCGTCACGGTCGTATCAGGTGGCACCGGGTTCGAAGTCACCACCTTTCGCCGCGACGTGGAAACCGATGGCCGCCGCGCCGTAGTGGCCTTTTCCGACCGGATCGAGGATGACGCCGCCCGCCGCGATTTCACCATGAACGCGCTGTATGCCGCCCGCGATGGCCGGGTGATCGACCCGGTGGGCGGCCTGCCCGATCTGGCGGCGCGGCGCCTGCGCTTTGTCGGCGACGCCCGCGCCCGCATTGCCGAAGATTACCTGCGCATCCTGCGGCTGTTCCGCTTTCTGGCGTGGTATGGGCGGGATGTGGACCGCGATGCCATTGTTGCCTGCACCGAATTATCCGCCGGTCTGGAAAAGATTTCCGCCGAACGCATCGGGGCCGAGCTGCGCAAGCTGCTGGCCGCCCCCGATCCCTGCCCCGCCGTGGCGCTGATGGCCCAAACCGGCGTGCTGCCGCATGTTTTGCCCGGCGCCGATCCGCAGGCGCTGCCCGCCCTGATCGCGCTGGAGCAGGCCAGCCGCACCGCCCCCGACTGGCCCCGCCGCCTTGCCCTGCTGACAGCGGATACCGCCCATCTGCGCCTGTCGCGCCCCGAGGCCAAGGCGCAGGACAGCCTGACCAAAGCCCGGAACTGGCCGCTGGAGGAAACCGCCTATCGCCTTGGCCCCGCCATGGCGACGGATGCCGCCCTGATCGCGGCGGCGCGCGGCACCCCCCTGCCCCATGACTGGCGCACCATCATCGACAGCGCCGCCCCGCTGCCGATCAGCGCCGCCGATCTGCTGCCCGATCTGACCGGCCCCGCCCTTGGCCGCGCCCTGTCGGCGGCGGAAACCGCGTGGATCGCCAGTGGCTTTACTCTGCCGCGCGCCGATCTGATCGCCGCAGCCAAGGCCGCGCCATGACCGATCCCCGCCAACATGCCGCCTCCCTCTCGCCCAGCGACCCACGCGCCGACCGCGCCGCACAGCCAAAGGTCACCTCATGAATCTGCACGCCCGCTTTGGCCGCATGGTCGATGCCTTTCGCCCCGCCGAAGGCCCGCCACCGCGCAGCCTGATCGCTTTTTTCCGCTGGTGCCTGTCGGGGTCATGGGGCGGGCTGGCACTGGCTGCTTTTGCCTCGGCGCTTGGCGGGATCACCGATGTGATGTCGGCTTGGCTGCTGGGCCGGGTGGTCGATGCGGTGGCGCTGTCCTCGCCCGGCACGTTCTGGGCCGACAGCGGCCTGTTGATCGCGGCCTTCGCGGTGTTTTTCCTGCTGATCCGGCCCGTCGTGTTCGGGTTTTCCACCGCCACGTCCTCGATGATTATCGGGCCGAATATCCTGCCGCTGGTGATGTCGCGGCTGCACCGCTGGACCATGGGCCATTCCGTCACCTTCTTTGACAACGATTTCGCCGGGCGGCTGGCGCAAAAGCAGATGCAGACCGCCCGCGCCGTCACCGATGTGGCGACCGATACCGTCAACGTGGTGGCCTTTGCGCTGGCCAGCGTCATCGGATCGGCGGCCTTCATGCTGGGCGTCGATGGCTGGGCCGGGGTGGCGCTGATCCTGTGGCTGGGGGTCTATCTGGGGCTGATCCGGTTCTTTCTGCCGCGCATCCGCGCCCGCTCGGGCGAGCGGGCCAGCGCGCGGGCGATGGTGACGGGGCAGGTCGTCGATACGATCACCAATATCAAGACGGTGAAACTGTTCGCCCATCACGCGCACGAAGACCGCGCCGCCCTTGGCGCGATGGCCGGTTTCCGCGAACGGGCGCTGGATTTCGGCGTCGTGTCCAGCTGGTTCCGGCTGTCGCTGATGGTCATCGCCGGTATCCTGCCGGTGATCCTGATCGGCGGCACCATCATGCTGTGGCAGGACGGGCTGGCCACGCCCGGCGATGTGGCCGCTGCGGGGGCCATCGCCATGCGGCTGGCGCAGATGACCGGCTGGGTCAGCATGTCGCTGATGGCGATGTGGGGCAATATCGGCGAGGTCGAGGACGGGATGCTGACCCTGACCCCGCCGCACGCGCTGACCGACGCCCCCGATGCCATCGCGCTGGACCGCGTGACGGGCCAGGTCGATTTTCAGGCCGTCGATTTCGCCTATGGCAAGGGTCAGGGCGGGCTGGATGGCGTCACGCTGCACATCGCGCCGGGCGAAAAGATCGGCATCGTCGGGGCCTCGGGGGCGGGGAAATCGACGCTGGTGGCGCTGCTGCTGCGGCTTTACGACGTAGAGCGCGGGGCCATCCGCATCGACGGGCAGGACATCCGCACCGTCACGCAGGAAAGCCTGCGCCAGCAGATCGCCATGGTCACGCAGGAAACCGCGATGTTCAACCGCTCGGCCCGCGACAACATCGCCTATGGCCGCCCCGGCGCGACGCAGGATCAGATCGAGACCGCCGCCCGCGCCGCCGAGGCGCATGACTTTATCCTGACCCTGCGCGATCACGCGGGCCGCAGCGGCTATGACGCGCATCTGGGCGAACGCGGGGTCAAGCTGTCGGGCGGCCAGCGTCAGCGCATCGCGCTGGCCCGCGCCTTTCTGAAGGACGCCCCGATCCTTGTGCTGGACGAGGCAACCAGCGCATTGGACAGCGAGGTCGAGGCGCAGATCCAGACCGCCCTGACCCGCGCCATGCAGGGCAAGACCGTGCTGGCCATCGCACATCGCCTGTCCACCATCGCCGAACTGGACCGGATCATCGTGCTGGATCAGGGCCGCATCGTCGAGGACGGCACCCATGACGATCTGCTGGCGCGCGGGGGGCTTTACGCGCGCTATTGGAACCGGCAATCAGGCGGCTTTCTGGCGGTGGACGAGGCAGCAGAATGAACTGGGTGGTCGAACGGCTGGGCCGACGCGGCGACGGCGTGGCGCTGCGCGGGGATGACCGCGCCCTTGCCGCCCTGACCCTGCCCGGCGAGGTGATCGAGGGCGAGCCGGTTGAAGGCCGCATCAATGCCCTGCGCATCCTGACGCCCTCGCCTGATCGGGTGCGCGCACCCTGCCCGCATTACCGCGCCTGCGGCGGGTGTGGCCTGATGCACGCCAGCGACGGCTTTGTGGCCGGCTGGAAACGGCAGGTGGTCGAAACCGCACTGGCCGCGCAGGGGATCGGCCGGGCGGTGGATGCCATCCACACCTCGCCCCCACGGTCGCGGCGGCGGGCGGTGCTGTCGGGGCGGCGCACGAAAAAGGGCGCGCTGGTCGGGTTTCACGCGCGGGCCTCGGATGTGATCGTCGATCTGGCCGATTGCCATGTGCTGCACCCGGCGATCATGGCCGCGCTGCCGCTGCTGCGGCAGATCGTGGCGGCGGGGGCCTCGCGCAGTGGCGAGGTGTCGCTGACGGTGATCCACACCCCCGCCGGGCTGGACGTGACCGCGACCGGCGGCAAGCCTGCGGATGCGGCGCTGACGCAAACGCTGGCCGGGCTGGCGGCGGCGGGCGATCTGGCGCGGCTGACATGGGGCGAGGTGCCGCTGACCCGCCGCGCCCCTGCCCTGCCCATGGGCCGCGCGCAGGTGGTGCCGCCGCCCGCCGCGTTCTTGCAGGCCACCCAGGATGGCGAGGCCGCCCTGCGGACCGAGGTCCGCACCGCTGTGGCCGATGCCGCCCGCATCGCCGATCTTTACGCGGGCATCGGCACTTTTGCCCTGCCGCTGGCCGAAAACGCTGATGTTCACGCGGTCGAAGGGCTGCCCGCCCCGCTGACCGCGCTGGATGCCGGGTGGCGCGCCGCGCAGGGCCTGCATCGAATCACGACCGAGACGCGCGATCTGGCGAAACGCCCGCTTTTGCCTGACGAACTGGCCCGCTTTGACGCAATCGTGATCGACCCGCCCCGCGCCGGGGCCGAGGCACAGACGCGCCAGATCGCCGCCTCGCAAATCGCAACCGTCGCCTTTGTGTCCTGCGATCCGGTGAATTTCGCCCGCGATGCGCGGATTCTGGCCGATGCCGGTTTCGCCATCACCCGGCTCAGCGTGATCGACCAGTTCCGCTGGTCGCCGCATGTCGAAGTCGCCGCGCATTTCCGCCGAAACTGGAACTGACGCTAACCATGTGTTAGGTATTGCTGCGATATAACAGCGCATCAGCGCGATTCCCGAGGCAGTGATGATCCGAGCTATTCGCAATTTCCTTGCGCTTGCCCTGCTGACCGCTCTGGCGGCCTGCGGCGGTGGCGGCGACAGTTTGTCCCCAACCCCATCCAAATTCCGCAGCTATGACGGCCCGCCGATCACGCAGATCGTGGTTAACAAGGGCGCGCGCCGGATGCATATGCTCAGCGGTCAGACGGTGGTAAAATCCTACGACGTCGAACTGGGCAACCAGCCCGTCGGTGCCAAACGCTTTGAAGGCGACGGCAAAACGCCCGAGGGTGTGTATCACATCGACCGCTTTAACCCGCGCAGCCGCTATCACCTGTCGGTCGGCGTCAGCTATCCCAGCCCGCAGGACACCGCTTTTGCGCAATCCATGGGCTTCCGCGCCGGCAATGACATCTTCATCCACGGCCGCGGCGACGAAGGCGCAGTCGCCAAAAACGCCCGCAAGAAAGACTGGACCGCCGGCTGCATCGCCGTCGAGGACAGCGAAATCGAAGAAATCTATGCCATGCTGCGCCCCGGCGTGCCGATCGTCATCAACCCCTGATCGGCGCAACGCCTGAACCGTCGCAATGAAACTGGCCCCGGATCATCTCCGGGGCCTTGTCATATCGGCTGGCTGCTTGCCCCGATCCGCCGATCAGCGCCCGGTCAGCAGCGTCCACCAGATCTTGCGGGTGTCTTCCTGATACCAGGCAAAGCCAAGCTGGGTCGCGGTCGGGTCCATGATGATGTCGCGCGTGTCACGCACCTGCATCCATGCGTTCAGCGTCTGCATGTCGTTTTCATAGGATTCCGAGATGTTTTCACCCAGCACATGCCCGTAAAACCCCTGCCGCTGCGCCCGTTCGGCGGGCGACGACCCGTCAGACCCCCAATGCCACGCCCGGTTCTGCCCGGCCATGTCGCGCGAATGCACCGCCGCCGCCGCCGACAATTGCGGCGACAACATCAGCGGAGCCAGCCCGCTGCCCGCGCGCAAACTGTTCACCTGCGCCAGAACACGGCCCGGAATCTGCTGCCCCTCGGATTGCGTGATGGTATAGGCGACCGGCGCGGCCCCGGTATCGGGCGCGACAATCCCCGGCTCGGGCGCAACAGCACCTCCGCCGCCGCCCGCCCATGGCGGCACCTGCAACTGCGTATTGCACCCCGACAGTGCCAGCGCGGCCAGAACGGCAATGGCCTGAACATTGCGCATGAAATTCCCTCGTCCACTCGATTTTGTTTTTCCGCCCATTATCCGGGTCACAGGGCGCAATCAAACCCAAGAATACGTGATGCCGCAGGAATGTCACACCCCGGATCAATGACGGCTGTTTGATTTGCGGGGCCAAAGACTCGACGCCTAAATTCCGGCAATATCGCGCCCGGCAGAATCGAGCAGCCAGACCCGGCACAAGACCGGGCGGGCGCAGAACGAAGGACATGACCGATGAAAACACCCGCGCTGAACCGCCGCGCTTTCCTGACCTCGGCCGCCGCTGTGGGCGCCGCCGGTCTGCTGGCACCGCAGGCATTCGCCCAAGGCATCGACCCCTACACCGGCCAGCCCATCACCGGGGCCACGCCAGGCGCCACCCCCGATTTCGGCGCAGTGCAATATGACGCCGCACAGGATAACCGCCGCAACACCTCCAGCTTTCGCGTGCTGGACTGGCGGCCCTATTTCACCGACCTGACCAATGGCGCGGTGCTGGTCGATCTGACCTCGCGCGCGCTGTCCTACTGGTCCGAGGACGGGCAGACCTACCGCATGTATCCAACCTCGATCCCGGTCAGCGAAGACCTGACCCGCCGCGGCCGGACCGAGATCATCCGCAAGGTCGAAGGCCCCAGCTGGGCACCCACACCGGAAATGAAGAAGCGCAACCCCGAATGGCCCGATTTCGTCGGCCCCGGCCCCGACAACCCCCTGGGCACCCATGCGCTGTGGCTCAGCTGGCAATATTACCGCATCCACGGCACACATGACACGCGCAAGATCGGGCGCAAATCCTCGAACGGCTGCGTCGGCCTGTATAACGAACACATCAAATGGCTGTATGACAACACCAAGGTCGGCACGCAGGTGCTGCTGATCTGACCCGGCCTGCGGCTTCCTGTTTGCCTAAATACGCACCTTCGGGCGGTCCCGTCACGCCGGACCAACCTCGCGCCCCTGCCGCCACCGTGGCAAGGGCAGCGTGATGACCGCCAGACAGACCACGATCAGCCCGACCCCGACCCAGCCCATCGGCACCAGCCGCTCGCCCACCACCGCAATGGCCAGCAAGGCGGCCACCACGGGTTCAGACAGCGAAATGGTGGTGGCGGTGCTGGCCGGTATCCGCGCCAGACCGGCCCCAAAGGCGACATAGCCCAGAAACATCGGCACCACCGCCATATAGGCCCCCACGGCGGCATTGCTCCACGAGGCCAGAAACGGCGCGCCGGTCGCGATCAGCACCGGCATCAGCATCAGCCCACCCAGACCGAACACAGCACCCATGGCCACGCGCCCGCGTATCCCGCGCAGCATCAGCCCGCGCGCGGCCCAGGAATAAACCGCATAGGTCAGCCCACCGATCAGCCCCAGCAGAACGCCGGGCAGAACCTGCCCCTGCCCGCCGCTGGCATGGCCGCTGCTCTCCGCGATGCACAGCAGCACCATCCCGGCCAGCCCCAGCCCCGCCCCCGCCATCCAGCGCGGCGACAGGCGCGTGCCGTCCAGCACCCGTTCCAGCAGCGCCGCCAGCAGCGGGGCGGACCCGATGGTGATAACCGTGCCGATCGTCACCCCGGCCAGCCGCATCGAGCCATAGAACGCCAGCGGATAGACCGCCACCGACACCCCGCCCAGAACCAGCAGCCGCCAGTCGCGCCGCAAGGCAGGCAGCGCGCGGGTGATCCCCTGCCCGGCCAACACGGCCTGCATCAGCCCGCCGATTCCCATGGCCGCCGCACCGATGGCCGCCGCGCCGACCTCGGGGGCAAAGGTCGCCGCCGTGCCGGTCGTGCCCCAGACGACCGAGGCGAACAGCACCGCCAGAACCCCGGTTATCTGATCCCGCCCGCTCATAGCGCCGCCAGTATCTTGGCCGCCATCGCGCGGGCCTGCGCCACGCAATCGCTGCGGCGTTCCAGCCCGGCGCGGGTGATGGCCCCTTCCAGCAGAAAGGCCAGATGCCGGGCCACGGGTTCAGGATCGGCGGTCAACTCGGCCAGCGCATCGCGCAAGAACCCCTCGACCTGTTCCTTATGCGCGCGCACGGCATCGCGGCCCGGATCATCGGCGGGCAGCTCGGCAGCAGCATTCAGCAGGCCACAACCGCGAAAGCCACGCTCATAAGCATCTTCGGCATGGTCCTGATAGGCGTCGAACACCGCCAGCACCCGATCCGCCGGGGTCTGCGCCACCGCCGCCCGCGCCGCATGCAGCGCCAGCCATTCATCATGCCGCGCAGTCAGATAGGCCGCCACCAACCCGGCCTTGGAGCCGAAATTGTTATACAGGCTCTGCCGCGCCACATCGGCCCGCCGGATGATCGCATCGGTGCCGGTGGCGTTAATGCCGTCATTATAAAACAGCGCCGCTGCGGCCGTCAGCAGCCGGTCGCGCGGAGAATCAGCAGTGGGGGTTTCCTGTGTCATGGCCCCTAAATAGATAGACCAGTCTATCTATTGCAAGCCCCATAACAACCCGCCCCCTGCAAAAACAGCCCTGAAACCGCAGGGCAGGCACAGACGAAAAACACCGCAACCGGCAACCGGCCTCAGACCCAGCCGCCGATATTTTCGCGCACCACGTTCAGCAGCACCTGAATATGCGCCGCATCGTCGTTCAGGCAGGGGATATAGGTGAACTGCTGACCGCCCGCATGTTCGAACGCCTCACGGATTTCGCCCTGAATTTCCTCAAGCGTTTCAATGCAATCGGCGGCAAAAGCGGGCGAGATCACGGCGATGTCGGTATGCCCCGCTCGCGCCAGTTCGGCGACATGTTCGACCGTATAGGGGCGCAGCCATTCCTCGGTGCCGAACACCGACTGGAAGGTGGTGTCGATCACCCCATCGGGCCAGCCCAGCCGTTCCTGCAACAGCCGCGAGGTCTTTTGGCACTGGCAGTGATAGGGGTCGCCTTCCATCAGGTAACGCCGGGGCATCCCGTGATAGCTGGCGACCAGCTTGCCCGGCACCTTGCCATCCAGCGCGCGTTCGACCGATTGCGCCAGCGCGTCGATATAGTCGGCACGGTCGAAGTAAGGCTCGACCGTGCGCACGGCGGGTTGCCATTTCTGCGCCATCAGCGCACGGAACAACTGGTCATTCGCCGTGGCCGAGGTCGCCCCGGCATATTGCGGATACAGCGGCAGGAACACGATCCGCGTGCAGCCCGCCTTGACCATCCGATCCAGCACATCCTGCGTCGAGGGGTTGCCATAGCGCATGCAGAAATCGACCATCACCCGGTCGCCCCATTCCGCCTGCGCAGCGGCCCGCAGCGCCGTAACCTGTTGTTTGGTAATGGTCATCAGCGGGCTTTCATCCGCTTCGTGGTTCCAGATCAGCTTGTAATTCGCCCCCGAGGTAAAGGGCCGCTTGGTCAGGATGATGCCCTGCAACAGCGGCTGCCATTTCCACGCCGGATAGTCGATCACCCGCTTGTCCGACAGAAACTCGTTCAGATAACGCCGCATCGACCAATAGTCATAGCCATCGGGCGTGCCCAGATTGGCGATCAGGATGCCCACCTTGGCGGGCGGCATTGCCGGGTGGTCGGCGGGGGCGTGGACTGGCGTCATGGCTGGTTCCTGTCAGGGTTCAGGGCATCGGCCAGCCGCATCTGGGCCGAACCGGGGCGGAGCGGTTTCTGCTGGCTGTCATCAGGCGACCAGCCGGTCAGGAAAATCAGGTCAAAGCCGGTGCGGAACCGCGCCGGATCGTCAGGATCGGCAAAGCGGTCATGCAGCAACGCTTCGGCGCGGGCAAAGACGCCGCGCCGCGTCGGGCGGCGCAACCGGGCGGCCATGACGTTGGTTTCGCCCATGCCGCGCAGATCGCGGGCAAGGTCGGTCACGCTGCGATAGCTGGCAGGCAGGTGCAGCTGATCGGCCACCGGCAGCGCCAGCCCGGATCGCTGCAACAACCCGCCAAGATCGCGGATTTCAGCCATCGGCAGCACGCGCGGCGACAGCCCGCCGGTCTCCGCCGCCTCGGCCTCGGCCAGCGCGGCGCGCAGCTCGGCCAGGGTCTCGCCGCCCGGCAGCACGGCCATGAACAGCCCGTCCGGGCGCAGCGCGCGGGCGCATTGGATGATCTGCCCGACCGGATCATCGGCCCAGTGCAGCGCCATGGCGTGGATCACCAGATCATACGCGCCGGGTTGCAGATCCAGCACCGGATCATCGGCGATCACACGGGCCTGCGGGCGATACGCCTGCCAAAGTTCCGGCAGCCCGGCCACGACAACCTGCGACGTAAACCGCCTGTTAACCTCGGCCAGCCTATCCTCGACCTCGGCGGCGGCGATTCGGTGCAGGAAATCGTCCGGGCCACGGCGCAGGGCACGGCCTCGGCGCGTCGTCAGCGCATCACGGTCGGTCAGTGCCGGTCGGTCATTCGGGGAAGGGGTCCGCATGGGGCTGCAACATAATGGGCTTCGCAGCGTGATGAAAGGCGCATTGCGGCTGCTGTATCCGCCGCAATGCCTTGGCTGCGGCGATGGCGTCAGCGAAGACGGCGGCCTGTGCCCCGACTGCTGGCGCGAAACGCGGTTCATCACCGGCACCTGCTGCACCCGCTGCGGCGCCCCCCTGCCCGATGACGGCACCGGCATCGCCGATCTGGCCATCTGCGACGAATGCCTGCGCACGCCGCGCCCGTGGCGCGCGGGCCGGGCGGCGATGGTCTATACCGGAACCGGGCGAGGCATCGTGCTGGCCCTGAAACACGGCGACCGGGCCGATCTGGCCCCGGCGCTGGCGGGCTGGCTGTCGCGCGCGGCGGCACCGCTGATCCGGCCGGGCATGATCGTCGCCCCGGTGCCGATCCACTGGCGGCGGCTGCTGAAACGCAAATACAATCAGGCCGAACTGCTGTCGGCGGGGCTGGCACGCCTGCGCGGGCTGGACCACATGCCCGACCTGCTGACCCGCCCCCATTATACCGAAGGGCAGGATCACAAAGGCGTGTCCGACCGCTTCGCCAATATCGCCGGCAGCCTGACCGTGCCGAATCGCCGCGCCCGCGCCGTGCAGGGCCGGGCCGTGCTGCTGGTCGATGACGTGATGACCTCGGGCGCAACCCTGACCGAGGCGGCAAATGCGCTGATCGCCGCAGGCTCTGGCCCGGTTTCGGTGGTAACGCTGGCCCGCGCGGTCAAACAGGACTGATCCGCAGACCGACGGCCTGGCTTCCTGTTTGCCCAAATACGCAGCTTGGGGCGCGCCCGCGACGCAGAACGGCGTCGGGGTATGGGAAAGCCCGCCCCGACGCCCTAGATAGCAAGCGGATAATCATAAGGAACGCCTATGCCCCGCATCGAAATCTATGCCACCGCCACCTGCCCCTATTGCAACGCAGCCAAGGCGCTGCTGACGAAAAAGGGCGCCAGCTTTGAAAATATCGACGTGGGCGCACAGCCCGAATTGCGGGCCAAAATGACGCAGCGCGCGGGCGGTCGCCGCACCGTGCCGCAGATCTTCATCGACGGCAAACACATCGGCGGCAGCGACGATCTGCACGCGCTGGACCGTGACGGAAAACTGGACCCGCTGCTGAACGCCTGAACCTGACGCAGCGTCAGCAGATGTGCGGCTTGCCCCGGCGCGCGGCTCGGGCCAGTCTGGGCAAATCGCTTTTGTTCCAGACAGATGAGACCGCATGACACCCTTGGCCCCCGTGCGCATCGGCCTGATCCAGATGACCGCCAGCGACGATCCGCAGGCGCATCTGGGTCAGACGCTGGCGATGATCGAACAGGCCGCAAAGCAAGGGGCGGCGCTGATTCTGACGCCCGAGGTGACGAATTTCATCACCCCCGACCGCGCCCGGCAAACCGCGCTGGCGCAAACCGAATCAGATGACCTCACGCTGGCCGCGCTGCGGCAGGCGGCGGCGCGGTACGGGGTCTGGCTGTTGATCGGATCGCTGGCGCTGCGCCCCGATCCGCCCGCCCCCGGCGATGATCGTCTGGTGAACCGCAGCCTGCTGATCGCCCCCGATGGCGCCATCGCGGCGCGCTATGACAAGATCCATATGTTCGACGTGGATATTTCCGACACCGAACAGTTCCGCGAAAGCGCCGCCTTTCGCCCCGGCGATCACGCCGTTCTGGCCGATGGGCCGCTGAAAATCGGCATGAGCATCTGCTATGATCTGCGCTTTCCGCAGCTGTTCCGGCAATTGGCGCAGGCCGGGGCCGACATCCTGACGGTGCCATCCGCCTTCAACCCCACCACCGGCGCGGCGCATTGGGAAACGCTGCTGCGTGCCCGCGCCATCGAAACCGGCTGTTTCGTGCTGGCCCCGGCGCAATGCGGCAACCACCCCGCCCCGCACTCACCCGACCGGAGGCCCCGGCACAGCTATGGCCACAGCCTTGTGGTGGACCCGTGGGGCAAGGTGCTGGCCGATGGCGGCACCGCGCCGGGCGTCGTCATGGCCGATCTGAACCTGGAAACCATCACCATGGCGCGCACACGCGTGCCCTCGATCCGCCACGACCGCGCCTTTGGCCCGGTCTGAGCCTGCAAGTTTCACCCATGGACCACATGCCGCCCACACGGCCCCCCCCCGAACAGCAACCCGAGCGGCTGGCCGCCAGCCTGTTTTCGGAACTGCTCATCGCCGACCAACTGTCGCGGGCGCTGATTTCGCGCATGTTGCCGCGCGGGATGCAATTGTCGCATTTCTCGGTGCTGAACCTGCTGGCGCATGTCAACGAAGAGCGCACCCCCGCCGAACTGGCCGAATCGTTCCACGTCACCCGCGGCGCGATGACGAACACCTTGGCGCGGCTGGAATGGGCCGGCCACGTCCACATCCGCCCCGATTGGGAGGATGCGCGCCGCAAATTCGTCTCGATCAGCCCGGCGGGCCGGGCCGCGCGCGATGCGGCGGTCGCGGCCTTCATGCCGCTGATTAGCGATCTGGTCCGCGACATCGGCGCCGAGCGGGTCCGCCTTGCCCTGCCCGTCCTGCGCGAATTGCGCAAGCGGCTGGAGAGTCAGGGCTAACCCGCCGAACCCACCTAACCCACCGAACCCGCGTCGGGGCGCAGGCCCATGTCCCAGAAACCGGCCTCCAGCCGGGTCGCGGTGCGGAACCTGTCGCACAGCATCGGCCAGCGCGGGCTGGATTGCGGGTCAGGCCCCAGCCGCCGTTCGGCGGCCGCGTCGATCAGCGCCCCCACCGACTGGCACAGGCCCTGATAATCGCCGCCGCCATAGGTCCTGATCCAGTCGGCATAGCGATCATCATGCGGCCCGGCCAGCAGCCGCGCGCCAATATCGCCATAGCCCAGCACGCAAGGGGCCAGCGCCGCCAGCAGGTCCAGAAAATCGCCGGAATGGCCCGCATCCAGCACATAGCGGGTATAGGCCAGATTCTCGATCCTTTCGTCCACAGCGGCCAGATCGGTTTCGGAGATACCCGCCTCGGCGCAGATGCCGATATGCAGCGGCAGTTCCAGATGCAGCAGCGCATGAACCGTGGCGGCACAGTGTCGCATCTCGTCGATGGTGTCGGCCTTGGTCACGGCCAAGGCCCATGCGCGGGAAAAATGGATCAGAAACAGGTAATCCTGCGCCAGATAATGCAGAAAAGCCGCGCGCGGCAGCGCCCCCTCGGCCAGTTCGCGGACAAAGCGGTGCCGGGTGTAATCATCCCACAACGCCCCGGCATCCGCGCGCCACAGGGCGAAAACCTTGCCATAATCAGCCATCCCGTTTCCCTTTCATGTCAGGGCGCGCGCCGCCATCAGATAGTTCACCGACAGATCGCGCGGCGACAGGTGGAACGACCAGCGCAGCGGGTTAAAGACGACGCCGTGCCGGTCCACCACCTGCCCGCCGCCCTGCCCGATCATCGCCGCCAGTTCATCGGGGGTGATGAAGCGGTGCCATTCATGCGTGCCGCGCGGCAGCCAGCGCATCACCCATTCCGCGCCGATGATGGCGGCGGCGAAACTTTGCGGGGTGCGGTTCAGCGTGGACATGACCAGCAGCCCGCCCGGTTTCAGCAGCGACAGGCAGGTGGCGACGAAATCCGCCGGACCATCGACATGCTCGACGATTTCCAGCGCCATCACCACGTCAAAGCGTTCCCCGTCCGCCGCCAGCGATTCCGCCGTCGTGGCGCGATAGTCGATCGCCAGCCCCTGTTGCCGGGCATGAGCCTGCGCGACGGCGATGTTCCCCTCGGCCGCGTCGGCCCCGGTGACATCGGCCCCCAGACGCGCCAGCGGTTCGGCCATCAGCCCGCCGCCGCAGCCGATGTCCAGCACCCGCAGCCCGGCAAAGGGCTGCGCGCCGCTGCGGTCGCGGGCGAATTCGGTGGCAATCTGGCGCACGACGTAATCCAGCCGCACCGGGTTCATCAGGTGCAGCGGACGGAACTTGCCCTTTTCATCCCACCATTCGGCGGCCATCGCCTCGAACTTGGAAACTTCGCTGCTGTCGATGCTGGTCGGGCGGGGGGCGGTCATGTCGGCTCCTGCTTGGCGGGATCATGCCTTGGCCTTATACTTGGCGGATGGACAGATTGGCAGAACAAATCGCCGCAGCACCGGCACAGCTTTATCCCGCAGCCGAGCCGTTCGATCGCCGCATGATCGAGCGGGGCGACGGCCACTTTATCTATGTCGAACAATGCGGCCGCCCCGATGGCCAGCCGGTGATCGTGCTGCATGGCGGGCCGGGGGGCGGGTGCAGCCCGTTCATGCGGCGGTTTTTCGACCCGGCGCATTACCGCGTCGTGCTGTTCGACCAGCGTGGCTGCGGGCGGTCGCAGCCCCATGCCTCGGTTCAGGCGAACACCACCGCGCATCTGATCGGCGACGTGGCGGCGATCCGGGCCGAACTGGGCATCGGCCCGGCGATCCTGTTCGGCGGCAGTTGGGGCGCCACGCTGGCGCTGGCCGTGGCGCAGGCCGACCCGGATGCGGTGACGGCGCTGGTGCTGCGCGGCGTGTTCATGGCCCGGCGGCACGAGCTGGACTGGTTCTATGGCGGCGGCGCGGGGCGGTTTTTCCCCGATCTGTGGGCACAGTTCTGCGCGCCGATCCCGCCTAAGGAACACGGCGACCTGATCGCCGCCTATCACCGCCGCCTGTTCTGCGGCGATCCGGTGATCGAAACCCGCCACGCCGTGCCATGGCTGGTCTGGGAAAACGCGCTGGCCGGGCTGGAGGCCAGCAGCAGCGCACAGGTGCCCGGCGATTACGCCCGCGCCTTTGCCCGGCTGGAAAACCACTATTTCGCCAACGACTGTTTTCTGGACGAAGGCCAGTTGCTGCGCGACCGCCACCGGATCGAGCATCTGCCCTGCGTCATCGTGCAGGGCCGCTATGATATGGTCTGCCCGCCGCAAACGGCATGGGAACTGGCCCAGGGCTGGGCGCGCTGCGACCTGCGGATGATCCCCGCCAGCGGCCACGCCCTGTCCGAGCCGCGAATCGCCGCCGCCCTTGTGCGGGCAATGGACGGGCTGCGCGGCTGATCCCTTTAGGCATGGAAACCCGAAATGACATTTCTGATCTTGCTGATCGCCTGTGGTGCCGCTGCGGCAACCGGGGCGCTGTTTCCGCCCGGTGCCTGGTATGACGCGCTGCAAAAGCCGTGGTTCACCCCGCCCGGCTGGGCGTTTCCGGTGGTCTGGGCCACGCTATATGTGCTGATGGCCGCCGCCGGCGCGCGGCTGGCGCATTTGCCCGGCGCGGGGCTGGTCATGGCGCTGTGGGCGGCGCAGATCGCGCTGAATACGCTGTGGACTCCGGTCTTTTTCGGCGCGCATCGGATGGGGATGGGCATGGCGGTGATTGCGCTGCTGTGGCTGGTGGTGGCGACGCTGAGCCTGCTGGCGCTGCGGCTGGACCGGCTGGCCGGGGCAATGCTGCTGCCCTATCTGCTGTGGCTGTCGGTCGCAGCGGCGCTGAATTTCAGCATCTGGCAGAACAACCCCGGCGCAGGGGCATAAGCGCGCCCCCTTGCGTTTCGGGGCCATCGCCGCTATATGGCGGTTAACAGCGGCGCGGGGGTCCACACCCTGCCCCACCGGATGCAGGATGCGGGCCGCTTGAAGGCCCGTTTTTCATTTCCGAAAGGATCACATGTCCAACGATCTGATCGCCAAGACCGCCATCGACCGCAGGCTGGCCGAAATCATCAGCCCGGTGATCGAGGATATGGGGTTCGAACTGGTGCGCATCCGCCTGCAAGGCGGCAAGACCGCGACCTTGCAGATCATGGCCGACCGCCCCGACGGCGGCATCAATGTCGATGACTGCGCCGATATTTCCGTCGCCGTCAGCGCCACGCTGGACGTGGAAGACCCGCTTGAGGATGCCTACCACCTTGAGGTCTCCAGCCCCGGCATCGACCGCCCTCTGACCCGGATGAAGGATTTCGAAACCTTCGAAGGCTATGAGGTCAAGATCGAAACCAGCCAGCCCATCGACGGGCGCAAACGCTTCAAGGGCGTGCTGGCCGGGACCGAGGGCGAGGAAGTGTTGCTGAACATCGAAGAAGGCACCATCGGGCTGCATTTCGACTGGCTGTCGGATGCGAAACTGGTGCTGACCGACGACCTGATCCGCGAAATGTTGCGCCAGAAGAAAGAAGCCGGGGTCGAGATCGGCAATCTCGACGAATCCGCCTTTGACGAGATCGAAACCGACGACAACGAAGGTGCCGACAGCACCGACACCAAGGAGTGAACAGGCATGGCGATCACCTCTGCCAACCAGCTTGAACTGTTGCAGACCGCCGAAGCGGTTGCCCGCGAAAAGATGATCGAACCGGAACTGGTCATCGAAGCGATGGAGGACAGTCTGGCCCGTGCCGCCAAGTCGCGTTACGGCGCGGAAATGGACATCCGGGTCAAGATCGACCGCAAGACCGGAAACGCCACCTTTACCCGCGTGCGCACCGTGGTCGAAGATGACGCGGTGGAAAATTATCAGGCCGAACTGACCGTCGAACAGGCCCGCCCCTATCTGGCCGATCCGCAGGTCGGCGACATCATCTCGGACGAGGTGCCGCCGGTCGAACTGGGCCGCATCGCCGCGCAATCCGCGAAACAGGTCATCCTGCAACGCGTCCGCGAGGCCGAGCGCGACCGCCAGTATGAAGAGTTCAGGGACCGCGCCGGCTCGATCATCAACGGCATCGTCAAGCGCGAGGAATACGGCAACATCATCGTTGACGTGGGCCGGGGCGAGGCGATCCTGCGCCGCAACGAAAAGATCGGCCGCGAAAGCTATCGCCCGAACGACCGCATCCGCGCCTATGTCAAGGATGTGCGCCGCGAAACCCGTGGCCCGCAGATCTTCCTGTCGCGCACCGATCCGCAGTTCATGGCCGAACTGTTCAAGATGGAAGTGCCGGAAATCTATGACGGCGTGATCGAAATCAAGGCCGTGGCCCGCGACCCCGGTTCGCGCGCCAAGATCGCCGTCATTTCCTATGACAACAGCATCGACCCGGTGGGGGCCTGCGTCGGTATGCGCGGCTCGCGCGTGCAGGCGGTTGTCGGCGAATTGCAGGGCGAAAAGATCGACATCATCCCGTGGTCGGAAGATCAGGCCACCTTCCTTGTGAACGCGCTGCAACCGGCCGAGGTCAGCAAGGTCGTGTTCGACGAGGACGCGACCCGGATCGAGGTCGTCGTGCCCGACGAACAGCTTTCGCTGGCCATCGGCCGCCGCGGGCAGAACGTGCGTCTGGCCAGCCAGTTGACCGGGCTGGACATCGACATCCTGACCGAGGAAGAAGAATCCAAGCGGCGTCAGGCCGAATTCAACGCCCGCACCAAGCTGTTCATGGATCAGCTTGATCTGGACGAATTCTTTGCCCAGCTTCTGGTGGCCGAAGGCTTTACCAATCTGGAAGAGGTCGCCTATGTCGAAATCGACGAGCTGCTGTCGATCGAAGGCGTTGACGAAGACACCGCCGGCGAATTGCAGGCCCGCGCCCGCGACGTGCTCGAGGCCGCCAACCGCGCCGCGCTGGAAAATGCCCGCGCCCTGGGTGCCGAGGACAGCCTGGTTGAATTTGAGGGGCTGACACCCCAAATGGTCGAGGCACTGGCCAAGGATGGCGTGAAAACGCTGGAAGATTTCGCCACCTGCGCCGATTGGGAACTGGCGGGCGGCTGGACTACGGTGGACGGCGCGCGCGTCAAGGATGACGGCCTGCTGGAACCCTTCAACGTGTCGCTGGAAGATGCGCAGAATCTGGTGATGACCGCGCGCGTCATGCTGGGCTGGGTCGATCCGGCCGAGCTTGAGGCCGCCGCCGGGGCCGGGGACGACGCCGAACCCGAGGCCAGCGAAGCGGAGGCCGGGGCGTAAGTCCCGGACCCGCCGATGACCCGCGGGGGGCGCGACAAGGACCGCGATCAGCCGGAACGGCGCTGCATCGCGACGGGCGAAAGCCAGCCCAAACACGGGCTGGTCCGCTTTGTCGCAGCACCCGACGGAACGGTGGTGGCGGATCTGGCCGAAAAGCTGCCGGGCCGTGGCATGTGGGTTGCCGCCGACCGCGCGGCGATTGAAAAGGCGGCGGCAAAGGGGCTGTTTTCCCGTGCCGCGCGCACGCCGCTGCGGGCGCCCGACGATCTGGCCGATCAGGTCGAATCCGGGCTGGCGCGGCGGGTCGTGGATCTGGTCTCGCTGGCGCGCAAGGCGGGCAATGCGGTGGCCGGGTTCGAAAAGGTAAAAGGCTGGCTGGCCGAGGGCCGGGCAAAGGTTCTGCTGCAAGCCAGCGACGGGTCGGACAGGGGCAAGGGCAAGCTGTGGACGCCAACGGGCGGACGCTGGTTCGGCTGCCTGACGGCCTCAGAATTGGGTTTGTCCTTTGGGCGCGATCATGTCATACACGGCGCGCTTGCGCCGGGTGGGTTGACCGACAAAGTGATACGGGATGCGGGCAGACTGACGGGTCTGCGCGGGCATGACGGCGGTTCGTCCGCCGAGAAGGAATGATGACGAATGAGCGATAAAGACGGCAAGAAACCTCTGGGTCTGGGCGGCGGGCGTCCCGGCCAGGTCAAGCAAAGCTTTTCCCACGGCCGCACGAAAAGCGTCGTCGTCGAGACCAAGCGCAAGCGCGTTGTGGTGCCCAAGGCGGGTGCGGGCGCCACGGGTGACAAACCGCGCGTAACACCCGAATCCGCCGCCGCCGCTGTGGCCGCATCCTCGCGCCGCCCCGCCGGTCTGTCCGAGGCCGAAATGGAGCGCCGCCTGCGCGCCCTTGCCGCCGCCAAGGCGCGCGAGGAAGAAGAAACCGCGCAACGCGCCGCCGAGGAAAAGGCCCGCGAAGAAGAACGCGAACGCCGCCGGGCCGAAATCGAGGCCAAGGAACGCGAAGACCGCGAACGCGAAGAAGCCCTGCGCGCCAAAGAAGAAGAAGACGCCCGCCGCACCCGCGAGGCCGCCGAAGCCGCCGAGGCGGAAAAAGCCGCCCGCGCCGCCGCCCGCCGCGACGAAACGACCGCGCGTGCAGGCGCAGCGGCTGGGGCCGGTGCCGGTGCTGCTGCGCGCACGCCGCGCAAACCGGCTTCGCCCGCCGGGCAGACGCCGCAGGACCGCGCCGCCGCCGAGGCCGCAGCCGCCCGCGCCGAAACCAAGGGCGTCAGCGCCACCGGCCCGCGCCGCTCCAGCCCCGGTTCCGACCGCGACCGCAACGACCGCGATGCGCGCGGCAAGACCGCCGGCCGCGACGAAAACCGCCGCGCCGGGAAACTGTCGCTGAATCAGGCTCTGGAAGGCGGCGAGGGCGGGCGCCAGCGTTCGCTGGCCGCGATGAAGCGCAAGCAGGAAAAAGCCCGGCAAAAGGCCATGGGCGGCGCGATGCGCGCGGAAAAACAGGCCCGCGACGTGCAGCTGCCGGAAACCATCGTCGTCAGCGAACTGGCCAACCGGATGGCCGAACGCGCCGCCGATGTGGTCAAGGCACTGATGAAAATGGGCATGATGGTCACCGCCAACCAGACCATCGACGCCGACACCGCCGAACTGGTGATCGACGAATTCGGCCATAACGCCGTGCGCGTGTCGGATGCCGATGTCGAACAGGTCATCGACACGGTGGAAGACAAGACCGAAGACCTGCAATCGCGCCCGCCGATCATCACGATCATGGGCCACGTCGACCACGGCAAGACCAGCCTTCTGGACGCGATCCGCAAGGCGAACGTCGTCTCGGGCGAGGCGGGCGGCATCACCCAGCACATCGGCGCCTATCAGGTGACGACGGAATCGGGTGCGGTGCTGACCTTCCTCGACACGCCGGGCCACGCCGCGTTCACCTCGATGCGGGCGCGCGGGGCGCAGGTCACGGATATCGTGGTGCTGGTCGTCGCCGCCGATGACGCGGTGATGCCGCAGACGGTCGAGGCGATCAACCACGCCAAAGCCGCCAAGGTGCCGATGATCGTCGCCATCAACAAGGTGGACAAGCCGCAGGCCGACCCGCAAAAAGTGCGCACCGATCTGTTGCAGCATGAAGTCGTGGTCGAGGCCATGTCGGGCGAGGTGCAGGATGTCGAGGTATCGGCCAAGACCGGCCTCGGCCTGGACAACCTGCTGGAAGCCATCGCCCTGCAAGCGGAAATCCTTGAGCTTAAGGCCAACCCGAAACGCGCCGCGCAAGGTGCCGTGATCGAGGCGCAGCTTGACGTGGGCCGCGGTCCGGTGGCCACGGTTCTGGTGCAGAACGGCACGCTGAAACGCGGCGACATCTTTGTCGTCGGCGAACAGTGGGGCAAGGTCCGCGCCCTGATTAACGACAAGGGCGAACGCGTGGACGAAGCCGCGCCATCCGTCCCGGTCGAGGTTCTGGGCCTGAACGGCACGCCCGAGGCCGGCGACGTGCTGAACGTCGTCGATACCGAGGCCCATGCCCGCGAAATCGCCGATTACCGGATGCAGGCCGCCAAGGACAAACGCGCCGCCGCCGGTGCCGCGATCACGCTGGATCAGATGCTGGCCAAGGCCAAGGCGGATGAAAACGTCGCCGAACTGCCCGTGGTGGTCAAAGCCGATGTGCAGGGTTCTGCCGAAGCCATCGTTCAGGCGCTGGAAAAGGTCGGCAACGACGAAGTGCGCGTCCGCGTGCTGCATTACGGCGTCGGCGCGATCACCGAATCCGACATCGGTCTGGCCGAGGCCAGCCGCGCGCCGGTGATCGGGTTCAACGTGCGGGCGAACGCCCCGGCGCGCAATGCCGCCAACCAGAAAGGGGTCGAGATCCGCTATTACTCGATCATCTATGATCTGGTGGATGACATCAAAGCCGCCGCCTCGGGCCTGCTGTCCGCCGAAGTGCGTGAAAACTTTATCGGCTATGCCGAGATCAAGGAAACCTTCCGCGTGTCGGGCGTCGGCACCGTGGCGGGCTGTCTTGTCACCGAAGGCGTGGCGCGCCGTTCCGCCGGTGTCCGCCTGCTGCGCGACAACGTGGTGATCCACGAAGGCACGCTGAAAACGCTGAAACGCTTCAAGGACGAGGTCAAAGAGGTGCAGTCCGGTCAGGAATGCGGCATGGCCTTTGAAAACTATGACGATATTCGCAAGGGCGACGTCATCGAAATCTTTGAGCGCGAGGAAGTCGAGCGCAAGCTGTAACCGGCGCGCTTTACCCAAACATGAAACGGGGCGCCTTGGGCGCCCCGTTTCAGTTTATATGCGAACTGTCGTGTGTGTGTGCGATCGACAAGACTTGGGGTGCGCCCTGCCCTGATGGTGGGTCAGTTGACGGGCCGCCCTTCGAATGTTCTGGCGCCAACACGCACGACGATGTTCCCGTTCGAGGTGTTACGCTCATACATGCCTTGAACAAACACGCAGCTTCCGATGATGATCGTGCGGATCATGGTCCAGTCTCTCCTCCTCAAGAGAATTCAACCTTAACACGACACAAACTAACTTTTGGTTAAAAAGTTAACGTTTTTGACAAGATTATGACGGAAGGCCGGGCGGTCAAAAAATCTGTTGCCTTAAAGCCACAGTCTAATTGCTGGAATCAGCGGAATATCGGCAGGCGGCATGGGATAATCGCCTAATTTTTCAGCACGAACCCAGGCAAGTTCCTGCCCCTCGCGCGGATGAGCGATTCCCTGCCAGCGGCGGCAGGCGAACAGCGGCATCAGCAGGTGGAAATCGTCATAGCTGTGGCTGGCAAAGGTCAGCGGGGCCAGACAGGAATCCCAGGTCTCGATCCCCAGTTCTTCGTTCAGCTCGCGAATCAGGGCGGTTTCCGGGGTCTCGCCGGGTTCGACCTTGCCGCCCGGAAATTCCCACAGGCCCGCCATCGACTTGCCCTCGGGGCGGCGTGCCAGCAGCACGCGCCCCTCGGGGTCGATCAGCAGGACGGCGGCGACCAGAACCGTCTTCATGATCGGTAATCGGCGTTGATGTCGATATAGCCGTGGGTCAGATCGCAGGTCCACACCGTGCGGCGGGCCTGCCCCATGCCCAGATCGACGGCGATCACCAGTTCCTGCCGCTTCATATAGTCGCTGGCCGCGGCCTCGTCATAGGTCGGGGCGCGCCAGCCGTTTTCGGCCAGCACCATATCGCCAAAGCGGATCGTCAGCTTGTCGCGGTCGGCCTTGGCCCCCGATTTGCCGACGGCCATCACGATGCGGCCCCAGTTGGCGTCCTGCCCGGCGATGGCGGTTTTCACCAGCGGCGAATTGGCGATGGCCATGGCGACGCGGTTGGCATCATCGGCCGAGGCCGCGCCGGTCACATCGACCTGCACGAATTTCGTCGCCCCCTCGCCATCGCGGACGACCTGCTTTGCCAGATCCAGCATCACCCCGTTCAGCGCGGCGGCAAATTCGCGCGCGGCCTTGCTGCGCAGATCGGTGATCGGCGCGGCCCTGGATTGCCCCGTCGCCGCCAGAATCAGCGCATCCGAGGTGGATGTGTCGCTGTCCACCGTGATCGCGTTGAAGGTGTCATCCACCTGACGCGACAGGATTTTTTGCAGCAGATCGGGCGCAATCGCGGCATCGGTGAAGATATAGACCAGCATCGTCGCCATATCCGGTGCCACCATGCCCGAACCCTTGGCGATGCCCGCAATCTGGATCGGGCCGCCGTCAGCCTCGATCCGGGTCGCGGCACCTTTGGGGAAGGTGTCGGTGGTCATGATCGCCTTGGCCGCATCTGCCGCGCCCTGCGCCTTCAGCCCCTTGGCCAGATCGCCGATCACCGCCACGATCTGCTCATGCGGCAGCGGCTCGCCGATCACGCCGGTGGATGACGAAAACACCCGCTGCGCCGGAATCTTCAGCGCCTTGGCCACCGCGCCCGTGACCGCATCGACCGATTCCTGCCCGCGCGCGCCGGTAAAGGCGTTGGCATTGCCGGAATTAACGATGATCGCCGCGCCTGCCGTGCTGTCCTGCTTGCCGCGCAGCTTGGCCTGATTGTCCAGCACGCAGGCCGCCCGCGTGGACGACCGCGTGAACACCCCCGCGACCGAGGCCCCCGGCGCGATGCGGATCAGCGTCACATCGGTGCGGCCCTTGTATTTCACGCCCGCCGCCGCACTGGCGAATTCGACGCCGGCGATAACCGGCAGGTCGGGAAAGGCGGCGGGGGCCAGCGGCGACACGGCCTTGGCGGCCTTGGCCGCCGGGGCGGCATCCTTGGCCTTGGCTTTACCCTTACCCTTATCCTTGGCTTTGGCGGCTTTGCCCTTGCCCGATTTCAGCTTGTCCGCCTTTGCCTTGCTTTCGGCTTTGGCGGCTTTCTTTTTCTTCTTGTCGTCGTCTTTGGCCATGGCTGTGATCCCGGTTTATTTCACGTCGAGAAATTCGGTGTTGTTAATCAGCGAAGGGGTCAGCCCTTCGGTCCTGTCAACGGCGGCTTCTGAAACGATGCGCTGCACCTCGGCATCGACCTTTTCGCGCCGCAGTTGTGCGACCAGTTGCGGGCGGATCTGGTCCAGCTTGGGGGCTTCGGCCAGACGGGTGTCATCCAGCCGGATCACATGCCAGCCGAAATCCGATTGCACCGGGTCGGAAATCTGGTCTTTTTGCAGCGACTTCACCGCCTCGGCAAAGGGCGCGACCATCTGATCGGCGCTGAACCAGCCCAGTTCGCCGTCATTGGCACCGCTGGCCGGGTCTTGCGACCGTTCGCGCGCGAGTTGACCGAAATCGGCGCCATCGGCCAGTTGGCGGCGGATGTCCTGCGCCTCGGCCTCGGTTTCCACCAGAATATGCGCGGCGGAATATTGCGTCATCGGCGCGGCCTCGCCGAACATGCTCTGATAGGCGGCGGTGATGTCGGCGTCGCCGATCTCGACCCCGGCGACCTTTTCCAGCGCGGCAGATGCCAGATAGGCGCGGCGTTCCAGTTCCAGCCGCGCCTTGTCGCGGGCGGTCATGCCGCTTTCGCCCAGCTGCGCCACGGCGGTGGTGCGGATCAGCTGGTCCAGCATCAGATCCCACAGCGCCTGATCGGGCAGGTTGGCGGCGGCCTGATCGTGCAGCCCCTGTTTCATCGCGATCATCTGCCCCAGCGTGATCGGCGTGTCATTGACGGTGGCGACCACGGTATCGGCGTCCTGCGCAATTGCGGGCGCGGCCAGCATCGTGGTCACGGCTGTGGTCACGGCAAGGGCGGCGGACAGGCGGAAAAGACGCATCGGAATTCCTTTGTTTCCCAGACGAACCCGCATCCCGGCGGGGGCCTGACGTTGACAGTCGGGCGGGGCAAGCCTACATCCGGCGCAACCCGAAAAGGCGCGCCCGCCGCTTTTCGTTCACGCCCTGAATACGGCAGGATCAAGGGTGCGGGCAAGTGGCCCCCCGGCCCCGCGCGCCATTGATGAACGCGAAGGTGAAATGCTAGGTGCATTGGCAAGAAAGATCTTTGGCACGCCCAATGATCGCAAGGTAAAATCGGCCCGCCCTCTGGTCGCCAAGATCAACGCGCTTGAGGACGAGGCCAAGGCCCGTTCGGACGAGGGGCTGATCGAAAAGACCCGCGAATTGCAGCAGCGCGCGCAATCGGGTGAATCGCTGGACGCCCTGCTGCCCGAGGCATTCGCCAACTGCCGCGAGGGTGCCCGCCGCGCCCTTGGCCTGCGCGCCTTCGATACGCAGCTGATGGGCGGCATCTTTCTGCATCAGGGCAATATCGCCGAAATGAAAACCGGCGAGGGCAAAACCCTTGTCGCCACCTTCCCCGCCTATCTGAACGCGCTGACCGGCAAGGGCGTGCATGTCGTCACCGTCAACGACTATCTGGCGAAACGCGACGCCGAATGGATGGGCAAGGTCTTTGCCCAGCTTGGCATGACCACCGGCGTCGTGGTGCCCTTTCAGCCCGAACCGGAAAAGCGTCAGGCCTATGCCGCCGATGTGACCTATGCCACCAACAACGAACTGGGCTTTGATTATCTGCGCGATAACATGAAGGCCAGCATCGAGGAAATGGTCCAGCGCGGCCATAACTTCGCCATCGTGGACGAGGTGGACAGCATCCTCATCGACGAGGCGCGCACGCCGCTGATTATTTCCGGCCCCTCGCAGGACCGCAGCGAACTGTATCGCGCCGTTGACGGCTTTATCCCGCAACTGGACGACGCGCATTTCACCATCGACGAAAAGACCCGCAACGCCACCTTCACCGAAGAAGGCAACGAGGCCGTCGAACAGATGCTGGCCGCCGCGGGTATCCTGCCGCAGGGGCAGACGCTCTATGACCCGGAATCGACCACCATCGTCCACCACATCAGCCAGGCCCTGCGCGCGCACAAGCTGTTCCACCGCGACCAGAACTATATCGTCCGCGACGGCGAAATCGTGCTGATCGACGAATTCACCGGCCGGATGATGAAGGGCCGCCGCCTGTCCGACGGTCTGCATCAGGCGATCGAGGCCAAGGAAAACGTCGCCATCCAGCCCGAAAACGTGACGCTGGCCAGCGTGACGTTCCAGAACTATTTCCGCCTTTACAACACCTTGTCCGGCATGACCGGGACAGCCGCGACCGAGGCCGAGGAATTCGCCGAGATTTATAAACTCGGCGTGGTCGAGGTGCCGACGAACCGCCCGATCCAGCGCCTTGACGAACATGACCGCGTGTATCGCACCGCCGATGAAAAATACGCCGCCGTGGTCGAGGCCATCAAAGAGGCGAACGCCAAGGGCCAGCCGATCCTTGTCGGCACCACCAGCATCGAAAAATCGGAAATGCTGTCCGGCATCCTGACCCGCGAAGGCATCGCCCATAACGTCCTGAACGCCCGCCAGCACGAGGCCGAGGCCCAGATCGTCGCCGACGCGGGCAAGCCCGGCGCGGTGACGATCGCCACCAACATGGCCGGTCGCGGCACCGATATTCAGCTTGGCGGCAATGTCGATATGAAGGTGATGCAGGCGCTTGCCGCCGATCCCGACGCCAACCCCGACGACCTGCGCGCCCGGATCGAGGCGGAACACGCCACCGACAAACAGCGCGTGCTGGACGCCGGCGGCTTGTTCGTTCTGGCCACCGAACGCCACGAATCGCGCCGCATCGACAACCAGTTGCGCGGCCGCTCGGGCCGTCAGGGCGACCCCGGCCGCTCGCTGTTCTTCCTGTCGCTGGAAGACGATCTGATGCGCATCTTCGGATCGGAACGGCTGGAAAAGGTGCTGTCCACCCTGGGCATGAAAGAGGGCGAGGCCATCGTTCACCCCTGGGTCAACAAATCGCTGGAACGCGCGCAGGCCAAGGTCGAGGCACGCAACTTTGACATCCGCAAACAGTTGCTGAAATTCGACGACGTGATGAACGACCAGCGCAAGGCGATCTTCAGCCAGCGTCTGGAAATCATGGAAACCGACGAGCTGGGCGAAATCGCCACCGACATGCGCCATCAGGTCATCGACGATCTGATCGCCCGGTATATGCCGCCCAAAAGCTATCCCGAACAATGGGATAACGACGGGCTGACCGCCGCCCTGCGCGACAATGTGAACATGAACCTGCCGGTGGCCGAATGGGCCGCCGAAGAGGGCACCGATCAGGAAATCATCACCGAGCGCGTGAAAGAGGCGACCGACGCCTATATGGCCGACAAAACCGCGCAATTCGGCGAAGAAACCATGCGGCAGGTCGAAAAGCAGATCCTGTTGCAGATGATCGACCAGAAATGGCGCGAACATCTGGTGACGCTGGAACATCTGCGCTCGGTCGTGGGCTTTCGCGGCTATGCGCAGCGCGACCCGCTGTCGGAATACAAGACCGAGGCGTTCCAGCTGTTCGAATCGCTGCTGGATGGCCTGCGCGGCGATGTGACGAAACAACTGTCCCTGATCCGCCCCCTGACCGAGGAGGAACGTCAGGCGATGATGCGCCAGTTCGCGGAACAACAGACCGCGCAGCAGGCCGGCCAGCACGCCGACCACGCCGAGGCCGAAGGCGGCGCCGCATCCGCCCACGCCCCCGGCTTTGACGAAAACGACCCGGCCACATGGGGCAACCCGTCACGCAACGACCCCTGCCCCTGCGGCTCGGGCAACAAGTTCAAACATTGCCACGGGGCCTTGTAAGCCCGCCCCCAGGAACCGAAATCAGCCCCCGCCTGCCGGGGGCTTTTTCATGCCCCGTTCATCCCCCGCGCCCGCGCCCGCGCCCCGGCCTGTGATCGCATGATCGGCAACCCGGCAAGGCCGTTTTTCAGCCGCAGCATGTCCCATGGCAGATGTTCGGTTATCGCCAGCCCGACCATATCCGCCGCCTCACCCACATCTTGCAGCAGGCGCATGACCTGTTCCAACCGCATCCTGCCCTGCTCGACCCCTTGGAACGCATCGGCAGAGGCATCGGGCCGGTTGAACAAAAGCGGCGAAAAATGCGCCGGGTCCAGCACATCCAGATCCAGATGCACCGCAAGATGCGTGATCCCCTCGGCCCTGATCCAGTCCAGCACCGGCCCGCTGGTCCCGGCAAGGGCCGCAGGCGGAATATGCCGCAGCCCCAATTGCGCCAGAATCGGGCCTTCGGCATCGTTCCAACCCTGCATTCCGGCGATCATCACCCGGCGAGGGTCCAGCTTTTCCGGCACCTCCGCCACAAAATCCGCATCCCCCCGGCCCAGCAGCATGGCCAGCACATGCGCATGAGCGTGGGAAAACTCGGCCGCGCTCATGACATCGGGATGCGCATCCAGCCACAGCACGCCCAGCCCATCGCCATAGCGACGCCGCAACCACGCCATCGGGGCCAGATCGACCAGACAATCGCCCCCCAGCGTCACGATCCGGTCCGGCTGATGCCGCCCGATCGCACCCCCCGCGGCCCGCGCCTGTGCCAGCAAGGCATCGCGCCACTTGATCCCCCGGTCAATCGGCGCCGCACCCCCATCCGCCCCGGCAACCGCAATGGTTTCCTCTGGCCCATGATGCGGCGGCGCCAGCCAGCGCAACAACTCGGCCCCGAAACGATAGGCCGGCTCATCGCCGCCCTGCCATTGCGGCATGTTCAGCCTCAACACCGTCGAACTCATCAGAGATCCCCCTTCAGAAAACAGAACAAACCCAAGACAGGCCCGGCCACCCCACAGCCCCACGCAACGCCCGCAACCTGTGTACAGCCTGTGTACAAGCTGTGCACACCCGGTGCACAGGCTGTGCCGCACAAAACCCGGCAAATGCTGGCCACACCGCAAATCCCCCGTTGCGCCGGACTGCACGCAACGCCCGCCCCCGTTGCGCCACCCCACCGCTTCCTGTTTGCCCAAATACGCACCTTGGGGCGCGGCCTAGCCCAACCGCTCGGGCAGTTCCCATCCGCGCAGCAAATCGCCCGCCGCCATCGGCTTTTTCCCGGCCCGCTGCGCCTCCAGCACCTCGACCGCGCCATCGCCGCAAGCCACGGTAAAGCCGCCCAGAACCTGCCCCGGCGCCCCCGCCGCATCGGCCAGACGCGACCGCAACAGCTTGACCCGCTCGCCCGCGATGTCACACCACGCCCCCGGAAAAGCCGACAAGCCCCTGATCTGGCGATCAATTTCAACCGCAGACCGGCTCCAGTCCACCCGCGCCTCGGATTTGTCGATCTTGGCGGCATAGGTCACGCCCACATCCGCCTGCACCCGCGCCGGCAGCGGCAAACGGCTCAGAGTATCCACCACCAGCACCGCCCCCATCGCGGCCAGCCGGTCATGCAGATCGGCAGTGGTTTCCTCGGGACCGATGGGACAACGCGCCTCGGCCAGCACCGGGCCGGTATCCAGCCCGGCCTCCATCTGCATGATGGCGACGCCGGTTTCCGCATCCCCCGCCATCACCGCCCGATGAATCGGCGCCGCCCCGCGCCAACGCGGCAAAAGGCTGGCGTGAATGTTCACGCAACCCAGCCCCGGCGCATCCAGCACCGGCTGCGGCAGGATCAGCCCATAGGCCACAACCACCGCCACATCCGCATTGAGTGCAGCAAATTCAGCCTGCTGCACAGGATCGCGCAACCGCTGCGGAGTGCGCACCGGCAGGCCCAAAGCCTCGGCTGCGGCGTGAACCGGGGATGGCCGCGGCTTTTGCCCGCGTCCGGCGGCACGCGGCGGCTGTGAATAGACCGCGACCACCTGATGCCCGGCATCCACAATCGACTTCAACGCCGGAACCGAAAAATCCGGGGTTCCCATAAAGATCACACGCATCGCACCCTCCTGCTGATTGTGCGGGGCCTGTCATAGCCCGGCCTGCGGCGGCGATGCAAATGCCCCGACCAGCGCCTCGGCCTGCGCGGTGGCGGCGGCATTGAACCGCAAGGGCGACAGAACCGAGCGGCTGCGCTGGTCAAACCCGTGATCCGCCCCCGCCAGCACATGCACCTCCAGCGGCAAGCCCTGCCCGGCCATCTCGCGGCAGGCGTCGGGGTCAACGATGCGGTCATCCCCGGCCAGAATCATCAGCCCACGCAGGCCCGGCGGCCAGTCACCGCCCGCACGGCTGGCAAAGCCGCAATAGGGATACAGCAGCACCAGACGGCTGATCCGCGCCGCCAGTTGCGCGGGCGGTTCGGGCCAGGCGCTCAGCCCCGGCGGCGGGTCGTCACCAGCCAGTTGCGCCATCAGCTCCATCGCGGTCCACCCCCCGTGCGAGGCGCCCAACACAATCACGTCATCGCCACGCAGCCCCATGCCGTCCAGCGCCGCCAGCGCCACGGCCAGATCGCCCGCCCGCTCGCCCCCGGTCAGCACCTGCCCGGCGCAGACCGCGCGCCACGCCTGCCGCCGGTCCAGCCCACGCGGGCGGTGGCTGTTGACGATCAGCGCCGCCCGGCCCTGCGCGGCAAAGAACCGCGCCCATCGGTCCATATTGTCCTGCACCCCGTCACAGCCCGACAACAGCACCGCCGCGGGCCACGGCCCCGGCCCCTCGGGGCGCAGCAGCCGCCAGGCGGGGGCCAACTCGGCCAGCCGCTCGTCCGGCGCTTCCTCCAGCGGCACCCAGCCCGCCACATTGCGCCCGGTGTTCAGCACCAGCGCCGCAAGGATCAGCGCCACAACCGCCGCCAGCCGCAGGATCAACCGCCGGGTGCGCATCCGATCACCTCTTGCCCGCAAATCGCCCGCAAGCGGGCGGCGCGGTCCTCGCTCCACCCTTCGGGGGCGCTGACGGCGGCCCATGCGGCGATATAGTCATGGGCGTGATAATCATGGCCAAAGCCGGGCGGCGGCACCTTGCTCAGCATCATGTCCAGCCCCAGTTGCAATTGCGTGACGATGGGCACGAAATCCAGCAAGGGCGACACATCCGGCGCGGGCGGTTCGCGCATCCAGCGCGGCGCGCGCCAGGCCGAGGTCGCATCAAAGAACACGATCGGATCGCTGGCATATTGCAGAAACAGGATGCGCGTCCGCCCCCAGGGCCGCCCCGAGCGGTCCGGCGCGGCATATTGGCTGGCAAAGCGCACCAGATCGCCCTCGCCCACCTCGGGCAACACATGGCGCGAACCAGGGTTGCGCGCCGCCACCGCCTGCCGCCACAATTGCGACGGAAACGGCGGCCCGGCCCACAGCGCGCCGTCAACGGGATCGTTCATCATCTGAAACACATTGAACGCATTCATGGATGACCACGCCCCCAGCGAAATCCCCGCCATATACAGCCGGGGCCGGGTGGCGGGGTCCATCGCCCGCCAGCGGTCATGGATCAGCCGCATCAGCGCATTGGCCTGCTCCAGCCCGGCGTCAGTCTCAAAGATCAGTGCCAGCGGGCTTTGCAGATAGGAATACTGCACCGCCACCGTGGCAATATCGCCATCATGCATATAATCCAGCGGATCATGCCCGGCAGGGTCCAGCCAGCCGGTGCCGGTCGGGCTGGCCACCACCAGAACCTTGCGCCCGAACGCCCCCAACCGCTCCATCTCGGCCAGGGCGATGGCGGCGCGGCGCTGCGGATCGGGGTCTTGCGCCAGCCCGACATAGATGCGCAAGGGATCGCGCGCCGGACGCCCGGTCACCGCCGAAATCGCCGCCGCATCGGCCCCCGACAGCACGAAATCCCGCCCCGGCTTGCCCATCATCGCCCAGTCGATCAGCGATCCCGGCCCGCCCGCCCGCCAGCTTTCCTGCGGAGCGGGGGCGTCAGGGTCAGTCAACTGCTGAGCGGCGACAAAGCTGGCATCCGCCACCTCCAGCAGCCGGTTCACCACCCCGTCGCGGGTCACGATCACCACCATCTGCGCCGCCAGCAACAGCCCGATGACATTCGCCATCCGCACCGGGATATAGCGCGCCAGCCGCCGCCGCAGAATGTCAAACAGCCCCTGCACCAGCCAGCCGATCAGAAACAAAGCGGCAAAAACCGCCAGTGCCAGCACGCTCATCCAGACGATGCTGAACTCATCCGCAGGCGGCAAACCCACGCGCGACCGGATGTCGTCCTGCCATGCCCCCGCCCGCGCCAGACAAGCCACGACCAGCGCCATGACCGGCAGCGCCACCATCAGATGCCCGGCATCGGCGGCGCGCCCGCTCAGCACCGCAATCCCCAGAGACCGCCACATGGTCAGCAGCGCCTGCATGACCAGATAGCCCAGCCCCATCGACAACCCGGCCAACACCCCCTGCGTCAGCCAGTCGCGCGGCACCAGCGAAGGCGTCAGCGACAAGGCCGCCAACGACAGCCCGGCCAGCAAGGGCAGGATCGCAACACGGGGGCGGGACAATTGCAGGGGCATCACGGCTCGCTCTGGAAACGACCCTTCCCCTCTGCCTGTCATGGCGGCGGAATTCAATTCACCGCCATGTCATCTTTGGTCCGGTAAATATCCCCGCCGGAGGCTCCGGCAAGGCATCAGGCACCAGCGGCGGCTATTTACGCGCCAGCTTGGCCGATTTCTGCACCAGCATCTTGCGGCGCAGAGGCGACAGGTGATCGACATAAACGCGCCCGTTCAGATGGTCGATCTGATGCTGCACCGATACCGCCCACAAACCGACGAAATCGCGGTCCTCGACCTCGCCCTGATCGTTCAGAAACCGCACTGTCACCGCGCGGGGGCGGGTGATGCTGGCGGATACGCCGGGCAAATTCGGGCTGGCCTCGTCATGGGCGCGCATCTGAACCGAGGCGTGCAGCACCTCGGGGTTGGCCATGCGCACCGCCTGCCCCCGCTTGTCCGAGGCATCGACCACCGCCAGCCGCAGCATGATACCGATCTGCGGCGCGGCCAGCCCGACGCCGGGCATGGCCTCCATCGTGTCGATCATGTCATCCCAGATCATCCGCACGGTTTCCGTCACCGCCTCGACCGGATCGGCGGGGCGGTGCAGGCGGCGGTCGTCATAGGGCAGAAAGGGGCGCACGCTCATGGCAGGTAATCCAGAACAAGACGCCCTTCCAGATGATCGAACTCATGCTGCGCGATCCGCGCGGGCATCCCCTGCAAGGCGCGGCTGATGCACATGCCGTTCAGATCATAGAACAGGATCTCGATCCCCGTCGGGCGCGATACCATCACCGGCTGACCGGGGATCGACAGACATGCCTCCTCGGCCTCGTCGCAGACGGTGGATCGCATGATGATCGCCGGGTCCAGCATCAGCACCGGATCGGGCCGCCCCTCTTTCCAGCCCGCATCCATGACAAAGGCCCGGCGCGACACGCCGATCTGCGGCGCGGCCAGCCCGCGCCCCTGCGCGGCATACATGGTGGCGAACAGATCGCCCGCCAGTTCCATCAGCGCCTGCCCATCCAGATAGCCGACAGGCTCGGCCCGCGACCGCAGCAGCGGATCGGGGTGCATGACAATCGGGCGAACCTTGCCGGGCGGCAGGCCATCAGGCGCGGGCTTGGTCACGTTTCAGCTTTACCATCTTGCGGGTTATCATCTGCCGCCGGATGGCCGACAGATGGTCGATGAACAGGATGCCGTTCAGGTGATCCAGCTCGTGCTGCGCACAGGTGGCCCACAGGCCGTCGAATTCCTCGGAATGGGTGGCGCCGTCCAGACCCAGCCAGCGCAGCCGCACCTGTCTGGGCCGGGTGACGCTGGCATATTGGTCGGGGATCGACAGGCAGCCTTCTTCATAGCTGTTCAACTCGTCGGACAGCCAGTCGATTTCCGGGTTCACCAGCACCATCGGGCGCGGCGATGCCTCGGGGTCTTTGGTGGCGTCCATCACAAAGACGCGCAGGTTCACGCCGACCTGCGGCGCGGCCAGCCCGACGCCGGGCGCGTCATACATCGTGGCCAGCATATCCGCCGCCAGGGTTTCCACCTCGGGCGTGATACGGGCCACCGGGTCTGCGACCTTTTTCAGCCGCGGGTCGGGATGGATCAGGATCGGGCGCAATGTCATGGCCGTGATCTAGGCCAAGCCTTGGCCATAAGCAACAATCCCCCTAAACAAGATCAACCAACAGCGGAGACCAGACATGAGCCAGCCCGATTTCGACCTGCCGATCAACCGCGTCGGCACCGGATGCAGCAAATGGGACGATATGCAGCAAATCTATGGCGTCGCACCCGACGACGGCATCGCCATGTGGGTGGCCGACATGGATTTCCGCCCCCCCGCCGCCGTGCAGCGCGCGGTCGAAAAAATCGCGGCTCATGGCATTTATGGTTATCCGGGGGCGAACGCGGCCTATACCGATTCGATCCGCTGGTGGATGCAGACCCGCCACGGCTGGGCGGTGCAACCCGACTGGATTCTGTCCACGCACGGGCTGGTCAACGCCACCGGCATCGCGGTCGAGGCATATACCCGACCCGGCGACCGCGTGGTGCTGATGACGCCGGTTTACCACGCCTTTGCCCGCATCATCCACGCCGCCGGGCGCGAGGTGGCCGAGCTGCCGCTGGCCCTGCACGACGGGCAGTATCGGATGGATTTCGAGGCATGGGACGCGGCGATGACCGGGCGCGAAAAGATGCTGATCCTGTGTTCGCCGCACAACCCCGGCGGCCGCGTCTGGTCGGCGGATGAACTGCGCGCCACCGCCGATTTCTGCCGCCGCCACGACCTGATTCTGGTCAGCGACGAAATTCACCACGATCTGGTCCTGCCCGGCGCCCCGCGTCACAGCGTCACCGCTCTGGCCGCGCCTGACATTGCCGACCGGCTGGTGACGCTGTGCGCCGCAACCAAGACCTTCAACATCGCCGGGGCGCATCTGGGCAATGCGATCATCGCCGATCCGGCCCTGCGCCGACGGTTTCAGGACCGGCTGGCAGCCTTGGGTATCTCGCCCGGTCTGTTCGGCCCGGATATGGTCGCCGCCGCCTATTCCCCCGAGGGCGCGGCATGGGTCGATGCACTGATGCTCTATCTCGATGGCAACCGCCGCATCTTTGACGCGGCGGTGAACGCCATCCCCGGCCTGCGCGCGATGCCGTTGCAGGCGACCTATCTGGCATGGGTGGATTTCAGCGGCACCGGGATGGAGCGGGCCGAGTTTACCGCCCGCGTCGAACAGGCCGCCCGGATCGCGGCGAACCACGGACCCAGCTTTGGCCTGGGCGGCGACAGCTTTTTGCGGTTCAATCTGGCCACACAGCGCGCCCGCGTCGAACAGGCCGCGCAGCGCCTGCAAGACGCCTTTGCCGACCTGCAATGAGACGGCTGGCCCGGCTGTTTTCCGCCCTGACGCTGGCGCTGATCGCGGTGGCGGTCTGGCTGTTGTGGCTGGCGCCGGGGCCGCGCCCGCTGCCCGTGCCGCCATTGTCACCGTCACCGCCGCTGACCGGGCAGATCGACCGCATCACCATCGACAAATCCGACCGCCGCATGACCGTGTGGCGGGGTGGGCAGCCGGTGAAAACCTATGCCGTCGCGCTTGGCTTTGCGCCCTTGGGCGACAAGGCCCGGCAGGGCGACGGCAAAACCCCCGAGGGCGTGTTCCGCATCGACCGCCGCAACGACCGTTCGGCCTATCACCTGTCGCTGGGCATCGACTATCCGCAGGCCAGCCACCGCGCGGCGGCGCGGGCGGCGGGCGTGGACCCCGGCGGCGACATCTTTATCCACGGCCAGCCCAACCAGCGCCCGCCGGGCGAGGTGCTGCCGGGCGACTGGACCGCCGGCTGCATCGCCATATCCGACCACGACATGCGCGAGGTCTTTGCCGCCACCCGCATCGGCACCACCGTCGAAATCCGGCCATGAGCGCGGCACCGGAAATCAACGCCCGATTCTGCGCCGCAAGGCCGGGGCGAATCGGTTAAGCCGGGGCAGAAAGGACCAGCCATGACCGACCTGCCCGACCCCGCCACCCTGTATCGCGCCCTGATCGCCCGCGACCCCGCGTTCGAGGGGCGGGCGCTGGTCGGCGTCACCTCGACCGGGGTGTTCTGCCGCCTGACCTGCCCGGCGCGCAAGCCGCGCCCGGAAAACTGCCGCTGGTTCGGCACTGCCGCGCAGGCCGCTGCCGCCGGGTTCCGCCCTTGCCGGCGCTGCCACCCCGGCCAGCCGCAGGCGGCGGGCGATCCGCTGGTGGCGGGGCTGGTCGCACGGCTGAACGCCGATCCCGCGCGGCGCTGGTCCGAGGCGGACCTGAGCACGGCGGGGCTGGACCCTTCGACGGTGCGCCGCGCCTTTCACCGCCACTTTGGCCAGACATTTCTGCAATATGCCCGCGCCCTGCGCCTGCGCGCCGGAATGCGGGCGATGACGAAAGGATCACGCATGATCGACGCACAACTGGACGCGGGCTTTGATTCGGCCTCGGGGTTTCGGCAGGCGTTCGCGCGGCTGTTCGGCCATCCTCCGCATGAATGGCGCGCGACGGCCGACCTGCGCGCCGACTGGATCGACACCCCTTTGGGCGGGATGATCGCCATCGCCGATGATTCGGCCCTGCATCTGCTGGAGTTCACCGACCGCAAGGCGCTGCCCACGCAATTGCGGCAGGTCTCGCAGGCGGCGGGCGGGCGCATCGCCCTTGGCCGCACCGTCATCACCGATGCGACCGAAGCGCAGCTGGCCGCCTTTTTCGCCGGACGTCAGGCGCAGTTCGACCTGCCGCTGGCGCTGCTGGGGACGCCGTTCCAGCAACGGGTCTGGCAGGCGCTGCGCCAGATTCCGGCAGGCCAGACGCGCAGTTACGCGCAACTGGCCCGCGATCTGGGCCAGCCGACCGCCACGCGCGCGGTGGCGGGGGCGAATGCCCGCAACCGCATCGCCATCGTGATCCCCTGCCACCGCGTCATCGGTGCCGATGGCCGCCTGACCGGCTATGCCGGGGGGCTGTGGCGCAAGGAAAAGCTGATCGAAATCGAATCCGCCTATGCCTGATCCGGGCGCAAAAAGCGCCTGCGGGGCTTGACGTGGCGGGTCGGGGCGTATATCCACCCGCGAACGGAATTTCCGGGCGCTGCCTCGCGGCGCCCTTTCACATTGGCGGCAGCCGGTCCAAGGCGGTGCCCGCCCGCTGCAACGAAGGAACAAGATCATGTCGCGCGTTTGCGAACTGACCGGCAAAGGGCCGATGACCGGCAATAACGTCAGCCACGCCAACAACAAGACCCGTCGCCGGTTTCTGCCGAACCTGAACGACGTGACCCTGCTGTCGGAAACCACGGGCCAGTCCTATTCGCTGCGGATTTCCGCTGCGGCGCTGCGCTCGGTCGATCACCGGGGCGGTCTGGATGCGTTTCTGGCCAAGGCCAAGGACGACGAACTGTCGCCCCGCGCCCTGAAGATCAAGCGCGACATCGCCAAGGGCGCTGCCGCCTGATCCTTGCCACGGCAGGATCGCGATAATCACCCCGCCTGCCCGGCGGGGTTTTCGCATCTGCGTGTAGGCGATTGCGCAGGCGGGCAGGTGGTGCCTTAATCGGCGGCATGATTCGTCTGGTCCACTCTGCGCTGATCCTGATTCTGGTCGTGACCGGTGTTGCGCTTGGGTCGGCGCGTGGCCAGGCGCAGATGGCCGGGCAGATCGTGATCTGCGCCGGCAGCGTGACCATCCGCATCGCGGTGGACGATCAGGGCCAGCCGGTCGAACAGAACCACTTTTGCCCCGATATGGCGCTGTCCCTGCTGGCGGCGGTCGCGCCTGCGGATGAGCCGCAACGCCTGCTGCCGCAGCTTCGCCGCATGGACTGGGCCATCTGGTCCCACAACAGCCAATCCCGCGACATCCCGCCCCACAACGCCCGTGACCCGCCATTTACCCTGTCATAACCCCTCTGACCTTTTCCGTTAACGACAGGATAACACCATGAAAACCCTGACTTTCGCCGCCGTTATGGCGCTTTTCCCCGTGGCTGCGCTGGCCCATGACGCTGTGGCGGTCGAAAATGCCTATGCCCGCAGTTCCAACCCGCAGACCGGCGCGGCCTTTATGCTGCTGGACAATCACCATGACGTGGCCTGCACCCTGAGCGGCGCCACCTCGGATCTGTCCGAACGGACCGAGCTTCACACCCACCGCGAGGTGGATGGCGTGATGCAGATGGTGCAGATCGAGGGTGGCATCACCATCCCCGCCGGTGAAACCCATCTGATGCAGCGCGGTGCCGATCACGTCATGTTCCTGGGCCTGCACGAACCGCTGAGCGATGGCGATACGGTCAAGTTCACGCTGGATTTCGGCGATTGCGGAACGGTTGATGTCGAAACCACGGTGGACAACGCCCGCTAGCCGGATGCGCCCGCCGCCGCGGCGGATAGTCCCACCGGGCACTGACCGCCCTGCCCATGCGGCCCGCCGCGCTCAGCGATGGCGGGCCGCGATCCGCGCGATCAGCGCCTGCACCGATGGCCCCAGATGCGCCGCCAGCAGCGCGGCCCCCTGCGCCGAAGGATGCACCCCATCCGCCAGCAGATAGGCCGCCCGGTCGCCGTCGGGCAAAGCCGTGATCGGCGCATACAGATCGGGCAGCAGCAGCGCATCATGCCGCGCGGCCAGCCGGGGCCAGATCGCCGCCCACTCGGCCCGCCGCGCCCGGTCGCGGATCGGCGCGTCGATCCCCACCAGCAACAGCGGACGCCCGCCCCGGCCCGCGCGGGTCAGGATCGCGTCAAGGTTGGCCTCGGCCCGGCTGGCGGACCAGCCCATCAGCAGGTCATTGGCCCCCAACTCGACGATCACCCCATCGGCCCCGCCGCGCAGCGCCCGGCCCATGCGGACACGCCCACCATAGGTGGTGTCGCCCGACAGGCCGTGGTTGATGATCCGCGCGGGCGTGCCCGCCTGCGCCAGCCAGTCTTGCAGTTGCGGCACCAGCCCATAGCCCTTGGCCAGACCAAAGCCCTGAGTCAGGCTGTCGCCCAGCATCACGATGCGCGGCCCGGCCCCGGCTGCGCGGGCGGCACCGGCACCGACGCCTCCCGCCCAAGGCAGCGCCGCCATACCCGCCAGAACCGCCCGCCGCGCGATCATGGCGCACGCCGCAGCCGCAGGGCATTGGTGACGACAAAGACAGATGACAGCGCCATCGCCCCCGCCGCCAGCATCGGCGACAGTTGCGGCCCGCCAAAGGGCACCAGCACCCCCATCGCCACCGGGATCAGCGCGGTGTTATAGGCGAAGGCCCAGAACAGGTTCTGCCGGATATTGCGCATCACCGCGCGGCTCAGCCGGATCGCGCGCACCACGCCGGACGGATCGCCCGCCGACAGCACCGCATCCGCCGACTCGATCGCGACATCGGTGCCGGTGCCGATGGCAATGCCGGTATCGGCGGCGGCCAGTGCGGGCGCATCGTTGATGCCGTCACCCACAAAGACGCTGCCCACCCCCATGGCGCGGATCTGATCCAGCTTGCCTTCGGGCAGGACACCAGCGGTGATCTGGTCGATCCCCAGCCGCGCCCCCACCGCCTGCGCCGTGGCCGGAGTGTCGCCAGAGATCATCGCCGTGCGCAGGCCCAGATCGTGCAGGCCGCGGATCGCCGCCGCCGCATCGTCGCGCACCGGATCGGCCAGTGCCATGGCGGCGATATGGGTGCCGTCAACGGCCAGATGCACCGGAGTCGCCCCCTGCCCGGCCCAATCATCGGCCGCGCGCAGCAGGTCGGGGGCAGCGGCCACACCCGCCTGCTCTAGCGCGGCAAGGTTGCCGATCAGCAGCGCCTGCCCCTGAACCCAAGCGGTCAGGCCGCGCCCTGCGGTGGCGGTCACATCCTGCGCCGGGGGCAGCTCCAGCCCCTGCGCCGCCGCGACGATGGCGGCGGCCAGCGGGTGTTCGGATTGCGCTTCCGCCGCCGCCGCCAGCCGCAGCACCTGATCGCGCGACCAGCCCGGCGCGCTGCGCAGATCGGTCAGCGCGGGGGCGCCCTGAGTCAGAGTGCCGGTCTTGTCAAAGGCCACCACCCTGGCTTGGGCCAGCCGTTGCAGCGCGTCACCGCGCCGGAACAGGATGCCCAGTTCCGCCCCCCGCCCGGTGCCGACCATGATCGAGACCGGCACCGCCAGCCCCATCGCGCAGGGGCAGGCGATAATCAGCACCGATACGGCGGCCACAAAGGCCTCGGCCAGACCGGGGCCAAAGGCCAGCCACAGCGCAAAGGTCAGCGCGGCCAGGGCCATCACCGCAGGCACAAAGATGCGGGTGATCCGGTCCACCAGCGCCTGCACCGGCAGCTTGGTCGCCTGCGCCTCCTCGACCAGCGTCACGATGCGCGACAGCACCGTATCGCCGCCGGTCGCGGTGACGCGCATCACCAGCGCGGCAGAGCCGTTGACCGTGCCGCCCGTCACCGGATCGCCGGGGGCTTTCGTCACCGGCACGGGCTCGCCGGTCAGCATCGCCTCGTCTATGGTGCCGGTGCCGTCGGTGATCTCGCCGTCCACGGCCACACGTTCGCCGGGGCGCAGGCGGATCAGATCGCCGGGCATCAGATCGGCGGCGGGCACGGTGACGGGCTGGCCATCGCGCAGCAGCGTGGCGGTGTCGGGCGTCAGCCCGATCAGGTGCCGGATCGCGGCACCCGCCTGCCCGCGCGCCCGCGCTTCCAGCCAGCGGCCCATCAGGATCAGCGTGACGATGACCGCCGCCGCCTCGAAATAGACATGGCGCGCGTCGGGGGGCAGCAGGCCCGGCGCCAGCGTCACCAGCGAGGAATAGGCAAACGCCGCCCCGGCCCCAAGCGCGACAAGGCTGTTCATTTCGGGGCCGCCGCGCAGCAGGGCGGGGATGCCATGGGCAAAGAACAGCCGCCCCGGCCCGGCCAGAACGGCCAGAGTCAGCAGCATTTGCAATATCCACAGCGGGTGTTCGCCCACCGCGCCATGCAGCCAGTGGTGAAAGGCCGGAACGGCATGGCCGCCCATTTCCACGATGAACACCGGCAGCGTCAGCACCAGCGCGATCAGAAAGCGGCGGCGCAGGCTGGCGGTTTCCTGCGCCTGCGCGTTGGCGGTATCGCGCCGCGCGCCGGGCTGGCGCAGCGCCGCCGGATAGCCCTGCGCCGTGACGGCATCGGCCAGTGCCTGCGGGTCGCCCCCGGCGGCATGGGTCACGCGGGCGCTGCCGGTGGCAAGGTTGACCACGGCGGCCTGAACGCCGGGCTGCGCCTTTAGCGCGCGCTCGACCCGGCCAGAGCAGGCGGCGCAGCTCATCCCCTCGATGGTCAGAAAGCTGTCCTGCGTGGGGGCGGGGTCAGCGGCGAAAGATGGTGTGTTGGTCATGGGGTCGTCCTGTCGCAAAAGCCGGTATCACGGGGTTGCGGTCGGGACAGGGTGGCCCCTGCGGTCGCTGTGGCACATGCTGCACAAGCCGCGCCACCGGCGGCGGCAGGGTCAGGCGCTGCGGATGACCGGGGCGCATCGGATCACGCGCGGCAGAGGAGGCCGTTTGCCGCGCCAGCCGCCGCCGCGCGCCCTGATGGCAGCGGCAACCACGCCCGCCCCGGCCCCGGCACAGATGCGGGGCACGCGTGGCGTGGCGGCGCGGGCAGCGATATGGCGATGCGCGGTCCATCCCTTTCAGATGTGCGCGCCGCCCCGCCGCGTCAAGGGAAACCCGCCGACGCCCCACCGATGACGCGGGATTGAGTTGCGCGCCACCCGCCGCACCGTATAAGCATGGGCAAAATTTGTGATAATACCGGGAATTTGACGATGAAACGCCGCCATATGCTGTCGCTTGCCCTGCCGCTGATCGCCGCGCCCTCGCTGGTCTGGGCGCAGGCCGCAACGCCGGCTGCCGCCACGCGCGACCCCTATGCCCCGACCGAGGTCGCCATCCGCGAGGATTTCCCGGTCGGCGCCATCGTCGTCGTCAGCCGCGATTTTTACCTGTATCACGTCGTCGCGCCGGGCCGGGCGATCCGTTACGGGGTGGCCGTGGGCCGCGACGAACTGGTGTGGAAGGGTCAGGCCACCGTCGGCCGCAAGGTCGAATGGCCCAGCTGGCGCCCCACGAACGAGATGATTAAACGCAACCCCGCCGCTTATGAGCGTTACAAGGACGGGATGCCGGGCGGGCCGCGCAACCCCCTGGGCGCGCGGGCGCTGTATCTGTATGACGCGCAGGGCCGCGACACCGCCATCCGCATCCACGGCACGACCGAGCCGAACTCGATCGGGCGCGCGGTCTCGAACGGGTGCCTGCGGATGCGCAACGAAGCGGTGATGAGCCTTTACGATCAGGTGCCCGTCGGCACGCCGGTCTGGGTCTATTGATCCGGCCTTGCGCGGAATTTCCCTGACTTCGGTGGCGGACCCGGCCTTGGCCGGGTTCGATGCCATCATCGACGTGCGCAGCCCGTCGGAATATGCCCAGGACCACATCCCCGGCGCAATCAACCTGCCCGTGCTGTCAGATCAGGAACGCGCACAGGTCGGCACGATTTACAAACAGGTTTCCCCGTTTGACGCGCGCAAGCTGGGCGCGGCGCTGCTGGCCGCCAATGCGGCGCGCCATCTTGCCGGGCCGCTGGCCGGGCATCCGGGCGGGTGGCGGCCCTTGGTCTATTGCTGGCGCGGCGGGCAGCGCTCGGGTGGGTTCGGTGTGATCCTGTCGCAGATCGGCTGGCGTGTGGGCCGGATCGAGGGCGGTTACAAGACATGGCGGCGGCTGGTGGTGGACCGGGTGCAGAACCTCGGCGTGCCTGCGCCGGTCATCGTGCTGGACGGCAACACCGGGTCGGCCAAAACCGAGGTGCTGGCCCGGCTGGCCGCCGCTGGCGTGCAGGTGATCGACCTTGAAGGTCTGGCCAATCATCGCGGATCACTGTTTGGCGCGATGCCGGGCGGTCAGCCGGGGCAAAAGCTGTTCGAGGGGCGGCTGGCCTGGGCGCTGGAACGGCTGGACCCGGCGCGCCCCGTCGTGTTCGAGGCCGAAAGCAGCCGCATCGGCGCGCTGACCGTGCCGCGCAGCGTCTGGCAGGCGATCTGCACCGCGCCGCGCATCCGCCTGTCGGTGCCGCTGGCCGAGCGTGCCCGCTTTACCGCCGCCACCTATGCCGATGCGGCGACGGATGCGCCCACAATCATCGACCGCTTGCGCCCTCTGCACCCTGCCGAGCGGATTCAGGAATGGCTGGAGCAGGCTGATGCCGGCGACTGGACCGGGCTGGCCCAGGGGCTGATGCGCGACCACTATGACCCGCGCTATGAACGCCACCGCGCCCGTTTCGGCAACCGCGACCGTGCCGTGGTGTCGGTGGAACGGCTGGATGATGCCGGGCTGAACCGCGCCGCCGATCAGATCGCAGGTGTGATTGCGGGGGGATAACGCAGCAGCGGTGCGTTTTGGGGCCAACGCCACACGGGGGGCTGTCTGCCCCCCGACGCCGCGTTCCGCGACGGCCCGGCCCCCAAGGGGCCGTGCGTTCGTCGGGAAAAAGGTCCGCCGGACCTTTTTCTGATCCTCCTCACCCCCCCGAGGATATTTGCAGACCAAAGATGGGGCGCGGTTATGCGCCGTCGCGCAGCATCCGGCGCAGCAGCTTTTCCAGCTTGGCCGCACCCAAGGGGGCCATTTCCTTGGTGTGATCGTGGCTGATGTTTTCGTCTGACAGGCCCGCGCCCATATTGGTGATGACCGATATGGCCGCGCAGCGCAGGCCCAGAAAGCGGGCAAGGATGATTTCCGGCACGGTGGACATGCCCACCGCATCCATCCCCAGCACCTGTGCCGCGCGGATTTCTGCGGGGGTTTCGAAGGACGGCCCCGAAAACCAGCCATAGACGCCCTGCGGCAGCGCCACGCCTTCGGCCCGCGCGGCATCGCTCAGCGCGGCACGCAGGCCGGGGTCATGCGCCTGCGTCATCGGCACAAAGCGGGCGTCGCTCGGCTCGCCGATCAGGGGGTTGGTGCCGGCAAAGGCGATATGGTCGGACAGCAGCATCAGGCTGCCCGGCGGCATATCGTGCCGCAGCGATCCGGCGGCATTGGTCAGGATCAGCCGGTCGCAGCCAAGCGCCGCCAGCACTTGCAGCGGCAGGCGCATCGCATCGGGGCGGCCGGATTCGTAATAATGCGCCCGCCCGCCGAACACCGCCACGCGTCGCCCTTCCAGCAGGCCGATGACCAGTTGCGGCACATGGCCCGACACGCCTGCATGGGGAAAGCCCGGCAGCTCGTCATAGGGGATGGCGACGCCATCGACCGTGCCCGCCAGATGCCCCAGCCCCGACCCGAGGATCAGCCCGTATTCCGGCGGCTGATCGCCTGCGCGGGATTGGATCAGGCGGGCCAGATCAACGCTCTTTGACATAGGGTTCTCCTCCGGCGCGGGGCGGAATGGCGCGGCCGACAAAGCCCGCCAGAATGATGACGGTCAGGACATAGGGCAGCGCGCTCATCACCATTGAAGGGATGGTGACAAAGCCCAGATCCAGCACCTGATAGCGGATCGCAAGGGCTTCCAGCAGGCCGAACAGGAAGGTCGCCCCAAGCGCCGCCCATGGCCGCCATTTGGCAAAGATCAGTGCCGCCAGCGCGATAAAGCCGCGCCCGGCGGTCATATCCTTGACGAAACCGGCGTTCAGCCCGGTGGCCAGATAGGCCCCGGCGATCCCGCACAGCACACCGCAGATCATCACCGCCGAAAAGCGCAGCCCGGCGACCGATACGCCCGCCGTATCGACCGAGGCCGGGTTTTCCCCCACCGCCCGCAGCCGCAGGCCAAAGCGGGTGCGATACAGCACCCACCACGTCAGCGGCACCATCAGCGCGGCGGCATAGACCAGCACCGTATGCCCGGAAATCAGCTCGGCATAGATCGGCCCCAGAACCGGCACCGGGCGCAGGATTTCAACCAGCGGCAGGGTGATTTCGCTGAAACGCGGCATGGTGGTCAGCGCGGTGACGGTTTCGGGGCCGACGATCCCGCCCAGCCAGTCACGGAACGCGCCCGCATTGGCATCCAGTTCCGCCCCCGGCGTCAGCGAGGGCGTGCGCCCGCCCAGCCCAAAGATACGCTGCCCCAACAACACGGTCAGCCCGGCAGCCAGAAAATTGATCGCCACCCCGGAAATCAACTGGTTGCCGCGAAAGGTGATCGAGGCCAGCCCATGCACCAGCGACAGCAGCAGCGCCCCCAGCACCCCTGCCATCAGCCCCAGCCAGACATTGCCCGTCACCGCCGCCACCGTAGCCGAGGCAAAGGCGGCCATCAGCATCTTGCCCTCAAGCCCGATGTCGAACACGCCCGCCCGTTCGGAATACAGCCCGGCCAGACAGGCCAGCAGCAAGGGCGTCATCAGCCGGATCGAGGAATCGAGAATTTGCAGAATCGTGGCGAAATCCATCACGCCCCCCGTTTCCGGCGCAGCGCCATGAACACCCGTTCCAGCGGCATCCGCACCATATTGTCCAGCGCGCCGGTGAACAGGATGACCAGCGCCTGAATCACCACGATCAACTCGCGCGGGATCTGGGTCCACAGCGCCAGCTCGCCCCCGCCCTGATACAGAAATCCGAACAGCAAGGCGGCCAGCAGCACGCCAAAGGGATGGTTGCGCCCCATCAGCGCCACGGCGATGCCGATAAAGCCCGCGCCCTCGACGTTGTTCAGGACCAGCCGCTCGGCCTCGCCCATGACGTTGTTGATCGCCATCAGCCCGGCCAAAGCCCCCGAAATCAGCATGGCGATGACGGTGATCCGCACCGGGCTGATCCCGGCATACAGCGCGCCGGGTTCGGATTTGCCAAAGGCGCGGATCTCGAAGCCCAGACGGGTGCGCCAGATCAGCAGCCAGACCAGAACGCAGGCGGCGACAGCAATCAGAAAGGTGATATTGACGGGCGTATTCCGGCCCCACGCGATACCCACCTGGGCCAGCATCTCGCTGATCTTGGGCAGGTGGGTTTCCGCCGGAAAACGGGCCGAGGCCGGGTCCATGCTGCCCACGGGGCGCAGCACGTTCACCAGCAGATAGTTCAGCACCGCCGCGGCGATAAAGTTGAACATGATCGTGGTGATAACGATATGGCTGCCACGCCGAGCCTGAAGCCAGGCCGGAATCAGCGCCCAAGCCGCCCCGAACAGCGCCGCCCCGACCATGGCGGCAGGCAGGGCGATGCCCCAATGCGGCCAGGGAAACGCCAGCAAGACCAGCGCCACGCCCAGCCCCCCCATCGCGGCCTGCCCCTCGCCGCCGATGTTGAACAGCGCGGCGTGATAGGCGACCATGACGGCCAGCCCGGTAAAGATGAAATTGGTGGCGTAATACAGCGTAAAGCCCCAGCCATAGCTGGACCCAAGCGCACCCGTCACCATGGTTTTCAGCGCCTCATACGGGCTTTCACCGATGGCCAGAATGACCAGCGCGGAAATGGCAAAGGCCAGCAACAGCGAAATCAGCGGCGTCAGGATCACATCGGCCCATTTCGGCATCTTTTCCATCACGGGGCCTTTCGTGTCTTGCCGCACGCCACAGCGCCGCCGGGCACCACCGCGCCGCAGCCAGGCTGCGTCTTTCGTTTATAAATATCCCCGCCGGAGGCATCCGCCCGTGCCATCAGACCTGCCCCCCGACATTGGGCGCGTCGCCCGTCACACCGGCCATCAACAGGCCCAACTCGCCCGCCGAGGTCTGGCCGGGCAGGCGTTCGCCCATGATCCGGCCGTCGAACATCACCGCGATGCGGTCAGACAGGGCCATGATCTCGTCCAGTTCGACGCTGACCAGCAGCACCGCCTTGCCCGCGTCGCGCAATTCGATGATGCGCTTGTGGATGAACTCGATCGCGCCGATGTCCACGCCGCGCGTGGGCTGGCCGATCAGCAGCAGATCGGGGTTGCGCTCGATCTCGCGGGCGCAGACGATCTTTTGCTGGTTGCCGCCGGAAAAATTGCGCGCCGCCAGATCGCAGCTTGGCGGGCGGATGTCAAAGCGTTCGATCTTGCCCACCGCATCGGCGCGGATGGCCGCGCGATCCATGAACAGCCCGCTGCTATAGGCAGGATCGTCGTGATAGCCGAAAGCGACGTTTTCCCATGCGGCAAAATCCATAATCAGCCCCTCGACCTGACGATCCTCGGGGACATGGCCGATCCCGGCGCGGCGACGGCTGCGGGCATCGGCGCCGCGCCCGCTCAGCGGCAAGGGCTGGCCGTTCACCTGCACCGCACCACCGATCTGCGCGCCTTTTTCGGGAAAACCGCCCAGGATTTCCAGCAGTTGCGTCTGCCCGTTGCCGGAAACCCCGGCGATCCCCAGCACCTCGCCCGCGCGGATGTCAAAGCTGATGCCGCGCAACCGTTCCACGCCATCGGCATCGGTCATGCGCAGATCCTGCACCTGCAAGATCGGCGCGCCGGGGCTGGCGGGCCGTTTATCGACATTCAGCAGAACCTTGCGACCGACCATCATCTCGGCCAGTTCTTCGGGGCTGGTGTCGGCCGTGCGCACATGGCCGACCATCTCGCCCCGGCGCATGACGGATACGTTATCGGTGATCTCCATGATTTCGCGCAGTTTATGCGTAATCAGGATGATGGTTTTCCCCTCGTCCCGCAGCCCGCGCAGGATGCGGAACAGGTGATCCGCCTCGGCGGGGGTCAGCACGCCGGTGGGTTCGTCCAGAATCAGAATATCGGCCTGCCGATACAGCGCCTTGAGGATTTCCACCCGCTGCTGATGGCCGACCGACAGTTCCTCGACCAGCGCATCGGGATCGACGTTCAACTGATATTCAGCCGCCAGATCACGCAGCGCCCCGCGCGCCTTGGACAGCGAGGGGCGCAGCAAGGCGCCATCCTCGGCCCCCAGAATGATGTTTTCCAGAACGGTAAAGTTCTGCACCAGCTTGAAATGCTGAAACACCATGCCGATGCCCGCGCGGATCGCGGTCATGGAATCGGTAATGCTCAGCGGCTGGCCGTTCACCAGAATTTCACCGGCATCGGGTTTATAGAACCCATACAGAATCGACATCAGCGTGGATTTGCCCGCGCCGTTTTCGCCGATGATGCCCTGAATCGTGCCTCTGGGCACGGCAAGGCTGATGTCGCGATTCGCCTGAACCGGACCGAAAGCCTTGGAAATACCGCGTAATTCAATGGCATATGGGGCGGCCGATGCTGGCCGCCCCTGTGCCGAATGTCCGGCTGCCGCCATAGGTCAGCTCACCGGGCAGAGGTTGTCGGCCATGTAATCATGCACCTTGATTTCACCGTCGATGATCTTGGCCTTGGCCTCGTCCACGGCGGCCTGCATCTCGGCGCTGACCAGATCGCGGTTATTGTCGTCAACGACCACGCCGACGCCATCGACCGACAGATCCATGACCTTGATCCCCGGCTCGACCGCCTCGGCGCCGCCGGTAAAGATGTTATAGACGGCGTTATCCACCTGCTTGACCATCGAGGTCAGCACCTTGCCCGGATGCAGGTGATTCTGGTTGCTGTCCACGCCGATGGACAGGATGCCTTCGTCGGCGGCGGCCTGAAGGATACCGATGCCGGTGCCCCCCGCCGCGGCATAGATCACGTCAGCGCCCTGCGATTTCTGCGCGCGGGCCAGTTCGCCACCCTTGACCGGATCGTTCCATGCCGCAGGCGTGGTGCCGGTATAGTTGACGATCACCCGGCCATCGGGCCGCGTCGCCTTGAAGCCCTGCGCATAGCCGCATTCGAATTTGTGGATCAGCGGCACATCCATCCCGCCGATAAAGCCGACGGTCCCGGTTTCAGACGCCATCGCCGCCATCACGCCCGCCAGATACGACCCCTGCTCTTCGGTAAAGACGACCGATTGCACGTTGGGCTGTTCCACCACCATATCGACGATGACGAATTTCGTGTCGGGATAATCGGGCGCGATCTTGTTCAGCACATCGCCAAAGGCAAAGCCGGTCATCACGATCGGATTGGCGCCGGTTTCCGACAGGCGGCGCAGGGCCTGTTCCCGCTGCGCCTCGGACTGCATTTCCAGTTCCTTATAGGTGCCGCCGGTTTCATCGGCCCAGCGTTTGGCACCGACATAGGCAGCCTCGTTAAAGGATTTGTCGAACTTGCCGCCCAGATCAAAGATCAGCGCCGGTTCAGCCAGCGCGGCACCCGAAGACAGCGCCAAGACCGCAGCCCCGCCCAGCAGCCGGAATTTCATCATCGCCATAGCGATACCTCACCTGTTTTTGGCGGGCGACTCTGCCCGCGTGACCATGGGATTAGGGCGCAAGCGTCCATGACGGTCAACCGGATTCTTGGTCTTGACGCAGCATCATCGGGCGTATTTGCCGGGCTTTTTCAGCAAGATGCGTCTTTGAACAGCGGCTTGCGCAGCACCAGGGCATCCAGCCCCGGCCCGTAATAGCCGCGCCGCCGCCCGGCATCGCCCCAGCCATCCGCCGCATACAGCGCCCGCGCGGCGGTATTATCCGACGCCACCTCTAAAAACGCCTCATCCGCGCCGCGCTGTGCAGCGGCAAGGGCAAAGCCGTGCAGCAGCGCCCGGCCCACGCCCTGCCGCCGCATTTCAGGCGGGACGGCGACGGTCAGCAACTCGGCCTCGCCTGCGATGGCGCGGCCAATCAGAAAACCGCCGCGCACCAACAGCAAAAAGGCCCCCGGCGCGGACAGAACATCGGATATTTCGTCGGCATTCCATGGCCTTGGAACGGTAAAGCAGCGGGCGTGCAGCGCGGCCAGATCAGCGGGCGTCACGTCAGGATCACCGGGCCGGAATCGCGCGCAGGGGCGGCATCGGCGGGGCGCAGATACAAGGGCGCGGGCGGCGGACCGGGGTTGTCGCGCCGGGCCGCGGCGATCCGGGCGATGGCGACGGGCAGCGCAAAGGCGGGCGCGGCCACCTGCCCGCCACAGGCGGCAGCGATGCGGTCGGCACCATGGCCGACGCACAGCGGCCGGGCCTGCGCGGGAATGGCGGGCAGGCTGTGCAGATCACACAGCACCGGCGGCGCGTCGCCGGCATCAAAGACCTGAACATACAGCCGGTCCTGACGCGCATCGGCACTGGCCACGACCACGCCGGGCAACCCATGGCGCAGCGCCTGCAACGTGGTGACGCCGACGGTCGGCACCCCCAGCGACAGCGCCAGCCCGCGCGCGGCGGCCACGGAAATGCGCACGCCGGTAAAGTTCCCCGGCCCGATACCGACGCCGATCACATCCAGATCGGCCCAGCCCTTGCCCGCATCCGCCAGCACCTGTTCCAGCAGCGGAAACAGATGTTCGGCCTGACCCTTGGCCATATCCTGATGCGCAGCGGCCAGCACCCGGTCGCCCGACAGCAAAGCGGCCGCGCAATGCGCGGCCGATGTGTCAAAGGCCAGAACCAGCGGCTCAGGCAACGGGGCGCACCTCGACCACTTCGGGGATATAGTGGCGCAGCAGGTTTTCGATGCCCATTTTCAGCGTCAGCGTGGACGAGGGGCAACCGGCGCAGGCCCCCTGCATATGCAGATAGACGATGCCGCGATCAAAGCCGTGGAAGGTGATGTCGCCGCCATCCTGCGCCACGGCGGGGCGCACGCGGGTATCCAGCAGCTCTTTGATCTGGCCGACGATTTCCGCATCCGGGCCGCTGTGATCGGCGTGCCCGCCGGTGGCGGCGGCCCCTGCCGCCCCCTCGATCACCGGGGCGCCGGACTGGTAATGATCCATGATCGCGCCCAGAACCGGCGGTTTCAGGTGATCCCAAGGCGTATCGTCGCCCTTGGTCACAGTCACGAAATCAGCGCCCAGAAACACGCCCGTCACACCCGGAACCGCAAAGATGCGGCTGGCCAAGGGCGAGGCGGCGGCGGATTCCACCGTCGGAAAATCGGCGGTGCCCTGCGCGCCCAGCACGGTTTCGCCGGGCAGGAATTTCAGCGTCGCGGGATTGGGCGTGGTTTCGGTCTGAATGAACATCGGCGGCTCCTTTGTTGCCCTCATATGGGGGGCGGCCGGGGCGGGGTCAAGCGGCCCTAGCTGATCGCTTCAAGCCGGTCCTTTTCCAGATCGCCCGGCACCAGCGTGATCGGTGCCGACAACATGCCGACATCGCGCAACAGCCGGCTGACCACCGGGTTCTGCGCCCCTTTGTCGCTGGCCATGCCCAGCACGATGACGCCGATTTCGGAATCCTCGGACAGATAGGCGATCAACTGATCGGCGGGGTCGCCTTCACGCACGACCAGTTCGGGTTCGACGTTTTTTTTATCGCGCATCCATTTGGCATAAACGTCGAAATGCGCCTGAATCCGTTCCATCGCCTCGGCCCGCATGACATCGGCGACGCCAAAGCCGTGCTGGATTTCGTCGGGGCGGATCACCGACACCACCACCACACCGCCCCCCGTGCGCGAGGCGCGCATCGCGGCATAGCGGATCGCGTTCAGGCATTCGCGCGAGTCGTCCAGAAGCACCATAAACTTGCGCATCGTCCCTCATATCCCGGCCATCAGGCGGTCAGAGTGGCGGATGTGTGCCATTCCTGCAAGCCTTTCCTGCCGCCGGTCCCCGCCGGGGTTTCCAAGCGATATTTACTATGTTACCCGAAAATCGGCTTTTCTGCACGTCAGCAACCCCGGATCAGGCAGTGACAATTCACCAGGACTGGAACAGAAGCAACGCGGCCAAGGTTGCGGCCCTTGCCCCCCCTCTGGTTTCCGGGCTTGACGCCGAATCCCTGCTGCCTGCCAAATCCGTCATGCCACTGGGCAAGCGGCTGTTCGACATCGTGGCATCGGTCATCCTGCTGATTCCGCTGTCGGTGGTGATGCTGGTCATCGCCATCCTGCACAAGCTGATCGAGGGTGGCCCGCTGCTGTATCGCGCGCAGCGGATGCGCGCGCCGGGTCAGGCCTTCACGCAGTTGAAATTCCGCACCATGATCCGGGACGAGGCCGATTTCGGCGCGACCGGCGCGCACAAGAACTGGCGCATCACCCCGTTCGGCCATTTCCTGCGCCGCACCCGGATCGACGAACTGCCGCAACTGTTCAACATCCTGCGCGGCGACATGAGCTTTGTCGGCCCGCGCCCGCCGCTGCCGGAATATGTCGAACGCTTTCCGCTGCATTATGCCCGCGTGCTGCGCTGCCGCCCCGGCGCGACCGGGCTGGCAACGCTGATCTATCACCGGCACGAGGACAAGATCCTTGCCAACTGCCGCAGCGCCGAGGCGACCGAGGCCGCCTATTACCGCCGCTGCCTGCCCGCCAAGCTGAAGATCGACAGCATCTATCAGGAACAGCGCACCCTGGGCATGGACCTGTGGATCATCTGGAACACGGTCAAGGTGGTGGTGCTGCGCGACGAACGCCCGCGCCGCCACCGCTGATCCTTGCCCGCCCGATGCCCGCTGGACAAACGGGCCGGTCTGGTCAGGTGAACGGGTCGGCAGCGTAATCCACCCCGCTTAGATACAGGCCCTGCGGCGGGCAGACCGGGCCACAGGCCGCGCGGTCACAGGCGGCCAATGCCTCGGCCACGCGATCCGCCGGCCATGCGCCCGCCCCCACCCGTTCCAGCGTGCCAACGATCGAGCGCACCTGATTGTGCAGGAACGAACGCGCCCACAGATCAAAGCGATATTCGGTGCCATGCGGCACGGCATGTTCGGTGATGGTGATCCCGTCCAGCGTTTTGACCGGGCTGGCCGATTGGCACATGGTTGACCGGAAGGTGGTGAAATCGTGCCGCCCGATCAGATGCGCCGCGCCCGCGCGCATCGCATCGGCATCCAGCGCGTGCCCGATCTGCCAGACCCGCCCCCGGTCATGCGTCGCCGGTGCCCGCCGCGCCAGCAGGCGAAAGCGATAGCGCCGCCCCAGCGCGGAAAACCGGGCGTGGAAATCATCCGGCACCCGCGCCGCCGCCAGCACCGCCACCGGGGCCGGTTTCAGGTGCCAGTTCAGCGCCTCGGCCAGACGAAAGCCATCCCAGTCGCGCAGCAGATCGGCGGTCGCCACCTGCCCGGTGGCGTGAACGCCCGCATCGGTGCGCCCCGCCGCCGCGATCCGCGCGCCGTCGCGAAAGCCCGCGTCCAGCGCCGCCAGCGCCGTTTCCACCGCGCCCTGAACGGAATCGCGGTCGGCCTGCGCCTGCCAGCCCGCAAAGGGGCCGCCGTCATATTCGATCTTCAGCGCAAAGCGAGGCACGTCAGCGGCGCACCTTGTCTTTGTCCAGATCGCGCAGCCATTCGGCAAAGCCGGGATCGTCGCGGCTTTCCAGCGCCTTCATTTCCGGGCGCACCCCTTCGCGCGCCAGACGATCGCGCAGGACCGAGATTTCGATGTCCATATCCGTGCGCCCGCCTTCCAGCAGCGACCGGGTGCGGGCGGCGAAATTGGTTTCCAGATCGTCCAGCAGGGCCTGCCAGTCGGCCAGCGCGCGCGGATCGCGGGTTTGCGCGTAAAGATCGGCGAATTTCACCGTCGCATCGCGCGCGCCCAGCAGATAGACGCCCAGATAGCGGCGCACGGCGGTCAGATGGCCGGGGTTCTGTTCGACCTGATCGAACAGGGTATGCGCCGTTGCCTCGAACATGTTGACCCGCGCCTCAAGCCGGCGTTCACCGGTGCGCAGGATCGCGTCCTTCATGCTGTCCAGATAGGCCTGCCCCTCGGCGATGATGCGGGCCACGCGGTCTTGCTGAAAGGTATCGACGCCCTCCATCCCCTTGTCGCGCATCGGGTCCATGCCAAAGGCCAGCATATGCAGCGCCGCCCCGGCCACGCCGATGATGCCCGCCCCGGCCAGCGCATCGGGTGCCCATGCCCCCACACCCAGCCCCAGCCCAGTCAGCACCGCACCGAACAGCTTGCGCGGAATCGCCGGGCGGCGGGCGGTGCGGCGGGCGTCATAGGCGGCCTCGGCCTGCAAGCCTTCGCGCGTCATCCACATCCCGGCGGCCAGCCCGCCAAAGCCCAGCAGATTCGCCGCCATGCCGGTCGGGTCTTGCCAGAACGCCCCCAGCAACAGCGGGATACCGGCAATGGTGATCCATTTCGTGCGCGATTCCAGCCGGTGCCGCGCCCGTGCGGGGGCCGCAGGCGCAGGCCGCTGATCGCCGCCGCGATGATCGCGGGTGTTGCCATCGGGGGAAAACTGCCCGCCGTAACGCTGTGCCATGTCTGCCCCCTTTATCAGCCCGCGCCGCCCAGCGACGCATATAGCGTCAGCCCGATCAGCAGGTAAAACGACAATCGCTGCATGGCGTTCCGGGACATCGCATTCCTTTCCATGGCCGTGGGGCCGGATCACCCCAAACATAGGGCCAGATGCCGCCGCCGCAATGGCCGTCGCCACCGAAAGCGGCACGTCACGGTTATGTCGTGCTTGACGGTTACGCTGCGCGCGGAAATTTACACGGAGGTTCGCCCATGCCGCGTTACGCCATTTCAGTTGCTCTGGTTGCCATGACCCTTGCCACCCCTCTTGCCGCGCAGAACCGCGTCGATGGCCAGTCGCCCGATGCGCCTGCCCTGTCGGCCTATGGCGACCTGCCCGTGGGAATGCGGCGGCTGGATCTGATCAACCCCGGCCAGATCGACATTCTGGCGCTGAACCCGCAGGCCACGCACCCCGCTGCGATGCCCCGCTATGACCGGCCGCTGACGGTCGAGATGTGGTATCCTGCCGCGCAGGGGACCAGCGGCGAGACCTCGTTCCAGGCCATGATCCGCGACGGGGTGACGCAGGCCACGCTGACGGGCCGGGCGATGCGCGACGCGGCGGCGGCGACCACCGATGATCCCTATCCGCTGGTTCTGCTTAGCCATGGCTATCCGGGCAACCGCTTTCTGATGGCGCATCTGGCCGAGAATCTGGCGTCAAAGGGCTATGTCGTCGCCGCCATCGACCACACCGATTCGACCTATGGCGATCAGGGGGCCTTTGCCTCGGCTCTGGTGAACCGCCCGCTGGATCAGGTTTTTGTGCTGGATCAGATGGCGCGGCTGAATGCCGACCCGGCGTCGGGCTTTGCCGGGATGATCGACGCCGGCAACGCCGGGCTGATCGGCTATTCCATGGGCGGTTACGGGGCCATCGTGACGGCGGGCGGCGGGCTGTCTGACCGCGTGATGCCCTTTGCGCCGCAAGACACGCTGGCGATCCACCGTCAGGGCAGCCAGACACATGCCGACCTGCCCGACCCGCGCATCAAGACCGCCGTGGCCATCGGGCCATGGGGGATGAACAACGGTTTCTGGGATGCCGAAGGCCTTGCCGGGATTAAGGTTCCGATGCTGTTCATCGCCGGTTCGGCGGATGGCGTGTCAGGCTATGAAAACGGTGTGCGCGCGATTTGGGAAGGCGCGGCCAGCGTGGATCGTGCGCTGCTGACCTTTGACGGTGCGGGCCATAACGCCGCCGCACCGATCCCCGCGCCGCAGGAAAGCTATGCCGCCGGGGTGTCGGGGCATTATACCGATGCGGTCTGGGACAGCGTTTTCATGAACAATGTCGGCCAGCATTTCCTGACCGCATGGCTGGGGGCCGAGCTGAAACAGCAAGACAGCCTGCGCGCCTTTCTGGACCTGACCCCGATCGGCAGCGATGGCATCTGGTCGCTGGACGATCAGGGCAACCCGACCGCGCAGCACAGCTATTGGGCCGGGTTCCGGAACGGCACCGCCAATGGCCTGCGCTACGAAGTGCTGATCGCCACCCCTGCCCCGGTGCCGCTGCCCGCCTCGGCATGGTTGCTGGGCATGGCCGTCGCGGGCCTTGGCGCGCTGCGCCGCCGGGCCAGCCGCCGCAGGGCCTGACCTTGGCACCGCCCCGCCGCCTTGACAGCGCGGCGGGGCGGGCGATCCGTCATATCGTGGCAAAATGCCCGCCGCGCACATGCCGACCACCAACCCCACGGCAGATTTCGTCACGCGATCACGTCAGGATGGTGGAGCGGGTGATGGGAATCGAACCCACGTCTTCAGCTTGGAAGGCTGCGGCTCTACCATTGAGCTACACCCGCGTTGCATCCCCTATACGGGCGCGGCGGGCGGGGTGCAAGCGATCCCGCGTTGTTGCAGCGCGTGGATCAGCGCCGGGGCGCTGGTGAATTGCACCGCGTCGATGGTCAGGGCGCGGGCGGCGGCGACATTGGCCGCGTTGTCGTCGATGAACAGACAGTCGGGCGCGGCCAGCCCGTGACGATCCAGCAGCAGCCCCCAGATCGCCGGGTCGGGCTTGGCCATGCGTTCCGTCCCGGACACGATGATGTCCTCGAACAGCGTGGTCAGCCGGGGATACAGGCGGATCGCGGCGGGCCATGTTTCATGCGCCCAGTTGGTGATCGCAAACATGCGGTGGCCGCGCGCCTTCAGATCATTGGCAATGTCCCATGTGCCGGGAATCGGGTGGGCGATGGTGGCGGGAAAGCGGTCAAGATAGCCCTGCAACGGCGCGGCATCATCGCCCAGAGCGGCGCGGGCGGCGGCCAGCCCGTCGGCAAAGCTGCGCCCGGCATCCTGCGCGTGGTTCCACGCCTCGAACCCCGCGCGCGCCATCCAGTCACGCACGGCGGGGCGGTCGGGGAAGCGATGCAGGAAGGCCAGTTCCGGGTCCCAGTCGATCAGCACCTTGCCCAGATCAAAGATGATATGCGGGGTCATAGTCAGCGCCTCTCTTGAAAAAAGCGTTGCAACAGGTCGCGGGATTCATCGGCGCGGATGCCGTCGTAAACCTCGGGGCGGTGGTGGCATTGCGGGTGGTCGAACACCCGCGCGCCGTGCCGCACCCCGCCGGAACGGGGATCGTCGGCACCGTAATACAGCACCGCGATGCGGGCGGCGGAAATGGCTGCGGCGCACATGGGGCATGGTTCCAGCGTGACCCACAGCCGATGGCCGGGCAGGCGCTGCGACCCGGCGGCGGCACAGGCGGCGCGGATCGCCACGATTTCAGCATGAGCGGTCGGGTCGTGATCGGCAAGGGTGCGGTTGCCCGCCACCGCCACCACGCGGCCCGCCGGATCGGCCAGCACCGCGCCCACCGGCACTTCGCCCCGCGCCGCGGCCTGCTGCGCCTGATCCAGCGCAAGATCCATATGCGAGGTAAAGCCCGGCCCCTGCATCATGCGCCGCCACCATCACGCAGCTGCGCCAGCATCTGCGCCGCAGCCGTCACCGGCGGCAGATCGCCGGTGGCAACGGCATCGCCCAGCCGGGTCAGTTCTGCCCGCGCCGCAGGCGTATCCAGCTGCGCCAGCAGACCGGCGCGCAGTTCCGCCAGAAACCAGCCGCGCGCCTGTTCGGCCCGGCGGCGGTCGAACCAGCCCTGATCGCGCCGCCAACCGCCAAGTTCCTGCATCGCCTGCCATGCCGCATCCAGCCCTTCGCCAGTGGTGGCCGATACCGGCATCGCGCGGGGAAAGCCCTCGGGGTCGCCGGGGCGGCGGCGCATCAGCCGCAGCGCGCCGGTGTAATCGGCCACCGTGCGCCGCGCCGTGGCCAGCAGATCGCCATCGGCCTTGTTCACCAGAATCAGGTCGGCGATTTCCATGATGCCGCGCTTGACGCCCTGCAACTCATCCCCCCCCGCCGGGGCCAGCAGCAGCACGAACAGATCGGTCATTTCCGCGACCAGCGTTTCCGACTGGCCCACGCCCACGGTTTCGACCAGCACCGCGTCAAAGCCCGCCGCTTCGCACAGGCGGATGGTTTCGCGGGTGCGCCGGGCCACCCCGCCCAGTTCCGCCCGGCTGGGCGAGGGGCGGATAAAGGCATTGGGATCGCGCGACAGCGTTTCCATCCGCGTCTTGTCACCCAGAATAGACCCGCCCGAGCGCGCCGATGACGGGTCAACCGCCAGCACCGCCACGCGCATCCCCTGCCCGGTCAGCCGCACGCCAAAGGCTTCGATGAAGGTCGATTTCCCCACCCCCGGCGTGCCCGACAGCCCGATGCGCAGCGCCGTCGGCTGCGGCGGCAGGGCGGCGATCAGCGCCTCGGCCCGCTGGCGGTGGTCAGGGCGCGTCGATTCGATCAGCGTGATCGCGCGGGACAAGGCGCGGCGCTGACCTTCCAGCAGCGGTTGCAAAAGATCGTCCATCGTCGCCCCCCTGTTGCTGTTCCCGGCATAGGCGGACGCGACCCGGATGTGAAGCCCGCGCGGCCGCTTGCCGCTGACGCACGGCGGCGGTATTTTGACCCGCACGATGCGTTATCTGATGATCCCTTTGCTGCTGGGGCTGATGCCCGTGGCGGCGGGCCTGACGGTCCCGGCGCAGGCCGCCGATTCCGCCCACCGCATCGACTGGACCGCCGCGCCCATGCGGCTGATGCTGGTCGAGCGTCCCGGTTGCCAGTGGTGCGCCGCGTGGCGGGCGGAAATCGGGCCGGGTTATGCCGCCAGCCCGCAAGGCCGCGCCGCGCCCTTGCTGGCGGTGGATCTGGACGGCCCCTTTCCCGACGGGCTGGCGCTGGACCGGCGGGCATGGCTGACGCCCACCTTTATCCTGCTGCATCGCGGGCAGGAACTGGGCCGGATCGAGGGCTATCCCGGCGCGCAGCATTTCTATCCGGCACTGACCGGGCTATTGAGCAAGGCCCCCGCCGAATGAGCGTTCCCGCCCATCCGCCCATTCCCCCCCAGGACATGATCGCCCGCGCGGCCGAGGCGGCGGCCTTGCTGAAGGCCTTGTCCCACGAAGGGCGGCTGATGATCCTGTGCCACCTGTCAGGCGGCGAACGCACCGTGGGCGAGCTGGAACAACTGCTGGGCCAGCGGCAGGCCACCGTCAGCCAGCAACTGGCCCGGCTGCGCGCCGACCGGCTGGTGGCCTGCCGCCGCGATGGCAAGGCGCGGCTGTATTCCGTCGCCGATCCCAAGGCGGCCGAGGTGATCGCCACCGTCTATCGCCTGTTCTGCGCCGAATAGGCCATCCCCGCCCCCGCGCGGCATTTTTCGGCGCGGCGCGGGCTTTCGCCAGTGGCGGGCTTGGGTTATGGACAGGGCGAAATCCGACCGACGAGGCCAGCCATGCACGACATTCGCGCCATCCGCGACAACCCCGACGCCTTTGACGCCGCCCTTGCCCGTCGCGGCCTGTCGCCGGTTTCGCCCCGCATTCTGGCACTGGACGCCGACCGCCGCGCCCGCATCGCCGAGGCCGAAACCGCTCAATCCGAGGTGAACAAGGCCAGCAAACAGGCCGGTGCCGCCAAGGGCCGCGGCGACGAGGACGAATTCAACCGCCTGCGCGCCGAGGTCAGCGCCCGCAAGGATGACGTGACCCGGATGCAGGCCGAGGCCGCCGCGCTGGACGCCGAGCTGCGCGACCTGCTGCTGACCATCCCGAACCTGCCGCTGGACAATGTGCCCGACGGCAAGGACGAAGACGATAACGTGGAAATCCGCCGCTGGGGCACGCCGCGCGATCTGGATTTTCCGCCGCGCGAACATTTCGACATCCCCGGCGTGAAAACCGGCATGGATTTTGAAACGGCGGCGAAACTGTCGGGCAGCCGCTTTGTGGTGCTGAAAGGCGCGGTGGCGCGTCTGCACCGCGCCCTTGGGCAGTTCATGGTCGATCTGCATATCGACCGGCACGGGCTGGAAGAAACCTGGACCCCGGTTCTGGTCCTGTCCGACATGATGCTGGGCACCGGGCAACTGCCGAAATTCGGCGAGGACAGCTATCAGACCCGCGAAGGCTGGTGGCTGGTGCCCACGGCCGAGGTCACGCTGACCAATACCGTCCATGGCGATCTGCTGGATCAGGCGGCCCTGCCCCGGCGGATGGTGGCGCAGACGCAGTGCTTCCGATCCGAGGCGGGCAGCGCCGGGCGCGACACCACCGGGATGCTGCGCCAGCATCAGTTCGAAAAGGTGGAAATGGTCTCGATCACCGATGCCGGGGCCGGGCTGGCCGAACATGCCCGCATGACCGATTGCGCGCAGGCCGTGCTAGAGGCGCTGAACCTGCCCTATCGCACCGTCGTCTTGTGCGCGGGCGATATGGGCGCGGGCGCGCGGATCACCCACGATCTTGAGGTCTGGCTGCCCGGTCAGAACCGCTATCGCGAGATTTCCAGCGTCAGCTATTGCGGCGATTATCAGGCACGGCGGATGAACGCCCGCTATCGCCCCGCTGGCGGCGGCAAGCCGGAATTCGTCCATACGCTGAACGGATCGGGGCTGGCCGTGGGCCGGGCGCTGATCGCGGTGCTGGAAAACGGGCAGCAGGCCGATGGGTCAGTCGATCTGCCCGAGGCGCTGTCACGCTATCTGGGCGGCGCACGGCGGCTGACCGCCGAAGGCGCGCTGATCTAGGCAGTTGCACGGCAGCCAAGTGGGCTGGGCGGGGCGCACATGATGCCCCGTTCATGGTGCCGAAAGCCTGAAAACCAAGGCCGTTTCAAGCTGCGCGTGCAACCATCCACAGCTTTGCGCGTTGGCCAATATGAACCGCGCAAGCATCATACTTACCGTTCTGGCTGTTGGCCTGTTCGTCATCGGCGGGCTGGTTTTTGCGGCGACCTATCCGCCCGATGTGGCATTCGCGGCGCGAAGCAGCCATGCTGTCGCCTATACGGCGCCGAATGGGCTGATGCCGGATTACTGGTCCATGCCGCAAAGTGGCCCCGGCGTGAATCTGGCGCTGAAGATGTTCAACCCCGGCCCGCCTGCGCTGTGGCTGTTGCTGATTATCGTCTGGGCGGGGCTTGCCCTGCACGCGTTGCAACTGGCCTATGACCGCTGGTGGTATGAGCGCAATACCCGCGACCGTCTGGCCGCGCCGCTGGCGCGCGGTGTGGCAGGTCCGCCGACGCCTCGGCAAATCGCGGCGCAGCATCTGGACGATCATGCGCCGGGCGAATTGGCACCCTTGGCCGCCGCCTTGATCGCGGGGGCGGCTTTGCCCTGGGTGATGCTGCATCATCCGCTGGCCGGGCTGGCACTGGCCGTGACGATGCTGTTTGCGGCGCTGAGCGCGGTGATCCGGGGGCAGCGCAATGGCCGCCGTATTCGCCAGAGCATCGCGGTCGGGCTGTTTGCCGGCTGGGCGACGGTGGCGGGCTATGCCGCCTTGGCCGCGTTTACGGCGGGTCAGTTGGGCATCAGCCCGGATACGGCCACGATGACCGCGCTGCTGCTGTGTGCGGGGACCGGCGTGACCGTGCAATGGCAGATCGGCGGATCGGCGTCTTATTCCGTGGGAATGATCTGGGCGCTGATCGGCATCGCCACCGTGACCATCAGCACGGTTCCGGTAATCGCCATCGGTGCCATTCTGGGCATAACGGCGATGACGGCGGTGCTGGTGCGCGCCGTAACCTGATGGTGGCGCGGCCCCGCCCGAAGGTGCGTATTTAGGCAAACAGGAAGCGGCGGGCGTTGGTGCTGTATGACCTGCGCCGCGCGATCCTGTGGCCGGTCAGCTGCCCTTGGGCTTTTGCCGGTTCTTGTGTTTCGACAATGCGCCGGACTGATTGATCTTTTGCGCCTTGGCCTTGTAGGGATTCTTGTCGCCCTGATCGCGGAAGGTCAGGCGGATCGGCGTTCCCGGCATGTCGAAATCGGCGCGCAGCCCGTTAATCAGGTAACGCTGATAGCTGTCGGGCAGCTTGTCGGTATGGGTTGCCTTGACGATGAAGGCCGGGGGGCGGGTCTTGATCTGCGTCATATAGCGCAGCCGGATGCGCCGTCCGCCGGGTGCGGGGGGCGGGTGGCTTTCGGTCATGACCTCTAGCCAGCGGTTCAGGCGGGCGGTGCTGACGCGGCGGTTCCAGACCTCGTGCGCCTTGAGGATCGCGTTGTGCAGCCGGTCCAGCCCCTTGCCGGTGCGGGCCGAAACCGTGACCAGCGGTGCCCCCCTGAGCTGAGGCAGCAGGCGTTCAAAGGCTTCGCGCAATTCGTTCAGTTTCTGGGGTTTATCTTCTTCCAGATCCCATTTGTTCGCCGCCACGACCACCGCGCGGCCTTCGGTTTCGGCGTAATCGGCGATGCGCAGGTCTTGTTGTTCGAAGGGGATTTCCACGTCCAGCAGCACCACGACCACCTCGGCAAAGCGGACGGCGCGCAGGCCATCCGCGACCGACAGCTTTTCCACCTTGTCCGTCACCTTGGCGCGTTTGCGCATTCCGGCGGTGTCGAAGATGCGCATGGGCGTGCCCATGAATTCGGTCGTCACGCTGATGCTGTCGCGGGTGATCCCGGCCTCGGGTCCGGTCAGCAGGCGGTCTTCGCCGATGATCTTGTTAATCAGCGTGGATTTGCCCGCATTGGGCCGCCCGATGACGGCCAGTTGCAGCGGGCGGTCGGCACTGGGACGCCAGTCGTCGGCACCTTCGCCGGTTTCGGCATCCTCATCCGACAGATCGACATCGGTTTCGGCGGCGATGGGGGCGGGGCGTTCGGCCTCGATCTGGTCGGCCAGCGGGATCAGGGCCTGATACAGATCCTCCATCCCTTCACCATGTTCAGCCGAGATGCGGATCGGTTCGCCAAGGCCAAGGGCATAAGCCTCGATCGCGCCCGATTCGCCGGCGCGGCCTTCGGCCTTGTTGGCGGCCAGCAGAACGTGACGCGCGCGGCGGCGCAGGATGTCGGCGAAATATTCATCCGCCGCCGTCACGCCCGCGCGAGCGTCGGTGACGAACAGGCAGATGTCGGCCTCGTCCACGGCGCGTTCGGTCAGGCGGCGCATCCGGCCTTGCAGGCTGTCATCCTCGGCCATTTCCAGACCAGCGCTGTCGATGACGATAAAGCGCAGGTCGCCCAGACGGCCCGCACCTTCGCGCAGGTCGCGGGTGACGCCGGGCTGGTCATCGACCAGCGCCAGTTTCTTGCCGACCAGGCGGTTGAACAGCGTGGATTTGCCCACATTCGGGCGGCCAACGATGGCGAGGGTAAAGGTCATCGGAATGCCAGAAGCTGGCCGTTGCGGCTGACGACATACAAGGTTTGCCCGGCAATCGCAGGTGCCGCCGCGGCACCGCCCGGAATGGCCGCCTGCCCGGTCAGCGCACCCGAGGCCGGGTCGAATACCCGCAACACCCCGTCGCTGCTGGCCACGAACAGCCGCCCGCCCGCCAGAACCGGGCCATAGCTGGCAAAGATGCGATCCTGCCGCCGGGGCCGTTCGGTCGTGTAATAGGGCAGCGCAACGCGCCAGATCACGCCTCCGGTCGCGGCATCCAGCCGGATCAGTTCGGCCTGATCGTTCACCGCAAAGACCGAGCCGCCCGCAACGACCACCGGCGAATTGGCCCCGTCGCGCGCCGACCAAAGCTGCGCGCCGGTGCCCAGATCAAAGGCGGCGATCCGCCCCGACGAGGTGCCGCCATACAGCCGACCGCCCGCGATCACCGGATCGCCGGTCATGTCGCGGATGGCGGTAATGGCCCGGCCCACGCGCGTCCCGGCAACCTGCGCCGAAAACTGCGTCATGCCATCGGCCGTTTCCGCCGCCAGCAACTGCCCCGAAGCAAAGGGGAACACCACCGTATTGCCCGACACCGCCGGGGCCGACACACCCATCACTCCCATCGGCGCACCGGTGCCATTGGTCTGCCACAGCACCCGGCCATTTTCAGCCTGCACCGCCCAGCCGACGCCGTTGCGCGCCGCGACATAGACCACGCCGTTCTGCACGGCGGGCGCGCCGGAGATCGCCGTCTCGACGCGCTGCCGCCACAGGATGCCGCCGCTGCGGGCGTCCAGCGCCACCAGCTCGCCATAGCCGGTGGTGACGAAGATGCGCCCGCCCTCGGCGGCGATGCCGCCGCCCGACACGCTGTCGCCACGTTCGGTCACGGGGCGCAGGCTGGTTTGCCACACGGTGCCGCCGCCGGTGCTGGTCGCAACCACATCGGCGCGGCTGTCCAGCGTAAACACCATACCGCCCCAGATCACCGGATCGGCGGTGATGCGGAACCGCCGCGCATCGCCCGAGCCGATATTCGCCGCCCATTGCAGCGTCATGCCGCCGCCAAGCGCCGCATGGCCCGGATCATGGGCCGCGTTCCCGGCGCGGTGGGTCCAGTCGGCATTTGCGCGCATGGCCGGCAGAGACAGAGCCGTGCTGGCGGGCGCAGGCGCAGCGATCACCGCCGGGCCATCGGGCGATGTCACCGACAGCGGGTCCAGACGTTCGCCGGGCAGGATGGTCTCGCGCTCGCCGCAGGCGGCCAGCAGGGCAACCGGCAGCAAGGCGGCAAGGCCGGTGGCACGAATGCGCGAAAAGGTGGTCATGTCCTCGTCCCTCTTGGCCGGTTGTCCGGTGTTCTCAGTTCATCGTCGGCGCGTCGGACTGTGCCGGGTCGGGTTCGACGCCCAGGGCAATCATCGTCTCGGACAGGCGGCGGCGCAAGGTTTCGCTTAGCCCGTCGCGCTGCTGGATCTGGCCGATCAGCACAGCGGCATCATCGGTGCGGCCTGCACCGATCAGCGCCACCGCCTGCTGTTCCAGCGCCAGCAATTCGAACGGAGCGCCGGGGCGGGCCAGATCGGCCAGCAGCGCGTCACGGGTCGCCGGGTCCATGGCCTCGCCCTGCACCAGCACCAGTTTCAGCCGTGCCAGATCGCGCAGCGCCACGTCGTTCTGACCCAAGCCGGTCGCCACCTGTTCCAGTTGCGCCGCGGCGGCGGTATCCTGCCCGGCATCGGCCTGCACGCCCGCCGCCAGCAGCCCGGTCAGCGCCGCCCGGCGCGGAGAACCGGCGGTATCGACCTGCGCCAGCGCCGCCGGCTGATCCGCCGCCTGTTCGGCCGTCAGCACCGCATCGCCGAATGCCTGCGCATTCGCCTGTTCGCGCGATTTCTGATATTCGAACCACGCCGCCCCGCCCACGATCAGCAAAATCGCCGCAATCCCGATCCAGCCATAGCGACGAAAGGTCGTATACATCCGGTCGCGGCGCAGTTCCTCTGTCACCTCGTCGATGAAACTGTCGTTCTGGTTGGCCATCGGGTCTTTCCGCTGTCTTGTCCTGTCGCCCGTCTTTATACGCTTGGCGCCCGGTTTGCCAATGCCGCACAGGGCCGGGCAGGCGCGGCACGGAAATTTGTGCAGGGCCGCGCCGTCGCGGCGGGGTGGACGGGGCAGGCGCAATTCAGTGGCAGCGCATGGACGATAATGAAAAAGGCCCGCCAGAGTCACCCCCGACAGGCCCCGCAGAACACCGCGTCGCGAAATCATTTACATGCGCGAAGCGACGTTTTCCCAGTTCACCAGCTTTTCAAGGAAATTTTGCAGATAGACCGGGCGTTTGTTGCGGAAGTCGATATAGTAGGAATGTTCCCACACATCGCAGCCCAGCAGCGCAGTCTGGCCAAAGCACAGCGGGTTGACGCCGTTTTCGGTCTTGGTGATCTCCAGCCCGCCATCGGCCTTTTTGACCAGCCAGGCCCAACCGGAACCGAATTGTCCAACACCTGCTTCGGTGAATTTCTTTTTGAAATCCTCGACCGAACCGAACGATTCTTTCAGTGCGGCTTCAACCTCGGACGGCATCCTGGATTCCGGGGCCATCATTTCCCAGAACTGAGTGTGGTTCCAGTGCTGGCTGGCGTTGTTAAAGATCCCGCTTTGCGCGACCTCGCCCTTTTTATAGGTGCCGGTCACGATGTCTTCCAGCGACTTGCCTTCCCATTCGGTGCCAGCGATCAGTTCGTTCAGCTTGTCGACATAGGCTTTGTGGTGGATGTCGTGGTGAAATTCCAACGTTTCTTTCGACATGCCGACAGCTTCCAGCGCGTCATGGGCGTAGGGAAGATCGGGAAGGGTAAAAGCCATGGTCCTGTCCTTTCTGAAAGGATTGCGTTTCGGCCCGGATGATTGGCCAAGCTGCAACCGAACGCAAGTGCGCGCGACAGGTTCCGCGCCGGTGCGGACAAACTGGCGTGCCGCCCAAAGGCCGGGGGCGCTTCGCCCCCCGGACCCCCAGAGGATATTTATCGGACCAAAGATGAGGCGCGGCTTTACCTGATCTTAACCCCCGGCCCGCTATAAAAGAATCACGGAACAGGCGGGGACGCCGATGGCCGTGACCGAAGATGCCACACCCTCCCCGGACATGCGCCGGGGCTGGGTGTGTGCCGGGCCATCTTTGGTCCGATAAATATCCCCGCCGGAGGCTGATTCCCGTGCAAACGAAACCGGCGGCGGCGATCATCCACCCCCCTTACAATCTGCGCTGATGCCCCTATCTTGCCGGGCATGAGCGCACTCAGCCTGACCACATATCCCGACATTACAGCCATCCCCGCACAGGTCTGGGACCGGCTGGCGGGGGATAATCCGTTCACCTCGCACCGTTTTCTGGCGGCTCTGGAACAATCCGGCTCGGTCGGGGCGGGGACGGGGTGGCAGCCGCTGCATATCACCATTGAGCGCGACGGGCAGATCGTCGGGGCGGCGCCGCTTTATGCCAAGTCGCACAGTCAGGGCGAATATATCTTTGACCATGGCTGGGCCGAGGCGTTTGAACGCGCCGGGGGCGATTATTACCCGAAACTGCAATGCGCGGTGCCCTTTACCCCCGTCACCGGCCCGCGTCTGCTGGCTCCTGATCCGGTGATCCGTGCCGCATTGTTGCAGGGCATGACGCAGGTGGCGGAACATGTCGGCGCATCTGGCGTCCATGTCACCTTTTGCACGAAACCCGAGGCGGACGAACCCGGCGCATACCTGCCCCGCGCCACGCAGCAATTCCACTGGCTGAACCGGGGCTATGCAACCTACAGCGATTTCCTTGCCGACCTGTCCAGCCGCAAGCGCAAGGCGATCCGCAAGGAACGCGAGCGCGCGCAGGCGTTTGGCGGCAGCATCCGCAGCCTGACGGGCGATGAGATCTGCCCCGAACATTGGGACGCCTTCTGGACCTTTTATCAGGACACCGGCGGGCGCAAATGGGGCCGGCCCTATCTGACGCGCCGCTTTTTTGACCTGATCCACGACACCATGCGCGACGACATCGTGCTGGTGCTGGCCGAACGCGACGGCATCCCTGTTGCCGGGGCGCTGAACTTTGTCGGGCCGGATGCGATCTTTGGCCGCTATTGGGGTTGCATCGAGGACCACCCCTTTCTGCATTTCGAACTGTGCTATCACCGCGCGATCGACTGGGCCATCGAACATGGCCTGGCCCGCGTCGAGGCCGGGGCGCAGGGCGAACACAAGCTGGCGCGCGGCTATGTGCCGACGCAGACGCACAGCCTGCACTGGGTCGCCGATCCCGGATTTTACCGCGCGCTGGACGATTACCTGATCCGCGAACGCGCCGCGATGGATCAGGAAATCACCCTGATGGCGGAATTCACCCCGTTCCGGCGCGGCAACCCGGCCTAGCCGAAGTCAAAGAACCTGTCGGATGGGGTAAAGATTTCCACCCCGTCCGCCGTCACCCCGATTGAATGTTCGAACTGCGCCGACAGCGATTTGTCGCGCGTCACCGCTGTCCAGTCATCGGCCAGAATCTTGGTTTCCGGGCGGCCAAGGTTAATCATCGGCTCGATGGTGAAGAACATGCCTTCCTCCAGCACCGGGCCTTTGCCGGCGCGGCCAAAGTGCAGCACGTTCGGCGGGGCGTGGAACACCCGGCCCAGACCGTGGCCGCAGAAATCGCGCACCACCGACATGCGGTGACTTTCGGCGTGTTTCTGGATCGCCGCGCCGATGTCGCCAAAGGTGGCGCCGGGGCGCACGGTCTCGATCCCTTTCATCAGGCAGTCATATGTGACCTGAATCAGCCGCATCGCCTTGACCGAGGGCTTGCCCGCCACATACATCCGGCTGGTATCGCCAAACCAGCCATCCACGATCACCGTCACGTCGATGTTCAGAATATCGCCGTCCGACAGCACCTTGTCGCCGGGGATGCCGTGGCAGACCACATGGTTCACGCTGATGCAACTGGCGTGCTGATAGCCGCGATAGCCGATGGTGGCGCTGGTCGCGCCCAGTTCCGTCACCCGCCCGCGGATGAAATCATCCAGCGCGCCGGTGGTGACGCCGGGCTGAACCATCGGGCCAACCTCGTCCAGAATCTGCGCGGCGACGGCACCTGCCTTGCGCATTCCGGCAAAATCATCGGGGGTGTGGATGCGGATACCCTCGCGGGTGATACGGGTCTCGTCCATGTCGCTGCCTTTTTTCATTCCGCCTAGATAGCGACGACAGGCCACTTGTTCCAGCCCCGCCGCCGGGTCTAGATGAGGCATCCAAGCGAAAGGATCGCCATGCAGTCCGATAACCCAACCGCCGCCATTCTGGTCATCGGCGACGAGATCCTGTCGGGCCGCACGCGCGAAGGGAACGCCCATCATCTGGCGCAGGTGCTGTGCGCGACCGGCTTTGACCTGCGGGAAATCCGCGTGGTGTCCGACGATCACGATGCCATCGTCGCCGCCATCCGCGCGCTGGACCGCAGCCTTGGCGGCGCATGGGATCTGCTGTTCACCAGCGGCGGCATCGGGCCGACGCATGACGACATCACCGCCGATGCCGTGGCCGACGCGCATGGCACCACGCTGGAAATCAACCCGCAGGCCCGCGCCCTGCTGGCCGAGCGGTGCGCCCGCATGGGGCTTGACCTGACCGAAAACCGCCTGCGCATGGCCCGCATCCCGGTGGGTGCCACGCTGATCGACAATGCTGTCAGCGCCGCGCCCGGCTTTTCCATCGGCGGCACGCATTCGATGGCCGGGGTGCCGCAGGTCTTTCGCGCGATGGTCGATTGGCTGATCCCGCGCCTGCCCGGCGGTCGCCCGGTGCAATCTGCCACGGTCGAGGTGCGGCGCGGCGAATCGGACGTGGCCGAGGATCTGCGCCAGATTGCCGCTGAATTTCCCGATCTGTCGCTGGGGTCTTATCCCTATCACGATGCCGAACGCGGCTGGGGCACCAATCTGGTGGTGCGCGGGCTGGACGGCGCGCGCGTCGATCAGGCAATGGCGGCGCTGCGGCAGCGGCTGGCGCTTTGATGGACACCGCGCTGGCCGCCGCCTTTGATGCCACATGGCCCGCTGCGGAATATGCCCGCGCGGGCGGGTTCAGCGTCGGGCGGGGCATGGGCGGCGGCGGGCGCGTGGGATCGGCCCGCGCAACCGGGCCTTGGACCGGCGACGACATCACCGCCGCCATTCAGGTGCAGCAAGGCTGGGATCAGCCGCCGCAATTCCGCGTCGGTGACGACGATCAGGCTTTGGCGCAGGCATTGGCGGCGCGGGGGCTGCGCCGCCACACGCCGACCCTGATCCTTGCCGCCCCCGTCGCCGCCCTGACCGGGCTGGCGATCCCCTCTGTCACCACCTTCACGGTCTGGCCGCCAATGGCCATCCAGCGCGAGATCTGGTCGGCGGGCGGCATCGGTCCGGCCCGGCGGGCGATCATGCAGCGCGCGCCGCAACCGAAAACCGCCATCCTTGGCCGGACCGAGGATCGCGCCGCCGGTGCCGCCTTTGCCGCAGTCAGCGACGGCGTGGCCATGGTCCACGCGGTCGAGGTGCTGCCCGGCCTGCGCCGCAAGGGGCTGGCGGGCTGGATGATGCGGCAGGCGGCGATCTGGGGCACGCAGCAGGGGGCAAGCCGCATCGCATTGGCCGTGGGTTCCGGTAACGGCGCGGCACTGGCGCTGTATCGCGGGCTTGGGTTCGCGCCGGCGGGCGGCTATGCCTATTGGCAGGCGGACTGACCGGCCAGCAGGCTGGCGGCGATCAGGGCGGGCACCTCGGGGGCAAGGCCGATGGGGTCAAGGCGCGGGCCGTCAAAGCCCGCCTGATCCAGCGCCTGCGGCAGATCATCGGTCACATGATCCGCACGGGTGGCAAAGAACGGCAGGCTGACGGCACGGCTCAGCCCGCGCGCGGCATCGGCCAGATAGGGTTCTTCCTCGACAAAACCATTCACGATACGGGCAAAATGCGGTGCCATCGTGGCGGCCAAGGCCCGCGCGCCATTGGCCGACGCCCGCGCCCGCTGCGACCCATGCGCCGACAGCAGAACGGTGCTGTCCTGCGCGGCCCATCCCTGCGCCGCCGCCGCCTGCCGGGCCTTGGCAATGCACAGCGCGGGCAGCGCCGGTTCCAGGCCAAAGGGGCGCACCACCCGCGCATCGGCCCCGATCCCGGCCAGACGGCGCGGCAGTTCGCGGGTGGTGAACCAGCCCTCGGCCATGAACATCGGATAGACGACACAGCCCGGCCGCGCCGCCGCCGCCAAAGCGCCGGGCATCGCCAGCGTCGCCCCCACGACGACCAGCCCCGGCGCATGGGCCTGAATGGCTGCGGCCAGTTCCTCGACCGCCTGCTGCTGCGGGCCGGGGTCGCCGGGCTGGCCATGGGTCACGATGACCGCGCGCATCACTCATCCCGAAAGGCGGCGGCGAAAGCCTCGGGCATGGGAAATTCGTCCAAAGCCCGCGCCCGCGCCTGCGGCGACATCTTGCGGGCGGTCTTTTCCACGATGCGCAGCATCCGGTCGTCGGGCTGAGTTTGCGCGAAATCACCCAGATACCAGCGGATAAAGGTAAAGCAGGCCACGTCTTCCAACGCCTGCACCTGCGGATCGCGCTTGATCCCCTGCTTGGTCAGCATCCGGGTCGCCGCCGCGCAATCCTCGGCGCCATAGCCCGCATCGGCCATGATCCCCGCCACCCGCGCGGCATGACGGCGACCCTGTTCCTGCCGCCATTGCAGATAGCCCGCCCGGTCCATCGGAAAATCGCGGCGCGGCAGCAGCCAGCGTTCGATATGCTGGCCCCGGCAGGCGATCTGCAACGGCTCGGACGCGTCGGGGAACAGGTGGCGCTGCTGTTCGGTCATCCGCTGGCCATACAGCAGTTCCACCGGCTGGCCGTCATCCAGATTCGGATCGGCCGCGTTGGCGGCGTCGATGGCGTCAAAGGCTGTCTCTAGTCGGCTCATGCTTATCCTCATTGGCTGCGGCAATGATCCGCAATGACAAAGCCGCCCGCAACCCGTATTCAACCCGGATGAGCGGATGGAGCGAATACATTCTGGCCTTTGCAGCGTTTCTGGGGTCGCATGTGATCCCGGCGCGGCCCGGCCTGCGCGGGGCGCTGATCGCGGCGCTGTCGCGGCGCGGCTATGTGATCGCCTACAGCCTGCTGTCGCTGGGGCTGCTGTATTGGCTGATCGTCGCGGCGGGGCGCGCGCCGGTGGTGCCGCTGTGGGATCATGCGATCTGGCACCGCTGGCTGGTCAATCTGGCGATGCCGCTGGCGGTGCTGGCGGCGGCACTGGCGCCCGGCCTGTCGGGGCTGATGCGCGGCTTTGCCATCTGGGCGGGCGCGCATCTGATCGCGAACGGAGACCTTGCGCATGTGCTGTTCTTTGGCCTGCTGCTGGCCTATGCGCTGGCCGGAATGGCGCGGCAGGGGCGGCCGCAATGGCGGTTCACCCCGGCGCGCGCCGCCATCGCGGTCTCGATCTGGGCCGGGCTGTTCGTGCTGCACCCCTATGTGATCGGCGTGTCGCCCGCGCCGTAAAAGCGGAATGCCTCGGGGATCGCATCGCGCCCCTCCAGCAGCAGATCGGCCATCACGCGGGCCACGCCGGGGGCCATGCCAAAGCCGATCTTGAAGCCGCCATTGGCGACGAAATGCCCCGCCCGGCCCGGCCACGCCCCCAGCAAGGGCGCGCGCGAGGCAGCGCGGGGCCGGATGCCCGCCCAGGTGCCGATCAGCGGCGCATCGGCCAGCACCGGGCAGATCACCCGCGCCCGCGCTACCAGCTCCAGCGCCTGTTCGTCGGGGGCGGTGTCGGTGAAATCCCGCTCGCTGGTGGAACCGATGGCCAGGGTGCCATCGGCGTGGGGCACGATATGCAGCCCCTCGGCATAGACCTGCGGCGCGTCGGGGGCGGCATGGGCCAACAGCGCCGACTGGCCCTTTTGCCCCACGCCGGTGCCGGTGTCACGCAGCCATTCCCAGCCCGTGGCCCAGATCACCGGGCCGTTGTTGCCGATATTGCCGGGGGTGTCGCCGGTCTCGATCACGCCACCGCGCGCAGTGATTGCCGCCGCCAGACAGGCCACAGCCGCGCGCGGGGCGATGCGCCCGGAAAGGCCGTCCCACAGCCACAGCCCGCTGTCGCTGCGCGGCACCAAGGCCCCCGGCGGCACGGCATCCAGCACCCGCATCGCCTGCGGCCAGCGGTCTGCTGACGCCGCAAGACGCGGGGCCAACGCCGCCGGATCGCCGGTCAGAGGCTGCACCCGCCCGACCCGCGCAAAGCCCGGATCGCGCCCGCCCGCATCGGCCGCGCCCGACCAAAAGGCATCCGCCGCCAGCAGGCTGTCCAGCTGAAACTGCTTCTTGTCGTTCCAGTTTTCCGGCGCATGAGGCGACAGCGCCCCCACCTGCCCGCCCGATGCCCCTGCCCCGACGCCGCGCGCATCCAGCACCCGCACCCGCGCGCCGCGCTGCACCAGTTCCCACGCACAGGCCAGCCCGAAAATGCCCGCGCCCATGACGGTGACACTTGCCATCGCGGCCCCCTTTCGCCTAGCTGCGCCGATGGCTGATGTAACCGATCCGATGGGCACAAACCACCCGGCGCTGGACTGGCGCGAGGGCGGCGTGCCGGTGTCGCGCCGCTTTGATGACCCGTATTTCAGCCTTGCCGGCGGGCTGGCCGAAACCCGGCATGTGTTTCTGGATGGCAACGATCTGCCCGCGCGGCTGCGGCCCGGCTTTCATGTGGCGGAACTGGGCTTTGGCACCGGGCTGAACCTGCTGGCTCTGGCCGCGGTGACGGATCAGCCGGTGCGCTTTACCAGCTTTGAGGGCTTTCCGATGGATGCCGCGCAACTGGAAACCGCCCATGCGGCCTTTCCGCAACTGGCCCCGCTGGCGGCGCAACTGCGGCAGGGCTGGCCCGCGCGGCAGTTTCAGGTCGGCAGCGTTCAGGCGCAGATCATCATCGGCGATGCCCGCGACAGACTGCCCGGATGGGATGGCCGGGCGGATGCGTGGTTTCTGGACGGCTTTTCCCCCGCCAAAAACCCCGAGATGTGGGGCGACGCCCTGATGGCCGAGGTCGCCCGCCACACCGCGCCGGACGGCACATTCGCCACCTATACCGCCGCCGGCCACGTCCGCCGCGCGCTGAGCGCGGGCGGCTTTGCGGTTGAACGCCGCCCCGGCTTTGCGGGCAAGCGGCATATGAGCGTGGGGCGGCTGGGGCGGCCGGATCAGGCGGCGTAGCCTTCGAAGGTGATATTATCGGCGATGCGGCGGGCAGCAGTTTCCTGCGCCTTGCTGCGGATGGTCCAGCACAGCACCGGCACGCCGCGCGCCTTTAGCGCGGCGACGGCGGGGTTATCCAGATCGCTGTGATCGTGCGACACAAAGCCGCTGCCCGAGGCGTCGAAATCGGCGATCGCGGCCAGATGCGCGCGGCGGGCGGCGTCGATCATCGGCCAATCCCCGGCGGTATAGCCGCAGGTGGTCAGGCCACAGGCGATCTGCGGGGCCAGCGCGTGAAAACCCGTGACGACATGCGGGTTGAACGACATCACCGCCACCGGCCCGGCATAGCCCGCCAAAGCCGCCGCCACGGCCTGATGCAGCGCCCCGATGTCAGGGCCAAGGCGCATGTCCTGATCCTTGATCTCGATCAGCAGGGGCACGCGGCCCGCCACCAGTTCCAGAAAGGCGGGCAGCGTCGGCACGGGTTCGTCGCTGCCCGTCAGGCGCAGCGCGGCCAGATCGTCGCCATCGCGGTCGCGGATAAAGCCCGGCTGCCCGGTCAGCCGGTCCAGATCGTAATCGTGAAACACCAGGGGCTGCCCGCTGGCCGAAGGCTGGATGTCCAGTTCAATCCCGTAACCCGCCGCGATGGCGGCACGGGCGGCGGCAAGGCTGTTTTCCGGCACACCCGGCCCGTGCAGGCCGCGATGCGCGATGGGGCGATCCAGAAAGGCTGTGGGCAGCGGGGCGGGCATCAGGCGACCTGAAAGATCGCTTCGATTTCCACCGCCACACCACGCGGCAGGGCCGGGGCGCTGACCGCCGCGCGGGCATGGCGGCCCTTGTCGCCGAACACCTCGACCATCAGATCGGAACAGCCGTTCACCACCTCGGGCTGGTCGGTGAAATCGGGGGTCGAGTTGACAAAGCCGGTCAGCTTCACCACCCGAACGATGCGGTCCAGATCACCAAGCGCCGCCTGCGCCTGCGCGATCAGCGCCAGCCCGCAGGCTCGCGCGGCCTGCGCCCCGGCGGCCACATCCATCGTATCGCCCAGACGGCCAAGGATCAGCCCGTCGGCCCCGGCGCTGATCTGCCCCGACACGAACAGCAGGTTTCCCGACTGCACATAGGGCACATAATTCGCCGCAGGCGCGGGCGCGGCAGGCAGGGTGATGTTCAGTTCCGACAGGCGGGCGGTGATGGACATGGGTTCCTCGTGCGTTGGGTCGCGCTCAGGTTAGGGCGCGGCCCGCCGGAACGCAACGTGTGCCATGGCAGCGAGGGGGGGGGGGCGGGTCGGCGCGGTCCTGTGCGTATTTGGGCAAACAGGAAGCGGCTGGTGCCCCGGTCAGGGCCGCGCGTTGTGTTGGCGCGCGGCCATGGCCATCAGCGGCAGGTCGCGCCCCTGCCGACCGCGCCGACCGCCCATGTGCTGATCTCGGACAGCACCTGCTGGCTGGCGGCATCGAAGGCCGGGATCAGTTGTGCCGTCGCGGTGCTGGTGGCGGGCACATCGGCGCGGAACTGGCGGCGGGCGATGACGGTCGCGCCCATTTCCTCGACCAGCTGGGCGTCGATGCGCATCAGGATGCGGGTGCCGCCCTCGCCGGTGACGGCGTTGAAATCGCTGATCTCGGTCAGCAGCGCCACATCGCCCGACATGCCCAGGGGCGCGCGGCCCACATGGCTGAACACGTCATAAGACCCCAGCGTGCGCACCAGCAGGGTCTGCACCATGGTGGGCACCGTATCCGACCAGCGCGCATCGGGCAGGTATTGCACCTGCAACGGGTTGGGCCGGATCATGATGCGTTCGGTGTCCAGATCGCCGCCCGATTTCGGCGGCTCGACCGTCAGTTCGGCGCGGCCGCGCGCGCTGCACTGGCGCATTCCGTCCACCGGCGGGCGCAGGTCGAACACGTCGCGGTCGGGTTCGCCTTGCAGCGCGGACAGCGCACCGCAGCCGGGGATGGTCAGAACGGCGATCAGGGCGGCAAATACGGCTTTCATCAGGGCACCTTTCTCAGCGGCGGAATTCGGGTTGTCGCGGCCCCGACAGGATCTGCGACGGGTTACGGCTGAGCGAGCGCACAAGCTGGTCGATGCTTTGCGCCAGCGCACGGATGTCGCGCCCGGCCAGTCCGAATTGCGGCAATCCGTCCTGTGCAAAGCTCTGCACCGGGCCGCGGATGCCGTCAATGGTGCCGCGCAGGCTGGCGAAGGCGCTGTCGGCCGATGCGGCCGCCGAGGACAGGCGGCGGGTAAATTCGGGCAGGTCGGCATTCACCTGCGCGATGGCGGTGTTCAGATTGGCCAGCGTGTCGCGCAGGTCGCCGATGACCGGGCCAAGGTCGGTGTTCACGATGCGGTCGGCCCCCTGAAACGTGCTGCGGGCGGCGTCCAGCGCGGGGGCGGCACTGGCCAGCGCCGGGTCCAGATTGTCCAGCGATTGCGTCAGCCGCGTGGTCAGCACGCCCAGATCGCCGGCGACATAAGCCTGAACCGTATCCAGCGCGCGGGTGCCCGATGCCAGCGTCTGATCCAGATTGCCGGCGGTTTCGGTGAACTTGGCCAAAGCCTCGTCCGCGCGCTGCAAGGTGCCGTCAGCCGTCTCGCCCAGGGTATCCAGACGCGGGGCCAGCACCGACAGGCTGTCGGCCACCTCGGCCACGACCTGCGTTGCAGAGCTGATGTCGGCGATGGCCTGATCCAGATGCCCGGTCGAGCGTTCGACATTGGACAGGATCGCATCGACCTTGCCGCGGTTTTCCTCGGACAAAAGCTGGGTCAGTTGCAGCGTCACCTCGTTCAGGCGGGCGACCATTTCGGGGGCTTCTTCGCCCAGAGTCTGCAAGGCCGACCGGGCGGCGGGGATGACCGGGATCGCATCCGGCCCGTCGCGCAGCAGGGCCGCCGCCGGGCTGCCCGCGCTGATGCCGATATTGGCCACGCCGGTCACGCCCTGCATTTCCAGCGCGGCGGTGGAATTGCTGCGCACCGGCGTGCCCTGCCGCACCTCTAACCGCACGCGCACGCGGCCATCGCCCTGCGGCGACAGGCGCATATCGACCACCTGCCCCACCGGCAGGCCGGCGAACCGCACCTGAGAGGCAACGCCAAGGCCCGTGACCTCGGCGAAATAGACGTCGTAATAATCGAACTGGCGGTCCACCTCGAACTTGGCGAACCACATCAGGAACCCCAACAGCCCCAGAAAACCCGCAAGGATAAAGGCCCCGATCAGCGCGTAATTCGCCCGTGTTTCCATCCCGCCTCTCCTACCCGTCTTCGCGCACCATGGCCGCGCGGGCGCGGGGACCGTGGAAATATTCTTTCACCCAAGGATGATCGACCTGCAACATATCCGCCATGGTGCCCGTGACCAGCACCTGCTTTTCCGCCAGAACCGCGATCCGGTCGCAACAGACATGCAGCGTGTCCAGATCATGCGTGACCAGAAACACCGACAGGTTCAGCGCGTCGCGCAGCGATACGATCAGCCGGTCAAAAGCATCGGCCCCGATCGGGTCCAGCCCGGCAGTGGGTTCATCCAGAAACACCACCTCGGGGTCCAGCGCCAGCGCGCGGGCCAGACCGGCGCGCTTGCGCATCCCGCCTGACAGATCCGAGGGGTATTTCTCATTCGCATTCCACGGCAGCCCCGCCATGCTGACCTTGAGTTCGGCCAGCGCATCGCGATCCGCCGCAGACAGGCCCGGCACCGCATCCATCGGCACCTGCACGTTTTCGCGCACGGTCAGGGCGGAAAACAGCGCGCCATCCTGAAACATCACCCCCCACCGCTGGCCCAGGGCGCGGCGCTGCGCCGCAGGGGCGTTGTGCGGGTCGATGCCCAGCACGCGCACGGTGCCGCCCTCGGGCCGCTTCAGCCCGACGATGGTGCGCAGCAGCACCGATTTGCCGGTGCCCGAACCGCCGACCACGCCCAGAATCTCGCCCCGGCGCAGGTCGAGGTTCAGGCCCTGATGGATGACATTGCGGCCAAACTGGGTGCGCAGGTCGCGGACCTGAATGACGTTATCGGTCATATGCCCACCTGCGCGAAAAAGATCGAAAACAGCGCATCGGCCACGATCACCGCAAAGATCGCCGCCACCACCGAGGATGAGGTCATCCGCCCCAGCGATTCGGTATCCTTGCCGACGCCCATCCCGGCGTGACAGCCGATGATGCCGATAATCAGCGCAAAGACCGGCGCCTTGACCAGACCGACGATGACATGGGTCACGCTGATGTTTTCCAGCAGCCGCGCCCGGAACATCGACGGCGACACGCCCAGTTCCACCCATGACATGACCGCACCGCCCAGCAGACCGGCGACATCGGCGATCAGCCCAAGGATCGGCAGCGTCAGGATCAGCGCCAGCACGCGCGGCACGATCAGCACCTGATCGGGGTCCATACCCAGCGTGCGCATGGCGTCGATTTCCTCGCGCATTTTCATCGAGCCGATAGAGGCCGTCAGCGCCGAGGCCGTGCGCCCCGCCACGATGATCGCCGTCAGCAGGATGCCCAGTTCGCGCAGGATCGAAATGGCGATCAGATCGACGACAAAGACCTCGGCCCCGAACTGGCGCAACTGGCTGGCCCCCTGAAAGCCCAGCACGACGCCGATCAGAAAGGCCATCAGCACCACGATGGGGATCGCCCGCATCCCGGTTTCCTGACAGTGATACACCAGCGCGGTCAGCCGGAATTGCGAGGGATGGCGCAGCCCGCGCAGCAGGGCGGCGGCAAAGCGGCCAAGATATTCGGCCAGTTCCGTCAGATAGGCCCCTGCCCCGACCGCAGCCCGCCCGGTGCTTTCCAGCAGCCGCCGCCAGCCGGGGGCGGCGGGTGCGGGCGGGTCGGGTTCGGGGATGGCCTTGGCGATGCGGTCCAGAAAGACGGCGGGCTGGCCGCCCAGCCCCTGCAACTGCGCACCCGACTGGCGGGCGCGGGCCAGATACCATGCGCCCGCGCTGTCGATCCGGGTCAGGCCCGACAGGTGCAGCGCCTTGGGCGGCGGGTCGGGCAGGCGCGGCAGATCGCGCAGCATCAGCGCGCCCGACAGATGCAGCCCGTCATCGCTGGCCTGCATGGCCAGCGCATCGGTCTGCGGTTGTGGTTCGGGCGCTGTCATCGCCTTGTTGTGGCGGACAAAGCCCCCGATTGCCAGCACTTTCGCCGCCTTACCGCCACCGCCGGGGCGGGTCGATCAGCGCGGGTCCAGATCGCTGCCCGGCATGGCGGCATTGGTCAGGATTTCGGCCAGATAGCCCGCGACCGAGCGCATCCCGATCAGCCGCCAGCCGCCCTCGCCCTGCCGCCACATCGCCGCCGCCACCTGCGCGGCACGGGTGCGGCGCAGACCATCGGCGGGCAGCGCGGCAAAATCGACCGGGGCCAGCTTGGCCAGCACCTGTTCGGGTTTGCGCCCGGTCAGGTCAAAGACCACGCGCATATCCGACACATCGGCCACCAGCCCGTGTTCGCCCATCAGCGCCTGTTCCAGCGCCGCCACCGCCCCGGCCCGGTCGGCACCCGGCACGATCAGCAGCAACTCGTCAGGCGACATCCAGCCCAGCCAGCGGCTGCCATCGGTGGTGAAGCGCGCCTGCGCCGGGATCGCCAGCCCTGCCGCATCGGCGATTGCATCGCCGGCGCGGGCCAGATCGGCGCGGATCATCACCATGCCCAGCCCGTCCACGCGGGCGATATGTGCCAGTGCCTCAGCCATTCGCCTTGGTCCCTTCCTTGTCATAGAACACCGGATCGACGATCCGCGCCTTGATCGCCTCGCCGCCGGGCACCGGGAATTCCAGCACCTCGCCCATGCGCTGCGGCCCGTGCAGCACCAGCCCCATCGCAATCGGCCGCCCCAGCGTCGGCGATTGATAGGTCGAGGTGACGCGCCCCTGCGTATTGCGCTGGCCATTGCCGTTCACGCCCTCGGCCACGGCATAGGCGCCATCGGGGATCATCCGCCCGTCCACACTTTCCAGCCCGACAAGCTGCCAGCGGTCCGGGTCGGTCATATGGCTGCGCATCTGCGCGCGCTTGCCGATATAGTCGGCCTTTTTCTTGCTGATCGCCCAGTTCAGGCCCAGATCCTGCGGGATCACCGTGCCGTCGGTTTCATCGCCGATCATGATAAAGCCCTTTTCGGCGCGCATGACATGCATCGCCTCGGTGCCATAGGGCACCACGCCCAGATCGGCCCCGGCCTGATGCAGCGCCTGCCACAGCTCCAGCCCGCGGTTCGCGGGGGTGGCGATTTCAAACGACAGCTCGCCCGAGAAACTGATGCGATAGATGCGCACGGGGATGCCGCCCAGTTCGCCCTCGGCCCAGCCCATGAAGGGCAAGGTTTCCGGCGACAGGTCCATCCCGCCCAGCCGTTCCAGCAGGATACGCGCCTTGGGACCGACGACGGCGATCTGCGCGAATTGTTCGGTCAGGTTGGCGGTATAGACCTGCCAATCCCACCACTCGCATTGCAGCCAGTCCTCCATATGCGCATGGATACGGTCGGCCCCGCCAGAGGTGGTATGCACAAGGAAGCTGTCATCCGACAGCCGCGCCACCACACCGTCATCCATCAGAAAGCCGTTTTCGCTGCACATCAGGCCATAGCGGCATTTGCCCACCGGCAGGCTGGACATCAGGTTGGTATAAAGCATGTCCAGCAGCCGCCCGGCATCCGGCCCCTTGACCAGAATCTTGCCCAGGGTCGAGGCATCCAGCGTGCCAACCCCATTGCGCACCGCCAAAATCTCGCGCGAGACGGCGGCATGGGCATCTTCGCCCGCGCGGGGATAGCAATAGGGGCGGCGCCAGTGGCCGACGGGTTCCCATTGCACCCCATGCCTCTGGTGCCAGTCGTGCATCGCGGTGCGGCGCAGCGGCTGAAACGCCTCGCCCCGCGCCTCGGCGGCGATGGTGGCCAGCGTCAGCGGCGTATAGGGCGGGCGAAAGGTCGTGGTGCCGGTCTGCGGGATCGGCTGGTTCAGCGCCTTGGACAGGATCGCCAAGCCGTTGATATTGCTGACCTTACCCTGATCGGTCGCCATGCCCAGCGTGGTGTAACGCTTGGTATGTTCGACGCTTTCATAGCCTTCCTGCGCGGCCAGTTCCACGTCGCTGACCTTTACATCGTTCTGGAAATCCAGCCACATCTTGAACCGCGCCTTGCGAGACGCGGCGGCGGGCATGACCCAGACCGGCTGCATCGCGCCTTCGGCCTGTTCCAGATCGCCGGCGCAGGTCAAATCGCCATTGGCCGCCCCGGTCACGGTGACATTGCCCTGACCATCGGCACCCAGCGGCGGGCGGTTCGGGTCGGGGTGGAACATGCCGCGCCGTTCGTCCCATGTCAGCTTGCCGCCGCAATGCGACCACAGATGCACCACAGGGGACCAGCCGCCCGACATGGCGACGCAATCGCAGGCGATGGTTTCGCGCACCTCGCCCTGCCCGACGAAATCGCAGACCTCGACGCCGGAAACGGCGCGGCCGCCCTTGACCTTGGCGATACCGCTGCCGGGCAGGATGCGGATGCCGCGTTCGCGCGCGGCGTCGATCAGCGCGCCCGCCGGTTTGGCGCGGGCGTCGATGATGGCCGGAACCTCGATCCCGGCATCGAGCGCGGCCAGCGCGGTGCGATAGGCGTCGTCGTTATTCGTGACCACCACGATCCGCCGCCCCGGCGCAACCGCATAAAGGTCGATATAGTCGCGCACGGCACTGGCCAGCATCACGCCGGGCACATCGTTGCAGGCAAAGGACAGCGGGCGTTCCAGCGCGCCGGTTGCGGTCACGATGCGGCCCGCGCGGATGCGCCACAGCCGCTGACGCGGGATGCCCGCGTTCGGATCGTGATCGGCCAAAGCCTCGCGCGCGATCAGATAGCCGTGGTCGTAAAGCCCGGTCGCCATGCTATTGCGCCGCAGCACCACATTGTCGCGCCCGCGCAGATCGGCCAGCAGCGCATCGACCGCCGCCTGCCCGCCCGCATGGTCGGTCGGCGTGCGCCCGCCCCAATGCGGCGTCTGTTCCAGCACGATGACGCGCGCGCCGGTATCCGCCGCCTCGCGCGCGGCGCTCAGCCCGGCGATACCGCCGCCGACCACCACCACATCGGCAAAGTCATACGCCTGTTCGTAACGGTCCGGGTCGGGCTGATCGGGCACCGCGCCCAGACCCGCGCTTTGGCGAATGACGGGTTCGAACAGATGCTTCCACGCCGCGCGGGGGTGGATGAAGGTCTTATAGTAAAACCCGGCGGGAAAGAACCGATACAGCCAGTTGTTCACCGCGCCGATGTCCACATTCAGCGAGGGCCAGGCGTTCTGGCTGCGCAGCACCATCCCCGGCATCAGGGGCGTGGTGGTGGCGCGCTGGTTCGGTTCGAACCGCCCGCCCTGCCCCAGCCCGAACAGCGCGTTCGGTTCCTCGGCCCCCGAGGAAATCACCCCGCGCGGGCGGTGATATTTGAACGACCGCCCCAGCAGCGAAATCCCTGACGCCAGCAGCGCCGACGCCAGCGTATCGCCCGCCAGCCCGCGCAGATGCCGCCCGTCAAAGCGGAAGGGCGTGGAATAGGCGCGGTCGATCAGGCGACCGCCTTGGGCCAGACGGAACGGGCCGTGTTCTTTGGGGGCGTCGCTCATGGCTGATAGCTCCAGTCGGGGCGGTGTTTGCGGATTTCTGCGATGATCTCGTCGGTGGGCGCGGGGGTCTGGGCCGCATAGGTGCCAAAGACCTGCAAGGTCATGGTGTCGCGCGCGGCCAGAAACCACTTGCCGCAGCCAAAGGCGTGACGCCAGCGTTCCAGATGCACGCCCTTGGGGTTCTTGCGGGCGAACAGATAGGCTTCGAAATCGTCCTCGCTGCCGTCGGGGCCAATCCGTTTCAGATGCGCCTCGCCACCGGGGGCGAGTTCGGTTTCCTCGGCGGCGACGCCGCAATAGGGACAGGTCAGGGTCAGCATCCCTCAGGCTCCTTGGATTGTGGCGGCAGGGTGGCGGCATGATCCCGCGTCACGCCAGCCCAAGGGCGGCGGATGGCGGGATCAGACGGATCAGACAAGGATGGGCCGGACAGCCGCAGATGGCCCGGCATGGCGCGGCCACAATTCCGGGGGGCGGCATCAGGCATCGCAGCACGGCGCAGGCGCGGCATGGCGCGGCGACGACGGTGCGCATCGTGTTGCAAAGGCAGGCTATCTGCGCCGACCACAACAGCCGCGCCGGTCAGCCCGGCGGAATGGCCCGGTTCGTCGCACAGGGCGATCTTGCGCACAGCATCACGCAGCATGGCGCACCTGCACGGATCGCAAGGTCAGGGCGGTGCCGGCAGGGTATCCCCCGCCGGCAGCATGGGTCAGATCAGTTGGCCGGGGCCGGCTCGGCCGGGGCTTCCTCGATGGTAACGGCAGGAGCATCGGCCGCGGGCGCCTCGACGGCAGGGGTTTCGACGGTGACAGTCGTGGTGTCGCCGGTCGAGGCCGTAGGTGCGGGTGCCCCGCCCGAGGACATGAACCAGATGATCGCGATAACCGCGACGACGACAGCGCCCACGATGAAGTAAAGGCCCGAGTTGTTCTGTTGGTCTGCCATGCGAAAACCTTTCTCGCGTTCGGAATGTGGTTGCACAATCCGCAGGCTGCCGCATTGGTTCCCTGAAAACTGATCTTCATCAATCGGCCCCGGTCAGTGCGCCACACCCGCAGCCACGGATTCATCGACAAACCGGCCCTCGCGGAAACGGTTCAGGCCGAATTCCGCCGCCAGCGGGCCGGGCTGGCCGTTGGCCACCAGTTCCGCCATCGCCCAGCCGGAACCGGGGATCGCCTTGAACCCGCCGGTGCCCCAGCCGCAGTTCACAAAGATGCCGCCCACCGGCGTGGTGGACAGGATGGGCGAGCGGTCGCCGGTCATATCCACGATCCCCCCCCATTGCCGCAGCATTTTCAGGCGCGAAATGATGGGGAAGGTCTCGATCAGGGCGCGCACGGTTTCCTCGACATGCTGCCAGCTGCCGCGTTGGGTAAAGTTGTTGAACCCGTCGGTGCCACCGCCGATGACCAGTTCACCCTTGTCGGATTGCGACAGATAGCCATGCACAAGATTGGCCATCACCACCACGTCGATACAGGGCTTGATCGGTTCGGATACCAGGGCTTGCAGCGCCACGCTCTCGATCGGCAGGCGGAAACCCGCCATTTCGGCCAGATGCGACGAATGCCCGGCCACCACCAGCGCCAGCTTGTCACAGCCGATGCGCCCTTTCGAGGTGTTGACCCCCGTCACCTGACCGTTCGCCGTCTCGATCCCCTGCACTTCGCAGTTCTGGATGATGTGCATCCCCATATCGCTGCACGCGCGGGCATAGCCCCAGGCCACGGCATCATGCCGCGCCGTGCCGCCGCGTTCCTGATACAAGCCGCCCAGCACAGGATAGCGCGGCCCGTCGATATTGATGATCGGCACCAGTTTTTTCAGGCGCGCAGGCTCGATCCACTCGGTGGATACGCCTTGCAGGTTGTTGGCATAGACGGTGCGCTTGTATCCGCGCACCTCATGTTCCGACTGCGCCAGCATAATCAGGCCGCGCGGGCTGAACATGACGTTATAGTTCAGATCCTGCGACAGCCCCTCATACAGTTGCAGCGCCTTGTCAAAGATCGCCGCCGAGGGGTCTTGCAGGTAATTCGACCGGATGATCGTGGTGTTCCGCCCGGTATTGCCGCCACCCAGCCAGCCCTTTTCCAGCACCGCCACATCGGTGATGCCAAAGTTCTTGCCCAGATAATAGGCTGTGGCCAGACCGTGCCCCCCCGCACCGACGACGATCACCTTGTAGGAGGATTTCGGTTCAGGGCTGGCCCATGCGCGTTTCCAGCCGGTGTGCAGGCGCATCGCCTCGCGTGCGATGGCAAAGACGGAATAACGGCCCGATTTGGTCATGGCATCCCCTTGGGTGAATCGCCGTCAAACATGCCCGCGCCCCGCCGCAGCGACAAGCCTGAATGCGGCATCGCCGTGCAGGATGCGACAGTGCATCGCGACCTTGTGCGACGCTTTCGGCTTTCGATCCGGGGGGAAACGGGCTAACCCGTTGGCGGCAAACCAAGGGGAAGACGATGCTGTTCTGGATCATCTGCGCGGCGCTGACGGCTCTGGTCGTGGGGGCGATCCTGCTGCCGTTCCGGCGGCGGGACGACGCGGCCATCCCCGATTCCCCCGCCGCCTATGATCTTCAGGTGTATCGCGACCAATTGCGCGAGGTGGATCGCGATCTGGCGCGCGGCATCATCGCCGCCGACGACGCCGACCGGCTGCGCGCCGAAATCGGCCGCAAGGTGCTGGAGGCCGACCGCAGGCTGACGCTTGAGGCCGCCAAGGGGCCGCGCCGGGGCGGCGCGCTGGCCGGGGCGGCGCTGGTGGCGCTGGTGCTGGCGGGCGGGGCCTTTGGGCTTTACTGGCGCGAGGGTGTGCCGGGCCTGCGCGATCTGCCGCTGTCGGCGCGTCTGGCCGATGCCGAACAGATGCGCGCCAACCGCCCGTCGCAGGCCGAGCTAGAGACAAACGCCCCCACCCCGCCGGAAACCGTCGATCCGGCCGATCCGCAATTCGCCCGGTTGATCGAACAGCTTCGTCAGGCCGTGGCCCGCAACCCGGACGATCCGCAGGGGCTGATCCTGCTGGCCCAGAACGAGGCCCGGCTGGGCAATACCACCGCCGCCCGCGACGCACAGGAAAGGCTGGTCGCCCTGCGCGGCGATCAGGCCAGCGCCAGTGAACTGACGCAACTGGCCGCGCTGATGGTGCAGGCGACCGGCGGCATCGTCTCGCCCGAGGCCGAGGCGCTGATCGACCGTGCGCTGGCCGCCGATCCGCATTATCCGCAGGCGCGCTATGTGCAGGGCATCCTGTATGCGCAGAACGCCCGCCCCGACCTGACCTTCCGCATCTGGGCCGGGCTGCTGGAACAGGGACCGCCCGACGCGCCATGGATCGCCCCGATCCGCGACTCGATCGAGGATCTGGCCTGGGTCGCGGGCGAGCCGAACTATCAGCCCCCCGCCATGGGGCTGACCGGCCCGACCGCCGGGCAAATGGCCGATGCGCAGCTGATGACGCCCGAGGAACGCGAACAGATGATCGCCGGCATGGTCGAAGGGCTAGAGGCCCGGCTGACCACTCAGGGCGGCTCGGCGCAGGAATGGGCGCGGCTGATTTCGTCGCTGAAGGTGATCGGGCAGGATGACAAGGCGGCGGAAATGGCCGACCTCGCCCGCACGGCCTATGCCGACCAGCCCGACGCCCTGACGCAGATCGAGGCCGCCGCCAGCGCGCAGCCCCCGGCGGGCGGCGTGATGATGGGGATGCCGATGGCAGGCGATGCCCCCGGCCCCACCGCCGAAGATATTCAGGCCGCTGGCGACATGACGCCGGAACAGCGCCAGCAGATGGTGCTGGATATGGTGCGGCGGCTGGAATCGCGGCTGGCCACGCAGGGCGGCACGGCGGATGAATGGGCGCGGCTGATCTCGGCTCTGATGGTGGTTGGCAACGAAGCTCACGCCCGCGACATTCTGGCCGAGGCGCGGCAGCGTTTTGCCGACCATCCTGAATCACTGGCCGTGATCGACGCCGCCGCCCAAAGCGCCGGGATCACCGAATGATCTGCGAAACGGTCGAGGATTTCGCCGCAGCCCTGCCCCGCACCGGCGCCATCGCCGGGCTGGACCTTGGCACCAAGACCATCGGCGTCGCGGTCAGCGACGGGCTGCGACAGGTGGCCTCGCCCCTGTCGGTGATCCGGCGCACGAAATTCACCGCAGATGCAGCGGAACTGCTGAAAATCGTGGCGGATCGTGGGCTGGCCGGGATCGTGCTGGGCCTGCCGCGCAATATGGACGGCAGCGAAGGCCCGCGCGCGCAATCCACCCGCGCCTTTGCCCGCAATCTGGCGCGGCTGACCGATCTGCCGATCACCTTCTGGGATGAACGCCTGTCCACCGTCGCCGCCGAACGCGCGCTGCTAGAGGCCGACACATCGCGCAAGCGCCGGGCCGAGGTGATAGATCAGGTCGCCGCCGGATATATCCTGCAAGGCGCGCTGGACCGGCTGCGCTATCTGTCCTGACGCAAGCCGGGGCCGGGCGGGCGCGGCAGGGCGGCAGAACCCGCACCCGCCCTTGCCCCCTTTCATCCCGCCGCCTTCGCCTTTAGCTTGCGCGGCAAATGAACAAGAGGTCATACATGAAACGGGTCAATCTGGGCGGCAGCGATGTCGGGGTCAGCGAAATCTGTCTGGGGACGATGACATTCGGCAACCAGACCCCGCCCGAGGATGCCTTTGCCCAGATGGACCGGGCGATGGATGCGGGCATAACCTTTTTCGACTGCGCCGAGATGTATCCGGTGAACCCCGTCCGCCCTGAAACCGTGGGCCGGTCCGAGGAAATCATCGGCGAATGGGTCGCCGCGCGGCGGCCCGGCGACCGGATGCAGATCGCCACCAAGATCAGCGGCCCCAGCCCCAATGTGCGCGACGGCGCCCCCTTTGACGGGGCCACGGTGACGGCCTGCATCGACGCCTCGTTGCGACGGTTGCAGGTGGACCGGATCGACCTTTACCAGCTTCACTGGCCGGTGCGCGGTTCCTATGCCTTTCGGCAGAACTGGAGCTATGATCCCTCGACACAGGACCGCGCGGCGACCATCGCCCATATGCAGGACGTGCTGAGCGCGCTGAAGGCCGCGCAGGCGGCGGGCAAGATCCGCGCGGCGGGGCTGTCGAACGAAAGCGCATGGGGGCTGACCCGCTGGATCGACGTGGCCGGTGGGATCAAGGCACCGCGCATGGCGGCGATCCAGAACGAATATTCGGTGCTGTATCGCCCCTATGACACCGATCTGGCCGAAGTGGCGGTGAACGAAGATGTCACGCTGCTGTCCTATTCCCCGCTGGCCGCCGGGCTGCTGACCGGGAAATATCAGGGCGGCACCCTGCCGCCCGGCAGCCGCGCCGCCGTGGACAAGGCCAGCGGCGGGCAGGGCAATCTGGGCGGGCGGCGCACGGATCGCGCGGCGCAGGCGGTGGACAACTGGCTGGCGCTTTGTGCCACTCGCGGCTGGGACCCGATGCATCTGGCGATCAACTGGCAATTGACGCGCCCCTTCAAGGTGGTGCCGATCATCGGGGCCACCACCGATGCGCAGCTTGCGCATCTGATCGCCGGGCTGGGCCGGGTGCCCGATGCCGACACGCTGGACGCCATCGCGCAGTTTCACAAGGCAACCGCGATGCCCTATTGACCGGGGCGGCGCGGGGCCTATCTGTCTGAGGTGCGCGACAAACCGGGGAACATGGGGGAATGATGGCTGGCGATCCTTATGCGGCCCTTGGCCTGACAAAATCGGCCACCGATGCCGAGATCAAAAAGGCGTATCGCAAGATCGCCAAGACCGATCACCCGGACCTGAACCCCGATCCCAAGGCGGTCGAGCGGTTCAAGGCAGCCGCCGCCGCCTATGACCTGCTGAAAGACCCCGAACAGCGCCGCCGCTTTGACGCGGGCGAGATCGACGGACAGGGGCAGGAACGGCCGCAGCGCCGTTCCTATCGCGAACATGCCGAAGCGGCGGGCAATCCCTATGCCCGCGACTATGGTTTCAGCGGCGACCCCGACCTGTCGGGCGTGTTCGACGATCTGTTCGGGCGTGGGGCGCGGGCACGGGGTGCGGGCGGTTTTGGTGGTGCGGGTGCGGGCGGTGGTTTCGATCAGCAAGCGTTCCATATGCGCGGGCAGGATCTGCGGTTTCAGTTGCAGATCGACTTGCTGACCGCCGCGCGGGGCGGCAAGACCCGGATCACCCTGCCCGATGGCTCTGACCTTGAGGTGACGATCCCCAAGGGGGCCGAGGATGGCCAGACCATCCGCCTGCGCGGCAAGGGCGGGGCCGGGATGGGTCAGGGTGGGGCGGGCGATGCCTATCTGACGCTGACCGTGCTGCCCGATCCGACCTTCCGCCGCGAGGGTGACGACATCTTCATCACCCTGCCCATCTCTATCGACGAGGCGGTTCTGGGCGGCAAGGTGCCTGCGCCGACCATCGACGGGCCGGTGAACCTGACGATCCCGCCCGGCGCATCCACCGGGCGCCGTCTGCGCCTGCGCGGGCGCGGCGTGAATGGCGGCGATCAGCATGTCGAACTGAAGGTGGTGATGCCGCCGCAGGTCGATGACGATCTGCGTGCCTTTATGGAAAACTGGCGCAAGACCCACGCCTATGACCCAAGGAAGGAGGCATAAGATGGCCCGCATCTATTCCGAATCCGAAGTCATTGCCGCTGTCACCGACCTGACCGAAACCCGGCTGGTGGCCTTTTGCCGCGCGCGGCTGGTGCAGCCGGTGCAAAGCGACAGCGGCGCGCGGATGTATCGCGAAGCCGATCTGGCGCGGCTGCAACTGGTCAGCGATCTGGCCGAAACCTATGACCTGCCCGAAGATGCGCTGGATATGGTGATGTCGCTGATCGACCAGCTGAACACCATGCGCGGCGACATGCGCGCGCTGATGCAGGCGGTGGCGGCGGAACCGGACGAGGTGCGCACGCGCATTCACGGCACGCTGCGGCGGCTGCGCTAAGGGTGCGCCCAAAGGCCGGGGGCGCTTCGCCCCCCGGACCCCCAGAGGATATTTTTTGACCAAAGATGCCTGGGAACCGCCGGGTCAGGGATCGCGGCGTCCGTTGCGGCCGCCACGGCGTTTTTTCAACAGCGGTTTGCGGGCGGGCAGTTCGGTCAGGATGGCGCGGCGGGCATCGGCGGACATGCCGCCCCATGCCGCGATTTCATCGAGGGTGCGATAGCAGCCGACGCAGATGCCTTCCTGCGGGTGGATCACGCAGATATTGACGCAGGGGCTTTGCACTTCGTCACGGGTCCAAATGGGGGCGCGGTCATCCATGGCCGGACCATAGCGCCGGCGGCGCGGGTTGCAAGGCCCGCGCCGCGCCGTTGTCAGTGGCCGATCTGGGCGTAATCCAGCATCATGTATTTCGCCGGGCGGCCTTTCTTTTGATTGCCCTCATCGCTCATCAGCAGCAGGCGGGATTCGCCGTTGATGGTAATCGAGTCAATGGATTCGACGTTGTTCAGGTTGATGATGTCGGGCAGATCGACCATCGCCGGTTCATCCGCCGGATCGCCGCTCCATGACCATAGTTGCGAATGGTTCTTGCCATCCTCGTCGCGGATTTCATTCACAATCAGAAACGCCCCGATCACCGGGTCAAAGCTGAGCGCGCGGATGCCGCCGCCTTGCATGTCCAGCACGATGGGATCGCCGAAAGCCGGCGGGGCGATACCGGCGAACACCTCGTTCGGGTTACGGATGGTGACGATCAGCGACCGTCCCGCGACCAGCGGTTCGCGCAGGCCCAGCATCAGGTTCTGGGTCTGGCGGTGGAAGGCCAGACCCTCGATGTTCAGACCGGCGAAGTCGATTTCCTCGCCGGTCATCTCTTGCACCCTGGCCTTCAGCTCGGTCGCCCCGTCCAGCGCGTCGCGCATATGGGTATAGCTGGTGATCTGGCCGACGTGGTTGCCCTCGATCCGAAAGCGCAGCATCTGTTCGCGGTCGGCGCGGCGTTGCCCATCGGCATTCGCCGAATGCGAGGTGATCGCATAGATGAAGCCGTGGTCATCGACCGACAGCCCTTCGAGATCGTTCAGGCGGCGGCCAAAGGCGCGGGTCAGGCGCACATCGGCGGCCGGGTCTTCGACCAGCGTGCCGTCGGTGCCGATGCTCATCAGGCTGAGCGCGCGGGATGCCTCGTCCTCGACGACAAGGATGCGGCCATCGGGAAGCTGTTGCACCGCCGAGGGTTCATAGATGTCGCGGAATTCCGAAATCCCCAGGTTGCGCAGTTGCGGCAGTTGTGGCTGCCCGGTCAGGCCGGGAAACAGGCCGAACGCGGATTTGATGCCGACAAAGGCGATGACGGAAATCAGCAGGCCCCAGCGGAACACGGTATAGGACACGTTCAGCATCTTGAACTTGCGATCCGCCATCAGGCCCAGCCAATACAGCTGATCGCTCATCTTGCGATAGATGTCGTCGCGGTCACGCAGCAGGGCCTGCATCCGGTCCCAGTAATCATCGGGCGTCATGCGCACGCGGTCTTCGTAGATCAGCAGGTTCAGATCGTGATCCTCGTGCATCTGATTGGCCCGGTCCATATAGGTGCGCAGATCGCGCAAACCTGCCTCGCCCCGGCGCAGGGCGCGGACCCAATCAGCCAGCCCGCGCAGATAATGCACCCGTTCGGGCGATGCCGCCAGCAGGGCAAAGATGATCGAACAGGCCGCCGTCGCCATAAAGACCCCTGCCGGCAGCAGAAAGGCGGCGGAATTGGCAAAGATGAACGCACCCGAGATCATCAGCGCCGAGATAATCAGCCCGTTCAGCGAGATCATGATGTTCGCCTTGGTCGCCGCCAGGGCGATCATATCCATTTCCGAACGCACAGCGTTGCGGAACATGGTCTCGACGGCCTTGGCGGTGCCAAGGGGCTTTTGCTTGTCGGCCTTGTCATCTTTGTCGTTCTTGTCGTCAAAACCGTCATCGGTCTCGAAACCCGCAGCCGCCGACAGCGTGTCGAATTCGTCTGCAAGATCGGACAGTTTCTTTTTCCTGTTCTTTGCCATCACCCCCGCCCTCAGCAGTTACCATCGTAAGTTGTCAGACTTACGCGTGGCGACCGTGCTTATTCCGCCACATGTCATTTTATGATGACAAACGCCCGTCAGAGGGCGGCGGGTTCCCCCTCTGATGACAAACCGATGAAAAAGCGGCGACGGATCAGGTGTTTTGCTTCAGCAGCCGCTGTTTCTGGCGGCCCCAGTCGCGTTTCGCGCTGGTTTCGCGCTTGTCTGCGACCTTCTTACCCTTGGCGATGCCGATTTTCAGCTTTACCCGTCCGCGATGGTTGAAATACATCACCAGCGGCACCAGCGTCATGCCTTCGCGCCCGATGGCCTGCCACAACCGCGCCAGTTCACGGCGACTGACCAGCAGCTTGCGGCGGCGACGTTCTTCGTGCCCGAACACGCCCGCATGGGGCAGCGCAGCGATATAGCCGTTAATCAGCCACAATTCGCCATTTTCCACGCTGGCATAGGATTCGGCGATGTTCGACCGGCCGGTGCGCAGGGACTTCACCTCGGAGCCAGTCAGGACGATGCCGACCTCGAGATCGGATTCGATAAAGTAATCGAATCGTGCCCGCCGGTTTTCGGCGATCACCTTGTAGTTCTTGTTTTCGGGTTCCTTGGCCATGACGCTTGCAGATAGGTGCGCGCGGGCCGGGTGTAAAGGGCTGCGCGCCCGCTGGCCGAACTAACCGCGCGTGGCCTGCATACACAGGCGGCCATCGCCGCCAGCCACCCACAGGTCATCGCCCCGGCGGCACAGGCGCGCTGCTTCGCCCGCGGTCAGCGGCGAAACACCGCGAAAGGAAAACCTCTCCAGCCCCGGCCCGGCCATCAGCATCAGATGCTGCGCCAGCAGCGGGCCGTGGACGACCAGCCCGGCATAGCCTTCGGTGTCGCGGGTGTAATCGGCGTCGTAATGGATGCGGTGGCCGTTCATGGTCAGCGCGGAATAGCGGAACAGATCGGTGCTGGTAAAGCTGCGGTCCTGCTGTTCATCGGCATCGGTGGGCGCATCGGGGTAGCGGGTTGCGGCGCTGGCCCGTGCCTCGGGGCGGTAAACCAGATCCTGCCATTCGGTGACGCAGAGCCGCCCGTTCTGGCTGATGTCATGGCGCAGGGTGACAAAGGCCAGCGGCCCCGATCTGCCCTCTTTACGGGCGGTGGATTCGACGGTCGAGGTCTTTTGCGCCGGTTGCCCGGCAAACAGCGGCGCGGCGAAATGCAGCCGTCCCCCGGCCCACATCCGGCGCGGCAGGCCCATGTCGGGGATCAGCCCGCCCTGCCCCACCGCCGGGTGCCCGTCGCGGCCCAGTTGATCCGCCGGGCGGGCATCCCAGAAATAGATCTGATGCGCAAAGGGCGGCAGCGGGCTGTCGGCTGTCCACCGCAGCCCCAGCGTGGTCGCCAGTGCGCTCATGCGCGCGGGGTCGATCTGATCGCTTAGGGTGACGGGCCGGTTCATAGCCGCTAGGCTAGTGCAGCAGACAGACACAGGGAAGGGCGAATCCATGCGACACGGCGGGCAGGTTCTGGTCGAGGCGCTTAGGGCGCAGGGGGTGGGCCGCGTGTTCAGCGTGCCGGGCGAATCGTTTCTGGCGGTGCTGGACGGGCTGCATGACAGCGGCATCCAGAACGTGGTCTGCCGTCACGAAGGCGGGGCCGCCATGATGGCCGAGGCGGCGGGCAAGCTGACCGGGCGGCCCGGCGTCTGCTTTGTCACCCGCGGGCCGGGGGCCACGAATGCCAGTGCAGGCGTGCATGTGGCGAAACAGGACAGCACGCCGATGATCCTGTTCATCGGCCAGATCGCCCGCTCTGACCGCGACCGCGAGGCGTTCCAGGAGGTCGATTACCGGCAGATGTTCGGCGGGCTGGCGAAATGGGTGGCCCAGATCGACCAGACCGACCGCATCCCCGAATATGTCGCCCGCGCCTTTGATCTGGCCATGTCGGGCCGCCCCGGCCCGGTGGTGCTGGCCCTGCCCGAAGACATGTTGTCGGCCAGCACCGATGCGCCCGACCTTACCCCGGCCCCGCGTCCGGTGGCGGGCCTGTCGGCGGCGCAGGTGACGGCGATCACCGATGCGCTGGCGGCGGCGGAACGTCCGCTGGTGGTGCCCGGCGGCACGATCTGGACGCAGACCGATGCCGACAATCTGGCGCGCTTTGCCGAACACTGGGGGCTGCCGGTGGCGGTGCCGTTCCGGCGGCAGGATTACATGGACAACCGCCTGCCCAACTATGCCGGTGATCTGGGCGTGGGGATGAATGGCCGCCTTGGTGCCGCGCTGCGCGAGGTGGATTGCATTCTGGCGCTTGGGTCACGTCTGGGCGACACGCTGACCGCCGGGTATGAGCTGATGCACCCTGCCGCGCAGGGGCGGCGGATCGTGCATGTCTATCCCGACCCGGACGAGATCGGGCATCTGTGGCGCGCCGACCCCGGCATCGCCGCCTGCCCGCGCGCGGCACTGGCCGCACTGGCCGACACCGCCGCGCCGCGCCGCTGGGACGACTGGACCGCCGCTCTGCGCGCGCATTACGAAGATTGGCAGACCCCGCGCGAAACCCCCGGTGCCGTCAAGATGGAGCAGGTGATCTGCTGGCTGTCGGCCAATCTGCCCGAGGACGCGATCATCACCAATGGCGCGGGCAACTATGCGTCCTTTGTGCATCGCTATTTCCGGTTCAAGCGCGCGCGGACGCAGATCGCGCCCACTTCGGGGTCGATGGGTTACGGCTTTCCGGCGGCGGTGGCGGCCAGCTTGCAGCATCCGGGGCGGGTTGTCGTATGCATGGCAGGCGACGGCTGTTTCCAGATGACCCTGAACGAGATGTCCACCGCCCGGCAGTATGGCGCCACGCCGATTGTCATCGTGGCGAATAACGGGCGCTATGGCACGATCAGGATGCATCAGGAAAAACACTATCCCGCGCGGGTGTCGGGCACCGATCTGTTCAACCCCGATTATGCCGCGCTGGCCCGCGCCTATGGCGGCCATGGCGAGGTGGTGACGGATGGCGGCGATTTCCCCGCCGCCTTTGATCGCGCGCGGCAGGCGGGCGCGCTGGCGGTGATCGAGTTGCGGCTGGACCCCGAGGCCCTGACCACCGCCGCCACCCTGACCCAGATCAGGGCAGCCGCGCAGCAGGATCAATCGTGATGGCCAACGCCCGTCACCGGCGCAGGTGCGCGACAGCCGGGGTGCGCGGCGTGGCGCAGGTGCCGCGATGAGACCCGGCGCGCGCAACCTGATAACCGATGTCGCCGGGCTGCGGGTGGGCAATGCGCATGACCCCGCGCTGAAATCCGGCGTGACGGTGCTGACCGCCGATGCGCCCTTTGCCGCCGCCGTGCATATCATGGGCGGCGCGCCGGGCACGCGGGAAACCGAGCTGCTGGCCCCGGACAAGCTGGTTCCGGCGGTCGATGCGCTGGTGCTGGCGGGCGGATCAGCATTCGGGCTGGCGGCTTGTGACGGGGTGATGGCCGGGCTGCTGGCCGCCGGGCGCGGCTTTGCCATTGGCGCGGCGCGGGTGCCGATCGTGCCGGGGGCCATCGTCTTTGACCTGCTGAACGGCGGCGACAAGGGCTGGCGCGACAACCCCTATCCGGCGCTTGGCCGCGCGGCTTTGGATGCAGCAGCGCCGGATTTCGCCATTGGCACCGCCGGGGCAGGCAGCGGCGCGATGACCGGCTGGCTGAAGGGCGGGCTGGGGTCGGCCTCGGCCGTGCTGGACAGCGGCGTGACCGTGGGGGCGCTGGTGGTGGTCAACGCGCTTGGATCGCCGACCGTGGGCGACAGCCGCCATTTCTGGGCCGCCCCGTGGGAAATAGGGGCCGAGTTCGGCGGGCTTGGCCTGCCCGGCAGCTTCCCCGCCGCCGCCGAACCGCAACCGATGAAACGGCAGGGCGAGGCCACCACCATCGCCATCGTCGCCACCGATGCCGCGCTGGACAAGGCCGCGTTGCAGCGCATGGCCACGGCGGCGCATGACGGGATGGCACGGGCGCTGGTGCCTTCACACACGCCGCTGGACGGGGATCTGGTGTTCGCGCTGTCCACCGGCGCGCGCCCCGTGGCCGACCCGCTGCGCGATCCGTTCCAGATCGGCCATGCCGCCGCCTGTTGTCTGGCGCGGGCCATTGCGCGCGGGATTCATGCGGCACGGGCGGTGGCGGGCGATCTGCAACCTTGCTGGGCGGATTTGTAGCGCCGCGCCCCAAGGTGCGTATTTAGGCAAACAGGAAGCCGGGGGCGTTGTGTAAAAAAGGGCGAGGTCCGAAGACCCCGCCCCCAGAGATCGCCAAGAGGGAACAGCTTAGCGATAGATATAGACGATGCGGCGATCCTGAGGACCGACCAGCACGGTCTGACCGTTAACCGTCACATAACGGTAATCTTCGTAACCCGGAACCTCATACAAGGTCACAGTTTCGGGAAGACCCGCGCCCACGACCAGTTCGCCGTCGAGCATCACCGGATCGACCGGGTGTTCGGTGATATAGGTGTGGATTTCGGGCGCAGGTTCCTGCGGCACCGTCGCGCCGGTTGCGCCGCCCAGGGCGGCACCGGCCACAGCGCCGAACGGACCGGCGATGATCGCCCCCATCGAGGCCCCAAGCGCGCCCGCGACAGCGGTATTCTGCGGCTGTGTGTCGGCGGGCGGTTCGATCACCGTCACGCCGATCTGCGTGCGGTTCGGATACAGCGGCTGGATCGTATCGCCTTCGCCCACGGCCAGATAGTCGCCATAGGCCCAACCCTCGGTGCCGTTATAGGTCAGCTGGCACCAGTTGGCGGATTCGATACAGCCTGCCACGCTGACCTCATCTCCGCTGGTGATGACGCCGATCACCTCGTGCCAGTTGCCGGGGCCGGACCGCAGGTTCAGGTCGGTGGCCGCCGTGGCGGTGGTCTGGGCAAAGGCCGCGCCCGAAACGATGGCGGCGGCGAAAGCGGTAGCAACAAACAGTTTACGCATAACGCTGTCCTTTCTGTTCGGCCCTGTCCGGGCCATCGGGCAGCAAACCCGGCAACTCGGTCGATCGTTCCGCCCCTGCCATCACAATAAATTTGCGGCATGGGCGGGAACCTGTGGCTTTGACATCCGCCGGGCCGCGTGATGATGTGAGCCAACATCCGGGAAGGAGCCGCCATGACCCAAGACACCACCGACCTGAAATCGCTTTTGAAAGATCCGTCGCTGCTGGAAACGCGCGCTTTTGTCGCGGGGGAGTGGGTTTCGGCGGCGGATGGCGCAACCTTTCCCGTCAGAAACCCGGCGCGCGGCGATGTGATCGCCGAGGTCGCCGATCTGTCGCGCGCGGATGCCGCCCGCGCCATCGAGGCCGCGCATCGGGCGATGAAGGGCTGGCAGGCGAAAACAGCCAAGGAGCGCGCGCAGGTATTGCGCAAATGGTTCGATCTGATGATGGACAATCAGGACGATCTGGCCACCATCCTGACCGCCGAACAGGGCAAGCCGCTGGCCGAGGCCAAGGGCGAGATCGCCTATGGCGCATCCTTCATCGAATGGTTCGGCGAAGAAGCCAAGCGGGTTTACGGCGAAACCATCCCCGGCCATCAGCCCGACAAGCGGCTGAGCGTGCTGCGTCAGCCCATCGGGGTGGTCGGGTCGATCACGCCGTGGAACTTTCCCAATGCGATGATTACCCGCAAATGCGGCCCGGCACTGGCGGTGGGCTGCGGCTTTGTCGCGCGGCCTGCGGCGGAAACGCCGCTGTCGGCCTTGGCACTGGCGGTTCTGGGCGAGCGCGCCGGTCTGCCTGCGGGCATCCTGTCGGTCGTCACCTCGTCGCGCAGCAGCGACATCGGCAAGGAGTTCTGCGAAAACCCGCTGGTGCGCAAGCTGACCTTTACCGGCTCGACCGAGGTGGGGCGCATCCTGCTGCGTCAGGCCGCCGATCAGGTGTTGAAATGCAGCATGGAACTGGGCGGCAATGCGCCCTTCATCGTCTTTGACGATGCCGATCTGGATGCCGCCGTCGAAGGGGCGATGGCCTCGAAGTTCCGCAACAACGGGCAGACCTGCGTCTGCGCCAACCGGATCTATGTGCAGGCCGGGGTTTACGACGATTTCGCGCAGCGGCTGGCCAAAGCGGTGGACAAGCTGAAGGTCGGCGACGGGCTGGCCGAGGGCACCACCACCGGCCCTCTGATTAATCAGGATGCCGTCGCCAAGGTCGAGGAACATATTCAGGATGTGCTGGACGGCGGCGGCGCGGTGCTGACCGGCGGATCGCGGCGCGAGGGGCTGTTCTTTGATCCCACGGTCGTCACCGGCGTCACCGACGCCATGAAGGTCGCGACCGAGGAAACCTTTGGTCCGCTGGCCCCGCTGTTCCGGTTCGAGACCGAGGAAGAAGCCATCGAAAAGGCCAATGCCACCATCTTTGGTCTGGCCTCGTATTTCTATGCCCGCGACGTGGGCCGCATCACCCGCGTGCAGGAGGCGCTGGAATACGGCATCGTCGGGGTGAACACCGGCATCATCTCGACCGAGGTGGCTCCGTTTGGCGGTATCAAGCAATCCGGTCTGGGCCGCGAAGGATCGCATCACGGCATCGACGATTATCTGGAACTGAAATACGTCTGCCTGTCGATCTGATGTCTGTCGGTCTGGCCATGCGTGCGGCCCGGATCGACGCGATCTTTACGGGCCGCGCGCGGGTGATGTGGGCGGGGCGTCCTGCCTCGGGGATTGCCAAGGCGGCTGTGGCGGGGCCGCTGCATCTGGGGCCGACGGGGTTTGCCGGGGATGAGCAGGCCGATCTGCGGATGCATGGCGGGCCGGAAAAGGCGGTGCATCACTATGCCGCCGATCACTATCCGCTGTGGCAGGCCGAACTGGGGCCGAACCCGCGCTTTGTCGCGGGCGGTTTTGGCGAGAATATCTCGACCATCGGGCTGACCGAAGATGACCTGTGCATCGGCGACGTTCTGGCCATGGGCCGCGCGCGGGTGCAGATTAGTCAGGGCCGCCAGCCCTGCTGGAAGCTGACCGCCCATACCGGCATCGCAGACATGGCGCGGCGGGTGCAGGCCAGTCTGCGCACCGGCTGGTATTACCGCGTGTTAGAGCCGGGCGAGGTTGCCCCCGGCGATATTTTGCGCCTGATCGACCGCCCGCATGACGGGTTCACCCTCCGCCGTGTCACCGGCGCGCGGCTTGGCCATGCCACCGACCGCGCCGAGGCTGCACGGCTGGCCGCGCTGGACCACCTTGCCCCCGGCTGGCGCGCCGCCTTTCAACGCAAGGCCGAGCGCCCGGATGAGATCGAGGATGACCGCCCCCGACTGGACGGGTGAGAGGGGCAGAGAGGACGGTGTTTGCGGCACGCGCGGGTGCCTCCGGCGGGGATATTTAAGGACCAAAGATGCCCGTGCTGCGTGGATTGGCGCGCGGCTTTGGGTTGGGACCGAGAGCCGTCGCCAAAGATGCGGGAGGGGCGTCTGCCCCATACGCGCTAACTTAAGTGGTAGACGGGCGGCATCTGTCCGTGATTC